>JAFAER010000045.1 GCA_023423895.1 Pseudomonadota bacterium
ACCGGCCGCCTACTTGACCGATAGGACCGGGTTGCTAGCTTCCATGTGAGTAGTCCGGAGCTTGTTCCGCTGTTCCTTTTGGAGGAGGACTTAGGGATGCTCCCTCCGTTCATCATCGAACAGATTCGCAAACGCGAAGAAGAGGAACGCAAGCGGTACGAGCAGCCGCAGCTGGACCTTCCGCTCGCGCCTCCGGGCCCGTCCAAGCGCCGCGAGGAGAGCGACGACGGGGGACAGCGCGGCGTGATCATCGTCGAGCTCTGAGCCGCCCTCCGGTGCCGGACCCCCGCCGGGGGGCCCGCATCGTGGCAGCCCGTCACCGCGGCCGAGAGCCGTCCCAGAGCGCCTCGGGGCGCGACGGAGGCGACGCCGACCGGCGGGGCAGCGGGGCAGCGGGGGAGGGGACCACGCGTCGCGCGCAGACCCGCGGAATTCCGGTCTGACGACAAGCCTGTACGAACTCGGGCGCTGCTGTACTAGGCTCCGCCGC
Source organism: Pseudomonadota bacterium (assembly GCA_023423895.1). Lineage (GTDB taxonomy): Bacteria > Myxococcota_A > Polyangia > Polyangiales > Polyangiaceae > Labilithrix. Next base: position 491 of record JAFAER010000045.1, read on the forward strand.
CGCCATGGGCTTGCTTCGCGGATGGCAGCGCTCGGTCGTTGCCCTGCCCCTTTTTTTGATCGGGTTGTCGGCTGATGCCGGCTGCTACGATACCGGGGACGGCTCGGCCCCACCGCTCGAGCAGTTCTACTTCCCGGTCGGCCTGCAGGTGTCGCACGGGGGGACCGTGCTGTACGCGGTCAACTCGAACTTCGACCTGCAATATAACGGCGGGACGCTCCAGTCCTACGATCTCCGGCTGATCCGCCAGCACACGCTGCTCGCGATCAAAGATCCGGCGGATCCGAACCTGCCGCTGCTGCGTCGTCCTCCGGGGCCTTCCGGGTGCCCGGACAATCCGCCGACGTTCAAGGAGGGGGAGGCGGGACGGCAGCCCCTCGGCGAGACGTGCGCGCCGCCCGTCGACTCGAAGGTGTACTTCCGGGACTCCGCCGTCATCGGCGCGTTCGCGACGGATCTCCTCCTCTCGCGTCCTCCCGCCGAGCTCCAGGGCGATTTCGTCGTCGACGGGCGAGCATCGGCGACGAAGGTGCATGCGGACGACCCGCCCGTCCCCGCCGGCAACTCGACGTTCGATCGTCTGTTCGTCCCGGTGCGCGGCAACGCCACGCTCACGTGGGCATCGGTCCAGCGCGACTCCGTCGCGAGCGCGCCGAACCCGCAAGACACGAAGGACACGTACGCGCCGTTCCGCATCAACTGCGGTCAGGATCCGTCGAAGCGTTGCGACGTCATCCACCAGATCGGCGAGGACCCGAACGAAGAGGGCAACACCCGCCATCTCACGATGCCGGGGGAGCCGTTCGGGGCGACGATCAGCGAGGACGGCAAGTCGATCGTCATCACGCACCAGAACGACACGCGGACGACGCTGTTCTCGACGGGGCAGTCGCGCACCCGCAACGACGATCCGAGCGATCGCCCGTACCCCGCGATCGAGTTCATCGCCGACAACGTTCCCATCGGGGGTGTCGGAGTCGCGGGCATCCCGCACGATCCCGATGCGTTCCTCGGCGCGCGTGAGCTGCCGCGGCCGGCGTTCCTCGAGACGAGCCGCTCGGTCCCCGAGGTCAGCTTGCTCCGTCGCTACACGGACGAACAAGGCGGCATCGGTGCCGCGATCCCGCGACCCTTCCTCGACGTCGAGACTGCGTTCCCGATCACCGTGAGCGCGGGCGGCGCCGACTCGCGCGGCATCGTCATCGACCCGACGCCGCGGCTCGCCTGCAAGGCTCGCGTCGCCGAGGCCAGCCAGACGAGCCCGGAGCAACGCGATCGCGAGATGGCCGCGTGCGCGCGCAAGCCGGCGCGTGCGTTCATCGCGAACCGCTCGCCCGCATCGCTGCTCATCGGCGACATCGGCGCGGCCGAAGGAGCCGACGGCACGTTCGATCCGGACCGGCTCACGATTCACACGTCGGTGCCGCTCTCGGCCGGCCCCTCGAAGGTCTATCTCGCGCCCGTGGTCGAGCCCGACGGCGCCTACGCGCTGCGCGTGTTCATCGTCTGCTTCGATTCCGCGACGGTGTTCGTCTACAACCCGGACCTGCCGGAGGGATTGGGCGTCGAGAAGATCATCCGCGTCGGGCCCGGGCCGTTCGCGATGGCATTCGATCCGTTCTCCTTCGAGGACGTGGCGAGGCACGCGCAAGTCCCGATCGACGGGCGCGACGGCCCCGAGCTCCGACGCTACCGCTTCGCGTACATCGCGAGCTTCACGCAGTCGTTCGTCCAGGTCATCGACCTCGACAACGCCGTCCCGAACCCGGTCACCTACGGCAGCATCGTGTACACGCTTGGTCGTCCGACCAATCCGAAGGGCAGCTGATGAGAGCCCGCGTCCTCGTCGTCCTCGTCCTTTCTTTGGTCGCCGCCGTCGCCGCCGGCGCGCTCGTCGCGTGCTCGCAGACGCCTACGAGCGTCCCCATCCGCACCTTCGAACGCGCGCAGAAGGTCGACGTGATCTGCCTGCGCGTCTTCGGCGACAACGCGCCGGAGCCGCTGAAGCAGGAGGAGTGTGCGCCCGTTCCGCCGGACGTGAACGGCGGCGGGCTCCAGAACCAGCTCTTCGCGCTCGTCACCCAGACGACGCGTGGCGAAGTCGCCGTCGTCGATCTCTCGGCGGGGACGATCATCGACCAGAGCCAGGCGGTCCCGGGCCTCAACTTCCTCCCCGTCGGCGCGCTCCCGACGGACATCGCCACCACGCCGGACGGGCGCATGGCGTTCGTCGCGTCGGCAGAGGCGAACAAGTTCGCGATCTACGGCATCCCCGGGCACCGCATCCTCGGAGACAAGGCACCGAGGCAAGATCCGCACGGTTCCATCACGCTCGCGTCCTGGCCGGTCTGCGCGCTGCCGCAGCGTCCCGGCTCGCTGACCATCGTCCCGCGGCGCACGGTGACGCCGGTGACGCCCGAGACCGATGCCGGGACCGATGCAGGTTCGCCCGTGACCACCACGACGGACGCGGCTTACGAGCTCGTCGCGGTGCTCCCCGGCGATCGGAGGAATCCCGCCAAGGTCGTCACGATCGATCCGCGCCCGTTCCTGCGCGCGACGCCCCGGCTCGATGCAGCGGGCAACCCGCTCGACAATTTCGGTGAGGGCGAGAAGCTCGTCCCCGGCGAGCTCGGCGCCTGTCCGATCACCTCCGCCATCGAGCTCGCTGGCGAACAGGCCGTCCCCGATTCGTTCCGGCCCGGTCGTCCGTGGGAGGACGGCGTGAAGTGGATCGACGGCGGGATCGATCTGTCGTGCGAGCTGCCGCCGTCGGGGTCGCCGACGCGCTGCGGGCTCCGTCCGTGCAAGTGCGTCGATCCCACGACGGGCCTCCCGCCGAGTGAGCTCGACGCAGGCGGCGAAGGCAGCGCATGTGAGCCGGACGCCGGCTCGGAAGAGGCCGAGCGGCTCCTGGAGCTGGGCCCCCTCGACGCGCCGCAACCGGTTGCGATCGCGCGCGACGATCAGACGGTCTACATCGCCGACAATGCGCTTCCGCTCATCCACGTGATCGATCTCTCGTCGCCGGGTGCGCCGCGCGAGCTCCCGCCGTTCGTGGTCTCGAGCCTCGTCAATCCGGAGCGTCGCGTCTCGCTCCGCGACATCGCCATCAGCCCGCCGACGCGCGAGTACAAGCGCTACCTCTACGCGGTCGATCGCGAGGAAGGCTCGATCGCGGTCTTCGACATCACGGATCCGGTCAATGCCGAGCGCACGCCGATGCGCCGGCCGCACCCGGAGCTCAACCCGTTCCAGCCGGCCGATCGCATCGCCTTCGCGGCGCCCGTCGTCGCCGTCGCGTTCGCGCGCAACGACTTCCCGCTCGCGCGGATCGACGGCATCGCGCAGGCGAGCGCCAGGAGCGGTCTGCTCTGCAATCCGAACAAGAACGCGGAGCCGGCCGCCAATGGGCAGCTCGCGAGGGACTTCGGCTACTACTACCGAGCGAGCTCGCAGGACATCGACGTCGGGCTCGGGCCGTCTCGTCTGCGTGGCATCTTCGCCTTTGCGACGCTCTCGAACGGGCAGGTCGTCGCGATCGACGTCGACGATTGGGATGCACCTTGCCGACGCCCCCAGGCGTTGACCGGCCCCGCCGTCGCGGGCGACGTGCCGGTCGGCGTGCTCGCCGTGGCCCAGCCGGCACCCAGCGGCGCCGATGATCTCGACCCCTACCACGCTCCGGACGCACTGTCGGAGAGCGTCTCGCAGGAGCTGTTCTTCCCGGTCTCCGCGCCCCATCGCCCGCGTTCGAGCTTCCTCTTGCGCGATGACTCGCGCACGGGCCGTCACATTCCGTTCCTCACGTCGAACCCCTCGATTTCGTCGGTCGGCGCAGTGGCGCCTCCGCTCACGGGGGCCGGCAGCGAGCGGACGCCGCGGCTCCGTCCGACGGCGGTGACCCCCGGTGGATCGGCGGCGGGTACGGCGGACGTCGGCATCCGCTTCTCGATCGACACGCCGGACGTGCACTTCGATCAGGACTGGAGCGTCACGTACGAAGGCGCGCTCCCCGGCTTCGAAGGGCTGCCCGCGACGCTCTCGACGACGGACGGCTATCGCTCGCTCGTCCTCTCGCAGCCGCAGGCGCGCTTCTGCGCGAAGGGCGTCGAGGACTGGGCGGTTGGTGGCGAGCGAGCCAACGCCGTCGCCAACGCGCTCGCGGTCGCAGGGCGCGCGCCCTACCCGGAGCCGATCGACCGGCGAATGCTCGACTACATCCAGGTCACGGACGAGCTGCTGCCTGCAAACGATTCGTTCTGGCGGCAGCCTGACCTGGCCGAGCCGAACAGCTGCTGGGACGACGGTCTCAATCCGGCCGATCCCAACAACGCAGCGCTCGTCGAGGAGGCCGCACGCGGCCGCTTCGAGGTCTGCTCGAACACGTTCGGCCCGCTGAGCGAGCAACGAGAGAGCCGCGACTTCCCGATCCTCGAGGCCTATGACGACCACCTCGTGCTCGGCACGTTCGGGGTCACGGTGCAGGATGGGACGCGCGAGGTCATCGCCTCCGATCCCTGGAACGTTCCGATCCTCAAGCGGATGCGCTGCTGCTTCCACCACCAGGTGAAGTTCAGCGTTCGCGCCGCGTCCCAGTGGGTGACGGTGGGCTCCACGGTCGGGTTCCTGAGCCATCTCGTGCCGGCCGAAGGCGGTCGCTGCGTCGCCTCGTGCGAGCCGCGGGAGGCGCTGCTCAATGCGCGAGCTCCCTCGCTCCCGTTCGGCGCGCCGACGGCAGGCCCGGCGGATTTCGCCCCGTTCCGCGACAGCCCGCTCGCGATGCGGAACCCGGCCTTCTCGTTCTTCATCCAGAACGGGCAGAACGCGGGGACGGACGCGCTCCCCGACCGCGACATGACGTATCGGTTCCAGACGCGTGGTCAGTTCACTCCGCTCGTGATCAACCTCGCAGCGCAGACCACATCCGTGAACCCGCAGTCCATGCGCTTCATCGAATCGCTCGGTCAGATCGCCGTCGTGGACGGCGCCTCGCAGGGGCTCGTGCTCATCGACCTCGCGGGCGTCTCCATTGCGCGCGCGCCGTACTTCTGACAGACCTTTCGACCGATGCCTCGCTCGTTGCCGGCTCGGGGCTCGAGCCCTTCCGATTCCCCGGGCACGCCCGCCGCTCCGCAGCGCTCCACAGCGTCCAAGGGGCATGGCGCCGACACACCGGTCATGCGGCAGTTCCTCGCCGCGAAGGCCGCGTATCCGGACGCCATCCTCTTCTTCCGGCTCGGCGACTTCTACGAGCTGTTCTTCGACGACGCCGTCGTCGCCGCGAAGATCTGCGACCTCACACTCACGAGCCGCAACAAGCAGGCGGAACAGCCGATCCCGATGTGCGGGGCGCCGTACCACGCAGCGAGCGGCTACATCCAGAAGCTCCTCGACGCGGGCCACAAGGTCGCCATCTGCGAGCAGATGGCGGACCCGGCGACGGTGAAGGGCATCGTCCCGCGCGAGGTCGTCCGCGTCGCGACGCCGGCCCTCGCGTATGACGACGCGGGGCTCGACTCGAAGAAGAACCTCTTCCTCATGGGCATCGAAGCCGATGCCGAGCGCGTCGGCATCGCGGTGCTCGACTTCTCCACCGGCGAATTGTCGGCATGTGAAGCCGACACGACGGAAGCGGCGGTCGCGGAGATCGTCCGACTCGATCCGCGTGAGGTGCTCCTCGGCGTTGCGGCCGAGGAGCTCGGAGCGTCGATCAAGACGGCCCTCCCGCGCGCGGCGATCCGCGCCGAGAACGGCTCGCCCACGGTCGAGCTCGCGGATGCGCTTGCGATCCTCGACTCCGTCCTCGGCGCGGGAGTGGCACGGACGGCATGCACCAGCGATCTCGCGCTCCGTGCCGCCGCTCGCTGCCTCGCGCTCGCGAAGGCATGTGAGCCGGGGAAGAAGCTGCCGATCGCGCGGCTCGTCGAGTACACGCTCGGGGACACGCTCGTTCTCGACGACGCGACGCAGCGGCATCTCGAGCTCGTGCGAACGATGGACGGCGAGACACGCGGCTCGCTGCTGGAGCAGATCGACGCGACGAAGACGTCTCCGGGCGCACGGCTCCTGCGCAGGCGGCTGCTCGCACCGCGCACCAACGTCGCCGAGATCCGCCGGCGCCTCGACGGTGTGGAGCTGTTCGTCACGCAGCCGGGGCTCCGCGCCGACATACGCGCGCGGCTTGCGCGCGTGGCCGACATCGAGCGGCTCGCAGTGAAGCTCGCGGTCGACCGTGTCGGTCCGCGCGAGCTGTCGCTCCTCCGCGCTTCGCTCGCGGAGCTGCCCGCGATCGATGCGGCGCTCGCAGCATGCCCGGATCCCATGACCCGCGACGCGCTCGAGATCCCGGACGACGCGACGCCGCGTACGCGCAAGGATCCGAAGAAGCCCACGTTCCTCGACCGCTGCGAGGACCTCCACACGACGCTCGCCGCGGCGCTCGTCGACGACCCGCCGGTGCGCGCGAGCGAGGGCGGCGTCTTCCGCGACGGCTTCGATGCCGAGCTCGACGAAGCCCGCACGCTCGCCAGCGACGGGCAGCGGCTCATCGTCGAGCTCGAGGCGCGGCTCCGTGAAGAGTCGCAGATCCCGTCGCTGAAGCTCCGCTACACCCGTGTGTTCGGTTGGTACGTCGAGGTGACGAAGAGCCATCTCGCGAAGGCCCCCAAGTCGTGGCGACGCAAGCAGACGATCGCGACCGGCGAGCGCTTCACGTGCGACGAGCTCGACACGCTCGCCGATAAGCTCGCGCACGCGGAGGAGCGCCGCGAAGAGCGTGAAGCCGAGCTTTGGGCGGCTCTCGTCCGTGACCTCGCAGCCCACTCGGAGCGCCTCCGGGCGGTCTCGGCACGCATCGCGGCGCTCGATGTCGCGAGCTCGCTCGCGGAGGTCGCGCATCGCGACGACTACGTGCGTCCGGACGTCGACGACTCCCTCGAGCTCGTCCTCGAGGACGCACGCCATCCCGTCGTCGAGCGGCTCGCCGCGGCTGGGCGCTTCGTGCCGAACGACGTCTCGCTCGACGCTGCCACCGACGCTCCGCCCGATCGCTCGCGCCTCTGGATCATCACCGGCCCGAACATGGCCGGCAAGTCGACCTTCATGCGTCAGGTCGCGCTGGCCGTGATCCTCGCGCACATGGGATCGTTCGTTCCCGCGAAGCGCGCACGAATCGGCGTCGTCGACCGTGTGCTCACACGCGTCGGCGCGAGCGACAACCTCGCACGCGGCGAGAGCACCTTCATGGTGGAGATGAAGGAGACGGCGAACATCGTGCGTCGCGGGACCCGACGCTCGCTCGTCGTCCTCGACGAGATCGGCCGCGGAACGAGCACGTACGACGGTCTGTCGATCGCGTGGGCCGTCGCCGAGCACCTGCACGACGTCGTCGGCTGCCGTGCGCTGTTCGCGACCCACTATCACGAGCTCACCGAGCTCGCTGCCAGCTCCGCTCGCGCCGACAACTACAGCGTGAGCGCGCGCGAGCACGGCGGCACCATCGTCTTCTTTCACAAGGTCCAGCGCGGGGCGGCGTCGCGCAGCTACGGCGTTGCATGTGCTCGACTCGCAGGGCTGCCCGAGCCGGTGCTCGCCCGCGCGAAGGCGATCCTCGATGACCTGGAGCGGAGCGCTTCGCTCCCGAACGGCAAGGCGTCGCGCGCGACCAGGGGGCGGAAGGACGACGGGCAGCTCGGGCTCTTCGGAGGCACGAGCACGCCTGCGCAGGCGCCGGCACCGATCGCGAGCCCGGCGCTCGACATGCTCCGCGCGCTCGACGTCGAGCGGATCACGCCGATCGAGGCGCTCATGACGCTCGCGAAGCTCAAGGGGCTCGCGGGCCACGACTCGTGACCGCGGTCCCCCAGCCGGCGCTGGCGGCTCTGCACTCTCCCGGTTCGCGGAGCGGCGGCTACGTCCTCGTCGCTGCCGCCGCGTCCGGGTGGGGGCTATGGCCGCTCATCCTGCGGCATGCCGAGATGCCGGCAACGCTCCAGTCCGCGGTGATGATGACGGTCCTCATGGTCGTCAGCATTCCGATGATGCTGCGGGACCGCGTTCGTGTCCGGGCGCGGCCGGTCCACTGGCTCGGCGTCGGATGGCTCGGCCTCGCCGACGCGCTCAACGTCGTCCTGTTCTTCGCCGCCTACCAGCGGACGTCCGTGGCGGTCGCGGTGCTGACGCACTATCTCACGCCCGTGTTCGTTGCCGTTGCGGCGCCGCTCTTCCTCGGAGAGCGACCGCAAGCACGCACCTTCGGGTCGGTCGCAGTCTCCTTCGCCGGCCTGCTCCTCTTGCTGCAACCGTGGGACAAAGGGCTCGGGCCAGGCGATCTCGTCGGCGCCGCCCTCGGGGCGGGCAGCGCGATCTTCTACGCGTCGAACGTGATCGTGAACAAGCGGCTGGCGCCCGTCTTCTCGGCGAGCGAGCTGATGTTCTTCCACGGATTCGTGGCGGTCCCATTCCTCTGGGCGGTGGTCCCGGCCGGTGCGCTGGCCGAGACCCCGACGGCGTCGCTGGCCGTGGTCGCGGTGGGAGCCCTCGGGCCGGGCGCCCTCGGTGGCCTGATGTTCGTGTGGGGCCTGCGTCGCATCGCCGCTAGCCATGCCTCCGTCCTCACCCTCCTCGAGCCGTTCGTGGCCGTGGCGATTGCCGCCCTGTGCTTCGGCCAGAGGCTCGGCAGTGCCCAAATAGTCGGGGGAATGCTCATCCTTACGGGGGCGGTCGTCGTGATCACCGCACGACCGCAACAACGTGCGGAGATCGGATAGAATGCTCGGCCTTGAGTGTCCGCGAATCGCTGCTGTCCTCGGTGGCGCCGATCGCCGCTGGTGAGCTCCTCGTCGTTGCCGACGACGCGACGCGGAAGCTCGTCGTCCATCAGATCAGCCTCCTCGCGATGCAGGCATCCCACGCCGAGAGCGCCGATCGCGCGGTCGCGATCGCGACCGAGAAGTCGAGCGCGCTCGACTGCGTGATCGTCGACCTCACGCTGCCAGGGCTCGACGTGTGGTCCCTGCTCAAGCGTCTCCGCCAGGATGCCGAGACGGCGACCATCCCCGTGCTCGCCGTCCTCGGCCGTCCACCGAGCGAAGCGGACATGTTGAAGCTGATCGAGGCGGGGGTGATGGACCACCTCATCAAGCCGCTGAGCACGACGCTGCTCTGCGCGAAAATCCGCGCCGTGTCGGAGCGCTCGCGGCTGCAGCGCGAGCTGAAGAACAAGCTACGCTTCGCGCTCGAGTACTCGGCGCACGACGCGCTGACGGGCCTCTACAACCGCCGCTACTTCGAGCGGCGTCTCCGCGAAGAGTCAGCGCACGCGAAGCGCCACAAGCGGCCCTTCGCGATCATCGTCATCGACATCGATCACTTCAAGCTCGTCAACGACACGTACGGCCACGAGGACGGCGATCGCGTCCTCTGCCACGTCGCAGAGCTGCTCGGAGGGTCGCTCCGCGAGGACGACATCGCGTGCCGTTTCGGCGGAGAGGAGTTCGTCATCCTGCTGCGCGCAACGACGGGGCCGGCCGCCCGGGTGGTCGCGAACCGTCTGCGCTCGTCGGTCGCGAGCCAGGGCATCACGCTCGGCGCGAAAGACGAGCTCCGTCACGTCACGTTCAGCGGCGGAGTTGCGGCGGCGGACGAGCGGAACAACTACGACGCCGACAACATCGTCGACCGCGCCGACAAGGCCCTGTATCGAGCGAAGCGGGCCGGTCGCAATCGCGTCGAGATGGAGTGACCCGCTCGCCGGGAGCGGCGACCGGAGCGTTCACTTCAAGCGGGCAGGCGTGTTCGGATCGAGGAACGTCGCGCCCTCGGCGTTGATGTTCGCGTTGTCGTCGGGCAGGCCGACGTCCGCCGGCCCGAAGTAGTGCGCGTCGATCAGCCCGAGGACCTCCTCGGCGACGTCCTGGAAGGCGCGGCGTTTCGCTTCGGAGTCGAGCCAGATCGTGATCTCGCGGATGCGCGTCCCGCCGAGCATCGCGTGCCAGCGGAGCGTCATCATCATCGCGTTGGCGCACAGCTCGAGACCGACACGCGCAGCGCCCGTGCCGAGCGCAGGGGCAGCGATCGTCGCGCAGCCGTGCTCTTCGGCGAGTAGGAGGGCCCGCGCGAATGCGCGCCCCACGCAGGACACCTCGTTCCACGCGCTGACGGCGTGAAACACGTGCCGCGCGTCGAGGTTGCCCGGCTTCGTGCGAATGCAGCTACCGAGAGGTTGCTCACCGTCCGCCATCGCGTCGTGTTCGAGCTCGTCGCCCCCGTGGCGGCGCAGCGCGTCTCCCACGCCCGTGCGCATGCGCATCTCGAAGTTCGCGCTCGAGACGATGGCGTCGGCGGTCGCGCGCGCGATGTCGCCGACGACGAACGAGATCTTCAGCCGCCCGAAGGTGAGCGTCGACGACCCGATCCGGCTCACGGCGGGCTCGGGCGGCTCGAGCGCCTTCGTGAGCATCGCGAAGTGCGAGAGCGGCGCGAGCACGTCGTGGGGCCGCGTCGCGACCTCTTTCGAGAGCATCCGGCGAACGACGTCCTGGAAGTACGCTTCGGCCGGTGACGTCGGCGGCGGCAGGTGAGGGGGGACGTGGGGATCGAGGATCTCGCCGACGCTCGCGAAAGGAGCGTGCCCGTAGCGGAGGTCGCACGCCGTCGCGCCGGCGCCCCAGACGTCCGTGTAGCGGGCTACCTCGGCACGCTCGAGCAGCTCGGGAGGCATGAACGGCAACGTCCCCGCGCTCTCGGGCGGAGCGCCGTCGCTGCGCGCGACCGCGATGCCGAAGTCGCCCAGGCGAATCCCGGACTGCGCCTCGCCGAAGACGTTCGACGGCTTGAGGTCGCGATGGATCACGCCGGCCTGGTGTGCTGCCCGCAGGCCGGTGCACACCTCACGCATGATGTGACAGACGAGCCAGAGCGGGAGACCCACGCCCAGCGCGGCGCGCCGGCGGCGATCGAGCTCGGCGTAGTCGAGCCCGTCGACGTACTCCTGGACGAGGAACGGCGTGCGCGCGCCGTTGCTCGCTTCGCTGGCCTCGAGCTGCCCGGCGTCCAGGGCCCGCACGATGCGCGGGCTCGATACGCGCGCCATCAAGCGCGCCTCCTGGAGGATGCGCGCCGTGGCGCCTTGCGTGTCGACCGTGCTGAGCCCGCGGCGCAACGTCTTCACGACGACCGGCGCCGCGAGCACGGCATGTTTCGCGAGCCAGACCTCGCTCATGCCTCCTTCGCCGAGGAGGCCCCAGACGTCGTAGCCCGGGACATGCAGCTCGCGCATGTGTCTCGTACTTCCCCCGCGCCGCCCCGGCGGCAACCGCTCACCACATCAGAGACGTCAGCGAGCGGCTGAGCTCAGGCGCTCGCCTTCACATGCTCGCCGTAGCTCTTCTCGTCGAGGAGCTGGGCGAGCGTGGCCGGATCGGACACCTCGATCACGACCATCCACGCGCCGTAGGGATCCTCGTTGACGAGCTCCGGCTTCGCGTCGAGGTCCTTGTTCACGTCGACGACCTTGCCGCTGAGCGGCGCATACAGGTCGCTGAGCGTCTTGACGCTCTCGATCGTGCCGAAGGCCTTCCCCGCCGCGAGCTCGTCGCCGGCCTTCACGTCGATGTTCACCAGCGTGATGTCACCCAGCTGCTCGACCGCGAATGCGGTGATGCCGACGGTGATTCGGTTGCCCTCGACCTTCGCCCACTCGTGGTCCTTCGTGTACTTGAGCCCAGCGGGGAATTCCATGTTCGTCCGTTCCTTCTGCACAGCGAGCGGCGCTCGCTTCGTCTTGTCTCGTCTCTCGTCTGCTAGCCGCGCTTGTAGAAGGGCGTCTTCACGACGACCGCTTCGACGTTCTTGCCGCGGCAGTCGATCAGGAACTTCGTCCCGATCTCCGTCATCGCCGTCGGCAAATAACCGAGGCCGATGTTCTTGCCAACCGTGGGTGCCGGGCTGCCGCTCGTGCAGATTCCGACCTCTTTGCCGTCGAGATCGCGGAGCGGGTAACCCTGCCGTGCGATTCCGCGGCCCGTCACCTCGAAGCCCACGAGCTTACGGGGAAGCGGCGCGGCCTTCACCGCCGCGAGCGACTCCTTGCCGACGAAGGTCGCCTTGTCGAGCTTCACGACCCAGCCGAGGCCTGCCTCGATCGGGTTCGTCGTCTCGTCGATGTCGTTGCCGTACAGCGACAGCCGCGCCTCGAGGCGAAGCGTGTCGCGGGCGCCGAGGCCGACCGGCTTGAGGCCGAGCGGCGCGCCGAGCTCGATGAGCTGATCCCAGAGCGCGGGCGCGTCGTTCCACGCGCAGAAGATCTCGACGCCGTCCTCTCCGGTGTAGCCGGTGCGCGCGACGGTGCAGCGGACGTTCGCGATGACGGCGTCACGGAAGCGGAAGCTCTTCAGCTCGCGCAGCGTGGCGGCATCCGAGCCGGCCTTGTCGAGGATGTCGAACGCCTTCGGCCCCTGGAGCGCGATGAGGGCGGTCTCGTCGCTGCGGTCGGCGAACTCGCAGTGGTTCTCGGCCGCCTTCTTGAAGTGCGCGACCATCTTCTCGCGGTTCGACGCGTTGCAGACGATGAGCCAGCGATCCTGCGCGGCGCGGTAGACGATGAGGTCGTCGAGGATCGTGCCCTTCTCATTGCAGCACGCGGTGTACATCGCCTGCCCGTCAACGAGCTTCGAGGCGTCGTTCGTGACGAGATAGTCGACGACCGCGGCGGCGTGCTCGCCCGTCATCTCGATCTCGCCCATGTGCGAGACGTCGAAGAGGCCAGCTGCCGTGCGTACGGCTTGATGCTCGTCGACGATGCCCGAGTACTGGATGGGCATCACCCAGCCGGCGAACGGGACCAAGCGAGCCTTGGAGGCGACGTGGCGATCGTAGAGAGAGGTCTTGCGGGCGGCTGCCTCGGTTCCTGTCATGGCGGCGGCACACTAGACAAACCGGTGCGCGTGCGAAAGAGCCGTCAGCAGCACGCGATGGCGACCCGAGCACCTGCACGCAGGACGTGCCACCCGGGGCTGGCGGAGAGTGCGCGCGACGCGGTGCTCGGAAGAGCTCGAGCGTGGGCGGGCGTACGGAGAGAGGTCGACCGTTCGGGGGCCTGCGGTGTTGCGATGGCGATGAAGGGAGAGGCGGACGCGAGGAGGCAGACGCGAGCGGAGGGCACGCGCGAGGGGGAGGGGACACGCGAGGGGAAGGCAGACGCGCGGGAAGGGTACACGCGGAGAAGGAACGAGGGTGGAGCGTGGGGGCGTCGGGGGCGAAGAGGAACAGGGAACAGGGAACAGGGAACAGGGAACAGGGAACTGGGAATGGGGGAGGAGAGGAACAGGGAACAGCGAACAGCGAACAGGAATGGGGGATGGATGCGGAAGCGGCGTGCGTCGCTTGGGCGCATGGGGCGCTCGCGGATGCGGTCCGAACACCGTCGCAGTGCTCGCGGAAGCTGTTCGGGGTATGCTCCTCAGGAACATGGCAACGCCCTGGGATCGGCCGGCTGCTCGCTATCTCGAGGAATGGGTTCCCCGCTTCGTCCCCTATCACCTCGATCTCGTCCAGGAGCTCGCTCTCACGCAGGGGCAACGCGTGCTCGTCGTGAGCGCCGGGCCCGGCGCGGAGGTGCTCGCAGTCGCACGTGCCGTCGGTGATCGCGGTGCGGTGCGTGCGACCGACGCGAGCGAGGATCTCGTCGGCATCTGCGAAGAGCAGGTGAAGAAGGCCGGGTTCGGAGCGGTCAAGGTAGAGAAGGCCGGGCCCGCGGACGTCGGCGACGGAAGCTGGAACGCCATCGTCTGTTGCTTCGGCCTCTGGTCGTTGCCCGATCGCAAGGCGGTCATCCAGAGCTGGGCGGGCGCGCTCTCAGCGCATGGCAAGGTCGGCGTGCTCACGTTCGGGCCGCCGCCGGAGGATGATCCGTTCGAGCTGCTCGGTCAGGCGTTGCGCGACCTCGAGCCGAACGCCGAAGCCACGCCGGCAAGCATCCCTTCCGATCGCGAGTCGATGGCGAAGATGTTCGAGGACGCGGGGCTCTCGCTCGTGCGTCACACCGTGCTGAGGCACACGGTTTCGTTTCCGAGCGCCGAGGCGTTCACCGATGCGATCCGTGAAGGCCGCACGTGGCGACGCGTCTGGGAGGAGCTCGGCCCGGAACGCATGGGCCTCGTCACGGCGCGGTTCTACGACCGCGTTGGCGGACCCACAGCCCCGCTCAGCTTCGAGCCCGCTGTGACGCTCGCGATCGCCGCGCGGCCCGGAGCAGAGGTCGAGTTGATGTCACGGCCGAGCGCCAAAGCGCCTCCGTTGCACGCGAGCGCGCCGCCCCCGCGTCCGTCGCGGCCGCCGCCGGATCCGTACAAGGACTGAGCTCGGTCGGCTCGGCGCTCCTCAATCTGTCTGAACCTGGCGTGACGTGACGTGCGCCGGTTCAGCCGAGTGCGCGCATCGCGCAGGACCGTCTTTGCCCAGCCTTTGCGACCGGCGAAGACGCGGGCGCACCCGGCGCATGAGACGGCCTCGAGGGTGTGTGACCCAGCGGATGAGACGGCGATCGCACGGCCTGAAACGCGGCAAGAGAGAATGCGATCACGAGTGCGGCCGGAGGCCAATAGGGCTTTCCGTCCCGGCCCTGCCGCGCTATGTCATGCCGCCTCGTAAACAGTCAGGAGCTCACGAATGGCACGTTACCAGTTCACGTCGGAGTCGGTCACCGAGGGACATCCGGACAAGCTTTGCGATCACGTCTCGGATGCGATCCTCGATGCGATCCTCGCGCAGGACAAGTACGCGCGCGTTGCGTGTGAGACGCTCGCGAAGACCGGCATGGTCGTCGTCGCTGGTGAGATCACGACGACCGCGACGATCGACTACCCGAAGATCATCCGCAAGACGGTGCGTGACATCGGGTACACGAGCTCCGAGATGGGCTTCGACGCCGACACGTGCGCGGTGATCACGGCGATCGAGCAGCAAAGCCCGGACATCGCCCAGGGCGTGACCGAAGGCCAGGGCATGCACAAGGAGCAGGGCGCTGGCGACCAGGGCCTCATGTTCGGCTACGCGACCAGCGAGACGCCGAACCTCATGCCCGCGCCGATCGACTACGCGCACCAGCTCGCGCGCCAGCTCACGGCGATCCGCAAGTCGAAGAAGGTCGACTTCCTCCGCCCGGACGGCAAGACGCAGGTCACGCTCGAGTACGAGAACGACGTACCGGTCCGCGTCGACGCGATCGTCGTCTCGACGCAGCACAACGAAGGCGTGAAGTACAAGACGCTCCGCGAGGCCGTGATCGATCTCGTGATCGACAAGGTCATGCCGAAGAAGCTCATCGACAAGAACACGAAGTTCCACGTCAACCCGACGGGCCGCTTCGTCGTCGGTGGACCGATGGGCGATTGCGGCCTCACCGGTCGCAAGATCATCGTCGACACCTACGGCGGCATGGGCCGTCACGGCGGCGGCGCCTTCAGCGGCAAGGACCCGACGAAGGTGGACCGCTCGGCTTGCTACTACGCTCGCTACATCGCGAAGAACGTGGTCGCGGCGGGGCTCGCGAAGCGCTGCGAGGTCCAGATCGCCTACGCGATCGGCGTCGCCAAGCCCGTCGGCGTGCACGTCAACACCTTCGGCACGGGCGCCATCTCGGACGAGCGACTCGAGGCGTACATCCTCGACAACTTCGACATGCGCCCGAAGGCGCTGATCGACGAGCTCGGCCTCCTCGCTCCGCAGTACCTTCCGACGGCGGCCTACGGCCACTTCGGCCGCAAAGACTTCGCGTGGGAGAAGACGCACCGCGCAGCGCAGCTCGCGGCCGATCTCCTCGGCGGCAAGGCGAGCGGCAAGAAGGTCGAGACGAAGAAGGCCGCTCACGCCAACGGCAACGGCGCGAACGGTACCAACGGCGCGCTCAACGGCCACGCGAAGAAGGACGCCAAGAAGGCGAAGAAGCGGGGCAAGAAGGAGCGCAGCGGCTTCGCCGAGGCGTGATCCGCTAGCTCGCGACGTCCGTGGACGTCCTCGAAAGGGTGTGATCTCCGGGATCACGCCCTTTCGCCATTTCGGGGATCAGGCTCCAGCCTCTCGCCGACGTGTGCGACAGCGGCTTCTTTCTAAGCACTTACACGGTGTCTCATGTGAATGACATCGCGATCCACCTCGGGCGTTTCGATGAGCTGAGCGGTTTACTCCCATCGCGAGCTTGCGTGGCTCGCGGTAACGACGTGGATGAGAGGGAGGTTCGCCGTGGTTCGTAAGTCGCTGGGCATCGGAGCGCTGGTCGTGTCATCGCTCGTGTTCGCTTGCGGGACGTCGTCCGAGAGAGACGGGTTCGACGACGGCGCAGGGCCGGGCAGCGGCGTCGGAAACGGCGGCGGACCGGGGGCCGACAACGGCGGTTCGCTAGGGAGCGCGGCCTCGGAGACGGAGCCGCCTCCGGTCGAGGAATGCCAGAAGATGGACATCATCTTCGTCATCGACGACTCGGGGTCGATGGAAGAGGAGCAGCAGAACCTCGCGGCGAACTTCCCGAAGTTCATCTCCAAGATCGACTCGTTCAAGACGAAGAGCGGCTCGAAGCTCGACTGGCGGATCGCCGTCACGACCACTGCTCTGAACATCACGTACAACATCTCGATCCCGTTCGGCGGGACGCTGCCGATGACCGAGAAGGGCGACGACGGAGCGTTCCGGATGCCCTCGGGATGTGGAGGGACGCAGCGCCGTTGGGTCGAGAAGTCGGACGCGAACGCGTCCTCCGACTTCCAGTGCCGCGCGAAGGCAGGCACCAGCGGCTCGAGCATCGAGATGCCGCTCGAAGCGACCAAGCTCGCGCTGAACGACCGCGTGGCGGACGGGACGAACGCGGGCTTCCTCCGCGACGACGCGCTTCTCGCGCTCGTGATCCTCACCGACGAAGACGACTGCTCGCGAGACGACAACAACTTCACGATCGTGAACGACGTCTGCTCGACGATGCAGGGCGTGAAGCCCATGGCGGACTACAAGCAGATGCTGGACAACGTCGCGAAGGGCGCGGGCCGCTGGGCCACGGCGGTCATCGCCGGTCCGACCGCGTGCGAGTCGGGCTTCGGCAAGGCGTCCGAGGCAAAGCGGCTCAAGGAGTTCGTCGGGCTCGCCGGCAAGAACGGAACGTTCAGCTCGATCTGCGACGGCGACCTGAGCGACGCGCTCGAGAAGGCGCTCGACACGTTCGACGCGGCCTGCAAGACGCTCCCGCCGTCGGAAGTGAAGTAGCCAAGCGCTCCCGCCGCCGCAGCAGGCCGCCGCCGCCGCAAGCGGTCAAGCGGTCGGCGGAGCCGTGCTCGGATACGTCAGGTGTGACCGGAGGCGCTCGCCCAAGGTCTGCGCCACCGGTTCCCCCGCATCAGGCCGCAGCGGCGCGCTTCGTACGGGAACGCGACGTCCCGGACGTTGCCTTGCGACGGCGGGCTGCCTGACGCGACTGACGTGACAGCGCGCGCGTCGACGCGGCCGCGCGCGGCGCCCGGGCGAGCGCCTTCTTGGCAGCGCGGGCCCGCTTCGGCGACTTCTTGCGCGTGCTGCTGGACGCCTTGCTCTTGGCCGTGTCGCGTTTGGCCTGCTTGCGCGTGCGCTCCGAGGTCGTGCCCTTCTTCGGAGCGGGCAGCTTCACTCCGGAGCGACGGGCCTTCGAGAGGCCGATCGCGATGGCTTGCTTCGTGTTCTTCGCTCCGTGCTTGCCCTCACGGATGTGCTCGATCTCCTCGCGAACGAACTCACCTGCCTGGGTGCTCGGCGCCTTGCCCTCGCGCTTTGCTTTGCGGGCGCGTTCGATCGTCTTCTTCTCCGGCATGGCGTGTCTCCTTCGTCGGCGGCGCCGAAGCAAGGAGGTGGCCACGCGTGCCAGGAACAAACGTTCGATCGGTATTTCTGCGGTGCATGTCGCCGAGCAGCGACGAACGCAGGCATGCGCATGGCGACGCATGCGCGGACCTTTTCGACACGTGCGGTCGCGAGATGCCCCGCTCCGTGCGACCTCGAACCATGCCGAGATCGACGGCGCGGGGACCACCTTCCGCGCACGAGGACCCGCACAGGGGCCTCGCTGGAACGTCCCCTAGAAGGTGACCACGCCTCGGATCGACTCGCCCTTGCGCATCAAATCGAAGCCCTCGTTGATGCGATCGATCGGCATCACGTGGGTGACGAGGGAGTCGATGTCGATCTTCTTGTCCATGTACCAGTCGACGATCTTCGGGACGTCCGTACGTCCGCGCGCACCGCCGAAGGCCGTGCCCTTCCAGACGCGCCCTGTGACGAGCTGGAACGGCCGCGTCGAGATCTCCTGACCCGCACCGGCGACGCCGATGATGACGCTGACACCCCACCCGCGGTGGCAGCACTCGAGAGCCTGCCGCATCAGCTGCGTGCTGCCGACGCACTCGAAGCTGTAGTCTGCGCCGCCCTTCGTCAGCTCGACGAGGTGCGCGACGAGGTCGCCTTTGACGTCCTTCGGGTTCACGAAGTGCGTCATCCCGAACTTCCGGCCGAGCGCCTCGCGTGCGGGGTTGATGTCGACGCCGACGATCATGTCTGCGCCGACCATGCGCGCGCCCTGGATGACGTTGAGGCCGATGCCGCCGAGACCGAAGACGACGACGTTCGCGCCCGCCTCGACCTTGGCGGTATTGATGACGGCGCCGATGCCCGTCGTCACGCCGCAACCGATGTAACAGACCTTCTCGAACGGGGCGTCCTCACGAATCTTCGCGAGCGCGATCTCCGGAAGCACCGTGTGGTTCGCGAAGGTGGAGCACCCCATGTAGTGGTGAATCTTCTCGCCGCCGATCGAGAAGCGGCTCGTCCCGTCCGGCATCAAGCCCTTCCCCTGGGTCGCTCGGATGGCCGTGCAGAGGTTCGTCTTCTGGCTGAGGCACGATTTGCACTGCCGGCATTCCGGCGTGTAGAGCGGGATGACGTGGTCACCCTTCTTTAGCGACGTGACCCCCGGGCCGACGTCCACGACGACGCCAGCTCCTTCGTGGCCGAAGATGACCGGGAACAGTCCTTCCGGGTCGGCCCCGGAGAGGGTGAACTCGTCGGTATGGCAGATACCGGAGGCTTTGATCTCGACGAGCACCTCGCCGGCCTTCGGGCCTTCGAGGTCGACCTCTTCGACGGTGAGCGGCGAGCGGGGCCCGTGGGCGACGGCGGCGCGAGTCTTCATGCGGGCCGTAGCATCGCAAGGCTGCCGCGCATCGACAAGGCCGATGTCGGCTGGCGGCGAGACAGGCGAGATAGGCGAGATAGGCGAGATAGGCGAGATAGGGCGGACGTGATGGATAGCCTGTCAGCCGTGACCGAGCGCGACGTCATGCCCCTCCCACGACGATGGAACTGCGTGTAGGTTGCGCTTGTGGGAAGCGAAGCCTGGCACGAGCCATACGAGTCATTGACGCCGTACACGCGCGACATGCATCGGGCCATCGTCTCGCTCATGGAGGAGCTCGAGGCGATCGACTGGTACCAGCAACGGATCGACGTTGCGGGTGACGAGGAGCTCAAGGCCGTCCTCGCGCACAATCGCGACGAAGAGATCGAGCACGCGATGATGAACCTCGAATGGATCCGGCGGAACAACGCGACGTTCGACGCCGCCGCGCGCATCTTCCTGTTCAGTCAGGGACCCATCACCGAGGTCGAGGAGAACATGGAGAAGGCCACGGGCGGATCCGGTGTCGGCGGCGCCGCGAAAGACGCTGGCAGTGGCGGCAGCGCCGAGAAGAAGAGCCCCTCGGACGGCTCGCTCGGCATCGGAAGTCTCAAGCTCACCTGACGCAGCTCATCCCAACGTATCGACGAGAGAAGGCACCAAGCGTGGATCTCCTCAAGCGCAATCTTGCTCCGATTCTCCCCGAGGCCTGGAAGCTCATCGACGACGAGGCGAGCCGCGTGCTCCGGCTCCTCCTCGCGGGCCGCAAGGTCGTCGAGTTCGAGGGCCCGTTCGGCTGGAAGTATGCTGCCGTCAACAAGGGCACGCTCCGCCTGCTCTCGAGCGAGCCCGCGCCCGACGTACACATGGGCGTCCGTGAGGTCCAGCCGCTCGTCGAGGTTCGTGTCCCGATCAAGCTCTCGATCATGGACCTCGACACGGTGGCGCGCGGCGCCGAGGCGCCCGACCTGTCCTCCGTCGTGAAAGCTGCGGAGAAGATCGCCCTCGTCGAGGACAACGCGATCTTCAACGGCCTCGCGAGCGGGGGCATCAAGGGCATCCTCGAGTCGACCCCGCATCCGACGGTCGCGCTGCCGGCGAACATCCTCGATCTGCCGAAGGCGATCATCGATGCGAAGGAGACGCTTCGGCGAGCAGGCATCAACGGTCCGTACGTCCTCGTCCTCGGTGCTGCGCTCCACGATCAGGTGTACGCGGCGACGGAAGAGGGGCATCCGCTCGCGAAGCGGATCGAGCAGCAACTCGTCGATCGCCCGATCGTCCGCGCAGAGGCGGTTCGCGGCGCAGCGCTGATGACCCTGCGCGGCGGCGACTACGAGATCTACGTCGGCCAGGACCTCTCGATCGGCTACGCGTATCACACGAAGGACGACGTCGAGCTGTACCTCACCGAGTCGTTCACGTTCCGCGTCATCGAGCCGGCAGCGGCCGTTCGGATCACGAGCGAGGCCAAGTAGGTCGCTCGTCGGGGCACGCGAACGCCGAGCGCGAACGCCGCGCCAGGCAACAGCGAGGTCGTGACAAAAGCGGAGCGGGGCAGCCTCGATGGGCCGCCCCGCTTCGGCGTTTCGACGTCGGATCCGCTCAGATGTCGAAGTAGAGGTAGAACTCGTGCGGCGTCGGCCGCATGCGGATCGGGTTGAGCTCCTTGTTCCGCTTGTAGTCGAGCCACTCGGCGATCGCGTCCTTCGTGAAGACGTCGCCGCGGAGGAGGAACTCGTGGTCGCGCTCGAGCGAATCGAGCGCCTCCTCGAGGCTGCCCGGCATGTGCGGGACGTTCTTCAGCTCCTCGGGGCTGAGCGCGTAGATGTCCTTGTCGAGCGGGTCACCCGGGTCGATCTTGTTCTGGATGCCGTCGAGACCGGCGAGCATCATCGCGCTGAACGCGAGGTACGGGTTGCAGCTCGGATCCGGGAAGCGGATCTCGATGCGGCGCGTCTTCGGCGACGGCCCCGTGATCGGGATGCGGACGGACGCCGAGCGGTTGCGGCTCGAGTACGCGAGGTTGACGGGCGCCTCGAAGCCGGGGACGAGACGGCGGAAGCTGTTCGTCGTCGGGTTCGTGAACGCCGCGAGCGACTTCGCGTGCTTGATGATGCCGCCGATGTAGTGGAGCGCCATCTGCGAAAGGCCCGCGTACCCGTCGCCGGAGAAGAGCGGCTTGCCCTCCTTCCAGAGCGACTGGTGCACGTGCATGCCCGAGCCGTTGTCACCGAAGATCGGCTTCGGCATGAAGGTCGCCGCCTTGCCGTGCTTGCGGGCGATGTTCTTCACGACGTACTTGAACCACATCAGCTGATCGGCGGCCGGCAGGAGCCGGTTGTACTTGATGCCGATCTCGCACTGGCCGCCGGTGGCGACCTCGTGGTGGCCGACCTCGACCTCGATGCCCGAGGCCTGGAGCTGCAGCATCATCTCCTGACGGATGTTCGCGAGCGTGTCGGTCGGCGGGACGGGGAAGTAGCCTTCCTTGTGGCGCGTCTTGTAGCCGAGGTTCGGGTACTCCTCGCGGCCCGTGTTCCACGCGCCTTCGACGCTGTCGAGGAAGTAGTAGCCCTCGTTCGGCTTCGAGTGATCGAAGCGGACGTCGTCGAAGAGGAAGAACTCCGCCTCGGGCCCCATGAACGAGGTGTCGGCGATGCCGGTCTGGCGGAGGTACGCCTCGGCCTTCCGCGCGACGTGGCGCGGATCGCGCGAGTACGGCTGCTTCGTGATCGGATCGTAGACGCTGCAGACGAGCGACAGCGTCGGGTGGGCGAAGAACGGATCGAGCTTCGCGGTCTCCGGATCCGGGATCATCGTCATGTCGGACGCGTTGATCGGCTGCCAGCCGCGCACCGACGACCCGTCGAACTGGATGCCGTCCTCGAACAGAGCTTCATCGAGCCGCGCGACGGGCAGCGTCGTGTGCTGCCACACGCCCGGGTAGTCGATGAATTTCAGGTCGACGAACTTGACGTCGTTCTTCTGCGCGAGCTCGATGACTTCCTTCGGCTTCATGGCTTCCTTGCTTTGCGATCCCAGTGCTGGGGGATCAACCAGGCGTGAGTCCTCATCCGTATTCCGCGGGCAGACGTATGCAGACGTGAACGCGGGGACGGGGGACCGTGACTAGATGGCTTCCTTGCCGCGTTCTCCGGTGCGGATGCGCACGGCCTCTTCGATCGGGCTGACGAAGATCTTCCCGTCGCCGATTCGTCCGGTCTTGGCGCTCTTCTCGATCGCGTCGAGCACGTCATGGACGAGCTCATCGGGAACGACGATCTCGATCTTCACCTTCGGGACGAAGTCGACGACGTACGCCGAGCCTCGATAGACCTCTTTCTTACCGCCCGTCCGACCGAAGCCTTTGACTTCGGTGACGGTCATGCCTTGCACGCCAACCTCGCTGAGGGCGTCTTTCACCTCGTCGAGCTTGAACGGCTTGATGATGGCCTCGATTTTCTTCATTGAACGCTTTGCTTGGTGCGGTGCGGTGCGGGCGCGGCGCGGGGTTTGGCTGGCGCAGCGCGGGCAGCATCAGACACCCGGTGCAGGGGGCTGCCAAGCGCTTTTCCTCTCTCTTTTGCCCGTGCCCGGTTTCGGAAATGTTTCGGTCGCGTAGCTGGAGAAAGAAAAACTCGTGCTGACGCGTGGCGGCATCGCGGACGTACGATGAGGCCCGTGCGGAGCGACGCGATCACACGAAAGATCGTGGGCTGTCGTCCACTGCGCGCACTCCGTTCACGGCGCGGCAGCGGCGCGCCCGCGGAGCTTGGTCGCGTGAGCAGCGTCAGCGGAGGTGTCCGCGCATGAGCGAAGACGTGCTCGTGCTTGGTGGCGGCGGGCCGACTCCCGTCGAAGGTTTCGACGTGCCGAACGGACGGTTGTGGGTGAAGCGCGACGACCTGATCGCGCCCGTCTACGGCGGCAACAAGGTCCGCAAGCTCGAACGGCTCTTCGCTGCAGCGCGACGCGCGGGCAAGTCTCGCATCATGACGATCGGTGCCGCGGGCAGCCATCAGGTCGTCGCGACCGCGCTCTACGGGAAGCGCGAAGGATTCCAGGTGGACGCGGTGCTCGTTCCGCAGCCCGCGAGCGAGCACGCGCGGAGGAACCTGCGCGTCGCGCTCGCGCATGGGCTTCGTCCGGTCCTGGCGACGTCGTGGGGGGCTGCGCCGGCGATCGCAGCCGCGCATCTGCGTGGCGACATCTACTTCGTTCCGCTCGGGGGCTCGAACGCGCTCTCGTCGCTCGGCTTCGTACGAGCCGCACACGAGGTGGCGGCGCAGGTCGCGGCGGGGACGATGCCCGAGCCCGATCGCGTCGTCGTCGCGACCGGTTCCGGCGGGACTGCCGCCGGGCTCGCGGTGGGGTTCGAGGCTTCGGGCATGCGGACGCGCGTGGTCGCCGTCGCCATCTCGCAGCCGATGCGCATCGTGGAGATGATGACGCTGCGGCTCGCGAAGAAGACCGCGGAGCTGGCGGGCCTTCCGCGTGCCGGGGTCGTCGGAGCAGTGAAGCGGATCGAGATCGCGCGCGACTGGCTGGGACGAGGCTACGGACACGCGACGCCCGCGGGCGACGCCGCGCAGGCGGCGGCCGCTCGCGGAGGGCTGGTGCTCGATGCGACGTACACCGCAAAGGCGTTTGCATGCGCGCTGTCGCTCGCGCGCAACGACCGCGAGACGGTCCTGTTCTGGCACACGTTGTCGACGGCACCGCTCGACGCGCTCGTGGCCGCATCCCCGGAGCTGCCGGCGGACGTGGCGCGCCTCTTTCGCTGACGTCACTCCGCGGCGGGTGAATCGGGAGCAGTTGGCGCGGGCGCAGGCGCTCCGCTCGCCGCGGGGGGCTCTCCGGTCGTCGTCGAGTCGTCCTGCTTCGCGGGGCTCGGCTTCGGCCGAGGCTTCTTCGTCGGCGGGCGAACCGATGGCGTGGCGCTCGGCGCAGGCAGGTCATCCGGGCTCAGCGCCGTCGCGACGGGCGCGGGCGTCGCCGTCGCCGTCTCGGCCGGCGGCGCAGCCGCGGACGTCACCGCGGTCGGCACGAGCGGAGACGAGATGACCGGCGCCGCCACGAGGCTGGACTGGACCGCTTCCGGCGGGGCCGCGGTCGGGACGCGTCGACCCGCGAGGAAGCCGCCGACGGCAACGCCGACGATCGCGAGCGCGATCGAGGCGAGCGTCATCTTCCGCCGGCGCTCCGCTCGTAGCGCGAGGTGCTCGTCACGCACGGTGCTCGGCACGAGCTCGCTCTCGGGCAGCGGTTCGATGTCGGCCGGCGTCGCTGGCAACGACACGCCGCCCGCCGACGACGACGGCCGCGGTCGCGGAGACGGCGCCGGAGACATCCTTCCGGGATCGGACGGCGAGGAACGCGGCGGCAGCGGGAGTGTCTTCGGACCCGAGCCCCCCGTCGTCGGACCGCCGGGGGAGGAGACGTGACCCACCTCGGCGGGTGTCGGCGCTGCCGTGCGAGTGCCGCCGTCGCTCGAGTCGGCGACGGTCCTCGCCGACTCCTGCTGCGACGGCCGGTTCGCCCGGTCGCTCGAACGAGGATGGCTGGTCGGAGCGCTCGGGCGGCTGGCCCGCATGGCGGCAGCAAACCCTGCGGACGTGAAGACTTCGGTGTCTCCCGTCGCGTCGACCGCCGCAGCGGCCTGTGGGACGATCACGGCCGTGTGTTTGCCCGTGCCGTCCGGGAGCACGTTCGGATAGGCGTCGAGGAGACGCTGCGTCACCGCCTCTGCGGTCGGGATGCGCGCGTCCCTGTCGTGGACGAGCATGTCGTCGACGACCTTGGCGAGCGCCTGCGGGACCCACGGCGCCACGTCGTGGAGGAGCTTCGGCCGTGACGTGAGGATGCCGACGATCGTGCCGTGATAGCTGCCGCGATCCGTGAACGGCGGCGTCCCTGCGAGCGCCTCGTAGAGGACTGCGCCGAGCGACCAGATGTCCGCGCGTCCGTCGACGTCGTCTTTGCCTTCGGCTTGCTCGGGCGACATGTAGAGCGGCGTGCCGATGGGCGTTCCGCTTCCGGTGATGCGAGCGCTGCCCGGAGCATCGCTGAGGAGCTTCGACACGCCGAAGTCGAGCAGCTTCACGAGCAACTGCCCGTTGTCGCGCGCGGTGAGGTAGACGTTCGCCGGCTTGAGGTCGCGGTGGATGACGCCGGCCTCGTGTGCCTTGACGAGGCCGCGCGCGATCTGGTGCGCGACCATGACGCCCGCCTTCACGTCGATCCGCTTGTCGCGCTCGAGGCGGCTCTGGAGATCCTCACCCGCGAGGTGCTCCATGACCATGTAGAGCCCGACGCGGGCGTCGGCGCCCACGTCGAAGACGTCGACGATGTGCTCGGAGTTGATCTGACCGGCGGCCCGGGCTTCGCGACGGAAGCGAGCGACGATGAGCTCGCTCTCCTTCATCGACTTGTCGATCAGCTTGACCGCGACGCGCTTGCCGAGATCGAGATGAACGGCCTCGCAGACGACGCCCATCCCTCCGGCGCCGAGGATGCGACGGATCTCGTACTTGCCGCCGACCGCCAGGCCGACCAACGAGCTGTACGTCGCCGCCACCGCCAACCAACCTCTCGTGAGAACCGTCGAAATCCCGAAAGAAACGCATGCGCCCCGAGCCCTGTTGGGAACCGAGCCGAGCGAGCAGCGCCTCCCAGCATAGCCTGTCTCGAGGGGCGCGCCGCGACACACGCGAGCCTTGTTTCATACGCCCGCCGAGGGATCGGGATCCCTCGGTCTCGGCGGGCTAGTGGCTGATTTTTTTGGAGAAGTTTGCGGGCGGGTGAGGCGGTGTAGGTGGGCGGCCGAGGCGTCTGCGTCGTTTTCGCAGGCAGCGCCGTCCTTGGCCGTCGCGCCTCGTGCCCTCGTCACTCTTCGTCGGTGCGGAGCTTCGCGAGGACGCTGAAGTCCTCGAGCGTCGACGTGTCGCCGCGCGGCTCGGTGTTGCCGGCTGCGATCTCCTTGAGCAGCCGCCGCATGATCTTCCCCGAGCGGGTCTTCGGGAGGGAGTCGGTGAAGCGGATCGCGTCCGGTCGGGCGAACTTACCGATCTCCTTGTCGATGTGCTCGGTCAGCTTGTGCTTCAGGTCCTTCGGATCCTGCCCCGTCTTGAGCGTGACGAACACGACGAGCGCCTGGCCCTTGAGGTCGTCCGGGCGGCCGACGGCGGCGGCCTCGGCAACGGCCGGGTGGCTGACGAGCGCGCTCTCGATCTCGGCGGTGCCGATGCGGTGACCCGCGACGTTCAGCACGTCGTCGATGCGGCCGACGACCCAGAAGTAGCCGTCCTCGTCGCGCCGTGCGCCGTCGCCGGTGAAGTAGACGTTCGGCATGACGTCCCAATACGTCTTGAGGAAGCGCTCGTCGTCGCCCCACAGGGTGCGCGCCATCGAGGGCCACGGCCGACGGATCACGAGCTTGCCGCCTTCGTTCGGAGCGCACTCGTCCCCGCGGTCCTTCACGACGGCGATGTCGACGCCGAAGGAGGGCAGGCCCGTCGAGCCGGGCTTCGAGTAGCAAGCGCCCGGAAGCGTCGTCAGCATGATCGAACCGGTCTCGGTCTGCCACCACGTGTCCACGATCGGGCAGCGCCCGCCGCCGATGACGCGGTGGTACCAGGTCCACGCCTCGGGGTTGATCGGCTCACCGACGGACCCGAGCAGACGAAGCGACGACAGATCGTGCTTGGCCGGCCACTGGTCGCCGGCGCGGATGAACGCGCGGATCGCGGTCGGTGCGGTGTACAGGATCGTGACGCCGTGTTTCTCGATGATCCGCCAGAAGCGTGACCAGTCCGGGGCGTTCGGCGCCCCCTCGTACATCATCACGCTCGCTCCGCACGAGAGCGGCCCGTACACGAGATAGCTGTGCCCCGTCACCCAGCCGACGTCGGCGGTGCACCAGTAGAGATCCCCCGGGCGGAGGTCGAAGACGTATTTCGTCGTGACGTGAGCGCCGGCGAGGTAGCCCGCCGTGGTGTGCATCACGCCCTTCGGCTTGCCGGTCGAACCGGACGTGTAGAGGATGAAGAGCGGGTGCTCCGCATCGAACGCCGGCGGGTGTTTCGCGAGCTCGAGGGCCGTCGAGCTCGGCGTCCGCGAGAGCGCGTCGTCCCACCAGATGTCACGCCCCTCCTTCATGGAGACATGGCACTGCTCGGAGCGCATTCGACGGAGCACGAGGACCTTTTCGATCGTCGGAGTCTTCTCGAGGGCCTCGTCGGCCATCTTCTTGAGCGGCACGATGTTTCCGCGCCGCCAAGCGCCGTCCTGCGTGAGGAGGACCTTGGCCTGGCAGTCGTTGATGCGGTCGCGCAGCGCGTCCGCGCTGAAGCCGCCGAAGATCACCGAGTGCGTCGCGCCGATGCGCGCGCATGCGAGCATCGCCACCGCCGTCTCGGGGACCATGCCCATGTAGATCGCGACGCGATCGCCGGCTTTCACCCCGAGATCGGCGAGCACCGCGGTGAGCCGAACGACCTCGTGGTGCAGCTCCCAGTACGTGAGCGTGCGAACGTCGCCCGGCTCGCCTTCCCAGACGATGGCGGCCTTGGTGCGGTTCTCGGTCGTGAGGTGACGATCGAGGCAGCTCTCCGTCACGTTGAGCGTCGCCCCCACGAAGAACTTCGCCTTCGGGAGCTCCCACTCGCAGTACTTCGTCCACGGCGTCCGGAAGACGAGATCGAACGTCTCTTCGCGCCAGAACTCCTCCGGCTCGTCGAGCGACTTCCGGTACATCGTCGTGTACTCGGCGTGTGATCGCACCCGGGCCCCTTTGCAGAAGGTCTCGGACGGCTGGAAACGGCGGTCTTCCTTCAGTCGCGATTCGATGCTGTCGCTCATTGGGCTCTCCGGCGTGCTGCGA
Source organism: Pseudomonadota bacterium (assembly GCA_023423895.1). GTDB lineage: Bacteria > Myxococcota_A > Polyangia > Polyangiales > Polyangiaceae > Labilithrix. The sequence goes on from JAFAER010000045.1 coordinate 28,564, forward strand.
CGCTGTGGTGCGGTCCCAGCGCCAAGCTCATGATCCGGAATACCGTTTAACCGGTCGCCCAACAAGCAGCGCTGATCCGCCGCGCGAAGAAGTGCTCGGCCGCGGAGGGCCGACGGCCTCGTCCCCCCCTCCGCAGTGTCAGGCCGCGCGCGCGGTCCCGGAGCCGACGGTGGGCGGTCGCACGCCAGCCCGCTGACGGACGAATGCTTCGAGCTCGTTCGGAGGCAGGGCCCGTGAGAAGAGAAAGCCCTGGAACGCGCGGCAGCCGATGCTCGCGAGGAACGCTGCCTGTTCGGCGGTCTCGACTCCTTCGGCGACCGGCTCCATGCGGAGCGTCGTTGCCATCGCCACGATCAGCCGAGCGATCGCAGCGCTGTCGGCGTCGTGCGGCAAGCCGGTCACGAACGAACGATCGATCTTCAGGGCATCGAGCTTGAAGCGTTTGAGGTACCCGAGCGACGAGTATCCCGTGCCGAAGTCGTCGAGCGCGATGCGGACCCCGCGCGCCCGGACCGCGTCGAGCGTTGCGATCACCTTCGCGGCGTCGTGGAGCATGATGCCCTCGGTCAGCTCGACCTCGAGGAGCTCCGGCGGCAGCTGCGTGCGCGCGAGCGCGCGCTCGATTGTCTCGACGAGGTGACCCTGACGGAAGCTGACGCCCGAGACGTTGACCGAGACGCGTGGTACGGCAACGCCCCCGTCGAGCCAGCTCTTCGCCTGTGCGCACGCGGCCATCATGGCCCATCGATCGATGTCGGCGATGAGACCGCTCTGCTCTGCGATGGGGATGAACTCTGCGGGCGAGACGACCCCGAGCTCGGGCGACGTCCAGCGGAGGAGCGCCTCGACCCCGAGGATCTCCTCGTCGCCAGCAGAGATCTGCGGCTGGTAGTGCAGGACGAGCTCGTCGCCGCGATTGAGCGCGCGCCGGAGGCCTTCCTTGATCGCGAGCGCGCGCGCAGACGTGGCCGCGAGCTCCGAAGTGAAGAACGCGAAGGCATTCCGACCGAGCGCCTTCGCCTGGTACATCGCGGCGTCAGCCTCCTTGATCAAGGTCTCGGCGTCGGTCGCCGGCGTGCTCACGGCGATCCCGACGCTGGCGGTCACCGAGATCTCGTGATGTGCGACGTGCATGGGCTCGGCGAGGCGCGCCAGGATCTCGGTGGCTGCCCGCGTCGCCCCCACCTCGTCGCAAGACGGAAGGACGACCGTGAACTCGTCTCCGCCGAACCGCGCGACGAGGTCATCCTCTCGGATGCAGGTCCGAATGCGGGTGGCGGCCTCGATGAGCACGGCGTCTCCGACGGCGCGCCCCAGCGTGTCGTTGATCAGCTTGAAGCGATCCAGGTCGACGAAGAGCACGGCGGTGGGCTTCGAGCTCCGCCGAGCTCGAGCGAGTCCGAGCGCGAGATGTTCCTCGAAGGAGGGGCGGTTCGCGAGATCGGTCAGCCGGTCGTTGCGAGCGATCTGCTCGGCGAGCGCCTGCGCCCGCCGGCGCACCGTGACGTCTTCCTGGGCGACCACGTAGTGATGCGTGCGCCCGCGCTCGTCGAGGAGCGGTGTCACCCGCTCGAAGGTGACGTACTCCTCGCCGTTGTCCCTCTCGCGGAGCACCTCGCCGGTCCACACCTTGCCGGCGCGGAGCGTGGCCTCGATGTCCTCCAGCGCCGCCGGCGTGCGCATTCGCTCGGGCCGGAGCTCGACGGCCGGCCGACCGACGATGTCGACGCTCTTGAGCCCGCTCATCCGCTCGAACGCGGCGTTCGCCCATTCGACGTTCCCTTTGGCGTCGAGGATGAGGATCGCCCCGAGCGACGTCGCTACGGCCGCGCTCTGAATGGCGAGCAACGCCTGATGCTCGGCGAGCTGGAGGACGAGTCCGAGCCTCCCGGTGAACGACGCCAGCGCTCCGAGGTGCTCTCCGCCGAGGACGCGCGAGCGCACGCCGATCCCGAGCACCCCCCGTCTTCCACTCGGCGTGGCAACGGGAAGCACGGCGACCTGCGCGATCCCTGCGGACGCAAGCTTTGCGGCGCAGCTCGCGTCGGCGAGCTCGGAGACGTCCACGGCTTTCCCGCCGGGCCTCGCGGCCGCGCCGAGGGCGAGAAGGTCGGCCTCGGCAATGTCGGTCGCGTCTCCTGCGCAGGCGTCCACGTGGAGCTCGCCCAGCGTCAGCCATACGAGCGGATAGGGCATCGACGAGGCGAGCGACTTGCAGATGCGCTGCGCGAGCTTTCGTGTCGGGCATCCCCGCAGGACGAAGCCGTCGAGCGCGCACTCGAGCTCCCGGAGCACGGACTGCACGTGAAACGATGTCTGATCGTGGGCGACGCCCGTGACGCCGATCACGCGGCCATCCTGGTCACGCACGAGCGCGCCCTGGAAGACGACGGTGCGAACGTCGCCTTGCTTCGTCACGAGACGCACCTGCGAGCGTGTCACGAGCTCGCCGCGGTACATCGCTTCGACGGCGGCAGCGAAGCCGCCCCGGTCCTCGGGATGGATGAAGTCGATCGCGTCACGCCCGAGGCTCTCGTCGACCCCGTAGCCGGACAGCTCGGTCCAGCTTGCGCTGAGTAGCTCCCACTTGTGCTCGCGGGTACGGAAAATCACGTCCCTCGAAGTGTCGAGCATGTCGTCGACGATCCGTTGGAGGTGGGCGTTTGCGAGGGACGCTTCCATGCCTTGTCGGGGGTAACGGCATCGACGTCGTGGTTGTTCACTCGCGACGGAGCGCGTTTTTCGAGCTCGACCATGCCCTCTGCTGCCTGGCCAGAGGAATGCATCGACCTGATCAGAGGTGAACCGATGGGAGATGAACGACCCGCCGTCGAAAGGAACCCGAAGCAAGGCCCCACGTTGCCCGAAGGCGAAGGAGAGTCGGCGCGGCGCCGCGAGGGCATCGAGAAGGGCGGGGGCCACCCGTTGACCGAGCAGCTCGAAGACGGGCAGCTCCGTGGGACAGACGAGGACGGACGCCACACGACCGGGACGCACGGCGGACCGACCAAGGAAGGAGGCGGTCGCGAGCCCGACCGTCCCAAGCGCTGACGCGTCAGGTGCGCTTCGGATGCATCGCGCCGGCGAGCGCGATGAGCTGCTCGTAGTGCTTCTCCATCGGGCGTAGCTGCACCTCGTCCATGAACGAGGTGAACGCGAAGTAGGGGAGGAGCGTCGACCAGCGGTCGAGCCACGACGGCCGATGCTTCGGGCGCGCGAGCAGTCCCATGTTGCGCAGCTCGGCGAGCGCGATCACGTCGTCGAGCGCGATGCGTCCCGCGACGAGCATCTCGACCTCGTCGCGGAAACCCGCGCGCACGAAGGTCGAGAGAAACGCGTACACGTGTAGCAGCCCGGCGAGGTAGCAGGCATCCTTCGTGAACGGCGCTCCGCCCGCCACCAGGCCTCCTCGATAGATCCGGACGACGTCGAGATACGCGTCGCGCTGCGATGCGCCGCGACCGGTCAACCAACGAAAGACGTCGAGAAAGCTCGCTCCGTCTTCCGCCATCTCGACCATCTTGACGCGCACGGCGAGGCGCTCGAGCCGCGGCGTAGCGAGTGCCCGGTGGTGCAGCTCGGCGAAAACGGCGAGCCCTTCCTGCGTGGGCGTCGTCCGCGGTCCACCCGACTTGAGGAACGGCGCGAGCGCCTGGCTGGCGCCGTTCTGTGCCGTGAAGGCATGTGTTTCGACTTCGTGGACGAACAGGCCCTCGGCTTCCCAAGGCTCGAACACCGCGTCGGTTCGGATGCGGACGCGCGTCATGCCCGCGATCGCCTTCGACGTGCAGCGGTCGTCGAGGAGGACGTCGATGTCGATCTTCGGCCGGTGAGCGCGGATGCGCTCCGAGAGCTCGGCGGCGAGCTGCGCGGCCGTGTGCTTCTTCGGCGTGCGGTCTTTGGCTTCGTCCCAGCCATGGAGGCGCAGCCGCGCGAACAAGTGGTCGGCGAGCTCGACGTTGCGAGGGAAGTGCGTGCCGTGCGGATCGCCCCACGACGTAGTGCGAGCCCCGCCGTAGATCTCGCGCGAGACGTCGCCGAACGTCTTCGTCCCGACGCTCACAAGGAGGCGATTGCGGTCGACCGCGGATCGGACCGCCGACCGGAGGTATGTCGGGATGGGCTCGTCGCCTTCGATTGAACGGGCCAGCCGCTCCAAGCGGACCGTCTCGTCCTCGAGCGCATCGTGATCGATCGCGTACACGGGCTCGGGCAAGCGCCCGCACTTCGCCGCGAAGAACTTCTCCTCCACGTCGCGCGACCACGCGATGTCCTCGAGGAGGTTCCCTTTCGACTTCAGAGACGTGAGCGCTCGGCTCACGCGTTCGAGGAGCTCACGCGCGTCGTCGGCGTGCATTCCGAAGTGGTCGAGCGCTCAGCGCGCCTTCTTCGAAGGAGTCCCGGTGGGCGCGCTGGGGATGCCCGGCAGCCCGCCGAGCCCGCCGAGTCCACCCATCAGCGCCGACATGTCGACGACGCGGTAGTCGGAGGGCACGACGAAGCGATCGTCCGCGAGGGCCTTCTTGTCGATCTTCGTCGTCTCCATGCGGGTCTCCTCTGCGCCGGTCGCATCGAACGCGATCACGCGCAGTGGGAACCTGTTGGCTCCGCTGGCCACGGTCGCGACGGTGAGCTCGGGAGACGACCAGCCGAGATCGGACAGGTCGATCCAGGTGAGGCCTTCGGCCACGCAGACCTCGGCCTTCTTGCCCTCGCTCGTCACGTTCCAGATCTCGCAGCCGTATCCCGCGACGACGTCCTTCTTCGACGTCTTCTCGATCTGTGGCGGCTGCGAGGGCGTCGTCCCTTTCGGCGCGTTCGGTATGCCTGGGATCTGCCCCGTCGGCAGGTTCTTCATCTTCTCGAAGTCGACAACCATCGCCATCTTCTGCGCGGGGACGAGGATGAAGCCCTTCTTGGCGGGCGCATCGACGAGGAACGCGCCGCCGGATGCGAGCATGGGGTTCGCGCCGAGCGCGCCACCCGCCGTCATGTCGATGCGGTACTTCGGCTTCTTGATGCCGAAGACGAGCTGCTGCGGCCCAGCCTTCGCGGCCGCGCCCTTCGTCGTCAGGTTCGCCGTGATCTCGCCTTCGAAGTCGGTCCCGAGAAAGGACAAAACGCCGCCACCGGCCCCCGTCGGAGCCGCGGTGCCGGCGTCGTCGCCCTTCCCGAGCTTTGCCTTCAGCTTGTCGCAGCCCGAGAGCAGGCCGAGGACGAGGCACGCGGCGATCAGCGACGCGTGCCTCGTGCTGCGGATCGGCATCAGCCGTGTCCGCCCTTGACCGCCTCGATGCGCGCGAGGAGCAGCTCGTTGTGGAGCTTGAGCGCACGCGGCATCGCAGCGCCGATGGTCTCGAAGAACTCGCCGTAGGAGCGGATCTCCTTCTCCCACTCGTCGAGATCGATGTGCGTCGCCTCGTCGACCTTCTCGTGCGAGATGTCGAGACCGGAGAGATCGAGATCACCCGCCTTCGGCACCCAGCCGAACAGGGTCTCCTGGCCGCCGACGCGCAGGCGCGCGCGGTCGACGATCCACTTGAGGACGCGCATGTTCTCGCCGAAGCCTGGCCAGAGGAACTTGCCGTCCTTGCTCTTGCGGAACCAGTTGACGAGGAAGAACTTCGGCGGCTGCGTCAGCGCCGACTGCATCTGCAGCCAGTGCTGGAAGTACTCGCCCATGTTGTACCCGCAGAACGGGAGCATCGCGAACGGGTCGCGGCGGACGATGCCGACCTTGCCGGTCGCGGCGGCCGTGGTCTCCGACCCGAGCGTCGCGCCGAAGAAGACGCCGTGCATCCAGGAGAACGCCTGCATGACGAGCGGCACCGTCGTTGCGCGGCGGCCGCCGAAGATGATCGCGCTGATCGGGACGCCCTGCGGGTCGTCGTAGAAGCGCGAGAGGCACGGGTTGTTCGTCGCCGGAGCGGTGAAGCGCGCGTTCGGGTGCGCGGCCTTCTCCGTCGACTTCGACGTCCAGGGATTGCCCTTCCAGTCGATGAGCTCGGGCGGCACCGGACCGTCCTTGCCCTCCCACCAGACGTCGCCGTCCGGCGTGCGCGCCACGTTCGTGAAGATCGTGTCGCGCATGACCGTCTGCATGGCGTTCGGGTTCGACTCGTAGCTCGTGCCCGGCGCCACGCCGAAGTAGCCGTTCTCCGGGTTGACGGCGTAGAGGCGGCCGTCCTCACCGACGCGCATCCACGCGATGTCGTCACCGACGGTCCAGATCTTCCAGCCCTTGAAGCGCTTGGGCGGGATCATCATCGCGAAGTTCGTCTTGCCGCAGGCGCTCGGGAACGCCGCCGCCACGTACGTCATCTCGCCCTCGGGGCTCTCGACGCCGAGGATGAGCATGTGCTCCGCGAGCCAGCCTTCCTGCTTGCCGAGGTAGCTGCCGATGCGGAGCGCGAGGCACTTCTTCCCGAGGAGGACGTTGCCGCCGTAGCCGGAGCCGACGGACCAGATCGTGTTGTCCTGCGGGAAGTGGCAGATGAAGCGGCGCTCCGGGTTGCAGTCGAGCGTGGAGTGCAGGCCGCGGTTGAAGTCGTTCGAGTCGCCGAGCATGTCGAGCGCGATGCGACCCATGCGGGTCATGATCCGCATGTTGAGCACGACGTAGATGCTGTCGGTCAGCTCGACGCCGACCTTCGACATCTTCGAGCCGGCCGGTCCCATGATGTACGGCACGACGTACATCGTGCGGCCCTTCATCGAGCCGTCGAAGAGCTTGCCGAGCTTGGCGTAGGCCTCGCTGGGCGCCATCCAGTTGTTGGTGGGGCCGGCCTCGTCCTTTGTCGGCGTGCAGATGAACGTGAGCTGCTCGACGCGCGCGACGTCGTTCGGGTTCGAGCGGTGCAGGTAGCAGCCGGGGAGCTTCTCCTGGTTCAGCGGCTCGATGATCTTCTGCGCGACGGCCTCGTCCGTCAGCCGCTGCTTCTCGGCCTCGCTGCCGTCGCACCAGACGATCCGGTCCGGCTTCGTGAGCGCGGCCATCTCCGCGACCCACTTGAGCAGTTGATCGTTCTTGGTAAGTGGTTTGCCCGACGAATCCTGTGGGAAGGAGGCGACGCTCATAGTGGCGTCTTTACCGCAGCTTTCGCGGTAGTGCACCCCCCATCAAAGCTCTGCAGCACGTGCGGCGAGTTTTCCCTGCCGAGCGTCGGCGACACTCAGAAATGCGGTGCGAGCGCTCGGGCAAGAGGTGAGCTATCCGTCTGACGGCGATGAAGACGATCATCCTCTCGGGGCCCGGCAAGAACTCGCTGTCGACGGCGCTCATGCAGCGGACGCTCGCGGAGGTGCGCGACGCGAAAGACGAACCGATTTTCCTGACGGGCGACGGTGACGCGTTCTCGGCGGGACTCAACCTGAAGGAGCTCTCGACGCTCGACGTCGCCCGGATGACGACGTTCCTCGGCACGCTCGAGGAGCTCGTCAAGGCGCTCTACGAACATCCGGCGCCCGTCGTCGCCTGGGTGAACGGCCATGCGATCGCGGGAGGGTGCGTCCTCGCGCTCTGCGCCGACATGCGCGTGATGACGGCACGCGAAGGCGTCCGCATCGGGCTCAACGAGGTCGCGCTCGGCCTCCGGTTCCCGCCGCTGACATTCGCGATGGTCCGGGCGCGCCTCACCGCTCCATCGCTCGAGCGCGTGTTGCTCGAATCCGCCCTCTACGAGGCGGCGGACGCTCGCGCGCTCGGCCTCGTCGACGTCGTCGGCGAAGAGGCGGTCGCCCGCATGATGCTCTCGAAGCTCGCCTCGCATCCGCGAGACATCTACGCGGCGACGAAGCTCTTGCTCCGTCCGCGTCTCGAGACCGCCGAAGACGACCGCCGCAAGTTCCGCGAAGACACGATCCCGTATTGGGCATCGCCGGAGCGCCGCGCTGCGCTGCTTGCGTTGATCGAGAAGCGACGCTGAGCACCGAGCGACGCGACGAACGACGCACTTACCAGGCAAGCTGACCACTGGTCGCTCGCGAGACCGTGGGAACGTCTCCTCCATATTTGGTGTTCGAGCGCGCGTCGTGCGCGCGCACGACGATGTTCCTTCGTAGGCTCCGGCTCGGAGGCACAGCTCGAATGCGTACCGTTCTTCTAGGTCTTGGAATCACGTTCGTCTCGATCGCGTGCGGGGGCAGCAGTGACGACAGCGTTCCCGGCGATCCGTACACGAGCGCGCCGAACACGACGGTCGTCGTCGGCGCAGGCTCGGGTGCGGGGACGGTGACCCGGACGCCGGCGGGCGGCGAGTGCATCCAGCTGCCGTCCGGGGAGTGCGTGCGGCCGCAGGACAAGTGCAAGAACGGCGAGCGCGCCGACGTCGTCGTCGACTCGAAGGGGAAGGTCGTCGAGATCGTCTGTTATCCAGCGTCGTCGAACCCGACGCCGATCGACGGTCAGGGGAACATCGAGCTCGGCAAGGAGAACAAGGGCGTCGTCTCGATCGACGGCGCCGACGACGGGATCGACGTCGCAGGAGACGTCACGTCGAGCGGCAACAACGTGACTGTCTACGGTCAGGGCGCAGCCGTGTCCGTGATCGGCGGAAAGGTGACGGCCGAGGGGAACAACTTCGCGATGCGCGGCGTCACCGTGAAGGGGAACGTCGAGGTGTCGGGCAACAACGCCGCGTTGGTGCTGTGCGTCGTCGAAGGCGACGTCATCATCCGCGGCAACAACACGGTGATCGCGGATTGCACGGTGCTCGGGAAGATCCGGATCGACGGCAACAACACGGTCCTCGTGGCCAACGAGGTCGGCCAGGGCATCGCGCTCTCCGACGCGAAGAACACGGTCTGCGACGCAAACGTCGCCTGGACCGATGCGAACGGCAACAAGCTGCTCGACCCCGGCGAGACGGGGGCCGCCATCAGCTGCGAGCAGAAGAACTGAGCCTGGCGCTTCAGGGGGGCGTGGCCGTCGAGACCGCGCGCGCTGCACGCTCGACGGCGCGCGCCACGTCCGACTCTTCGCCAATCTCGCCGTAGCGGAACCTCGCGTAGTCGAGGAGCGCTTGCGAGGCTTCGCGTGCCCACGCGGCGGTATCCTGTTCGAGCCGGCGTGCGAAGAGCTCGATCGGCTCGGAAGGCTCGCGCGTGTGACCGGCGCGGGCCAGTGCATCCGTGAGCGCTTCGAAGCAGGGGAGGGGGAGCGCCGCGCGGCGCGCGCCTCGAAGCCTTCGCACGCGGAGCCGTGCGGCGACCCAGCGGAGCGCGGAGAGCACGGCGACGATGGCGACGAGCACGGCGGCGATGCCGAGAAGCCCGAGCCGGGCGAGCAACGACACCACTGCTTCGAAGCCGAGCGCGAGCGCGTCGCGGACGTGATCGACCGCGCCCGGTCGGGGGGCGAACGTCTCGCTCGCGGGGGTCGGGTCCCAGCCCCTCCACGCGCCGTCGACCCACGCCTCGACCCACGCATGGGCGTTGCGATCGCGCACGACCGCAAGCCCGGTGATCGGATTCACCTCGGTCACGCGATAGCCGCCGACGACGCGAGCCGGAATGCCGGACATGCGCGCCATCAGGGCCATCGCAGACGCGAACATCTCGCAGTGGCCGGCGCGGTGGACCGACACGAAGTCGACGATCGGATCGATGCCCACGTCGCGCGGGACCGCGAGCGAATATTCGAATCGCGAGAGCTCTTGCTCGATCGCCTGGAGCTTCTCGCGGTCCGTGTTCGCTCCGGCCGTCCAGCCCTCGGCGATCGCTTCGAGCGCGCGCCGCACGCGTGGTGGGACGTCGAGATCGGCCGGCGATGGTGGCGCGACGTGGGCTTGTGGGACGGCGCAGTCGCGCGTGCGGTACGTGAGCGTCGCCGGATCGTCGCCGCGGCCTCGCCTCACGACGCCGAACGCATCGATCTCGATGGCGCCGCTCGGAACGCGGAGATCGCACGCGTTGCCGGGGAGGAACCACCGCATGTCCTCGCCGTTCGGAGCGCCGCGTACGAGTGTCATCCGTGTCGTGCCCGCGTCGCTGGCTGGCGGTGCGGGGGCGGCGTGGCCTTTGCGACCTTCGACCGTCGTCACCCAGAACGGTGGATCGTAGTGGTCGTAGACGGCGCCTCGAAGATACTCGGGGCGCTCTCCCTCGATGCGCATGACGACCGTGTCGCTGAGAAGCATGCCCCTCGTCGAGCCGAGGACCATCCTCGTGGAGAACGCCGTCGCCTCCTCGGCGTCGCCGCCCCCGAACATCGCGTTGATGCGCCTCTCGATGCGCTCGGCGAGCCAAGGAAGCCCGGCGACGAGCCCCGCAGTGACGATCGACGCGGTCACGAGCAAGACCGCGGCGGACCGGATCGGAAGCCGCCCGTGCTCCGCGGCCGCCCGAACGGCACGCCTCGTCCGCGCGGCGCGCATCGACACGAGACACCCGACGAGGAAGAGGGCACCCGCGACGCCGTAGGCCGGACCCGCGTCGACTTGTCCAGCCGCGATGACGCTGGCGAGCGCAAGGATGACGCTCGCATGCGCGCGCACGACGTTGCGCCGGAGGACGACCGCGGTGACCCATGCCGCCACGACACACGCAACGGCGATCGCCCGCGGAATCATCCCGAGCGGGCGCGTCGCAGCGACGAGTGCAAGGACGGCCGAGGCCCCCGCGGCCGGAAGGAAGCGCGTGAAGAGAGAGTCCCTCACCACGAGAGCGGCTCCTTCGAGCGGAGCGCCTTCGCGAGCTCCTCGTCGACGACGAGCAACGTGCACGCGAGCCCGTGCGCACGCAGACGTCGCTCGAGCGTCTTCTGCTCCGACTCGGGGCCGTGACGCGGGACGATCGCGATGACGCTCGAGAGCTGGGCGAGGTGCGGTTCGAGCCGCGCGACGAGCCTGCTCGCGGCCAGGTCCGGGCCGCGCTGCACTGCCGCGAGGAGCTCGAGGGCCTGATCGAGCCGGCCCAGGCTGCGGCCGAGCGTGAGCTCGTGAACGACGTCGCCGACGACGAGGACGTCGATCAACGCCTCTCCGCGCGAGAGGTGGGCGATCACGCCTGCAGCCAGCTCGATCGCGGCCTCGAGCAGGTCCGGATCCATGCTCGCGCTCGTGTCGAGCACGACGCCGACGCGCGTGAAGTACTCCTGCTGGTACTCGCGGACGGCGGGCTTGCCCGTGCGGGCCCACGTCTTCGCGTGCAGGTCGCGAACGGGATCGCCCGGGCGATACGGGCGGACGCCGAGCAGATCCATGGATTCACCTGCCTTCGACGCGAGCGCTACACCTCCGGGCTGGTGTTTCGTCGCGATCGCGAGCGGCAGGCGAACGACGTTCGCGATCCGAGGCACCACGTAGACCTTCACTCCGTCGCTCGCGGTCCGCGGTCCACAAGCGAGACCGAGCGGAGCAACGCGCGCTGCCGTGAACGGATCGAGATGGTGCAGCCCGCGCGCGACGAAGCACGCTTGCATCGTGGTCTCGACCGTCGCGCCTGGCTCGACGACGAGCTCGGGCGGCGGAGGGCCGGTCCAGGTGCCGTCCCACGGAAGGAACGGACCGCGGATGCGGATCGCGACGGCGTCCGTGGAATCGGTGCCGCCAGGCGCTTGCTCGGAGCGGCAGGAGACCGTGAAGGTGACTTCGTCGCCGACCGTGACGCGGCGAGGGACGGAGACGCGGACGGTCGCACGGTGCAACGCCAGGCTCCGCGCCGCGATCGCCGATCCGACCAACAGGCCGACGAGGATCGAGAACACGTAGAACGCGCTCGTTCGTTGCACGTCGACCACGACCGCGCCTGCGATCGGCGCAACCACCGCGAGCATGCGGCCCTCGTCGGTGAAGGAGCCCCACGCGCCGACGAAGGGCAGGACGATGCGTCCGAGGCGGCCCTTGCGGAAGCGATCGCGCTCATCCTTGGTCTTCGGGATGAGGATGTGGTTCAGCCGTGCCAGGTCGATCCGCATCGAACGGCTCCATCAGGCAGTCAGACGGGTACTTGGACCTCGCGCGCGACCCGCCTCACGATCTCCTCGGGGGAAAGGCCTCCATAACGAGCCTCGGTCGTGAGCTGGACGCGGTGTGCCAGCACGGGCCCCGCGAGCGCGTGGACATCGTCCGGGCTCACGTAGCTCCGGCCGTGGAGGAACGCGCGTGCCTGTGACGCCCGGAAGAACGCCAGCGCGCCGCGGGGGCTGATCCCGCGCTCGATCTGCGTCGCTTTGCGCGTCTGATGGACGATCTCGAGCAGATACCGCGCGACCGGCTCCTTCACCTCGACCTCACGCACCTGCCCCTGGATGCGCACGATCTCTTCGCGGGTGCACACCGGCTCGACGTTCGACAGCGGATCCTCGATCCGGCGCGCATAGAGCATCGCGAGCTCCGCCTCTGCCGACGGATAGCCGACGCCGATACGGAGCAGAAAGCGATCGAGCTGCGCCTCGGGAAGAGGGTAGGTGCCCTGGTAGTCCGCCGGGTTCTGGGTCGCGACGACGAAGAAGGGAACGGGAAGCGCGCGCGTCGTACCGTCGACGGTTGCCTGCGACTCGTTCATCGCCTCGAGGAGCGCCGATTGCGTGCGCGGCGATGCCCGGTTGATCTCGTCCGCGAGCAGCACGTTCGTGAAGATCGGTCCGGGATGAAACGAGAGTGAGCCGTCTCGCGGGTTCAGGATCTGAGACCCGAGGATGTCCGTCGGGAGGAGATCGGGCGTGAACTGCGCGCGCGTGAACGTGACGTCGAGCGCTCGCGCCAGCGCCTTGGCGAGGGTCGTCTTGCCGACGCCGGGCACGTCCTCGACGAGCACGTGACCCGCGCCCAGCAGCGCGACGAGCAGGAGATCGATCACGTCGTCCTTCCCCGACAGCACACTTCCCATCGCCTGCTTCAGGCGGTTCACGGTCGCATGGGTCGAGCTCAAGGCACCCCGAGGATAAACCCCAGGCGGAACGCGATTGAGTGGAAATGACGACCGATTCGTCCAACACTGTCGAAGGTCATGACGACGAAGCCCGGCCTCGCTCTTCGCGTCTCTGCGCTCGCGCTGCTCGCCGCGGGATGCTCGACCGCGAGCAGTGCTCAGCCGAGCCGTCCGGTCGCGGCGGCATCACCTCCGAAAGACGACGGCAAGTCCGCGCAGGGCGGCACGGGGGGCACGGGCCATTCCGCCGCGCTCGAACAGCTCAAGCTCGCGCCGATCGTCCCCAAGGCGGACAAGCAGCATGCGGTCCTCGTGCCGCTTCCTGACGCGGAGCACTGGACGCGTGTTCGCTTCCTGACGCTGAAGAGCCTGGTCGGGTTCCGGTACGGCAAGGACCATCACGCGATCTTCGCGGGCTTCGTCACGCACGTCGACGACAACTCCGTGCAAGGTGCATGCAACAAGAGCTTCGAGCAATATGCAGCTCCGTGGGTCGATGCGTTCGAGGTCGAGCTGAAGCACGAGACTCCCATCGCGTTCACGTGGAGCGCTCCGTCGCCTCCTGCGCCGCCGGGGCAAGATCCGCCTCCGAAGAAGATCGACATCGTCGACGTCGATCCGGTCCACGCCAAGACGGCGACCGTCCTCTCACGCGAGTCTTACGAGGCTGCATGGGCGGCCTACCCGGCGTGGGGTGACAAGGCGTGCCTCGTGCTCGGCGTCGCCATCCCCGCGCGCGATGATCCGCAGCGTGCGCGCGAGGTGCGCGATCGATTCCTCCGTGAGGTGTTCCCGAAGGTCACCGTCACGGGGCACGAGGAGCCGAAGGAGCGCTACTGATCGGCGGGCGATGAGCCGTGGCCCATGCGAGCGGGATCCTCGCGCGTGATGTCAGCGTGAATAGGGACCGCGGCCCGGCGGCTGCGGCGCGCCATAAGGCTGCTGCTGGTGGCCTTGCGGCGCGCCATAAGGCTGCGGCTGCGGGTGGCCTTGCGGCGCGCCATAAGGCTGCGGCTGCGGGTGGTGGTGGCCTTGCGGTGCGCCGTAAGGCTGCGGCTGCTGGTGGGCGTGCGGCGCGCCGTAAGGCTGCGGCTGCTGATGGGCCTGCGGCGCGCCATAAGGCTGCTGCTGGTGGTGGGCTTGCGGCGCGCCATAAGGCTGCGGCTGCGGAGCCCCGTACGCGGGCTGGCCGAACCCCCCCGCCGGCGGAGGCGGACCCGGGGGCGCGCCCATCGCGGGATGGTTCATCGCCGGCGGAGCGCCGTAGCCCATCGCGGGCGGAGCGCCGTAGCCCATCGCGGGCGCGGGCGGAGCGCCGTAGCCCATCGCCATGGGGGCACCATGCGGGGACTGGTCGGGCGCCGCCATGTCACCCGCCTCGATCCCGATGGCCGCCATGAGCTCTGCGCGTCGGGCGTTCGAGCAGCGACCGAAGAGCATCCCGACGAGCGGGAAGGCCCCGAACGAAAGCGCCGACATGACGAGCAACGCGATCCCGAGCAACGCGAGGCCGTCGGCGAAGGCGCCGAATGCTCCGGCGATGCAGCCGAGGCCGCTCAGAATCGCGCCACCGCGCAGCCATCCGCTCGCGGCCGCCTTGAAGCTGAAGGGAAGCTTCACCCCGCCGTCCTCACCGACGAGGAACACCGTCTCGAACGGGACGAGCGGGACGAACATGAGGTGGAAGAAGCGGCAGCTGACGTGCCCCAGTCCCTCGATGACATCCGTGCGGCCGTAGCAGCGTGTGCCGTAGACGATGATCATGCTCGATGTCTCCCCAGCGGTGCGTCGACGAGAACGCTCGTCACGTCACGAGGCGCGGCGCTGATCCTGCCTTGCTTCGCGTCGTGGGGGAATGCCCCGAAAGGGGGATGCTCCCGTGTCGACGGACGATCTCGGCGACTCCGCCCGCGATGGTGCGAGGACGTGCTCCGGATGCGCCAGACCTCCACACCTCGCGATGGATGCGGCTTGGAACGCGCACCCTCGTGAGCTGGTGAGCAAGCTCCTTCCCTTGTTCTCTTGTTCGTCGGTTGATGCGAAGCGTCGTTCAGCGTGCGCGCCGACCGAACGCGCTCGGATCGACGTCGCCGGAGCGCAACATGTGGCGATCGGAGCAGAGCTCGGGCGCTGACGCGAGGCGCTTCGCGTCCTCCGGTCCGAGCTTCTGCGCCAGATCGTCTTCGAACGTCTTCGACTCCTTCGTCAGGAGGAGCGCGAGTTGCTCCACGGGAGGCATCTCGCCCACCGATTTCGGCGCCTCACGCTTTCCAGCCTGGACCTCGGCGACGCGCGAGAGCGCCGCCTTCGTCGCATCCGGATTCGTCTTCCGCGCGCTGTTGCCGATGACGTCGATGCAGGAGCTGATCCCGACCTTGTCCGCCGCTTCGGCGCTGCCGAGCACCTGCGCGCAGAGCGGCTTGATCTGATCGGTCATTCGCTTGTTGGACGCCTCGTAGGCCGCCTGCAGTGCATCCGTGTCCTGCGGCGCCAGCCCGAGGCGGTCGACGACGCGCTCGTTCGGCACCCACGGCGTGTCGCGAATGCACGGGATGCGCGTCGGGACGACACCGGTCTCGGCCATGCGCTCCCAATCTTCCTTCGTCATCGGCCCGCGCTCGCGTCGTCGGGCGCGCCCGCCGGAGTCGGCCGGTGCGGGCGCTGCCGACGCGGGCGCTGCGGCCGTGCCGACGGGTTGTTCGCCGAGCTCCGCGAGCCTTCGATCGCATTCGTGGAGCGCGGCGGTCAGGTTCGCGTTCGCCTTCGCGAGGGCGCTCTCGTCCGCGTCGGTCGCGGGCTCGGGCGTGACCGAACCGACCGGCGACGGCGCAGACCTCTGTGGAGGGAACGCTGTCCATGCCCCGCTGGTCGTCACGGCTCCGAGCAGGAATGCGATTGCGCCGACCACCCAGGGCTTCGCCATGGGGAGACGATATCAGTGCTCCGTTCGCCTGCGAGCACCTCGGACGAATCGAGCGAGAGCGACGACGAGCCGTCGCCGATCGTCGACGGCCTTCGCGCGTCGTCAATCCAAGCGGCGGTCTCCTCGATCAATCGAGGACGGCGACGACCGGAGCGTGATCGGACGGAATGGCACCCGACGTCTTGCCCTTCTTGCGGTAGTCGCGGTCGACGTAGACGTCGGTCACGCGGCTCGCGACGCCCGGCGTGGCGAACAGGAGATCGAGACGCATCCCCTCCTTCTTGTGGAAGGATCCCGCGCGATAGTCCCACCAGGAGAAGCCGGGATCGTCCGGGTAGCGCGTGCGATAGAGATCGACGAGGCCGGCCTCTCGGAGTCGCGTGAGGAGCGCGCGCTCCTCGTCGGTGTGAAAGATCTTTCCTTTGAAGCGGATGCCGCCATACGAGTCGAGATCCGTCCAGCAGACGTTGAAGTCGCCGCCGACGACGAGGGCCGCGTCGCGATCGGCGCGTGACTCGATGTGGTGTGCGAGCCGTTCGAGCCAGCCCAGCTTCACCTTGTAGTCGGCGTGGCTCAGCGTCTTGCCGTTCGGCACGTACACGCTAGCGACCTCGATGCCATGCACCTTCGCGACGACGAAGCGCGCTCCGTGCTCCGCAGCTCTGGGGAGCTCGCGCATCACGAGCTCCGGGCGCTCCTTTGCGATGACGGCAACACCGTTCCATCCTTGTTGGCCCGCGAGCACCGCGTGATAGCCGGAGGCGCGCAGCTCGAGATGGGGGAACTCGTCCTCGGTGATCTTGAGCTCCTGGAGGCAGACGACGTCCGGCTGGCGTTCGGCGAGGAACTCAGCCAGGCGTTGTGACCGAGCGCGGATGCCGTTCACGTTCCATGTGGCGAGAAGCACGAGGGCTGTCTAGATCGGGCCGACGCCCGTGTCGACTGCCGGAAGAGCTTCGTGGAGCCGCGGCAGCTTCACATGTCGCCGATGCTGGGGGCGCGCGTGCTCTCCGCCTTGCCGGCGATCCGGCGGCCGTGCTCGTCCAGGCAACGGACGGCTTCCTCCGCCGTCTTCGTCTCGAGGAGCGCTTCCCGCGCCTTGGCGTCGAAGACCGACCGCGCGAGCGCCGCGAGCACGCGTACCTCTTTCTCGTATGCGCGGGGAGGCAGGAGCAGCAAGAAGACGATCTTCGCTGGACGCCCGTCTGGGGCGTCGAAATCGATCCCGCTCGGGGAAAGTCCGAGCGCCACGACCGCCTTCTTCAGTCCTTCGACGGGCGCGTGCGGGATCGCGACCTCGTCACCGAGGCCCGTCGGCGCGACCAGCTCTCGTTCGAGCACGGAGATGAGCGCAGGCTCGACGAGGTCTCCGAGCGCTGGACGGAGCGCGCGTCCCAGCTCCTCGATCGCGCGCGCCGACGTCGACGACGTCAGGACCGGGACGAAAGCACCGTCGCGAACGAGGCCTGCGGCATCGTCGGCGCTCGGCTGGGGACCGCGCTGCTTCGGGTAGAGAAGGCGCTTCATCGCCGGCCCCGCGAGCATGGAGGTGCCCACCGCCATCGTCACGAGCGCGACGAAGACGCTGTCGTTGATGAGCTTCGCCTCGCGCGCGAGGAGGGCCAAGATGATCTCCATCGCGCCGCGGGCGTTGAGCCCGAACCCGATCGCGAGCGCCTCGCGCCACGGCACGCCGGTGAGCCGCGCGCCGCCTGCGCAGCCGATGAGCTTCGCTGCCGTGGCCACGGCGAAGACGACGAGGCAAAGCCCGAGGTCGAAGCTGCTCACGAAGTCGACACGGAGCGCGACGGAGGCGAAGAACACCGGCGCGAAGACGTTGGTGACGAACTGGTGGATCGTCTGCCGCGTACGCTCGCGCAGTCGTGGAGAGTCGCCGAACGCGACGCCGACGAGGAAGCCTCCGAGCACCGCGTGGATGCCGATCGCTTGTGTCGCTCCTGCGCCGAGCATCGCGAGCACGGCGACGAACGAGAGGATCCTGCCAGGGGCGAGCTCACCATGCTGCTCGATGACGGACAGGACCCGATCGATCAGGCGTCGGCCGGGGACGAGCAGAACGACGGCGAGGACGGTCGCAAGGACGATCGTGCGGGCAAGGATGCCGAAATCGACGCTGCCGCCGCGCATCGGCCCGAGCAGGATGCTGAAGGCCACCCAGCCGACGAGGTCGTCCAGCATCGCGACCGTCATCACGAGGAGGCCGACGTCGGTCTTGAACAGCCCGAGGTCGAGCAACGTCTTCGCGATGACCGGCAATGCCGAGATGGAGAGCGCCACGCCGAGGAAGATGGCGAACAGGTTGCGGTCCGCCGACGCGCCGATGGCGTCGTCGGGAACGAGATGCCCGAGGGCCAGGCCTCCGGCGAGCGGCATCAAGATGCCGAGGGCCGCAACGAGAACGGCGTTCTTCCCGCGACGCTTGACGATGCCGAGATCGACCTCGAGCCCGGCGACGACGAGGAGCAACACGACCGACATGGTCGTGTAGCCGGCGAGCATGTCCGCCGCTGCGCTGCCCGCCGGCGGGAAGAGCCAGGCGTGCGCGCTCGGCGCGATACGCTGGAGCCCCGTGGCGCCGAGGAGGATCCCGGTGAGAAGCTCGCCGACGACGAGCGGCAGACCAATGCTCCGAGCGACCTCTCCGAGCAGGCGCGCGACACCGAGCAGCGTCGCCAGCGAGAGGAGAAAGACGAGAGCTTCTTGACCGTGCACGCCGTCCCCCTCGAGGCTGCCGGCCTCGCATCACGCGCGCCCGACTGCCTCGCAGAGCGCTCGGGTGTATTCCTCCGTGCCGGCGGTGCCGCCGAGATCGGCCGTGCGGACCCCGCTCTCGAACGTGGAGAGCAGTCCCTTTTCGATCTTGTGCGCCGCCGTGTGCTCCCCGAGATGGTGGAGCATCATGACGCCGCTCTGGATGAGCGCCGTCGGATTCGCGAGGCCCATGCCGGCGATGTCCGGCGCGGTTCCGTGGACGGCCTCGAACACCGCCGCATCGACGCCGATGTTGGCGCCCGGCACGATGCCGAGCCCACCGACGAGGCCCGCTCCGAGATCGCTCAGGATGTCACCGTAGAGGTTCTCCGTGACGATGACGTCGAGCTTGTTGGCGTTCTTCACCATCTGCATCGCGCACGCGTCGACGATGACCTCGTGCGGCTCGATGCGGGGGTGCTTGAGCGCGATCTTGCGGAAGCACTCGAGCAGAAGCCCGTCCGAGAGCTTCATGATGTTCGCTTTGTGTACGACCGTGACGCGTTTGCGGTTGAGCCGCTCGGCGTAGTCGAAGGCGTATTCGCAGATGCGGAGGCAGGCGCGCTCCGTGATGAGCTTCATCGACTGCGCAACGCCCGGCATGATCATCAGCTCGAGGCCCGCGTAGAGGTCCTCGGTGTTTTCGCGGACGATGACGATGTCCGTGCCCTCGAAGCGCGGCTCGATTCCCGGAAGGCTCCGGACGGGCCTGACGTTGGCGTAGAGGTCGAGCGCCTGGCGCAGGGTCACGTTCACGGAACGGAATCCCTTGCCGATCGGCGTGCCAATCGGACCTTTGAGCGCGACCTTGTTCCGACGGATCGAGTCGAGGACCTCGTCCGGCAGTGTGGTCCCGCGCTTTTCGGCGACGGCAGCGCCGGCCTCTTGGACCTCCCATTCGATGGCGACGCCTGACGCGGCGAGGACTCGTCGCGTTGCGTCGGCCACTTCGGGTCCGATGCCATCCCCCGGGATGAGCGTGATCGTGTGGGCCATCAGCGGTGCGCCAGCGTACTCTGTGCCGCGCGATGGCGGAAGGCTCAGTCTCGGAAAGTACGCTTCGGGTCCGCGCCAACGGGCTCGAGCATCGCGTTCTGCAATGGACGAGCGGCGCGAGCGCATCCTTTTCGCGAAGCACGGTCGTGCTCGTTCATGGCTACCTCGACGCCGCCGGGACGTGGGATCGGGTCGCGCCCGCGATCGCGGAGAGGGGCCACCGCGTCCTCGCTCCGGACATGCGCGGGTTCGGCGACGGCGATCGAGCGCCGCGGGGAAGCTACTATCATTTCTCCGACTACGTCGCCGACCTCGCCGAGATCGTCGACGTTCTCGCGCCCGGCGAACGGTTGGCGCTCGTCGGCCACTCGATGGGCGGGACGATCACGACGTTGTACGCCGGAGCGTTCCCCGAGAACGTCGTGCGCCTCGCGAACCTCGAGGGCCTCGGACCCCCGGACAATCCGTGGGAGGTCGGACCGATCCGGATGCGCCGCTGGATCGAAGAGGTGAGGGCGGTGCGCGCACGCGCAGAGCCCACGCCGATGCGGCGCGAGGACGCTAGCCGCCGCCTGAGGACGAATCATCCGAGGGTGCCGAGCGAGGTGCTCGATCATCGGCTGCCACATCTGGTTCGTGAGGCTCGTGAGGTTGCTCCCGAGGTGCACGTCGAGAGCGGTGACGACGTCGTCTGGCGTTCCGACCCGATCCATCGAACCACGTCGCCAGTGCCGTTCTTCGCGAAGCTCTTCATCGAGTTCGCGAAGCGCGTGACGTGTCCGGTCCTCTTCGTCTCGGGCGGCGAGACCGGATTCCACGTGGCCGACGAAGAAGAGCGCCTCGCCGCGTTCGCTCGCGTCGAGCGTGCGACGCTCGAAGGGGCGGGGCACATGATGCACTGGACGAAGCCAGAGGCGCTCGCGGCGCTGCTGATCGACTTTCTCTGACGTCGGGGCCTTCGGTCCCGCCGCGCTCTCGGCCTCCGCTGTAGGCGGTGTCCCGGGCGCGTCCAGAGCGTGTGTCCCCATTCCGAGCAGTCGAGCGTCCCTGCGGCGATCGCGAAGACGTCGAGTCGCTACGCAAACGTCCAGCGCGCGCGGGAAGTGATCGCCTGGAGCAGCGGTGATTCTGCGGCCACCCCGCGTGCGCGGAGCGCCAGCGCCAGCGCCGACGGGACGTCGAGCGCTTCGCCCGAGGAGACGCGCGCGCGGTAGGTCTCGCGGAACGACCGCGGGACGCGCATGCTCCAGTTGTCCATGCTGACCACGCCAGGCGTGTTGTAGGACTCGCGCTCTCCGAAGAGGTCGGCCCAGAACACGAGGACGTTCGCGGCGGGCCCGACGAGCAGCTCGGCGAACATCCCCGTGGCAAGCCGCGCGGGATGGGAGAGCAGCCACCGCGCGATCGTCTCGCGCATCGACGGATCGGGCTCGAGACGGCTCGCGAGGTACGCCGCTCGCGCGTCGAGCGTCCCGGCAGCCGTCCAGCGTTCGACCACGTTCCGGAGCGGCGGCGTGTCGTGGTTGCCGATCATCGTCCAGTCGGCGCGCTGCGCGTTCTCCCCGCGATAGCCGTCTCGCGGATCCGTGAGGCTCGCCTTCTGCGTCACGCGGAACCGACCGAGGCCGTGTTTCTTCATGACACACGCGAGCGGACGCGGGCAGGTGCTGAGCACCTCGCACAGGACGTCGCCGGGAGCGCGACCCCGCGACCGGGCGCTCTCCATGACGAGGTCGACGAGCCGCGAATATTCGTCGATCTGGGCGCCGTCGAGATCCCGCACGCGGTCGTCGTCGTACGCAGAGACACGGGGATTGAGCTGCTCGAGGCGCGCGATCGCGAACGCTGCGAGCGCGGGGTGGACCGAGCTCGCCGGCGTCTCGAAGAGCCGCGCCCCCGCGACGACGGCGGCATGCGCGTCGGGGCCGGTCGCGTCGTAGACCCATGGACACACGAGGCCGTGTGGATGGTCGATGCGCAGCCCGTCGAACTCGTCGAAGAGCTTCATCACGCGTGCGCGAACGAAGGCGAGGACCGGACTGTCGGCATCCGGCGGCACGAAGCGCGTGAGGTACTGCCGAGGATCGAGCACCGGATAGCCCCACGGCTGCCCTTCCGGATTCGTCCGGCTCGGCGGCGCTCCTAGCGCGTACCGCGGAAGGAACAACGACGGCCGCGCCCAACGATCGCGCAGCGAAAGTCCAACCTGGAGATCGCCATAGAGGCGCAGACCGAGCGCCGCGAGACGTTCGCGGAGGCCTTCGTGCGCCCGATGGAGCAGCAACTGGCCGAAGATCCACGCCTCGACGATCGCGCGCTGCTCCGCCACGACATTCGCGATGCGGGCCTCGGACGGCGCGCGATCGTCTTCTGGCCATCGACGGAAGTCGTCAGTCCCGTGGAGGGTCGCGAACGCCTCGAAGTGCGCGTCGTGAACGACCCACGGCGCATGCTCGGCGAACGCGGTCGTCGATGCCCCGAGGGCGCGGGCCTTGGGGGCGTCGCGCTCGAGGCCCTTGCATACGCTCGCCCACGCCAGGCCGAGCGCCCGGGCGCTGACGTCGAAGGCGTGGGCATGATGCGCGCGCGCGTTCCCAGCCGGCGTCCGTGCGACCGCGTCTTCGAGCACCGCCGCAGGAACGAGCTCGTCGTCCCAGCCGAAGCTCGCGAGCGGGAGCGACGCGATGGACTTCGAGAAGACGGATCCGTCGTATGGCGAGAGGTTCCCGGGGGAGACCTGTCCTTGTGGGCCGAGCTGCACGCCGTCGAAGCCGAGCTCCGCAGTGAACTCGAAGAAGGCCGCAGCACCCTTCGAGTACGGCGAGCCGCGACCGATGTCTTCGTCGGCGGTGCTCGGGAAGCTCACGTCGTGGATGGCGAGCACGAGCTTCTCGATGCCGAGCGCTCCGAGGGCTTCGCGCACCAGTCGATGCAGTCCTGCATCCACGACGTCCATCCCAGCACGAGCCGGCGATGACGCCAAGCTCCGTCACCGCACACGCGTGTGCCGCTGGCGTGCCGTTCGCATCCGCGCGGGGCCGGGACCCGGAGGAAAAGCGAGACGCATGAAGCCCGCGCGCAACGACGTGAAGCCCCCGGAAGGTGGACGGCGACGAGTTCTCATCGAGAGTCCTAGCCCTACCGTGGATGGCGGGCGTTATCCCGCGAAGCGCGTCGTCGGTGATCGCGTCGTCGCGGGGTGCGATCTCGTCGCCGATGGCCATGACGCGATCGCGGGCCGCGTGCTGTTTCGTCGCGTGGGCGAGACCGCGTGGCGGAACGCACCACTCGCCGCTGCGCAGAACGATCGCTGGCGCGGCTCGTTCGTCGTCGACGCCATCGGCCGGTGGGAGCTCCTGTTCGAGGCATGGATCGACGCGTTCACGACCTGGCGCCGCGGCACGGAGAAGAAGCTCGCCGCCGGGCAGGACATCGGTGTCGAGCTCCTCATCGGCTCGCGGCTGCTCGAGGAGGGAGCTCGGCGAGCGTCTCCGGGGGTCGGTGCGCTCTTGAACGAGGGCGCGGCGATGGCTGCCACTGCCGACCGACCGCAAGCGGAGCGCTTCGCGGCCGCCACGAGTGACCTCGTCGTCCGCGCGATGGACGGCGCGCCCGATCTGGAGAATGCGACGCGCACCGAGGCCTTTCCGCTCGTCGTCGATCCGACGCTGGCGCGCTTCAGTGCGTGGTACGAGCTCTTCCCTCGGTCGTGTGGCGCGCCAGGCAAGCACGGCACCTTCCGCGACGTCGAAGGCCGGCTCGACTACGTCGCGTCGATGGGATTCGACATCCTGTACCTCCCGCCGATCCACCCCATCGGCAAGGCGTTCCGCAAGGGGCCGAACAACACGCTGACGGCCGGGCCGAACGATCCGGGCAGCCCCTGGGCGATCGGAGGCGACGGCGGTGGACACAAGGCCGTGCACCGCGAGCTCGGCACCCTGGACGACTTCCGCCGCCTCGTCGACGCCGCCCGCGCGAAGAAGCTCGAGATCGCGATGGACATCGCATTCCAGGTCTCGCCGGATCACCCGTACGTCGAAGAGCACCCGGATTGGTTCATCCAGCGGCCGGACGGCACGATTCAATACGCCGAGAACCCGCCGAAGAAGTACCAGGACGTCTACCCGTTCGACTTCGAGTGCAAGGACTGGGAAGCTCTCTGGACCGAGCTGCTCGACGTCTTTGTCTTCTGGTGCACCCAGGGCGTCCGCGTGTTCCGCGTCGACAACCCGCACACGAAGGCCCTTCGCTTCTGGGAGTGGTGCATCACTCAGGTGAAGGAGCGCCATCCGGAGACGATCTTCCTCGCGGAGGCCTTCACGCGGCCGAAGCTGATGTACGCGCTGGCGAAGGGTGGCTACACGCAGTCGTACACGTACTTCACCTGGCGGAACACCAAGCACGAGTTCGAGGTCTACCTCCGAGAGCTGACGAAGCCGCCCGTCTCCGAGTTCTATCGTCCGAACTTCTGGCCGAACACGCCCGACATCCTGCCGGAGCACCTCCAGCACGGCGGCAGGCCGATGTTCCTTCTGCGGCTCGTCCTCGCCGCGACGCTCTCGAGCAACTACGGCATGTACGGCCCGCCGTTCGAGCTCATGGAGCATGTCGCGCGCCCCGGTGCCGAGGAGTACATCGACAACGAGAAGTTCCAGCTGCGGTCCTGGAACCTCGACGATCCGCGTTCGCTCCGCGACGTCATCACGCTCGTCAATCGCGTGCGACGAGAGAACCCCGCTCTCCAGCAGACGAACGACATCACGTTCCACCGCACCGACAACGACGCGATCATGGCGTACAGCAAGCGTAGCGGAGAGAACGTCGTCCTCGTGGTGGCGAACATGGACCCGAAGCACCGTCACTCTGGATGGATCGATCTCGAGCTCGACGCTCTCGGTGTCGGCCATGGCGAGACCTTCCAGGCGCACGACGTGCTGAGCGACAGCCGGTATCACTGGAGCTCGAACCGAGCGTACGTCGAGCTCGACCCCGCGCTCTTCCCGGCGAGCATCTTCGTGGTGCGCCGCAAGGTCCGCTCGGAGCGCGACTTCGAATACTTCCTCTGACCCGAACAGAGCTGCAGCGATGACGGCGATGGCGTGCTTGCGCGTCATCCGAAGACGGAGGCCACGTGAACTCTCGCCCCACGTACGACGCAACGCCTGTCGAAGTATCCGGCCGCTGGGACGCCATCTTCGATCTCGAGGCAGGCATGCGCGCGAAGCTCGAGCGCATCCTGCCGGCCTACATCGCGGCACGACGCTGGTACCGGACGAAGACGAAGCGCGTGCAGGCGGCACGCATCGCAGCGGCGTTTACGATGCCCTTCGTCCTCATGTTCGACGGCACCGGCCGCGGCGCTGCGACGAACGCGCGCGTGGCCCTCGTCGAGCTCGCGCTGGATGACGGCTCGCGGGACCTGTACGTCTTGCCGCTCGCGTTCGTCAGCGGCGACGACGCGGCTCGTTTGCGCGCCCGGCGCCCGCACGCGGTGGTGCTCCCACTCCAGGTGACGGTGACCAACGGACGATCGCGCCCGGTCTCCGGGCTCGTCGTCGACGCGCTCTCGATCGAAGGCTTCCTCACATCCTGGCTCGACGCGATCGCGCGCGGCGGCGCCATCGAAGACTCCGGCCTCGTACTCGGCTTTCATCCGCTCGCGTCCCTCCAGCACGCGCGAACCGAGCTCGGCCCGCGCGATCTCGGCCCGAAACCCGTCGAAGGTGAGCAGACGAACACGAGCGTCCTCTACGGCGACCGCTTCGTCGGTAAGGTGATTCGCAAGCTCGATCCCGGCGAGAGCCCGGACCTCGAGGTCGGCCGCGTCCTGACGACCGCCGGCTACGCGCACGCTCCCGTGCTCGGTGGTTGGGTCGACGTCCGTCCTGCGCGCGGCGTGCGGGGGCCGAGCATGGAGCCGTCCACCCTCGGGCTCGTTCATGCGTTCGTCCCCAACCGAGGAGACGCGTGGCGGCACGTCCTCGAGGTCCTCGACGGATGGCTCACCGCGGCCGCGCAGCGTGACGGTGCACCTCCACGAATCGAAGGCGATCTGCTCACGCGGGCTTCGGAGTCGCTGCCGCTCGACGCGGCCGCCGCGGCAGGGGAATACGTCGAGCTCGCGGCGCTCCTCGGGCGTCGGGTCGGTGAGATGCACGTGGCGCTGGCGTCTGCGGCCGGCGATCCGCGCTTCTTGCCGGAGCCCCTGGATGCAGAGACGCGCACGCGCATCGCGCGCGAGGTCGCGACGAGCCTCGAGCGTGCGCTCGCTCACGTCGGCACGGGGACGAGCTCCCTTGGTGCAGGCGCACGTGACGCGTTCGCGGCCGTTCGCTCGCGCGAACGCGCGCTCGAAGCGCGCCTGGCCGATGCGGTGCGGCTCGGAGAGGGAACGATCCGCATGCGGGTCCACGGCGACCTGCATCTGGGGCAGGTCCTCTTCACCGGCAACGACTTCGTCATCATCGACTTCGAGGGTGAGCCGGCGCGCTCGCTCGACGAGCGCAAGTCGAAGCGTTCACCGCTCGTCGACGTCGCCGGGATGTTGCGCTCCTATCACTACGCGATCGTGTCGGCCGTGCGCGCGCGTCCGGAGCCGGCGCGCGCCGCGGTCGCGCCCTGGGCGACGCTCTGGTACCGCGCCGTGACGGCGTCCTTCCTTCGCGGCTGGCTCGGGGCCGTCGAAGGGACGATCGTCCTTCCGGCCTCGCGGCTCGTCACGCATGCGCTCCTCGACCTCTACCTCCTCGAGAAGAGCGTCTACGAGGTTCGTTACGAGCTCGACAATCGTCCGGACTGGGTCGAGATCCCGCTGCAAGGCATCCGGGAGCTGCTCGAGAACGAGCCGGCGCCAGCGGAGCCTCGAACCGCGGAAGCTCCGGCGGCCGGCGCCGCGGAGGCGGTCACCTCCGCCCTCCCTGCGACGGTCGAGCCGCCGACGCTCGATCCTCGGTCTCCTGCGCTCATCGCCTTCGCTCAAGGAAAGGCGACCCACGCCGACGGGATGCTCGGCGCGCATCCGCACGTCGACGGCACGACCAACTTCGCCGTGTGGGCGCCGAACGCCGAACGCGTCGACGTCATCGGAGACTTCGACGCCTGGGCAGGTACGCCGCTGGTACGCGTCGAGGGTACGGGCCTCTTCGCGGGGCGCGTGCGCGGAGCGCGCGTGGGGCAGCGCTACAAGTACCGCGTCACCGGGAACGGCCAGACGCGCGACAAGGCCGATCCGTTCGCGTTCTCCTCCGAGGTCGCACCGGGCAACGCGTCGATGATCGCGTCGATGGAACACGCATGGGGCGACGCCGGCTGGATGAGCACACGCGCCGAGCACGCGCGCCTCGACCGGCCGATGAGCATCTACGAGGTGCACCTCGGCTCGTGGCGACGCGTCCCCGAAGAGGGCAATCGCTTCCTCACGTACCGGGAGATCGCAGCTCCGCTCGCGGCCTACGCGAAGGAGATGGGCTTCACCCACGTGGAGCTCATGCCCGTCCTCGAGCATCCGTTCTACGGATCGTGGGGCTACAGCGTCACCGGCTTCTTCGCCGCGACGAGCCGTTACGGCACGCCGAGCGACCTCATGTACCTCGTGGACACGCTCCATCAGGCCGGGATCGGCGTCATCTTCGACTGGGTGCCCGCACACTTCGCGCGCGACGAACACGGCCTCGCCATGTTCGACGGCGGGCCGACGTTCGAGCCGGCGGACGCGTCACGCGCCGTTCACCCGACGTGGAACACGGGCCTCTTCGACTTCGCGCGCCCCGAGGTGCGGAGCTTCCTCCTCTCGAGCGCGATGTTCTGGATCGAGCAGTTCCACGCCGACGGCCTGCGCGTCGACGGCGTGGAGAGCATCCTCTACCGCGATCATCAACGAGCTCCGGGTACGTGGACGCCCAACGAGCTCGGAGGCCGCGAGAACCTCGAAGGCGTCGAGTTCCTGCGCGAGCTCACGGGGACGCTCAAGCTCGAGCACCCGGACATCGTGCTCGCGGCCGAAGACTCGTCGGCGTGGCCAGGCGTCACGCGCGGCGCTGCACAGGGCGGCCTCGGATTCGACCTCAAGTGGGACATGGGCTTCTCGCACGACATGCGGCGCTACCTGGCCCTCGATCCGAACGAACGGCCCCGTCACCAGGGCGCGTTGACCTTCCGCTCGATCTATGCCGCCAACGAGGCGTTCGTCTTGCCGCTCTCCCACGACGACGTCATCGCAGAGCGAGGGGGATCGCTGCTGCAGCAGATGCACGGCGATCCGTGGCAGCGGCTCGCAAACCTACGCCTGCTCTACGCGATGGGCTGGCTGCAGCCTGGTAAGAAGCTCCTCTTCATGGGGGACGAGTTCGCCCAGTGGGAGCCGTGGCACCACGACCGTAGCCTCGACTGGCATCTCGCGCGGGAGCGAGAACATGCAGGCATCTCGCGGATGGTCGGCGATCTCAATCGCGTCTATCGCGAGATGTCGGCACTGCATGTCGGCGACGCGTCGCCGAACGGCTTCGAGTGGATCGACGGCTCGAACGCCGCGATGAGCGTCATCACGTTCCTCCGGAAGGGCGGGGGCTCGAGCGACGACATCGCCGTGGTCGCGTGCAACTTCATGCCCGTTCCGCGTCACCAGTACCGGATCGGCGTGCCACGAGGCGGCCGCTATCGCGAGCTGTTCAACAGCGACGCGGCCGACTACGGCGGCAGCGGTCACGGAAACATGGGTGGCGTGGAAGCCGTCCCGTATCCGTGGAACGGACGCCCGAGCTCGATCGTCGTGATGTTGCCCCCGCTCGGGGTCATCGTCCTCGGCAAGTGAGGCGCGCGGCGTGCGCGTGACCTTACGGAGCGGCGCTACAGCGCGTACAGCGCGATGCCCGCTTCCGTGCCGACGAGCGTCACCGCCCCGAGCGGCAGGAGCACGTGTACGCGCGGATCCGGAAGGAGAGCGAGCGACTCGTGCTCGCCGCTGTTGGTCTTGCAGCTCGCGCCACCTTGCGTCGCGACGCACGTGCGGTGCGCCTCGCGGCGCACGCCGAGTCCCCACGCGCTCGGAGTCCAGTCCACCGTCGACCAGGTGCCGTCGGGCGCGATGTGGACGGTGCCGTGACGTAGCGACGTCGCGATGGCGCCGCCGCTCCCGTCGACGTCGACCGCAACGAACCAGCTCGACGGAAGACCGGCGATGCGGTCGTACCCGTGGACGGTGCCGTCTTCATCGACGCGGACGACGCCGCGGTCTTCCGTTGCGAGCCATGCCGTGCCTCGTGCGTCGACGGCGACGTCCTGGATGGCGTGTGTACCAGCAGGTCGAACGGTCGATCTCTGGACGCGGCCCTTTCCGTCGAGTGGCAAGCGATAGAGTGCTTCGGTCGACACGACCCAGAGGTGCTTGTCCGTCACGGCGAGCCCGGTGATCGCATGCGGAGCGATCGCCGGCACGCGTGAGAACGTTGCACCGTCGCGGGTGACGAACAGGCCCTCGCTCGCGCCGACGTAGAGGGCAGCGTCCTTGCCGGTCGTCGCCACGAGCCGGTTCACGAGACGCGCGGGGCTCGCGACGCGCCTCGCGCTCGTCGCGAGCGGTCCTTTCGGGCGTCCGTCCGGACCGAGCGGCACGCGATGGAGCCCGTCATCGAAGGTCCCGAGCCAGAGCGCGCCCTGGAAGACGGCGCCCGCGTGAACGAAGCTCGCCGGATCGTCCGCGTTCTTCGTGAGCGCCTTCGCTTTCGATGCGTCGTCGCCCGGGGCAAAGAAGGCGCCGCCGCCGCGCGTCGTCACGTAGGCGTCACCGCCGACACGAAGCCGCGCGGTGACGGGGTACCCTTGGAAGAGCGCGAGGTTCGTCGCCTTCGCAGGAGGCGCTTTCGACGGCGTGCACGTGAACCGCTCGCCGGTGGACGTGCACCGCGACGTTGCGGTCTGGACGACGATCCCCGTCGCGTTCGCCTCGACCGAGCGCACGTCGAGCGTGTCGAGCCCGTCCTCGACGCCGATGTGCCGCCGCTCGCGCGTCGTCCGCACGTAACGATCGAGGCCGCCGCCCGTCGCGACCCAGACGAACGTGTCGTCGGCCGCGAGCGCGCGGGCGTCCCGTGCCGAGCTCCAGATCTCGAGCGGCGCGATGGTTCGCCCTTCGAAGACGGGCGCGGGCGCCGGGCTCGTCGTGAGCTTCGAGACGTGCGGCGGGACGGGAGCGGGCTTCGTCAGGACCGTGCGCGGGATCGGGACGAGCAGGGCGGCCGCCACGATGGCGCTGATTTTCCAGCTCATCGCGCCACCGTCAGGCGAACGGACTTGTCGCTCTCGTTCCGCGCGCGATCGGCGACGACCACGCGGAGCGCGTGCTCTCCGACGGCGAGCGGAACGAAACCCTCGAACGAGAGCTTCTCTGCCGACGGAGACGGGGTCAGCGCGAGCGTGCCGCTCGGCGTCCCGATGCGGACCTCGAGCGCCGGCTCGTCGACCAGTACGCGCACGAAGACGCCACCGGGACGCATCTCGGCGAAGACCTCGAACGTCGGCTCCTCGGCGTCGATCGTGTACGTCGCCACGCTCGCCTCCACACTGCCGTCGTGATGCACGATCGCGACCGGGACCTCGTACGTCCCGTCCGCCACGTCCTTCGGAACGAGGAAGCGCGTGAGCCATTGCTCCGATCCCTCGTCCCAGAACAGGTCCTGCGTGAGGCCGAACGGGAAGTACGCGGTCACCCGGCGCGCGGTCTTCGGCGCGCGGACCTTGAGGATGGGATCCCCGGGCGGCATCGCGCTGCGCGAGAGCGAGGCGGCATCTTTGTTGGCCGCGAGCAGCTTTGCACGGCGCTCGCGCATCGTCCCGACCGCGCCGCTCAGCTCCTTCGTGATCTCTTTCTCCGGAAGCGCGAGGAACGACGTGTACGGCGTGACGAGCTCCCAGGTGAGCCCGAGGTCGACGATCTCGTCCTGCATGTGGCGACGCTCGGTGTCGTCCGCGTTGCCGCGCTCCTGCTCGAGGAGATCGCCCACGCGCGCGAGGGCCCAGGTGCGCGCGACCCACGGCCGGCTGCTCTTCGACGTCGGATCGACGCCCACCTCGAAGCGCCTCGCGGCGCCGGCGCGGTCCTTGGCTTCGAGGACGATCTTCGCGGGCGCAGCGCCCTCGACCCGTCCCGAGACGCGCAGCTCGTCGTCCTGGAAGAGGTCCGGCAGCGTCGTCGGGTAGATCTCGTCGAGCTTCGCGCCCTCGGCGTGCAGCTTCAAGTCCGTGAGAACGGCGGGGGAGAGCTGCGCCAAGAGCTTCGGCAGCTCGGCGCCGACTGCGCGGGCGTCGGCGACGAACGTGAAGCGTCCGTGCCGAAGCGATGCGATCTTGCTCAGGAGCGCTTTGTCGACGCCGCTCCCGAGACCGACCGTGAACACGGCGGTGTCGCTCGGATCGGCGGACGCGACCTTGATCGCCGATGGTCCGTCCGACTGCCCGTCGGTGAGGAAGAACACGACGTCAGGGCGTGCGTCCTTCGTCTGCGCCGCGAGCGCGCGTTCCAGCGCCTTGGCGATCTCGGTGCCTCCGCGCGCGTCGATCTTGCCGATGAATCCCTCGACCTTCGCGCGTGTTGCCGCGTCGAGAACGCGAGGCTTGTCGAACAGCACGTCCACCTTGTCGTCGAACGCGATCACGTTGACGGCGTCGGTCGGCTCGAGCTGATCGATCACCTTCTTCGCCGCGGCTTTTGCGGCCTCCATCGGCTCACCGCTCATGCTGCCCGAGCGATCGAGGACCAGCGTGACGTCGTGGGGCTTCCGCTTCTCCGCGGCCGGGGCGGGCTTCGTTCCGAGCGCGACGCTGAAGTAGCCGGACCCTTCTCCCTTGTGGAGCGTCGCGTGCAGCACCTCGTGCTCGGCGTTCGCGTACGACAGCACGAGCTCTGGCGTCGCGCTCTTCGAATCTTTCGGCGCTCCGATCGTGACCTTCATCCCTCCGCCGTCGAGCGGTTCGGTCGTGAGCGCGTGGGTGGTGCTCTCGAGGCCCGTGACGCCACGTCCGTCGCGGATTTCGATGTCGAACGAAGCGTCGCTCCGCGAGAGGCGTGCGCGATATTCGACCTTGCCGCGACGGTGCTGGAGAAGCCGGCCCGTCGAGACCTCGATGCGCTTCTTCTCGCCCGGCTCGATCGGGAACACGCGGAACGAGAACGAGCCTTCACCCGTCTGCTCCAGGAGCCCCGGATCGCGTTGCATACCGCTCAGCGCTTCGTAGATCTCGCGTGCCGCCTCGCGCTCGAAGACCTCACCCACGATCTTCTCTTCGCCGTTCCAGTACGCGAACCCGGTCGCCGTCGCACCCTCGCCGACCATCAGGCGATAGGTGCCTTCCAGGCGAGCTTTGCTCTCGTTCTGGAAGACGTGTCGATGCCATGTGCTCGCGAATCCGTCGTCGAGCCGGATGTGGAGCGCCTCCGACACGATCGGCAAGAGCGACGTCGCGCCGTCTTCGCTGCGCGTCTCGAGCGCCGCTCCAGTCTCGAGCGGATGCTCCTGGGCGAAGGCGTCGCGGGCGGCGAACGGCTCGGCCATGACGACCGGGCCGCAGAGCGCTGCGAGCAGCACGAGCGCGTGTCGCCCCGCCCACACGTCGTGGGTGAGGCGGGACACGCGGCGAAGCACGAATTCACGAAGGGACGAGGGGTTGGAAGGCGCGATCGGGTTCACGCCAGGGGACAGAGCAACATGCTCTCCACCGATGCGAACGCTTCTGTGGGATGACGCTGCCTTGGTGCTGGCGACCTCGGCGGTCCGCTACGAATCACATCGCCCGTGCGTTCGCTCGTGCTACGGGATGCGGATGCGTCGGCGTCAGGTCGTCGAGATCGAAGATCTCCCGTGGTGCCCTCGCGTCGTGCGCGACGGCGGGACCGACTGGCTCGGGTTCCTCGCGAACACGACGCGGGGGTTCGACGTGGTCGCACCGAAGATCCGCGCCGCGATGGATGCGACCGGAACGTCGAACATCGTCGATCTGTGCTCCGGCGGTGGCGGTCCGTGGCTGACGCTCGAGCGAGAGCTCGCGAAGAGCGGTCCCGTTCACGTCGAGCTCACGGATCTCTATCCGAACCTCGGCGCGCTCTCCGCCATCCACGAGCGGAGCGGCGGGCGATGCGGTTTTCGATCGACGTCGATCGACGCGACCGACGTGCCCGCCGAGCTCGACGGCGTCCGCACGATGTTCAGCTCCTTTCACCATTTCCCGCCGGAACGGGCGAGCGCCATCCTCGCGGACGCCGTTCGCAAGCGTCGCGCGATCGCCGTCTTCGAGGCTGTCGACCAGCGCGCGCTGTCGATGTTGCTCATGCCTGTCCAGGCCGCGGCCGTCTTCGCGTTGACGCCGTTCATGCGACCGTTCCGCTGGTCACGCCTCTTGTTCACCTACGCTTTGCCGCTCATCCCTGGGCTCGTGCTGTTCGACGGCGTGATGTCCATGTTGCGGATCTACCTGGCCGACGAGCTGAAGGAGCTCGTCGCGCGCGTCCCTGGAAGCGAGAGCTTCGCGTGGGACATCGGGACGACACGCGTCGGACCGCTGCCGATCCGGATCACGCACCTCGTGGGCGTTCCGCGACGGTGAGCTACTCGGCGGCCGCGGTCGCTCGCGCCCGCGCGACGACGACGGCGTCGCCGTCGATGGCAGGCGAGGGAAGCGCTTCGCCGGGACGGGCCCCGTGCGCGAACGTCTCGATGGCGGC
Organism: Pseudomonadota bacterium; assembly: GCA_023423895.1. Classification (GTDB taxonomy): domain Bacteria; phylum Myxococcota_A; class Polyangia; order Polyangiales; family Polyangiaceae; genus Labilithrix. The sequence goes on from JAFAER010000045.1 coordinate 61,839, forward strand.
TTTGGCGGCGGCGGGAAGTCGAACCTGCTTCAGCCGGTCGCGATCGACGACCGACGCCGTCGGCCGACTCGCGTCGCTCGCGCCGCGCTCGCCGAGAACCGCGAGGACGGCCTCGGCGATCGCAGCGCGTGCCGGCATGTTCGCCTTGAAACGCTCGAGCAGCTCGTCGCCGAGGCGCTTCGTCAGTTCTGGCGCCTTCGACTTCCGGTAAGCGCTCTCGATCCGATCGTCGGACGCGCGCTCTTTCCGCACGATGTGCCAGCCGTCCGCCGAACGGACGGGGGCGCTCGTCTCGCCCGGTGCAAGCGCTGCGAAGGCGCTGGCGACGGGCGGCGGCAGCTCCTTCACTCGGTCGGCAGGATATTCGCCGCCGCTGTCCTTGCTGGCGGCGTCCTCCGAGAGCTGCTTCGCCACCTTGCCGAAGTCCTCGCCCTGCTTCAGGCGATCGAGCGCGGCCTGCGCCTTCTTCTTCGCCGCGAGCCCCGGGTCCTTCTCGCCGCCGGGCACCTTGAAGAGGATGTGCCGGGCATTCCCGCTCACGGCCGCAGCGTTCTCCGGCGCACGGCTCCACGCGTCGACGTCGGGCGGTGATGCGGGGGCGAGGCGCTCGACCCACTTGCGATGAAAGACGACGTATTCGACGAGCAGCGGCGGCGCGTCGGGAACGCTCGCGACCGGCGGCGCTTCGTGAGCGCGTGCGGGCGGCGTCTGCGCCGGAGGGGCATTGCCTCCGCACGCGACGAGCGACGCCAACGAGAGACCGAGCGCGAACCGAAGGCACACGACGGGCTGACGTCGCGCGCTCACCGAAGGGAGTATCCCTTCACCATGTCCTCGAGGCGGCGGTCCTCGCCGTCGTCGAGCAGGCCCACGGCGAGCACGTTGAGCCGGTCGGGCTGAGCGAGCATGTCCGCGAGCGCGCGGATGTCTTCCCGGGTGACCGCGGCATTCTTGGCGGCGCGCTCCTCCGGGAGCTCGAACCGATCGAAGAGAATACCTGCCGCGTAGAATCCGGCGAGCTCCTCGGGCGAGTCGAACATCGAGCGCATGTCCCAGCCGTGACGGCGTCGCGCCTTGGCAAGCTCGTCCTCGGTCGGTCCGGTCCGGGCGAGCTCGGCGAGCAGCTTCGTGATCTCGCTCGCGACGACCGCCGCGCGCGCGTGCTGGACGCCTGCTGCGAAGTCGAGGACGCCGTCGTCGTCGTAACCGTCGAAGGACGCGCTCACGTCGTAACAGAGGCCCTTGTTGTCGCAGACCTGATGATAGAGACGCGTCGACATCCCGTCGTCGAGGATGCGCATCAACATGTCCATCGACGCGCGCATCTCCGAACGATCGGGGATCGCTCGGTAGCAGACGCGAAGCTCCGTCTGGCTGGACACGTTCTCGACGAGCTCGAAGCGCGGATGCTTCTGCGAGTGCTGCGGCGCGATCGTCGTCACGCGCTCGCCGCGGGGCATGCGCGAGAAGTGCTTGTTCGCGAGCTCGATGGCCTGATCCGGATCCACGTCGCCCGAGAAGGCGAGCACGCAGTTCGCGGCGTTGTAATGCCTCGCGTGGTGCTCGCGGAGCATCGCCTGCGTGAACGAGCGCACGCGCGTCTCGTCGCCCGTGATCGTGAAGCCGAGCGGATGATTCGGGTAGATGAGCTGGCGCGAGAGGTTGTCCGCGTCGATCATCCGCCCTTCGTCGTCGAGGTCCTCGAGGATCTCCTCGCAGACGATTTCCTTCTCGACGTCGATGTCCGCGAACGTCGGCTCCATGATGACTTCGGAGAACAGGCTCGTCGCCTCGGCCAGGGTCTCCGCAGGCAGCGTCACCGAGAAGACGCCGAAGTCGACCTGCGTGGCGGCGTACAGGTAACCGCCGAGGCTCTCGAACGCGAGGTTCACGTCGTGCGCGTGCGGAAGGCGCGGCGTGCCCCGATAGAGCATGTGCTCGAGGAAGTGGGAGAGACCGTTCTTCTCTTCGGTCTCGAAGCGCGAGCCGACGCGAACATAAAGCGCGACGTGGGCGCGATGCAGCTGCGGTTGCGGGGAGACGGCGACCGACAGCCCGTTGTCGAGTGTCTCGACGCGGTACGTGGAGCGCTGGTCCGCCGCGCGAGAGATGCTGCTGCGCCGCGACGCTCCCACGTTCGCCTTTTCCGCCGGCCGCGGCGCTCCCACGTTACTCGTCCTCGTCTTCTTGGCTCGCGCCCGCGTCGGACTTCGCGCCGAAGAGGTTGTTCTCGTCGACCTTGATCTCCTGCTTCGAGGCTTCGCGGAGGCGGCGGACGTAATACGTGAGCGCCTCGTTCTGCTTCGTGCCGAGGAGCTGGAGCACGTACGTGTCGCGCTCCTTGTCGAACTCCTCCTTCGTCGCGGGCTTGCGATCCTTCACCTGCACGACGATGTAGCCGTCGTCGGTGTGGACCGGCTCCGGCGCGACCTCGCCGGGCTTGCCCTCGAACGCGAACTTCACGATCGACTCCGTGGCCTCGCCCGAGATCGCCGGGATCGGGTCGCCGCCGCGGTTGAACGCGCTCGACGTGAGGTACTGCGGACGCTGCGGGTCCTTGTCGGCGGTGAACGTCTCGGCGGCGGGCGCCGCGGCATCGGCTTCGCCGGCGGTGGCCGGCTTCTCCGGCTTCGGCGTGTACTTGCCGTACTTGGCGATCGCAGCCGCGATGGCGTCGTCGGGCGACTTGCCGGCCTTCATCTCTGCGTCGATGTCCTTCGCCATCGCCTTCGCGAGGTCGTCGGACTTCGTCGCCTTGTATCCCTTGAGGATGTCCTCGCGGGTCGCCGGGTCGCGCTTGATGATGTGGAAGCCGAACGAGGTCTCGACGAGCTTCTGATCGAGCTCGCCGGGCTTGAGGGCCTCGACCGACTTCTGGAACTCGGGGACGAAGTTCTCGACCATCTCGCCGGGGTACTGGCCGCCCTTGTCCTTGCTGCCCGGGTCGTCCGAGAACTCCTTGGCGAGCTTCGCGAAGTCCTCACCCTTCTTGACGCGCTCGAGGATCTCCTCGGCCTTCTTCCGCGCCTCTTCGAGCTTCTCCGGCTTGTCCTTCTCCGCCTTCACGAGGATGTGACGGACCGGGACGACGATCTTGGAGGCGTTTGCCTTCGCCCAGTCGTCGACGTCTTTGCCCTCGGAGCTGATCGCGTACTTCTCGATCCAGCCCTTGCGCACGACGATGTAGCCGACTGTCGCGGTGCTGCGCTCGTCGACGTAGCGATCGAACGCCTCTTCATCGGCGACGCGGACGGGCGCCTTGATGAGGTCGCGCATCTTCGCGGCGAGCAGCTCGCGCGCCTGCCAGTCGCGGAACTCGGACGGCGAGCGGTTCACGAGCTGCTTGATGGTGCGCTCGTAGATCTTCAGATCGAACTGCTTCGTGTCCTTGTTCTTGTAACCGTTGGGGACGATGTGATCGACGTTGACCTTGCCGTTGTCGAGCCCCACCTGTCGTGCGACGGCGGGGTTGTCGCTCGGGAGGCTCACGTAGATGTCACCGTGGAAGATGCTGTCGGTGATCTCGTCTTCGCTGACGGTGAGCCCCAAGCGCTCGGCTTCGCCGATGAGCAGCTCGCGCTCGATCATCCCCTCGAGGACGAAGCGCGACGCGGTCTGCTGCTTCATGCCGGGGGTGCCGCGGGCGAACGCGAGCCGGTATGCAGCGCGGTGCGCCTTCGGCTCGATACAGTTGCCGCGCACCTTCGCAGCGCATGCGTCGTTGAGCGGGCCCAGCTTCTTCCCCGCGCTCGGATTGAACCCGAGAATGAAGACGAGGATGGTGGCTACGATGACTGCGCCGTAGACGGCGGAAGTCAGCCCTTTCTGCCTGAAGAAGTTGAGCATCGGAAGCGGAGGTCCCTAGGGCGCCCACATAACACGGGCGCGCCGCGTTCTCTACCAACGCAAAGGTCCGCCTGCGACCTCAGCGTGAGGCAAACCGACCCGGACGTCCGCGCCGCGCGCCTCGCAAGCGGCGGCGAGCGGTCTCGCGTCGGCGCGACAGGGCGCAGCCGCCACGCGCAATTCGGACGCGACCCCGAAGCGGATGCGCGGGCGCGAGGGCGAGGGCGGGGGCGAGGAGGGCGCGGGCCGGGTATGGGGCAGACCCCATCTCCTCGGCCTCAGCCGCTCAGCGGTTGACCGCTTTTTCCAAGGAGAGGACGAATTTGAGGACGGGAACGGCGTCCTCGACCGTTGCGACGTCGTGCGAGAGATTGACCTCGTAGAACGTGTCGAGCGTGCGCGACGCGTCCGCGGGATCTTTCACCGCCGTCACGGAGGTCGAGGTCTCGGCGAAGCCCTGCGCCACCGCAGGCTCCGCGAGCTTCCTCACCCGCGCGAACAACGACGGCTCGTCCTCGTTCGGAAAATCCGCCTTCTGAGCGCGGAGCACCAGGCGAACCTGGAGCTTGCCGTCGTCGAGCGGGGCCACGCGAACGCCGGAGTCGAGGATGAGATTTTCCCGAACGCGCTCGGCGAGGACGACCTCCTCGGGCAGCGTACGGAAAACCTCGAACCCGCTCGCGACGAGTGCCTTCTTCAGCTGCTGCGGAGTTGACGTCAAAGGCGGACCAAAAAGCGAGAACGCGTGCCACTGCGGGGGTCGAGCGGCCGAAGCGCCAAGCCTCGAGCCCACGACCGCCTCGCGTCTTCCACGAGGGAATGTCGTACATTCTGGCCAAAGCGCCCTGCCCGTCAACAGCGAAGACAAGAGGAGGTCCGATCGGTCACTCCCGAGGGCGCTCGCCGGGACGAGCCCTCTCGGCAAAACCGGGCTCCAGCGCGGCGCCGCGCAACCAGGAAAAGAGGGCAGGAGCAGGCAAAGAAGAGCGTCCGGACTGGGCGGGGCCCGGATCGAGACGCGCGGCGGGAAGCGGGGCGGGGCCCGGGTCGAGACGCGGGGCGGAAAGCGAGATGGCTGCCGAGCGGTGGTCAACGCGGCATCGCGTGCCCGAGGACTTGCCTGGTCGACGTGAGGGTCTGCTACGCTCGTGAAAGGTCGAACAGCTGTGTCCGAACGATCGAATCCCCCTGGCGGCTCACCGCCTCCGCCTGGTGGCTCGGGACTGAACAAGCTCCCGAGCGGCCTTCATGCGATGCGTCGCGGCGGAGCGCGCCGTGAGGTGACGGAGCGCGTGACGCTTCGCGCCGATGACGGTCGCGTACTGGAAGGTTGGGCGCTCAACGTGAGTCGCGGCGGCCTTCGTGCGATCCTCGAAGACAAGGTCGTGCTCGGTCAGAAGTTCGACATCGGCCTGGGCACGGACGAGGTGATTCACCGTGCCGGGCGCATCGTCTGGATCCAGGAGGAGCCGGACGGCGTCATCGTCGGAATCGAGTTCACCGGCCTCTCGGGTACGCACAAGTCCGTTCCACCGCCCCCGCCGGGCGCCAGCGAGCTGCAGCTCTCAACGGTGACCGCGGTGACCGCGGCGCCCGCAACGCCGGGCTCCGACGACGACGGCTCGAAGAGCCCCTGATTCGGAAGCGCGAGCCACGCCGTCGAGCTCGGTGTCGACCTTCCCTGGCGCACGGAGTCGTGCGACATAGGACGGGATGACGCAAGGATCGGCCCGTGCGTGGGTCCTCCACTGGATCGTCCGAGGCGTTGCACGCACGCCGGACGGGGCGGAGGTCCACCAGGCGAGCGGTCGAAAGGACGGCCCCTTCGGCCGCGTCCGCGCGTACCTTCGAAGTTACGGAATCGAGAAGGGCTGAGGCTCCCCGGAGCCCGGAGCGCCGATGAGCGAGCTCTCCCTGAAGCGGTCGTCCGAGGCCACGATTCATCTGTCCTTCGCGGGCACGATCTTCGTCGGCGCGATGCTGCTGTTCGCATGCCAGCCGATGATCGCGCGGATGATCGTGCCACTGCTCGGTGGAGCGCCCGCGGTCTGGATCGTCTGTTCGCTCTGCTTCCAGACGCTCTTGCTCGCCGGCTATGGCTACGCGCATTTCGTCGGCACGCGGATGCGCGTCCGCGCTCAGGTTGTCCTGCAGCTCACGCTCGTGGGCTCGGTGTTCTTCGTGCTCCCCATCGCCGTCGACGACGGCATGGTGCAGCGGCTGACGACGGGGCACCCGACGGTGGGGCTCCTGCTGCTACTGCTCCGGACGATCGGCCTCCCGTTCTTCGTCTTGTCGACGAGCTCGCCGCTGCTCCAGCGTTGGTTCGCGGAGCTCGGCGAACGGGACCCATACCATCTGTATGCCGCGAGCAACGCCGGCAGCATGCTTGCTCTCCTGGGCTATCCGCTCGTGGCCGAGCCCCTGCTCTCGGTCAAAGCGCAGAGCCGCACATTTCACACCGTCTTCGGTGTGTACACGGCGCTTCTTGTCCTCTGCGCCTTCCGCGCCATGCGCAGCAAGGCCGCGATCTCGTCGCGCACCGACACGACGCCGGCGCCGCCGCAGGTCCGCATCGAGCAGTTGGCGGAGCAGTTGGCGGACGTCGTACCGGCGTCCGTGCCGGCATCTCGCGGGAAGAGCCGTTGGGCCGAGCGCCTCGTCTGGATCGGCCTCGCGTTCGCACCTTCGAGCCTTCTGCTCGGCGCGACCGAGTACGTCACCACGGACATCGCGAGCGTCCCGCTGCTGTGGGTGTTGCCGCTGGCGCTCTACCTGCTGTCGTTCATCATCGCGTTCGCGAAGCGGCAGATCATCGGGCCGGTCGTCCTCTCTCGTGCAACGGCGCTCGTCGCGGCGCTCGTCGTCGCGATCACGCTCGCTGGCGTCGCGGGGCCCGCGTGGCTCGTCGTCGGCGCGCACATGCTGCTCCTTTTGCTCGCCAGCGTGGTGTGTCGCCGCGGGCTGGCCGAACGCCGGCCGCCGGTCTCGCGCCTGACCGAGTTCTATCTGCTGATGTCCGTCGGCGGCGTGCTCGGTGGAGCGTTCAACGGGCTCTTCGCCCCGTTCGTGTTCGACGACCTCTTCGAATACCCGATCGCGATCGGGCTGGTCTGTCTCGCGCGCACGGTGCTCGAGCCGAAGTCGACGACGTCGAGTCGCAACGACCTGCTGCGCGACGTGTTGCTCGGCTCGGGGCTCGGCGTGGTGACGTATGGGCTCGTGAAGCTCGGCGCGACGCGGAACGTCGACCCGCAGTCGTCGTTCGTGTGGATGTTCGGCGTGCCGATCGTGCTCGCGTACGTCTGGTCGAAGAGACCGGTGCGCTACGCCCTGGCCGTCGCCGGCTTGCTCCTCGCAGGCATGAGCCATGGCGGGTTCCGCGGCAAGATCCTGTCGGCCGATCGCGGATTTTTCGGTGTGCTCCAGGTGACGAGGGAGCGCGAAGGACGCTTCCAGCTGCTCGTCTCGGGGCGGACGATGCACGGAAAGCAGGCGCTCGCGCCCGGCTCCGAGCACGTGCCGCTCGCGTATTACCACCCCACCGGGCCCGCCGGTGACGTGCTCGGTCCGTTGCCGGCAGCGAGGTCGGGCGATGCGGTCTCGAAGCTCGCGCCGCGTCGTGTCGGTGTCATCGGGCTGGGGATCGGCTCGCTCGCCGCCTATGCGCGCCCAGGCGACGAGTGGACCTTCTTCGAGATCAACCCGGCCGTCGTCGACGTCGCGTGGAGCCACTTCACCTTCCTGGAGCATGCGCGGACCACGGCGAAGGTCGACGTGGAGGTCGGCGATGCCCGCCTTCGCCTTCGTGAGGGAGCGGAAGACCGCTTCGACATCCTCGTGCTCGATGCGTTCAGCTCGGATGCCGTGCCGGTCCATCTCGTCACGCGCGAGGCGCTCGTCGTCTACCGACGTGCGCTTCGTCCTGGTGGCCTGCTCCTGGCCCATGTGTCGAACAACCATGTCCGCCTCCCGCCCGTCTTCGGCGCTCTCGCGCGCGAGTCCGGCCTCATCGCGCTCGGGAAGAACGACGACTCCCCGAGCCCGGAAGACAAGCTTGCCGGCAAAGACGCATCCGAGTGGGTCGTTCTCGCGGAGACGCGTGCGGACGTCGACCTGCTCATTCGTGGCAGCAAGGATTGGAAGGCGCTGCGAGCGCCGTCGTCGCAGCGGGTTTGGACCGACGACTACGCGGACGTGCTCGGCGCCCTGCGGTTCTGAAGACGCGGCGGAGCGAACCTACGCAGCGGTCTCGCGTGCGGTCTCTGCGGACAAAGCAGCGAGACGCGAAGCGGTTCGCCTCGCGTCTCGTCTCGTCTCGTCTCGTGGTGGGCGTGTGTGCGTGATCGATCGGGATCGAGTGGCCGCAGCGGCTACTTCTTCTTGATCTTGTCGCGGAGCTTCTGGACGAAGTACGGGTAACCCTGACCCGGCGTCGTCAGCATTTTGTGCGACTGATCGTAGTAGTTCTTCGAGAGGATCGAGCCCTCGGTCACGAGGTCGATCACCTTGTGCGTCGAGCCGTTGCTCTTGATGATGTAGTCGACCTGCACGGCCGGCTCGCGCGGCTTCGCCTTGTTCTTCGCCTCGGTCCGGACCTTCGAGATGTCCGTGCCCTGCTCTTTGGCGCCCCGGTACGAGACATCGAAGTCGCGCGTCTTGTAGGCGTTCTCGCGGTACTTCTTCTCGACGAGGCCCTTGAAGAGCTCGGTGACTTCCTTCTTCTGGGCGTCATTGAGCTCATCCCAGTGATTGGTGCAGTTCGGGATCGTCGCAGGGCAGGGCTTGCCGAGCGCCCGCTGCGCGATCTCCGAGTAGTCGACCATGCCGTCGATCGCCTTCGTGACCTCTGCCTGAGGGGCGTTCGCGTCGACCAGCTTCTTGATCTGGCTGTGCTCGCGCTCCACGAACGACTGAGCTCCAGCTACGTCGGCGGACGCCGCGAGCGAGAGGGTGGTGAGGCTGAGCCCGAGGAACACTGCACGAACGACGTGACGGAACCGCATTGGTCTCCTGTCTGGGGTCCTCCGCTCGTGGAACGAGTCGGGCGAGGGGAGGAGCTGGTGGCTTGCCGGTTGGACGAACCCGTGGCCAGCGCGATTCATGCCGCGGGGGCAGAATCGAAACAAGCGATATCGTTCAGTTCTATTTCAGTTCTCGCCAGACCGTGACCGCGCGTTCTCGGCCGGTGTGACACCATGATCCGATGCGAGGTCCAGGCCCGACGTTGCGGACCTTCTAGTCGCGGACGGCGCACGTGCAAGGCGGACGGCGAAGGTCGCACCCCTCGCGGCGCCGCCGTTGATGCCGCCAGAACCTTCGATTTCCGAGACGTTACGTACTTCGATGCTCGCGCCGAGCCCGGCATGGTCGTCGATGATGCGCCGGACGACCGCGAGCCCGATGCCTGCGCCTTGCGATCGCGTCGTGAAGAAGGCGTCGAAGATCTTCTCCTGCGAGCTCGGAGCAATGCCCGGTCCGCTGTCGGAGACCGCCATGAGGACGCGTCCGTCTCGTTCGTCGTCGCGCACCTTCACGTGGACGGAGGATCCTGCGCCGCTCGCCTGGACGCCGTTGCGGACGAGGTTCCACAGGACCTGTTTCATCTGGGCGCCGTCGCACATCGCCCAGACGGGCGTGGCGGGACCGTCGTACGCGACCTCGACGTCGCCCGCGCCACTGCGCTCGGACCGCGACGCCAGCTCGACGACGTCGCGTGCAAGCGCAGCGACGTCGACCGCCTCGGGCTCCGGACGACGAGGTCGCGCGAGGTCCATCATGTCGGAGACGAGATGGTTCAGGCGCCCGGCTTCGCGCTGGATGATGTCGCAGAGGCGCCGGTCTTCTTCGGTGAGGCCTGGCGCTTCGCGCAGTAGCTCGATCGAACCGCGGATCGATCCGAGCGGGTTGCGGATCTCGTGCGCGAGCCCGGCTGCGATCCGGCCGAGGACTGCGAGTCGCTCGGCGGTGGCGGCGCGGGCGTTGGCTTCCTGAAGGGCGCCTCCCGTTCGTCGCAGGCGATCGGCGAGATACCCAGCGAGCAGCGCGACGATGATGATGCCGAGGGTGTTGACCCCGAGCGGATAGACGATGCCTTCCCAGTCGAGCGCGTAGTTGCCGGCACGCTGATCCGCCGGCGGCGCGATCCAGCGAAAGCCGAAGCCCGCACAGAGGCCGGCATACGCGCCGATTCCCGTGATGGCGGCGATCGCGGCGCCGCGTAGTCCGATGAGGACCGCGCCGACGAGGCAGGTCAGGCCGTAGAAGGACGTCGCCCCGCTCGTCGCCCCGCCCGTGACGTAGACGATCGTCGTCCACGTGAGCTGATCGAGGAACACCTGCGCCTCGGCCAGCCGGCGCAGATGTCTTCGCTGTCGGAGCACGGTCGCGTAGATCCCGGCGAGCGCGAATGCCGCGCCGATCGACGCGAGCAGGAAGGTCTGGCTCTGCGGGTACTGGCTGAGCGCGCCCTTCAAGTAGAAGAACGCCGTCGCGCCGAGGAGCAGGGTGAGAAAACCGAGGCGAAGCCCCGTCACCCATGCAAGCCGGTTCACGAGGCGGTCGTCGGTCTCCACGTCCCGCGCCTTCTGCCGGCACCCTCGCGGGCGCTAGTTCGCCTTGATCTTGCCAGCGATGCTGAAGATCGGCAGGTACATCGCGATGAGGACGACACCGACGGTGCCGCCGATGCCGACCATCATGACCGGCTCGATGAGGCTCGTCATCGCGGCCACGGCGACGTCGACCTCTTCTTCGTAGAAGTCGGCGATCTTGCCAAGCATGGCGTCGAGCGCGCCCGTCTGCTCGCCAACGCCGACCATCTGCACGACCATCGGCGGGAAGACGTTCGTCTCCATGAGGGGCGCGGCCATGTTCTTGCCCTCGGAGATCTTGGCACGCGCGTACATGATCGCTTCCTCGACGACGACGTTGCCCGACGTCTTGGCGACGATCTCCATCGCGTCGAGGATGGGAACGCCCGACGAGAGGAGCGTGCCGAGCGTCCGCGTGAAGCGCGCGACGGCGATCTTCCGGAGCACCGGCCCCATGACGGGCATCTTGAGGAAGAGCGTGTGGAAGAGCTTCTTCCCGCGCGGCGTCTTGTAGAAGTACGAGATGCCGACCGCCCCGCCGATCCCCGCGACGAGGATGAACGGCAGGTAGCTGATGAACGTCTCGGAGAGGGTGATGACGACCTGCGTGAGCCAGGGCAACGCGTCGTCCGAACCGAGGTCCTTGAAGATGTTCTTGAAGGACGGGATGACCCATCCGAGCAAGATGCCGAGCACACCGGTGAAGATGACGAGGACGGCGCTCGGATAGACCATGGCGCCGCGGAGCTGACGGCGTAGCTTGATCGCCTTCTCGTTGTAGACGGCGAGGCGCTGGAGGATGGTGTCGAGGATGCCGCCGACCTCGCCTGCCTGGACGAGGTTGACGTAGAGCGCATCGAACACCTTCGGGTGCCTCCGGAGGGAGTCGCTGAAGGTGGCGCCCTGCTCGACGTTCGCCTTCACGTCACGCAGGATGACCGCGAAGTTCTTGTTGTCCGTCTGGTTGCAGAGGATGTCGAGGCACTGGACGATCGGCAGACCCGCGTCGATCATCGTCGCGAAGAGACGGGTGAACGTCACGACGTCGCGGAGGTCGACGCCGGTGCCGAACTTCAGGTTCAACGCGGCGGACTTCTTCTTGATCTTGGTCGGCATCAGCTGCTGACCACGAAGGCGTGCCTGGACCGCCGGCTCGTCGTCGGCCTCCATGACGCCCTTGCGCAGCTCCCCCGTGCGTGCGCGCGCCTCCCAGACGAATTCCGCCATGCCAAGGAAAGGTTACCGGCCGGAAAGCCGGTCGGTAAAGTATCCGCCGTGCAGGCCGTCCCAGTTTTGTCGCCGGCTGAGATCGAAGGCAAAGACGAAAACGCCCTTGCGCGCGTCCTCGTCGCGAAGGGCGTCGCGCCCGACGCCGCCGTCGGGTGGGCCGTTCGGACTGGAAAAGGGACGCGAGAAGGGACGGGAAAGGACTGGGTGCTTGGAGGAGGTCGCACCGCGAAGAGCGCCCGGTCGAAGCCAGCGCTCGAGCTCGGTACGGATCCCGGTCCCGCGCCCATCTTCGACCTTGCGAGCCTGACGAAGCCGATGACGGCGTTCGCGCTCGCGCGGAGCACGCGGCTCCGGCGCACGGATCGCCTCGGCGACGTACTTAGCGAAGCGCGTGGAACGGCGAGCGAGGGGTTGACACTGGAGCTGCTGCTCGCGCATCGCGGCGGCCTCGAGGCCCACCTCCCTCTGTACGAGCCGCTCGTCACGGGCGGGCGGATCGAGCGGTCGAGTGCGCTGCGAAGGATCGCAGCGGCAAGACGCTCCGATGCGCCCGGGGCGATCCCCGAAGAAGGTTTCGCGCCAATTTACAGCGACCTCGGCTACGCGCTCGTCGGTGAGGCGCTCGCCCGCGCAGAAGGCGCCATCGACGCGGGAGAGGTGATCGAGCGCCTGGTCGTCGAACCGCTCGGTCAGAGCGAGCTCGGGACCGCACGTTCGCTCGCGACGCGAGACGGCGTCGACTTCGCATCGCGCGTTCGACCGACGGAGGTCGTCCCGTGGAGGGGAGGTGAGGTCCGCGGCGTGGTCCACGACGAGAATGCCTGGGCGCTCAGCGGCTCCGGAGGCTCCGGTCATGCGGGGATGTTCGGCGTCGTCGAGGCGGTGCTCGCGTTCGGATGCGCCGCGCTCGACGCGATCGCGCACGGCACGGGTCCGCTCGCAGCGGGCGATCTCACCTGGCTCGTGCGCGCTCGACCCGGCGGGTCGCTGCGCGCTGGCTTCGACGGCAAGAGCGAGAGCGGCTCGAGCGCTGGCGATCGCGCGGGACCCCGGACGTTCGGACATCTCGGCTTCACCGGTACGAGCTTGTGGATCGATCCCGACGCGGAGGCCGTCGTCGTGGCGCTCACGAATCGCGTGCACCCTACACGCGACAACGTGGCCATCCGTGCCGCGCGTCCGGTTGTCCACGATGCGCTCTTTGCGCTCGCCGCGGCGTGCCGTGCGAAGCGCCGGACGGTGGGTTGAGACGCCCGCGGTCCGATGCGGCCCAAGTTTGTGGTCTTGCGACGGCCAGCATAGGCTGTGACGAAAGATGACCGAGCCGAACCTCGAGCCCGCGCCGGCCAAGGCCGAAGAGCCCAGCGATGGCGGCTCTCTGGTCGTGAACGGCTCGGCGCGAACGAGGGAAGAGCCGGCTGCGGACGAGAGCGGACCGGTGCGCAAGTCGCGCCTGCCGTCGCGCACCTCGGTCACCCCGCGAGCGCTCGCCGCGAGGAGCCGCGAACGCCGCGTCGTCCGCTACCGCGGCCGGAGCGAGAACCAGTGGCGCTTCGTTCGCGCGTACACGACGACGTTCCAGGTCATCTTCAGCTACCTCTGGCTCTTCTGGAAGGCGAAGCTCCTCGGCCGCGCGTACCGCGAGCAGAACCTGCCGAAGGTTCATCGCACGAACGCCAAGCGCGTCTACGAGACGATCCTCCAGCTTCAGGGCCTGTTCATCAAGGTCGGACAGGCCTTGTCGATCATGGCGAACTTCCTCCCCGAAGCGTTCCGCGCGGAGCTGGAAGGGCTGCAAGACCAGGTGCCGCCGCGTCCCTTCGACGAGATCGCGTCGCGCATCGAAGAGGAGCTCGGAGCGTCGACGAACGAGCTGTTCGCGCGCTTCGAACGCGAGCCGATCGCGAGCGCGTCGCTCGGTCAGGTGCACGAGGCCGAGACACGTGATGGCCGCCGCGTCGCGGTGAAGGTGCAACACCTCGACATCGACGAGATCGTCCGCCTCGATCTCAAGACGATCCGTCGCATCATGGCGATCGTGCAGTGGTTCGTCCCCGTGCAGGGGCTCGATGCCTACTACCACCAGATCAAGGAGCTGCTCGGACGCGAGCTCGATTTCACGCTCGAGGCGGACAACATCGAGCGCATCTCGAAACACTTCGAGAAGGACCCGCGCGTCGTCTTCCCGACGCCGCTTCGGGAGTACTCGACCAGCCGGGTGATCACCACGACGTTCGTCGAAGGCAGGAAGCTCTCCGACCTCGCCGGTCTCGAGGCGATGGGGATCGACAAGAAGGAGCTCGCGAGCCGACTCGTTCGCGTCTACTGCCAGATGATCTTCGTCGACGGCGTCTACCACGCCGATCCTCACCCCGGGAACATCCTGGTCGACAAGCAGGGCAACCTCGTGCTCCTCGACTTCGGCGCCGTCGCCGAGCTGTCGCCGCAGATGCGCGAGGGCATCCCCGAGTTCCTCGAGGGCGTGCTCCGTCGCGATACCGAGCGCTTGATCCGTGCGCTCCGGAAGATGGGATTCCTGTCGCGCACGAGCGACGAGGCCGTGAGCGAGAAGATCATCGAGTACTTCCACCGGCGCTTCCAGGAGGAGGTGAAGCTCGAGAGCTTCAATCTCAAGGACATCAAGATCGACCCGCAGCGCGGGTTCGAGAATCTGCTCGACCTGCGGAAGATGAACGTCGGCCTCAAGGAGCTGTCCGGCGCGTTCCACATCCCGCGCGACTGGGTCCTTCTCGAGCGGACCATCCTCCTCGTCTACGGGTCGTGCGCGTTGCTCGATCCCGAGCTCAATCCCATGGCGATCATCCAGCCGTACTTGCAGGAGTTCGTCCTCGGCAATCGCGACTGGCAGAAGGTCGCGATGGAGACGGTGCGGGACATGGCGCTCGGCGCCGTCACGCTGCCGGACGATCTGCGGAAGTACCTCGTGCGGGCGACGCGCGGCGAGATGGAGGTCCGCGTCCGCGGCGTACAGGAAGGCGCGCGCACGATCTACGCGATCGGGCGGCAGCTCATTTACACGGCAATCGGACTCGCGACCGGCTTCGGCGCGATGTGGTTCCACGCGCGTGGCGAAGACGGGACCGCGATGCGCGTGCTGCTCGGCATCACCGGCTTCTGCGCGTTCATGTTGCTGGTCTCGTCGATCTTCTCGCGCCCGCGGAGCCGCTGAAAGGGGCGAGAGGGGCGAGAGCTCAGCCCTCGAACGTCTCCCACGTTCGATTGCGACGGACGAAGAGCTCGCGCGAGAGCTCCTCCTCTCCGGTCGTCTTCGTCGTGCGCAGGTTCGGGATGCCGCCGCGTGTCGTGCTGCCGGTGAAGAGCAGTGTTCCTGCCGAAGGAACGGCGGCCACGATCTCGCCGTCGAGATCGGCGACGCGCGTCGGCGGATCCCAGAGCTCGTCGAGCAGGAGGAGGCTGGCATCGTGCAGGCCGTCGAGCTTCGCGACGAACGACGGCCCTCTCGGCTCGAAGCGGAGCTTCCGCTTGGTCGCGTGCGCGCGGAGGTTTTCGACCGCGCGCAGGTGCAGCTCCTCGCGACGATCGCGATCGATGTCGCGCTCGCGCACGAAGACCTGCGCTCCGGGTTCGTCGATCCGGTACGTGATGACGAGCGTGTTCGAGAACGCGCGCGAGACCGGCGCGCTCCCGGATCCGAACGCGTGGATCGGCGCAGTCTCGTCGCGGGCGTGTGCAGCGGACAGATACGGGAGGGCTCGCGCGAAATCGAACGGCATCGGATACTGCTTTTGCCTCCGTCAGAGCGCGGCTTCGAACGCGGTCAGCGCGTCGTCGAGCGCGCCGAGCCCTTCTTCGACTTCGTGTTTCGACGCGGTCAGCGGCGGCGCGACCATCACGCAGTTGAACTTGCCGAACGTGTAGACGCCCCGCTTGCGGAGCTCGGCGTAGAGGTTCTTCATGACGCCGGGGCCGTCGCCGTGCCACGGGACGAGCGGCTCCTTCGACGTGCGGTCCTTCACGAGCTCCAGCACGAAGAACGCGCCGACGCCGCGGGCTTCGCCGACAGTGCGGTGTTTCTCGGCGATGTTCGCGAGCCCGGTTCGGAGGAGCCCTTCGAGCTCGGCGCCGCGTTCGAAGACCTTCTCCTCTTTGTACGTGCGGACCGTCGCGAGCCCCGCCGCGACGCACATCGGATGGCCCGAATACGTGTGGCCGCTCGGCAGCGCGCGCTTGTCGAACGCCGACGCGATGCTCTCGCGGACCATGACGCCGCCGAGGGGCAAGTACGCCGACGTGACGCCCTTCGCGAAGGTGAGCATGTCCGGCACGATCCCGAAGCGCTGCGAGGCGAAGGCCGGACCCGTCCTGCCGAAGCCCGTCATCACCTCGTCCGCGATCAGCAAGATGCCGTGCTTCTCGGTGAGCGCACGCAGCGCAGGGAGATAGCCCTCCGGATAGACGATGACGCCGTTCGAGCCGACGACCGGCTCGATGAGGATCGCGGCGACGCGCTTCGGGTCTTCGTGCGTCAGCACGCGCTCGAGGTGCTCGATCGCGCGGGTCGTCTCTTCTGCAGGCGTCGTCGCGTAGAACGGCGAGCGATACGGGTAGGGCGCGAAGAAGCGCATGATCGACGGCGGGCCCGGCTCGCCGCCCCAGCGCCGGTCCTCACCGGTGAGCATGATCGACGTGCCGCTCGATCCGTGGAACGAGCGATACGCCGTGAGCACCTTCGTCCGGCCGGTGACGGCGCGTGCCATACGGACGGCGTCGTCGTTCGCGTCGGCGCCTGCCGTCGTGAAGAACGTGCGGCAGCCTTCACCGCCGCTCCATGGCGACATGGCCGAGAGCTCCTCGGCGAGGAGCGCGCGCTTGTCGTGGAACAGGCCGGGCGCTGCGTACCCGAGCATGCTCGCCTGCTCCTGGATGGCGCCGACGACCTTCGGGTGGCCGTGGCCGAGATTGACGGCGATGAGGCCGCTGCCGAGGTCGAGGTACTTCTTCCCGTCGCTGTCGTAGAGGTACGAGCCCTCTCCTCGCGTGATGACGGGCGCGACGAGGCCTCCTTGCGGAAGCCACGGCGTGAGGACGTACTTCGCGTGCTTGGCCTGAATCTCGGAAGTGGCGCTCATGTAACTCGTCATTCTAACGGTGCGGGGCGCTCCGTTAGTAGGGGCTTCGCGCGCGAGCCTCGCTGCGGCGCAGCGCAGCGGGGACGCAATGGAGAGCCTGCTCCGCTTTCGGGAAACGCGTATGCTCGCCGCGCCATGTCAGCTCAAAAGCGCAAGCTGCTCGCGATCGATCAGGGCACCACCGGCTCTACCGCCATTGTCCTCACGCTCGAAGGTGAGACACTCGGCAAGAAGACCGTCGAGTTCCCGCAGCACTTCCCGAAGGCTGGGTGGGTCGAGCACGACGCGGAGCAGATCTGGAAGAGCGTCGAGGAGTCCGTCTCGGGTGCGCTCGACGCTGCCGGCGTCGTCGGCACCGAGATCGGCGCGATCGGCATCACCAACCAGCGCGAGACCACGCTCCTCTGGGACCGGCAGACGGGGCGGCCGGTGCACCGTGCGATCGTCTGGCAATGCCGTCGCACCGCGCCGGAGTGTGATCGGCTGAAGGCGGACGGAGCGGAGCCGCTGGTCCGCAAGAAGACGGGGCTCGTCATCGACGCGTACTTCTCCGGAACGAAGATCGCGTGGATCCTGGACGAGGTCTCCGGCGCGCGCGCGAGGGCGGACAAGGGCGAGCTCGCATTCGGGACCATCGATGCCTTCCTGGTCAATCGGCTGACCGGCGGTGTCGTCCACGCGACCGACGTGACCAACGCGTCCCGCACGCTGTTGATGGACATCGAGAAGCTCTCCTGGGACGACGAGATGCTTCGGCTCTTCCGCGTGCCGGCGAGCGTGCTGCCGAAGATCGTCCCGAGCGCGGGCCCCATCGGTACGACGCGAGGGGTCGGCTTTCTCCCGGACGGCATCCCGATCACGGGCATCGCCGGCGATCAGCAAGCGGCGCTGTTCGGGCAGGCCTGTTTCGGCGAAGGCGACGCGAAGTGCACCTACGGCACCGGCGCCTTCGCGCTGATGAACATCGGCGGCTCCGCGATGCCGAGCAAGCACGGCCTCGTCACGACGGTGGCATGGCAGCTCGGCGGGAAGACGACGTACGCGCTGGAGGGCAGCGCGTTCATCGCAGGCGCGGCGGTGCAGTGGCTCCGCGACGGGCTCGGTCTCATCAAGTCCGCAACGGACATCGAGCCGCTCGCACGACAGGTCGACTCGTCGGACGGCGTCGCATTCGTCCCCGCCCTCGCGGGGCTTGGCGCGCCGTACTGGGATCAGGACGCGCGCGGGACGATCACCGGCATCACGCGCGGAACGACCGCGGCTCATCTCGCCCGCGCGACGCTCGAGGGCATCGCGTTCGAGGTGTGGGATCTGCTCGAGGCGATGACGAAGGACGCCAGCCGTGCGCTCACCACGCTCAAGGTCGACGGCGGCGCCGCGAAGAACGATCTGCTCGTCCAGTTCCAGGCCGACATCGGCCAGGTCCAGGTGTGCCGTCCGGTCGAGGTCGAGTCGACGGGACGTGGCGCCGCGATGCTCGCAGGCGTCGGCGCGGACCTCTCCGATCTGACGACAGCATCACGGATGGTGAAGGTCGACCGGACGTTCGACCCGTCGATCGACGCCAGCGCGCGCGCCGCGCACATCGCGCGCTGGCGCCGGGCGATCGAGCAGACGCGCACGCAGCGCTGACGGCGAACGCGCCGTCGGGCTTCCGCGTTCGTTCACTCGCCGGCGGCGCCGCGGCTGCTGGGCACGGGATCGTGCTCGGCCTGTCGTGTGTCGACCGCAGCGATCGACCCCGAGCGGTGTCGCGTCGGCTCGACCTGCTTGCACTCGAGCGGACGCGCCGCCGGACCGTCGAGGACGGTGCCGTCGACGCCAAAGCGCGAGCCGTGGCATGGGCAGTCCCACGTCTTCTCCGCCGTGTTGAACTTCACGACGCAGCCGAGGTGCGTGCACACGCTCGAGACCGCATGCAGGCTGCCCTGCGGATCGCGATAGACTGCCAGGCGCTCTCCCTTCACGCGGACGGTCTTGCCCTCGCCGGGGCGGATGTCGTCCAGCGTCTTCGCCTCCGGAGGCGCGACGTGGTCACTGACGAGGTGCATCGGGAAGTCGATGTTCTCGGCGAGGTACGCAGCCGCCGAGCTCACCGGTTTGATGCGCGTCGCGGCATAGAGGTCCGCCCACGGATTGCGCCGGCCGAAGATGAGATCGGTCACGATCATCGCCGCGATCGTCCCGAACGTGGTGCCATTTCCCGAGAAGCCCGTCGCCACGTAGACGTACTCGCTCAGCGAGTTCTTTCCGATGAACGGCAGTCCGTCGACCGGCTCTTCGACCTGCGCCGACCAGCGGAATGCCGGCGCGGCGACCGCCATGCGCTTCTTCGTCCACGCGTCGAGCCCGTCGAAACACGCGGCAGTCTGCGTGGTCGAGCCCGTCTTGTGGTCCTCGCCGCCGACGACGAGGTAGGGCGTACCGTCCACCGAGAAGCTGCTGAAGTAGTGGTAGGGATCGTCGGTGTCCCAGAACAACCCGTCGGGGATGGTCACTCCCGGGTAGGCGAGCACGTACGAGCGGTAGGCAGCGACCTTCGTCTGGAGGAACACCCGATTGAGCGGCTTGTGCGTCGCGACGAAGACGTGTCTCGCGCGGACCTTCGGTCCGTGTTCGAGGTGGACGATGCACGGCTCGCCGTCTTCGACCGCGATGACGCGGCTCTCTTCGTAGATGCGCGCGCCCGCAGCCTGGGCGCCGAGCGCGACCTGGTCGAGGTAGCGCTGGATGTGCATCTGCGCCTGGTCCTCGAAGCGGAGCGCGAGCTTCGTGGGGAACGGCAACGGCGCCATCCCGAGTCGCTCGAGCGAGAGCCCCGCGCGCTTCGCGGCCTCGAGCTCTTTGTCGAGCATCTCGATCTCCTCGTCGCGCTCGGTGTAGAGGAAGCCGGGGCGACGTCGAAAATCGCACGGGACCGACAGCGCGTTCACGATGCCCGCGACCTTCTCGATCGCGGCGCGGCTCGATTCGGCCACGAGCTTCGCGCCCTCCTTGCCGAAGTCGGACTCGATCTCGAAGTAGCGGGTGTCGACCGCCTCCGTCAGATGCGTCGTCGATCGATGACTGACGCCGCTGCCGATGCGCCGGGCCTCCACGAGCGCGACACGCTTGCCGGCCTGAGCGAGCAGGTACGCAGCGGTCAGCCCGGTGATGCCGCCGCCGACGACCACGACGTCGACCTCCGTCGCGGCCATCAGCGGGGGAAACGTCGGCGCGCTTGCCGTTGCGGACCAGAGCGATTCGTTGGCTTTCATGAGTGAGCAGGCGCCTCACGGACAAAGGGACGAGGACAAAGGGACGAGAAGGGCAGGGAAGCGGGGGACGTCGGAGGGCGACCGGCCCGACCGCGCGCGGAACGGACGGGCTCTGTGCAACGGATGTACCCCTCTGGATCGCGTGACTTTCGCTGCTCTCGGCCGGGCTGCTGCGGGGCGGACTGCCCCGTTCCCTGCAGGCGCGCGACAGGCAGAGCCGTCGTCGTTCCGAGCGCGGCGCACCCGATCCGACACGCCTGTTCGAAGCGCTTCCCCACGGCGCTCGGGCATGCGACCCTTGAGTTTCGCCGGTTCTCGCGCTGGCGCTTCACTTCACCGCAGTCGCTGCGGGCGCTTCACCCCCTTCTTGTCTTCGCCTGCATCACACTTTCGCGCGGACGTGCCGTCCAGCCCACGGCTCGCCCGACTCGGACTCCAAGGAGAGAGGGAGGACGAGATGCTTGCCTTCGAAAGGGAGATCACGATGAGCAATGACCGTCATCCGACGGCGCCGATGCGGGAAGTACCCGTCGATTGGGAGGCGCTGGAGGATGCTTTCGAGAACAACGCGCCCGAGGTTCACAGCTACCTCCACCTGACGACGGGCGAGGTCCTTCGTGTCGTCGATGGAGTCGCCGATCCGCAGATGCATGCGCGGATCAGCGCCGACGCGAACTACTTGAGGATCGATCCGGTCTCGTCCCGGGAGCAGTACCGGTGGATGGAGCGCTTCATCCCGATGGTCGACGACACCGAGCTCCGGGGAAAGCTCGCGCATGCGATCGACGGGAAGGGGGCATTCCGTCGCTTCAAGGACGTATTGATGACCTACGCCGCGGACCGCGAGCGTTGGTTCGCGTTCCGGAGCGAGCGGCTTCGCACGTTCATGGAAGCGTGGCTCAACGCCCACGCGATCCAGGCCGTGCCGCGGCCGGGCTGGAGTGACAATCCGCCGGCGTCGGTCGAGGAGCCTTCACCGGAGAGCCTCGCACCGCTCAGCCAGAACAATGTCGCGGCCGCGGCATCCGCATCGACGACGGGCGAAGAGCCGCCGAAGTCGCAGAGCGGCCGCCGGCAGCGCAACGCTGAATCGCTTCGGCAGCTCTTGAAGGAGCTCAGCGAAGCGCTCGGACCGCGCGAGCTCGACCTTCTCGTCTCGTTCGCCGAGTTCCTCAAAGCGCGCCGTGCCGCGCGTGGCTTCGCCCACCACCACGAGCACATGATCGCCGAGCGTGAGAGCTCAGGCACCGCATCGCAACGAGGACGCCTCGTCGAGACGCCTGCCGCGAGCTCCGCGACGAGCCTCGACAAGGGCGGCTCCTCGTCCTGAGGAGAGGCCCGTGCGCCACTTCGTGCGACCGCTCGCCCGGGTGACGCTCCCCGCGGTCGTGCTGCTCTGCGCGCTGCCCTCGGCACACGCGCAGGTCGTGGCCGACCGCGTGGCAGTCCGATACGTCACGCCGGAGACGGGGGGCTCCGCCCGGCCGCGATTCCTGACGGAGCGCGAGCTCGCGTTCTTCGCCCGCATCGAGGCGCTGCTCGAGCAAACGCCGCTCGAAGCGAACGACTACCCGGAGCGCTACGTGCGCTCCGCGGTCGATCGCCTCGTCGCGCGTTCGATGCTCGCGAGCTTGATGCTCGGACGAGGGATCGAGCCGCCGGATCTGCAGCGCCTCACGATCGACGCCCGCGGCGAGCTCGAGGCTCGCGTCGGAGGAGCTCACGTCCTCGACGATGCGATGAAGAAGGAGGGCATCGCCGAAGAGGAGCTCCTCTCGTTCCTCCGGGACGAGATCCGGGCAACGTATTACATCGACAAGGCGGTCGCGCCGATCCTCGCGGTGACGGAGGAGTCGCTGCGCGAGGCGTTCCGCTCGACGCTGCATCCTTTCCGCGGACAGAAGTTCGACGACGTCCGCGTCAAGCTGCGCCGGTGGCTCGTGACCGAACGGCTTCGCGCCGCCGAGCTCGAGTTCCTCCAGGGCGCGCGCGCGCGGATCAAGATCACCGCGGTTCGTCCTCCGCAGGGCGGGGGAGGCAACATCGGCGGTGACGAGATGAAGGCCTACAAATGAGCGCCGGTGGCGGAGCGGACAGCAAGAAGGTCGTCATTGCGGCCCTCGCCGGCAACATGGCAATCGCGGCGTGCAAGTTCGGCGCGGCTTTCCTCTCGGGATCGACGGCGACGCTCGCCGAGGCCGTCCATTCGCTGGCCGACACCGGCAACCAAGGGCTGCTGCTGATCGGCATGCGTCTCGCGGCGAAGCCACCGGACGCGAAGTTCCCGTTCGGACGGTCAGGCGAGAAGTACTTCTGGCCATTCGTCGTCGCGCTGATGCTCTTCTCCGTGGGCGGTGCCTTCGCCGTCTACGACGGGATCGATCACATCATCCGCCCGCACGAGGAGCACGGCTCGCGTTTCTGGAGCTACGGAGTGCTCGGCGTCTCGCTGGCGTTCGAGGCCATGAGCTTCCGCGTCGCGTGGGGCGAGTTCAAAGTGCTCGCACGCGGGCGTCACTGGCTGACGGCGGTGCGCGAAGCGCGGGACCCGACGATCCCGCTCGTCTTGGCGGAGGACACGACGGCGCTCGTCGGTCTCGTGATCGCGTTCGTCGCCGTCCTGTTGAGCCACGTTACGGGGCAGCCGTTCTGGGATCCGGCGGGCAGCATCTGCATCGGCCTTCTGCTCGCGGGCGTGGCCATCGCGCTCGCGCGGTTGACGCACTCGCTCCTGATCGGCGCGTCGGCCGACCCGGAAGAAGAGGGACAGGCGCTCGAGATCACCGAGGGAGTCGACGGGGTGGAGAAGGTGACCCAGCTCCTCACGTTCCATGTCGGCCCGGACGTCGCGATCCTCTCGATGAAGATCGGCTTCCGCAAAGGCATGCTCGTCGAGGAGGTCGAACAGACGATCAACGAAATCGAGCGCCGGGTCCGCGCGGAGATGACCACGATGCGGAAGATCTTCGTCGAGGTCGACGCGCACGGTGACGGCCGCGGGCTCGAGCGGGCGCGGGCGGCATGGGCGAAGCGAAAGCTCGAGGACGAGGCGAAGCTCGCCCCGCCCAGCCACGAGGCTGCGGAGTGAAGACCGTCCGGTGAATCTCGCGCGGGCTTCACTGCTCGGACCGGCGCGCTGGACGCTCGCGCTGATCGTGCTCGCGGTGGTCGCAACGTTTCTTCCTGCGCGGGCCGCATCCGACAAGTCCGCGCGACCGTCCGCGCCGCGAGCGCGCGTTGGCCTCGTGTTCGACGTCGGCGGGCGTGGTGACAAGAGCTTCAACGACGCTGCATACCTCGGCGTCTCGCGCGCGGAGCGCGAGCTGGGGATCGAGGCCAGCTATCTCGAGCCGTCGAGCACCGAAGACCGCGAGGCCGCGTTGCGTCTGTTCGCGGCTCGAGGCCTCGACCTCGTCATCGGCGTGGGCTTCATCTTCTCGAGCGACATCGACGAGGTCGCTCGCGCATATCCCGACGTGCGCTTCGCAGGTGTCGACTTCTTCGCCGGACCGAAGGGGATCCCCGAGAACGTCGCCGCGCTCGCGTTCCGGGAGGAGGAAGGCTCGTTCCTCGTCGGTGCCGTCGCGGGCTTGATGTCGAAGAGCGGCCACGTCGGGTTCGTCGGTGGCATGACCGGTCCGCTCATCCGCAAGTTCGAGGTCGGCTACATCGCCGGCGTCGAGGCGGCGTGTCCGCTATGTGTCGTCCACTCGGCCTACGCTGGTACGACGCCCGACGCGTTTCGCGATCCGGCCAAAGGCAAGGCGCTCGCGAACGCGCAGATCGCGGCCGGCAGCGACGTCATCTATCACGCGTCCGGCGCGACGGGGCACGGCGTCTTCGAAGCGGCCGCGGACGCGAAGAAGCTCGCGATCGGCGTCGATGCCGATCAATACGACGAGATGCCCGGCACCGTCGTGACGAGCATGATCAAGCGCGCCGACGTCGCCGTGTTCGATACCGTGAAGGCGGTCGTCGAAGGGCAGTTCTCCGGGGGGATGCGCGTGTTCGGTCTTGCGGACGATGGCGTCGACTACATCCACGACGGCCCGCACGCGGCGGGGATCCCGGACGACGTGAAGAAGAAGGTCGAGTCGCTGCGCGCCGACGTCGTCGCGGGACGGATCGCCGTCCCGAGCCGGTGAACGGGACCAAGCGGCTGAGATTGATCGCATCCCACACGCCTCGTGGAGCAGCGCGTCGTCGGAAATCGACCGGCGTTCGGTCGATTCCCTGAAACGATCGCCGTCGAGAGTCCATTGATGAATGAGATGAAATTTGTTCTCTGCCTTGGGCTAGCTCTTCTGGTCTTCAACGGATGTGCTTCGCAGAAGGCGACACCGGCAGCGCCGCCGCCGAGTCCGGCACCGGCCGCAGGTCCGGCGGAGACGGCGGAGGCCGACGCGGAGGAGCCCGAAGAGGAGGCACCGAAGCAGAGCGCCGCGGAGGCGTGGGCCGAGCAGAAGATGCGCGCCGAGGCCGACGCGGCGCCGCCGTCCGCGACCGATTCGGTGGGTGCAGACCCGCTCGCGATCGGCGAGGGGATGGCCTCGGCGTCGACGACGAACGTCGAGGTCACGCCGGTGCGCCAGCTCCGTCCGAAGACGGTTCGCGATCTCGAGGACGGCCGGAAGATCGCCGAGAAGACGGACACGTTCGACGAGGCCGTGCAGAAGCTGAAGACGCGGCTCGGCAAGCCCACGTGGATCGAGAACGGCAAGAAGCACGTCTGGGTCGTTCGCGACCGCACCCAGTGTTATCGCCTCGTGCTCGACGCCGACGGATCGATCGTGACCGAGACCGTCGTCGCCGACGAGATGCGGATGGTCTCGGCGCTGTCGCAGCAGAACGCGTGCACGGGCGTCGTGGTGAACGGCGTACCCGGAATGAAGCGCTGACGTCCGTCAGCGCGCGTCGAGCAGCTGCTGCACGGCGGCGCGGACGAGATCATCGTCGATCGGCCCTGCCAGCAACGCCCGGAGGAGCACCTCTTCCTCGCGAGGCAGCGCGAATCGATACGTCTTCACGAGATCGACCACGAAGCGGACGTTCTCGGGCAGGAAGCGCCTCGCCTCGGCGTGTTCTGCGAGGCGAAGGAGCACGGGCCCCGTCAGCGCGTAGCGGCGGAGCGACTTCAGCGCGGCGCGTTGCACGGCACGATCGGGGTCGCCAGCGAGGTCGAGCAAGGTCTCGAGCGCTTTCGGCGTCTGCGGGTCGTCGAGGGCGTCGGCGACGGCCTCACGGACGTTCGGGTCTGCGTCCTTCGCGTACCCGGCGAACGTGTCGACCGCCGAAGCGCTGTCTGCGTTCGCGAGCGCATTCAGGAAGAGCACGAGCTCTTCGGGGCGTGCGCCTCGGACCGCGCGGGAGAGGTCGTCGACGAGGTCCTTTGCCGACCGTTCGTCGCCGTCGCTCTTGGCGCGGTCGGCCATGCTGCCCATCGTGTAGGCCGCAGCGAAGCGGTCGTTCTTCTTCCGACTGGCGGTAGCATCCGCGTAGCGGGCCTTCACGAACGCGATCGACTCCTTGTCGGGCGCGTCGACGAAGCCCATTCGCTGGACGAGGTGGGCGTATCGCGGGTCGGTCCTGGCCTGTTCGCTGGCGAGGAGCTGGCGCATCACCTTCTGCGCCTCGGGCGTGCGCGTGCTCGCCAGCAGGTCGAGCACGAGGCCACGTAGCTTGCCGCCGGGCCGACCGCCATCGAAGACGTTCACGAGATCCCAGGCGCGCATCGGATCGAGCTCGAGGAGCGCGGTCGTGCGCCAGAGGAAACGGTTGTGATCGGGCACCGACCCCGCGTCGCCGTACCGGGCGATCGTCGCGACGGCTTCGTCCCAGGAGAGGCCCGCGGCACGTTGTTCGAGCATGCGCTCCCGCAGCGTCTTCGACTCGGGCATGTCTTCGAGCGCGCGCTTCGTGTAGTGCGCGAGGTCGGGCCGCGCGAGCTCTTCGACGGTACGCTCGCGCAGCGTGACGTCGAGCTCCGTCTGCGACTCGAGGAACGTCTTGTCCTCCGCCGACGCCTTCAAGGATTCTTTCCCGTCGATACGGTCGACGACGCCATGCGCGAGGACGATGCGGTGGCTCGCCGACTCGTCCTGGATCACGGCGGCGCCGTCGAGCATCGAGGCGGCGGAGAGGGACAGGTAGCGCCGGCGTGTCCGCTCGAGCGACGCGCCTTCGCCGTCGACCGACAGCACGCGATAGAGGCTCTCGACGTTGCCCTGCGGGAGCGGCTCCGCCTCGACCCACGCCGACGTGCCGGGGACGCTCGTCAGGCGGACCTGCATCTCCTCGACGATGGCCCGCATCGTGTAGTCGAACATGCTTGCGCCGCCCTCGGCCGCATGAACGGCGGTGACCTTCCCGAGCGCGTTCACACGGATGAGGAGCTCCTTGCCGTCGAAGACCGCGCGGCACCCCGCGTCGTTGCCGGCCGCCGTGCGCCAGACGTTCTGGTCGCCGATGCGGAAGTGGCCTTTGCAGTCGCCGAGGGAGAGCCCGACGAGCGCACCCTCGCCGTCGTCCTTCGTGCCGGCGGGATAGGCGTGCATCGCGAGCGCCCCTTCGAGCTCGAGGTCTCCCTCGACGGTCTGGGCACCCTCGAGGCTCGCGCCGGCCATGCCGGCGAGCGGCACGGCCTTCGTCTTGCTCGCGTAGTGGAGCGCGTAGCGGTAAGTCGTGTTCGGCGCGAAGCTGAACATGAGGCCTTTCGGGCCGGCGGCCGGTGCGCTCGTCGAACGCTCGCCATCGCCGTTCGGCTGTGTGCGGCTCTCTGCGCGGAGCAAGGCTGCGAGCGCTCCGGCGGCGCCGACCGCGATGACGAGGCCGACGACGAAGCGTCGCTTGGAGCTCGTTCGTCCCATGGTCTTCCCTCGCGTCAGAGTCCGAGCGCCGCTCCGAGATCGGCGAGGCTCACCTTGTATTTCTGGTCGAAGAGCTTCGTCTCGTACGAGGGGCCCTCGAACGCGACGAGCTCCTTCTCGCCACGCACGCAGAACGGGCACCAGCCGACCTCACCGTAGACGCTGATGCCACCGGAGAGCGTCCGGAGCTTGAGACCCATGCGCGTGTCCGCGAAGAGCTGGAAGCGCGACGGATCCCAGGGAGCACCTTGCTTCTGCAACATCTCGACGCCGATGCCCGCGGTGAACGGGAGGCTCGCGCGCACGATGGTGAGGCTGCCGCGGATCCCGACGGACGCCACGAAGACGTCGATGCCGGCTTCGAGGTACCCGTCGATGCTGGCGTACGGCTCGGCGAGGCCGGCAACGCGCGCGCTCGGGCACTGCTCGTTGTCGAAGCCTTGCGCTTCGACGTCGAGACCGAGGTTCAGTCCGGCTTCACCGGCGATCCCCGCCTCCAGCTTCACGGGGACGACAACGATGACGAACCAGGTCTTGACGATCGGGATCTCCTTCTTCCCCGAGCCGATGGTCTTCGCGATGCTCCAGTCGAAGCTCGGGTCGTAGTCCTTCCAGTCCTCGTCGATGGGCGTGAAGAGGTTCTTGCCGGCGACCTTGGCGTGGACCTTCACTTCCCGGTCCAGCGTCGAGAACGAAGCGAGCGCGTCGATGATGTCGAACCGCTTGCCGAAGACGTTGGCGTACGTGTTGAAGGCGCCACGCGTCTCGAGCTGGAGCTGGCAGATCTCGTGCTTCGCGTCGAAGATGAAGCCGAAGTCGTAGCTGTAGCCCATTCCGAACTTGTCGTTGCCCATGAGCTCGTCGCGGCTCTTCGTGAACCCCGGCTTCTTGACCTCGCCGGTCGACGGGTCGACGAGCTCCGGGATCTTGGCGACGCGTGCCTTCGCTTCCTCTTCTTTCTTCGCTTCGAGGTAGGCGGCCTTCTTCTGTCGGCATTCGTCCACCTTGGCGACGAGATCGTCGAGCTCCTTCGCCGTGATCTGCCCGTCGGTGGTGACGACGCATTGGAGCAGTGGATGTTTCGGATCGACGACGAACGGAACGTTCAGGTTCTTGATGTTCGCGATCGATCCCTTGGTGAACGACTGGCACTGCTCGAATGCGGCGTCCTGCTCGTCGGCGAACGTGTTGCGAACGGCGGACGAGAAGAGCTTCGGAGACCAGTCACACGCGGTCGTCCCCGTCTCGAAGCAGCCCTCGTCGTTTGCTTGGTCCATCAGCGCGATCATCTCGGCGAGGACCTTCTTCCTCTGCACCGTCTCGGGGTTCTCGATCGCGATGTCCTTGACCGCCGAAGGCAGCTTGCTCGGCGCAGGCTTCGGGGCGAGCTTGTCGACCGGCTTCGGGCTCAGGCTCGCTGCCTTGAACGAGCCGAGTGTGCTCGGGCCGTCGTCCGGGTCGCCGAGCTCGTCGATCGACCAGCCGCTGCCGGCATAGCGCTCGTTCAATCCTGCCCACGCATCGAAGCCGCTTCGGAACCGCAGCTGCAGGTCGTAGAGCTCGTCGAGCTCCTTGCCGAGGCGCTTACGTTTTGCGGCGGGGCCCGCCTGGTTCTTGATGGTCCCCATGATCGACTTGAAGCCGCCGGGATCCTCGGGCTGCGATGCGAGCGGGAGGCTCTTCGGCGGATTCGCGGGTGGGATGTAGAGGAGGTCCTTTGCGTATTGCAGGTGTGCGGCCCACTTGTCGTCGACCGCGCCCGGCTGCGCATAGACCTTCGCGAGGTACTGGGCGGCGCCGGCCTTCTGGAGCGCCAACAGGAGATTCGGCGCGCCCGGTACCGGCGTCTTGCCCTTCAGCGCGGGGTTCTGTGGGATCGCATGGAAGACGCTCTTCGGCCGCTGCCCCTCGAGCATCGTTCCGAACACGCGGCCGTCCTTGCCACGCAGCAATGCGCTGTTCAGATGGCGTGTGCCGATCGATGCCGGGTCGCTGCCCGGTCCAAAAGCGAGCGCCAGCTGCCCGACGTGGTCGTTCCGCAGATTCCCGACGCGACGGGTGAACTCGGAGATGTCGTAGAACTTTTCGAACGCGTACTCCTCGCAAGACTCGACGACGTTCTTGTTCGCCGCGAACGCCTCGTACTTGTTCACGCCGATGATGTCGCTCGCAGCCTGGTAGTCGCGCGCGGCCTGCTGGCTCGTGTAGGAATAGAGGTCCGGCACGTAGTACGGCTTGCTCGGGTCCGGAGCGGCCTTCACGACCTTGCCGACGCCCTGCGCATCGAAGCTGTGCGGAAGCGTGCTGAGCACCTCGCCTTGCTGCGCCTTCTTCTCGTTCATGGCGCTCTCGAGGAGAGATGCACACGTCCAGCGGTTCATCCGCTCGAGTTGACCGCAGCGGTCGTGTTCGAGGTAGTTCGGGTCCTGGCACTGCGCGAGCGTCGGCACCGGACAGTTCGCGCGCGACTCCGGCGAGCCGGCGATCTTCGTCGGGGTGCTCGCGGGGCGCGCGAACGCGGCAGCCGAGCTGATCATCACGAGGGCCGACACGGCGAGCGCGTTGTTCGTTCGGAGCCGTCGCCGTGTTTCGGTCCGCATCGTCCTCTCCTTCTTCGGTGTCTCGGTGCGCATGGTCTTCTCTCGTCGTGCTCGCGCTCAGTTGGGGACGCAGATCTTCACGGCGCGCGCGCATTCGAGGCCTCGGCCGAGGTCGAGGCAGCGGTCGAACTGCGGAGAGCAGGTGGAGCGGTCCTGCGCCGTGCAGGCGACGGCGACGTCGGCTTGCGGGACGAAGTACTCGGGAGCCGACGGCGCTTTGCACGTGGCGCCGTCTCCGCACGACCCATCGGGGGCCGCTGCTCCCGTTGCTCCGGTCCCGAGCACCGCCGCATCGCAGAAGGCCACGCACACGCCGATGTCGGCGAGGCCGGTGAAGTGCTCCACACATTCGACGCGTGCGGGGTTCACGAGCGGCCGCGTGGAGACCAGCCCGCATTTGGCAGGACCGCGGGTGGGCTGCGTGCGGTCGCAGAGGAACGGGTCACCTGCGGGGCTGCCGTCGAAGCGGTAGAGGGGTGTCACCGGCGCGCACTGACCGTACGGGCGCGCGCACCGCATGGCTGCAGCACCACCGACGACCGTGACCGATCGGCATCGGTAGCCCGCGGAGACATCGCAATCGGTCGCCTCCGTTGCGGCGGTGCACGTCGAGAGCGGCAAGAGGTCGAGCGGCCCGCCTTCCACCGAGACGCAGCTCGAGCCGGCGCTGCAGGAGCCCTGACCCTTTCCGACCTCGTTCGCCGGACACGCCGGCGCGCACGTCGATACGGGGCCGCTCTTCCCGCTGAAGGTCGGGATGCACGTCTGCCCTTCGTCGCGGCATCCGCTTCGCTCGGTACAGGCCATACCGGCGCCGGGAACGCTCGCGCACGCGCCCACGCTGCCGACGTCCTCGCAGTATCGACCCGAACCGCAGGCCCCGGTTCGCGCGAGGTCACAACGCTCGATGCAGAACGCGCCGCTCGCCGTCTCGACGCACGTCGTGGGGGCCGGGCACGTGCTCGATCCGGGAACACACGCGGTGAACGCTCCCTGCGGGGCCTCTGCTCGACACGTGTCGGTGAGGAGCGATCGGCAGTCGCTCGAGCAGCCGAGCGTGCCCTCGGTGCCATCGCCGAAGATGGATGCGCACGACGCGCCGTTCAGGTTCGTTCCGTCGCACGCCTCTCCCGGCTGTACGATGCCGTCTCCGCAGAGTCCTCCGCAGCCGGACGTATCGAGCTTGCAGTCCGCGGTGCAGCGGAGCTGGCCGATGGAGAGGCCGAGCGCGTCGCACGTCTGGTTGCGAAGGTCGAAGCCCTCGCACTCCTCGTTCGGGTCGAGGATACCGTTACCGCATGTCCCGGCCCTCGCGGAGGTCTCGCCGCAAGCCGCGAGGCAGGCGAGCACGACGAGCGCGATCGGCGTGGCGAAGACGAAGCGGATCGCGGCCGATGAACGAGGCAACGAGTGGTTCGGAGCGAGCATCGGAAGAGGCCGGAGCACGCGGGGTGCCACGCTCGCGCTCGCGGGATTTCCGTCGCTTGCCGGTCTCGAGATCCTGCGACTCACGACTTTCCGAGAGTGCTCGCTCACGAATCTCCGCGATGGCGGAGGGGGCGCGAGGCGGCGTCGTCGGACCTCGGCCCTTCCTCTGCCGGTGGGGGTCGTTTACGGTGATCACCTCACCGGAGCTCACCGAAGACAGAGGAGCAACTCGACGATGGCGTTCGTTCACGGCGGTCGACTCGTGGCTCAGGCGCTCAAGCGCCACGGCACCACCCACCTCTTCACGCTCTGCGGCGGTCACATCCAGGCCATCTACGATGGCTGTCTCGACGAGGGCATCCGCGTCGTCGACGTCCGTCACGAGCAGACGGCCGGGCATGCGGCTGACGGCTACGCGCGCGTCACCGGGCGTCCAGGCGTCTGTGCCGTGACCGCCGGCCCAGGCGTCACCGACGTCGTGACTGCGATCGCCAACGCCCAGCGTGCGCAGATCCCGCTCGTCTGCATCGGTGGGGCCGGTCCGAAGGCGCTCTGCGACATGGGCTCGCTCCAGGACATGGATCACCTGGCGCTGATGCGCCCGATCACGAAGTGGAGCGTCCAGGTCCCCGAGACGCGTCGCATCGGCGAGTACATCGACTCCGCCTTTCGCGTCGCGCAGGCGAACGTGCCCGGGCCGGTCTTCCTCGAGATGCCGCTCGACCTGCTGATGAACATGCACGACGACGCGGATCTCCCGCTGACGCGACCGCTCGAGGAGCCGCCGCGTCCGGCGGCCGATCCGCGCATGGTCAGCCGGGCGATCGAGCTTCTCGAGAAGGCCGAGCGCCCGTGTTTTCTCGTCGGGTCGCAGGTGCGCTGGTCGCCGGCGCGCGAGCGTCTCGCCGCAGTGCTCGAGCGGTTCGGCGCACCGGTCTTTCTCAACGGCATGGCGCGCGGCACGCTCCCGCATGCGCATCCGCTGCTCTTCAGTCGGTCGCGTCGCTTCGCGCTGTCCCAGGCCGACGTCGTGTTCGTCCTCGGGACGCCGTTCGACTTCCGCGTCGATTACGGCCGTTCGCCGACGTGGAGCGAAGGAGCCAAGATCATCCAGATCGATCTCGACGGCGCGGAGCTCGGTCGCAATCGTCGCGTGGACGTGCCCATCCATGCCGACTCCGGCATCGTCCTCGAGCAGCTCGTCCGCGAGCTGGGCGACAAGACCCTATCGTTCACGGACTGGGTGTCGGCCGTGCGCGCCGACGAGGACAAGCGACGCGCGAAGATGCAGCTCGAGATCGAGTCGAACGACTCGCCACCGAACCCGCTTCGCGTCTGTCATGAGCTCGGCAAGCGCCTCCAGCCGAACGACATCGTGATCGGCGACGGGGGCGACTTCGTGGCGACGGCCGCGTACGTGCTCAAGCTGCAGCAGCCCCAGCTCTGGATGGATCCGGGACCGCTCGGCACGCTCGGCGTCGGACCCGGCTATGCGATGGCTGCGAAGCTCGCGCGTCCGGACGCGAACGTCGTCCTCGTCTACGGCGACGGCAGCTTCGGCCTGCACGGGATCGAGTTCGAGGCGATGGCGCGCCAGGGGATCCCCGTCATCGCGCTGATCGGCAACGACGCCGGCTGGACGCAGATCCGTCGCGGCCAGGTGGACATCTACGGCGCCGAGCGCGCGGTCGCGACGGCGCTCGAATACACGCGTTACGAGAAGATCGTCGAAGCGTGCGGCGGTCTCGGCTTCTGGGTGGAGAAGATCGAAGACCTCGGGCCGGCGCTCGACGCGGCGTTCGCGAGCAAGAAGCCGGCATGCATCAACGTGAAGATCGCGAAGAGCGACTTCCGCAAGGGAGCCATCAGCGTCTGACAGCCGTGGGCGACGGCCATCCCCATCCCATCACCGCAGGAGGGCGTATGACGATCAGAGTTTTCCTTCCCATTGACCCGATCGCCGAGCAGGAGCACGCGGACACGCTGCTCGAGCTCGCGTTCCTCGTGACGGCGGCGGATGGACGGCTTGCCGCCGAGGAAGCCGCCGCGTTCCGCGAGCTGATGGGCCGCGTTCGCGGCAAGGACGTGAGCGACGACGAGGTGGCGGCGGTCTACGCGCGCTTCACGAAGGCCATGGAGGGGTCGACGTGTGCCGATCGGGTCAAGGCGGTGGCGCCGCGACTGCCCGCGAACCTGCGCGAGCCGGCCTTCCGCGTTGCGCTCGCGCTCGCGCTCATCGATCGCGACGCGAGCCCACACGAGGACGCGCTGATCGACGTCTTGTTCCACACGCTCGAGCTCGACAGCGTGCGCGCCGAGGCGCTCGCGAAAGACGTGCGCGTCGCGCTCAGTCCCCC
>JAFAER010000061.1 GCA_023423895.1 Pseudomonadota bacterium
ACGATGATGTTCTTCTTCGCCGTTCCGGTGATGGAGGGGCTCACGATGTACCTCGTGCCGCTGATGATCGGCACGCGGGACATGGCGTTCCCGCGCCTGAACGCGTTCGGCTACTACGTCTACGTCATCGCGGGGATCGTCCTCTACATCGCGCTCGCGCTGGACCTCGCGCCGGACGCTGGCTGGTTCGCGTATGCGCCGCTCTCCGGCCGCAAGCACTCGCCAGGTCTCCGCATGGACATCTGGGCGACGATGATCACGTTCATCGAGATCTCGGCGCTCGTCGCCGCCATCGAGCTGATCGTCACGGTGTTGAAGCAGCGCGCGCCGGGCATGACGCTCAGCCGCATGCCGCTGTTCGTCTGGGCGAGCCTCGTCGTCAGCTTCATGATCGTCTTCGCGATGCCGCCGGTGATGGTCGCGAGCACGATGCTCGCGCTCGACCGGACCGTCGGGACGCACTTCTTCGAGGTGAGTCAGGGCGGCGACGCGCTCCTGTGGCAGCACCTGTTCTGGTTCTTCGGCCACCCGGAGGTCTACATCATCTTCGTCCCGGCGCTCGGGATCATCTCGTCCATCATAGTCGCGTTCACCCGCCGGCCGGTCTTCGGGTACACCGCGATCGTGCTGGCGATGGTCGGCACCGGCGTCGTCGCGTTCGGGCTCTGGGTGCATCACATGTTCGCCGCCGGGCTCCCGCACCTCGGCATGAGCTTCTTCACGGCCGCGAGCGTGACCGTCGCCATCCCGAGCGGCGTCCAGATCTTCTGCTGGATCGCGACGCTCTGGGGACGGCGCCCGCGGCTCGGCGCACCGATGCTCTTCATCCTGTCGTTCTTCGCCATCTTCGTGATCGGCGGGCTCACCGGCGTCATGGTGGCGTCCGTGCCGTTCGACCTGCAGGCGCACGACACCTTCTTCGTCGTCGCGCACCTGCATTACGTGCTCATCGGCGGCGCCGTCTTTCCGCTGTTCGCCGCCGTCCACTACTGGTTCCCGAAGATGACGGGGCGCCTGCTCCACGACGGCGTCGGCAAGGCGACGTGCGCGCTCCTCTTCGTCGGCTTCAACGTCACGTTCTTCCCGATGCATCTGCTCGGGCTGTGGGGCATGCCCCGGCGCGTCCATACGTATCCGGCCGAGCTCGGATGGGACCGGCTCAACCTGCTCGCCACGCTGGGCGCGTTCGTGATGGCGGCCGGCGCAGCGCTCTTCGTCGCGAACGTCATCGCGGC
This sequence comes from Pseudomonadota bacterium, assembly GCA_023423895.1. Taxonomy (GTDB): domain Bacteria; phylum Myxococcota_A; class Polyangia; order Polyangiales; family Polyangiaceae; genus Labilithrix. Next base: position 1,236 of record JAFAER010000061.1, read on the forward strand.
GTTCCGGAGGCCCGTCAGCGAGGCTGCGCGCGATCCGTGGGGCGCCGACACCCTCGAATGGTCCATCCCGTCGCCGCCGCCGAACTACAACTTTGCCGACATCCCGTTCGTCCGCAGTCGCTGGCCGCGCTGGGCGAAGGACGACTCACCGCCCACGCGAATCGTCGGTCTCCGCTCGGATCGGCGCGACGTGCTCGTCACGGACATCGTCGACGCGTCACCTCGAACGGTCGTGCGCCTCCCAGGGCCATCGCCCTGGCCGCTCGTGCTCGCCGTGGCCGTCGCCGTCGGCTTCATCGGGCTCATCTTCAGCCCGTGGTTCATGCCAGTAGGCGCAGGCCTCACCTTCTTCGCGCTCATCGGCTGGCACTGGCCGCGAAAGGAGATGGTCGAGGAGACGGCCGCCGCTGAAGAAGAGGAGCCGGACGCGCCACCCGTCGCGGCGGAGGAGCCAGCCGAATGAGCGACGACAACGTCATCGACGTCTCGAGGTTTCGTCCGCTCAGCCACGGACGCGAGGCCACCGTCTGGTGGGGCGTCGTCGGGATGATCGTCGTCGAGACGATGGTCTTCTCGTCGCTGCTGGCGTCGTACTTCTACCTCCGGCTCACCGCCGTCGCGTGGCCGCCTGCGGGCGTGGACCCGCCGCCGCTGATGCTCTCGACGATCGCAACAGGCACGCTCGTGACGAGCAGCTTCTTGATGCATCGCGGTGACGTGGCGATTCATCGTGGCGAGGTCACCCGGATGTGCATCTGGCACTCGCTCGCCGCGCTGGTGGCGGCTGGGTTCCTCGTCCTCAAGGGCCTCGAGTTCGGCAAGCTCGACTTTCGCTGGGACAGCCACGCCTACGGCTCGATCTTCTGGCTCGTCCTCTCGTTCCACGCAGTCCACGTCACGGCGCTGTTCTTGAAGACGGTGGTCATCACGGCGTTCGCGATCCGCGGGCGCTTCACCCGTCGGGACTATCTCGGCGTCGAGGTGAACAGCCTCTACTGGCACTTCGTCGTCATCGCATGGGTCCCCATCTACTTCGTCCTCTACTTCACGCCGCGCGTGCTCGGGTGACGACATGAACGACGTCGACGTCTCGCGAAAGATCCCTCCGTCCGAGCGCCTTCCGCGCCTGCTCTGGGTCGCGTTCTTCGCCGGCCCCGCCGCCTGGGCGGTCAACCTCCAGGGCAGCTACACCCTCGTCCCCTTCGTCTGCGGAGGTGCGTGGCGCCCGTTGATCCACGTCGTCGGGCTGAGCGCCGCGGTGGTCGCTACGGGAGGCCTCGCGCTCGCGCTCCGGATCTGGCGAAAGGCCGGTAGCCCGCGGACGAGCGACGAGCCGGGCAGACGCGGGGCGCTCGAGATCCTCTCGTTCGCGAGCGTCGCCACGAGCGGCTTCTTCCTCTTCATCATCCTCGTCCAGATCGTCCCCGTGTTCCTCCTCGACCCCTGCCACCGATGACACCCCGAGCACCACTCGTCGCAGCCGGCGTGTTCCTGCTCCTCGGAGCGGGCACCGTGCTCGCCAACAACCTGTGGTCGCTCCGTCCAGCGCCTGCCCTTCGGACGAGCGGCGAGCTCGGGGATCCGGCACGAGGGCGCGCGTTGTTACCTCGTTATGGCTGCCCCTCGTGCCACGTCATTCCGCACGTGCCGGGCGCCAACGCGACGGTCGGGCCGCCGCTCGACGGCATAGGGCGGCGGGTCTATGTCGGCGGACGACCGAACAAGCACGAGAACGTCGTCGCGTTCCTGAGACGACCAAGCTCCCCCGACCGGCGCAGCCCGATGCCCGACGTCGGGCTCGACGAACGCGACGCGACGGACGTCGCGGCCTTCCTGGAGACTCTGCGATGAACGAGACGATGCGGAGGGCATCCGCGTGGCGGATGGCGGTGGTGCTCGGTTTGGTCGTGACGCTCTTCTTCGGCTGCCGACGGCGGACGTCGCCCGGCTACATCGCCGTCTCGAACGAGGACTCGGGCGACGTCACGCTGATCGATGCCGATCAGGCCAAGGTCATCGCGACGATCCCCGTGGGAAAGCGCCCCCGAGGCATGCGTGCGAGCCGCGACGGCAAGCTCCTCTTCGTCGCCACGAGCGGCGCGCCGAAGCGCGGCCAAGGCGAGCCCGACGATGCCGCCGACGGGATCGCGGTCGTCGATGTCGAACGGCGCGAGGTCGTCCGCCGCCTTCCGGCCGGACACGATCCCGAGGCGTTCGATCTGACGCCGGACGGCAAGCGGATCTACGTGTCGAACGAGGACCGCGGAGAGGTCAGCGTGGTCGACGTCGCGGAGGGACGAGTGCTCCGGTCGATCAAGGTGGGCGGGGAGCCGGAGGGGGTCACGATCGCGCCCGACGGCAACCTCGCGTACGTGGCCGCCGAGGCGTCGAACGAGGTCTACGTCATCGCCACCGACCGCGACGAGGTGATCGCGCGGGTGCCGACGTCCGCGCGACCGCGCACGATCGC
>JAFAER010000074.1 GCA_023423895.1 Pseudomonadota bacterium
CCGCCGTCGCAGCCCCGCCTCCGGCGCCGCCGAGCGAGCCGCGCGTGTCGAGCGCTGCGCCGGCGCCCGCCGTCTCCTCGCCGCTCCCGCCTGCGCCGCTGCCGCGCCAGCGATCGCTGCTTTCCGAGATCGAAGAGGAGCGTGACCGTATCCGCGGTTCGTCCGCCTCCATCCCGGATCCCGCCCCGGCGAAGCGGCGTGGCGTCGGCGGATTCGTCGTCGCTGCCGTCGTGGTCGGCAGCCTCCTCATGCTCGGCGCGCTCTGGGCGCAGAAGAACCTGGGGGGCACGCTCGGCGCAAAGACCGCTGCAGCACCGGCGCCGACGTCCGATCCCCGCGTCGCGAGCTTCCTCGCGAACGGCGAGAAGGCGCTCGCGGACGGCAATCTCGAGCTCGCGAAGGAGAGCTTCGACAAGGCGAGCGCCCTCGCCGAGAAGGACCCTCATGTGCTGCTCGCGCTTGCGCGCCTCGCTGCCGTGCGCGCCGACGTCCTCTGGCTGAAGTCACGGCTTCTTGCGGCGGATGCGGCCGACGACCAACGCATCACGCGCGACACTCTGAACGAGCTCGCTGCGAGCGCGAGAAAGGCTGCCGACGACGCGCTCGCTGTCGCGCCGGATGACCTCGGAGCGCTCCGCACGAAGATCGACACCCATCGTATCTCGGGCGATCGAGACGGAGCTCGCGCGCTGGTCGGGAAGATCGCCTCGAGCTCGGCACAGCCCGAGACCGCCTACGTGCTCGCGGCGCTCGATCTGGCCGAGGCCGAGCCGCTCTGGCCGACCGTCATCGAGCGCCTCGAGGCCGCTTCGAGCGCGGAGACGGGGCCTGGGCGTGCACGCGCTGCGTTCGTCTTCGCGCTCGCGCGCTCCGGCGACGTGCAGCGCGCGAAGGCAGAGCTGGACCGCCTGCGCGCGATGGCACGCCCGCACCCGCTGTTGCCGTTGCTTCGTTCGTTCACCGAGGGGACGAAGCCCGCCGTGAAAGCCGATGGCGGCGTGGCGGCGACGCCCGAAGCACGCGGCGCCGAGAAGGCCGAGAAGGCCGAGAAGGCGGAGAAGAAGGGCGACAAGGCGCATGGCGGCGGCATTCCGTCGGACGCGCGCGAGCTCGTCACGCAGGGCGAACGCGCACGTGCAAAAGGCGACTACGAACGCGCGCGGACGCTCTTCTCGGCAGCGGTCGAGAAGAACCCGAACGACTCGGAAGCGCTCGCCGGACTGGCGGCCATCGCGTATGCGCAGCGGGATCTGAGCGGCGCTCGTACCGCCTACAAGCGCGTGCTGGCCATCAATCCGAACTACATGCCCGCGATCGTCGGGCTCGCCGACGTCGAGTGGGACTCGGGGGACAAGGCGACGGCGACGCGGATGTACAAGGACATCGTCGACCGCTACCCGGAAGGCGCGTATCCCGCACGGGTCAAGCAGCGCGCGGATGGAGGCGGCTGATGCACGCTCGAATCGCAAGAGCAGCGCTCGTGACGCTCGTGAGCCTCGGCGCGCTCGGATGCGAGGGACGACCGCGGCCGGCGGACGCAACCCCGACGGAGCCGCGCAAGACGAGCGGCCCGGCGGTGGCCGTGATGGATCTCTCCGGAGGATTGCCCGAGCAGGAGAAGGGCGGTCTTTTCGGAGTGTCCGGCGCGAAGAAGAGCTTCGACGAGGCGCTGCGCATCACGAACGAGCTCGGCGACGACAAGAAGTCCGTCGGCGTGATGGTGAAGCTCGCGGGCGCACAGATCGGCGCGGCGAGAGCGCAGGAGCTCGGGGAGGCGCTCGCGAGCCTGCGCGAGAAGAAGAAGATCTACTGCCACGCCGACGCGCTCTCCAACACGACGCTGATGCTCGCTGCGAAGGGCTGCTCGTCGATCTGGATCTCGCCTGCCGGTGAGGTCGAAGCGATCGGGCTCGCCGCGCAGGTCGTCTACATGCGGCGGCTGCTCGTCGACGAGCTGCACTTGTCGGTCGACTTCCTCCAGGTCGGCAAGTTCAAAGGCGCCGAAGAGCCGCTCACGCGCGACGGCCCTTCACCCGAAGCGCGCGCTTCGTTGATGGGCGTGCTCTCGGACATGCGGACGTCCTGGATCGAGACGCTCGCGAGCGGCCGTCCGAAGGCGACCGCGGAGCTCGTCGAGGACGGTCCGTGGTCGCCCCAGCGCGCAAAGGACCTCGGCCTCGTCGACGAGGTCGGGTACTTCGACGAGGCGCTCGCGGAGGTGAAGAAGCAGACGGGAGGCGTGCGCGAGCGCGTCGTCTTCGGCTCCGGCGCCGAGGAGCAAGCAGGCGACCTCGACGATCTCGTGCGCGCGCTCGCTGGCGAGACCAGCGCCACAGGACCGATCGCCCTCGTGCGCGCGACGGGTAGCATCTCGATGAGCGCGGGCGGCAACGGCATCCTCGGCGGCCGCGGCGGCATCGTCGAGAAGGACTTCAACAAGACGCTCGCACGACTCGAGAAGGACGACGACGTGAAGGCCGTCGTCGTGCGCATCGACTCGCCCGGCGGCAGCGCCCTCGCGAGCGACTTGATGTGGCACCAGCTGATGAAGCTGCGGAAGAAGAAGCCGCTCGTCTTCAGCGTCGGCGACATGGCGGCGAGCGGTGGCTACTACCTGGCCTGCACCGGCGACTACGTGTTCGCGGAGCCGATGAGCATCGTCGGATCGATCGGTGTCGTCGGCGGCAAGATCGGTGTCGGCGATGCGCTCGAGCGGATCGGTGTCCACGCAGAGACGTTCCCCGCCAACCCGCAGAAACCCGGAGCGGCCTCTCGCGCGGGCTACGAGTCGCCGCTCGTGAAGTGGGACGAGCCGACGAGGGCGCGCGTCCTGGAGAGCATGACGAGCGTCTACGAGCTCTTCCTCTCGCGGATCGTCGAGGGCAGGAGCACCCGAGGTCGCGAGATCGCACGCGACAAGGTCGCCGAGAGCGCCGAAGGGCGCATCTTCAGCGGGAAGGAAGCGAAGTCGCGCGGGCTGGTCGACGAGATCGGGGGCCTCGGCGCGGCGATCGCGAAGGCTCGTGAGCTTGCAAAGCTCTCGGAGTCTGCACGCGTGGCCGTCGTGGAGGGGAAGGCCGGGCTGTTCGAGTCGCTCGACCCGGGGGGGAACACCGAGGAGCGCCTGCGCGGGAGCGCGATGACGCCGTTCGGCGTGCTCGAGCGTGTTGCGCCCGAGCTCGTTCCGTTCGCGGCAGGCCTGGCGCCGTTGGTGGAGGGGGAGCGGACGGCGGTCGCGATGCCGTTCGCCTTGATGGTGAGGTGAGCGTGGGCATGAGCAACGGATCGGGCAACGGCAAGACGGCACTCGAGAGCGAGAGCGCCAAGGTCTCGCGCCCGCGCGGCTCGCGGCCCGCAAAGGAGCCGACCCGGCGCAAGGGCGTCGTCGCGGAAGAAGCGCAGCTCCGGGCTCGCATCGAGCTCGCCCGCGCGCTCGGCGATCCGGCGGAGGAACGCGCAGCGGCGCAGAAGCTCGCCGAGATCCTCGCGGCGCGGGATGCGGAGATCGACTACGCCGTCGAGCTCGCGTTTCGCACGCTCGCCTCACATGACGACCCCGCGCTTCGGCACCTGCTCGCCGGATGGCTCGAGGGCCTCGGCGAACCGGGGCTCGCGGCCTCGGAGCTTCGCAAGCTCGCGGCGGCCGCGAGTGGCCCGGCTGCGGCGGCGATCCTCGTCCGGATCGGCGTCCTTCATGCGCGCGCCGGCGACGCGGTCGGCGCGCAGGAGGCGCTCTCCGAGGCGGCCGCCGTCGACGAAGCCGATGCGCTGCCGCTCGAGCTGCTCGGCGCCGTTGCGGCGTGGGCGGCGGCGACCCACGGCGGTGCGGGCGTCGACCTCGACGTCGAAGGCTTCCCCGGACCACGTGCTGGCGCGGAGGCATACGTACGCGCCGCGCGCCGGAGAGCAGCCGCGCGGGACGCGGACGGTGAGCTCGAGAACCTGCTGCGCGCGTTCGAGCTCGATCCGTCGAGCCCGCTCGCCGTCGCGGCGCTGATGAACGCGTACATGGTCCGGCAGCGCGACGACGCCGCCGATCAGGTCCTCCGTGCGCACGCGAACGCGCTCGCGGCTGGCCGGGCTCGCCCGGACGAGCCGACCGCGGCCGACGTCCACGCGCGTCGGCGAGCGAACGCGCTCGAGGCGGGGCACTTCGGCCGCGCGCTCGGTGCAGCGCTCGACGAGCGCCTGGACACGGTGTTCGAAGGGCCTGGCGCCGATCTCTTCGATGACATGCTCGCTCGCGCGAGCGCGTACGAGCCGCTCGCCGTGCGCCTCGAGGTCCGCGCCGAGCGCGAGAAAGGGAAGGCCGCCGCGCATCGCTGGGCCGAGCTCGCGCGGCTCTTGTCCGGTCCCGTTGCAGCGCCGGAGCGCGCGGTCGAGGTGCTCGCGCGCGCGGTCGCGGCCGACGCGAGCAACACCGAGAACGTGCATGCGCTGCGGGCCCTCGCTCACAAGAGCGGCGACGTCACTTGGCTCGTCGAGGGGCTCGTCCGTGCTGCGCTCGGGGCCGCTGCGTACGGCGCGCTCGAGGACAACCATGCTCGCCTCGCGGCTGCGCACGAGCTGGCCTCGCTCGCGGAAGAAAGGAACGACGCCCTCCTTTCGGCCTGGGCGTATCGCGTGATGTCGGAGCTCGACCCGAGCGACGAGCGCGCGCGTGCTGCAGCCGGACGCCTCGAAGGCGCGGTGCGACGTCACGAGGAGGAGCTCGCGAGCGCCCGCCGCACCCTGGAGACGGCGAGCGCCGAAGGTCGTGCGGCCGCGCTCTTCGAGGTGGCGCGCCTCGCGCGGAGCCTTCCAGACGTCTCGCGCGAGCTCGCACGCGTGCTCCTCGAGCTCGCCGAGCTCCGTCAGGAAGCCGTGTCGTCGACCGACGTGCCGTCCATGCTGGAGGAGGACCCGATCCTCACCGAGGCGCTTCGCGTCGCGGAACGGGTCGGCGATTTCGACGGGATCGCCCGGCTCACGAGCGCGCGCCTCGACGCTCGGGGGCCGAACGTGCGCGTTCGCGGCGTCCTCGTCAGCGCGCTTCGTCGGAATCGCGAGCTCGCGGCGGCATCGGCGGCGGCGAACGTTTTCGCCGAGGAATCGGCGATGCGCTGGACGTGCTCGGTGGCGTGGATCACGGCTGCGGCCGCCGGTGACGAAGGCACGCGCGGCCGTGCGCTCGCCGCCGTCGCGCCCGCGTGTGGGAACCACGTCGTCGCGACCGTCTCGGCCGTTGCAGCCGAGGTGCTTGCCGCGACCGGGGATACCGAAGCGGCCCGTCGCGCCGCCGAGCAGGCGTGCCGTGCGGACAGCAGGAACGTCAACGTGCGAGCGCTCCTCGTCCTCGCGAGCATCGCGCCGGCTTCGGAAGGGCGCGTCGCGCAGGCCGCCGTCGAGCGCGTGATCGAGAGTGCGGGCCCTTCGGCGTACTGGTGCGCACGTCTCTCGGACATCCTCGAGCAAGCCGGCGATTGGAAGGGCGCGATCGCCTGGGCCCGACGTCGCGTGGCGCTCCGGCCCGGCGAGCCCGCGGCCGCACAAGCGCTGGTCGATCGCGCGGTGGCCGCCGGCGACGCGGAAGCGCTCGCAGAGGCGCTGGCGTGGCTCGCGCCGCAGCCGCAGCCGAGCAAGGACATGGCGGAGCGTCTCGCTCCAGCGCTCGAGGCGCTCGGAAGCCTCGACCCCGTGCGTGCGGCCGTCATTGGTCGCCGGGCGCTCGACGTCCTGGGGCCGAGGCATGCTCGGCTGCGGCCCGCGATCGACAAGGTGGCCGTGCTCGCGAAGGACGCGGGGCTCCGGGCGACGCTCGCCGAGCGATGGATCGCGGCGGGCGCTCCTGCGGCCGAACGCGGGCCGCTCCTGCTCGAGCTGGCCAAGCACTACGAGCAGCTCGGTGACATGGACGCGGAGCTCCACGCGTATGCGCGCGCCGCTCGGGAGAGCGTCGATCTCTCGCCGTGCGCTGCGCGCATCGAGGCGCTCTCGACGCGCAAGAAGACGCCGGACTCGGAGCTCGCACACCTCGAAGCGATCGCGGAGCTCCGGCTCGATCAGGGCGAGGTCGGGCGCGCGGCCGACGCGTTCCGAGATCTCGGCGCGGCGCTCTGGGACCTGGCCGATGATCGCCCGCGTGCGGTGCAAGCGTGGCTTCGCGGCGCGCATTGCGATTCGGTGCACGGCTACGACACCCTCCGTCGTGACCTCGCGTCGTTCGCCGATGCCCAGTACGCCGTCGACTGCCTCTCGGAGCTCGTGGAGCGCGAGAGCGATCGAGTTCGCTCCGGCGTGATCGCGACGCAGGCGGCGCGTGCCGCGCTCGACGTCGGTGCCCACAATCGCGCGCTCGGGCTGGCGAAGCTCGCGCTCGAGCGGGACCCCGGCCACGCCGACGCGCTCGAGACCGCCGAGGCGGCCTGCGCGCAGCTCGCCCGCGTGCCGGAGATGTCGCCGATCTACGATCAGGTGGCGCGGCGCGCGCGCGGACGTTTCGGAAGGCGCGCGGCGCATCACCGCGCGGCGCGATTCTTCGAGGCGGGCGGCGTGGCGATGATGGCGCTGAAGCACGCCGCCCAGGCGTTCATCGCCGTTCCGTCCGAAGGGTCGACGCTCACGCTGCTGCAGCGGACGGCGGCAAACGCGCAGCGCGAGAGCGTCGCCGTGCGCACCGTCGAGCACGTGGCGGAGCTCGCACGAAGCCCCCAGGCGCGGGCCGGATGGCTCCTGCGGGCGGCGAACATGACGTCGCGCGATCTCGACGGGACGCGCCAGAAGATGGACCTGCTCCTCAAGGCGACGGTCCTCGTTGCGTCGCCCGTGACGCTCGGCATGCTGGCCGCTGCCGCGCGCGAGATCGTCTCGCTCGCGCCCGACGACGCTCCGGCGGTGGCGCTGCGCCTCGAACGGGCCGGCGATCAGCTCGCCAAAGGGCTCGAGGGCCCGGACGGCGCGCGCATCGCGATCACGTTCGTCGATATGGCGATCGATCTGTTCTCCGACGGCGTGTGGGGATGGCGCTCCCTCGAACGCGCCGTCGGTGCCGACGCCGACGTCGACGAGTACACGAAGCTCGTACCGTACGCGGGGACGTTCGCCGGGACCACCGGCGCGGCCGAGGCGCTCGCGCGCATCATGGCCGAGGTCGAGAAACCGTACTCGAACGTGGGGCACGCGCTCCTTCGCCTGGTCGCTGCGATCGCACACGAGGTCGGCGATACGGAGAAGCGCGCCAGGGCGCTCGTGCGTGCGGTCGAGAAGGAGCCGGACGAAGACGCGCTCGTCGTGCTCGCCGACCAGGCGACGACGAAACACGATGACGTGCTCCTCGTCGAGCGCTTGAACAGAAAGGTCGGAGCGTTCCGGCGGACCGAGGCGCTGCGAGCGGTCGCGAAGCAGGCCATCAAAGACGGCGACGCGGGCGATGCGGTGAAGCTCCTCGAACGAGCGACGGAGATCGCCGCGCCGGAGCAGAAGCCGGACGTCGCGAAGGAGCTGAACGAAGCGCTCGTGGCTGCCGGTCGCGGGGAGGACGCCGTGCTTCGCGAGCTCGCGCGGACGGACATGCCGAAGCCGGAGCGCGCGCGCCGCTGGGCCGAGCTCGCGCAGATCCGCAGCGAACGTGGCGACGCCTCGGGCGCGTCAGACGCATTGCTGCAAGCCGCGACGGAAGAGCCGACGGCGGCGCGCTGGTCCGCGGTCGAGCGCGCAGCGGAGGCGTCCGGGCGCGAGCACATTCGCGTCGAAGCGCTGCAGCATCTTGCGAAGCTCGCCCGGTCCGGGCAGGCAGGCGAGGAGCTCCGGACCGTTCTCAAGCGGCTCGCACGCGCCGAAGGTGCGCGCGGGGCGCTCTCGGCTGCGGAGTCCGCTTGGCGTGAGGTCATGGAGGTCGACCCGGCGGACGCCGAAGCGGACGTGGCGATCGAGGCGCTGCTCGTCGCCCGCGGGAGCTTCGACGACCTCGCCGAGCACCTCGCGGAGCGCGCGGCTCGCCTCGTCCGAAGCTCGTCGGCCGAAGACAAGGACAAGCTTCGCGCCGTTCGTCTTCGTCGCGCCGCGATCCTGGAGCAACGGCTGACCCGCCTCGAAGATGCGTGTACCGAGCTCGAGCAGGTGCTCGTCGAACACCCGGGACACCCGAGCGCGCTGCGCTGGCTCGCGGACCTCTACGAGCGCTCGGGAGAGCCGCAGAAGGCATTGCCCGCGCTCGACCGCCTCTTCACGAGCACGACCGAGGAGCTCGAGTACATCGCGCTCGGGACGCGTCGTGTGCGCGCCCTGCTCGCAGCAGGCGATCTCGCGAAGGCACAGAAGGCGGTCAAGGACCTCTACGCGCGTGCACCGACCGTCATCGCCGTCGCGGAGGTGCGCGTCGAGGTTGCGCGGGCGTCGCAAGACCCGCTGGAGCTCGGTGACGCACTCGCCGAGCTCGCGCGCGTCTCCGTCGACGAGCCCCGCATGCGGAGCGAGATGCTCGTCGAGGCTGCGCAGGCGGCTGCTCGCGCAGGCGACAGCGAGACCTCGCTTGCTCGCGCACGCGAAGCGTCACGCCTCGCGCCCGACGCCGCCTCGACGCAGCTCTTCGCTCGTGGTCTCGAGTACCGTCTTCGCGGCGCCGGGACGAAAGACGATGCGCTGGCGACGATCGCATCGCTCGAGCGGCTCTCGACGGGGCCCTCTGCGGACGAGCCCAACGCCGCGCCGCTCGAGCCCGAGGACGTTGCGCTTCGTGCCTTCCTCCTCGCCGAGGCGGAGGACGTGGCGCACGGGGCCGGGGCAGGGGAGCCGACGCTGAAGACGTGCCTTGCGCAGATCGGCCCGCAGCCGCTCGTCGCGCTGGGGCTCGCCGAGCGCGCCGCGAAGAAGGGGCGCCACGAGGAGGCGTATCGTTTCTACACCGAGGCGGTGTACGGCAACCTCCTCGGTTTGCGTCGTCCTGGACGCGTGGCGATGGCCGCTGCCGAGAGCGCGTCGCTCGCCGGAGACGTCCCTTCGACGCAGCGGTTCTTGAACGAGGCCGCGAAAGATCCCGAGACGCGGCTGGACGCCCTCCGTCGCGTCGCGAAGGTCGCGCTCTCACGAGACGACACGGTGAAGGCTCGCAGCGTTCTCCGCGGTCTCGCGGAGGGGCTGACGGGGCCCGAACGTGCGGAGATCCTCGCCGAGCTCGCGCGTGCGCTCTTGTCGTCGAACAATCCGTCCGAGCGGCTCGAGGGCGATCGCACGATGCGCGAGGCGATCGACCACGCTGCGTCCGACGCGGCGGCGGCGCTGCGGGCGGAGCTCGAGGGCTTCCGCGGCCGTTCACCGTCGCAAGCCAACCTTGCTGCCATTCGGCCGGGACCGAAGCCCGCACGAGGCGCGACGCCTCCGCGCGGAGCATCGGCGGCGCGCCCCGAAGACGAGAACGTGCCGACGCGCATCATCGCGATGACGAGCTCAGCGAAGATGCGCGCGGCGCCTGCGGTGGAGGACGGCGGCGCAACGTCCGAGCGCCTGCCGGAGGAGCTGACCAAGCGCCTCTCGATCGAGATCCCGGGGATTCCGAAGATACCGCCTGCACCGCCGCCGATGCTCGTCACGCCCGACGAGGAGGCGTCGATCATGTCCGTGCGGCACCCGCCGCTCGGGACGGAGCGGCCCCCGCCCTCGATGGATTCGCGGGGGAGCGCGACGCCGCCGCCGCCGCTCGTCGCGCCGATCAGCGAGATCCCGACGACGCCCGCGGGCAAGGTCGCGAAGGCGAAGGCCCGGCTCGTCCACGGCTCGCGCGAGGAGGCCGAGAAGCTCCTCACCGAGGCGCTGCGCGAGGGTTCGGTCGACGCGGCCGATCTGCTCGATCAGCTGCTCAAGGACGAGCCGGCACGTCGCACCGCGCTGCTGAAGGTCCGCCGCCAGGCGGTCGAGCTCAATCCCGGGAACCTGCCGCGCCTCGTCGCGCTTCGCGACGCCGCGCGTGCCGATCAGAACCCGAACTACGTTCGTGCCATCGAGCATGTGCTCCGTGCGTTCGACAAGGTCGCGGGGCCTCTCGTGCCGCCGCCTCTGAGCGCCCAGAACGCGCAGCCTGGCATTCTCACGCTGCTCACCCGGCACTCGCACGAGCCGGCCGGAGAGTCGTTCGCCGAGATCTGGGAAGGTGCACCCGCGGTCTTCGCGAAATCGCCGGCGGCGGCGGGAATGATGGGCCTCGAGCGCGTCGTGCCGGGGCCGACGTCTGCCCTCGCGCGCGTGTACGAGGTGGCGCTCCGCCTGCTGGACACGCCGCGCTTCGCGCTGTTCCACAAGCGAAGCTCGATGCTCGGCAAGCCGAAGAAGGGTGAGCTGCCGTTCGAGGAAGAAGCCACTCCTCTCTCGGTGTCGGTCGCGCTTCTCTCTCCTCCGGCCGCGATCCTGTCGGGGGACGCGCGCGAGGACTGCGGCGATCTCCGATGGGTCATCGGGGAGGCGCTTTCGTGTGTGCTCCCGCAGAACGCGCTCGTACTCGGGCTCGGCCCTGACGAAGCGCGTTCGGTGTGGACCGTCCTCCTCGGCGCGTTCGGGCCGCCGGGCCTCGTGACCGTCGATCGGAAGGACGCGCAGCTCGCGGACATGCTCTGGCAGACGCTCGCGCCGAGGACGCAGCGAAAGCTCAAGGAGCTTCTGGCGTCGACGGACGCCACCCCGTTCGATCTCGTGATCGAGCGCGCCAAGCAGAGCGGTCGTCGCGTGGGCATGTTCCTCACGGGCGACTTCGGCCACGCAGCGCGCGCGATCCTGAAGGACTTCCCGCAGGCCGATCCGGAAGAGCTCGAAAAGCCGGGCGGGCTCGAACGACTGTGCGCGCAGCTTCCGTCGCTCGCCGATCTGCTCCGCCTCGCGGTTCGCCCGGAATACGCCGATGCACGGTGGCATTTGCCGACGCCGGCATCGCAACGGCTCGCTTCGGGACGACTTCCGCCTGTGTGAAGATGAGCGCGTCGATGGGGACCGCACGAACACGCCGTATCCTCCGCGTCGTGGCGACGGCCGGCGCGCTCGCCCTCATGGGCGTGCTGGTGGATGCGTGCGTCATCGCGGACCCGCCGACGCCGCTCCCGCAGGTGCCGGACGGGCGTCCGAGAATCCTTCACTCATCGGTGGTTCCCTCGACGTCGGCCGTGCTCGCGACGTGGCCCGTGACGTTCCTCGTTCCCGTGGAGCTGTCGAATCCGCGGGCAGATGTCGCGTGGGCGAGCTTCGTCGACTTCAATCCGGCGACCGGCGAGGGTTTCGACAACTCGCAGATCAGCGTGTGGGAGCCGACGGGGAGCGCCATTCGCGTCCTCGAGATACCGATCACGATGCCAAGCCTCGACCGATGCCACGTCGTCGAGATCGTCGTCGCGTTGCGACTCAATACGAGCAACACGCAGACCGCGCACACGCCGGAGCCGCCCGGCGGAGACATCGTGACGTGGTTCTTCAGTCCGTCAGGCGATCTCGCCGGATGCCCCGTCCTCGACGCAGGGCTCGTGCCGCTCGTCGATGGGAGCGACGCTGATGCTGCGGAGGCAGGGAGCACGGAGCGATGAGCCGCGAGGGCGTCGCTCCGAGGCCCCGGCTCGCGCGGCTGCCTGGCGTTGCCCTGGCCGGCGCCCTCTTCGCCGTCGTGCCGTCGTGTGACCCGATCGAGCCGCGGCCGCTCACGCACGCGCCCATGAACCGCTGTCCGTGTGATGCGTACGAGCCGGGGCCGAGCACGGCCGCGCGATGTTCGACGGGCGATCGATGCGAGATCCTGACGCCGGGGGGGACGCCGGAGTTTCCGATATGGATCGTGGTCCACGTCCCGACGGCTTCGATTTTCGCGCCCGGGCACACGTACGTGCTCTTCAGCGACGCGCAGGGCAATCCAGCATTTCGGCCTGCGCCGCCGGGCTCCGGTGTCGTTCAACGCTGCGCGCCGCCGCGTTGTCTTTCTCTGGGGCCGCTCGTCGGAGCGACGGGCAGCTATCTGGTGACGGCCGAGGTGTCGGAGCTCGTCGGCTATCCGCTTGCCCAGGGCTCCTCGATTCCGGTCAGGGTTCGTTACGAGCCCATCGGGAACACGCAATCCGAGTCGTTCCCGCCCCTGCCGCTCGACGCGTTGTTCGCGTCTTCGCGGCTCAACGCAGACGGGGCCGCCGAGGTGTCGCGGCCGATCCCGTCCGCCCGCTACCTGCGCGTCTTCTACCCGCAGCCGCCTTTCGATGCGTTCTTTCCTCCACGCGTCGACGAGCTTCCGCCGGTGACGACGGACCTGTTCTTGGACACCGTGATCCTGGGGGCGGGCGTCGTTCTCGACGACGTCGTCTCGCGAACAGCGACCATCTCGCGCGCCGACGGGCTTGATGGGTGGCGTGTTTGGCTCGTCGACCGACCGTCGCAGCGACGCATCTCGGTCATTCGAACGCTGTCGGGGACGGAGGCGGAGGTACCGCTCTTCACGTCGGGCGCGCAGGCCGCCTTTCAGCGGGACGACGTCGATGCGGTCGTCGCTCCGCCCGAGAGCTGGACGGCGGTTCCGCGGTACGTCACGCCGCTCTTCAGCGGAGCAGGCCTCACGCTGGCGTATCCGGCGATCCCGCCGCCGGTGACCGTGAGCGGGGTCGTCGCCGAGCCGGGGTCGGGCGAGGGGGGCGTTCTCTTCGGGTATGCGGCGCGCGTCACGTTCGAGAGTGAAGCGCTTGCGACGAATGCGGATCCGTCGAGGCTCCTCCACTACACGACGACGCTGAACACGGATGATCGCGGGCGGTTTGCGACGGTGCTGCCGCCGGGCACGTACGCGGCGACGATCGAGCCGGCGGAAGGGACGGGATACGCGAAGCGTCGGGATATCGTCGTCATCGATCGGGCGCATGCGTCGCTCCAGTTCCAGCCGCCGCCGCGGACGCGTGTGAAGGGGCGAGCGGTCCTTACGGACGGCCGGGCGCTGAGCGAGGCGGAGGTCATCGCGGTCCCGAGCCGGTCGGGCTCGCGTGCGAACCGCCTCGTTCCGCCTCCACGTCCGGGGCGCACGCAGACGGACGATGACGGCCGCTTCACGTTCGAGCTCGATCCGGGGGGCTACGTGCTGTCGGTCATTCCGAAGGCTGGGACCGGGTTTCCACGTGTCGTCGTGCGTCCGGACATCCCAGGCTCGTCGACGGGGCAGGAGACGGAGCTTCCGGAGATCCGGGTGCCGGCACCCACGCGCCTTGCGTTCACGCTCCGTGATCCGAGCCCTACGGGGAACGCCATTGCCAATGCGATGGTCCGGATCTTCGCGCGTCCGGCGGCTACCGGTTCGACGCCTGGCGGAGGGGCCCTCCCGGATCCAGTCGAGATTGGCAGTGCGATGACGGACGCGGACGGGGCGGTGGAGATCCTTCTCGCGCAGGAGCCCCGCTGAACGGTATGCTCGCCGAAGCTGGGATCTCGGACATGCAGATGGACGATCGAATCAATTTGCTCGCGAAGGTAGCGCGCGCCCCTCGTTCCGCGCATGTGGAGGGGGACGACGCCGTTCCGAGTGATCGCTCCATCCTCATGCTGGCTGCTGCTGCTTACGGTGCGCGGCCGACGGACGAGTCGACCGTGCCCACGGGGTTCGATCCGTTCGCGGCGGCGCTCTTCGAGAGCATCGTCGAGGGTGCGTATCTCGTGGCGACGGCCGACGGCGTGTTCGACGAGGAAGAGCGCGCCACGTTCGAGCGCATCGTGTCGGCTGCGTGCGGCGGCACCGTCCCGCAGAGCCACGTCGCGGCGCTGGTCTCCGACCTCGCCGATCAGCTCGAAGAAGACGGCCTCGATCGGCGCATCCAGCGCCTGGCGGAGGGCATCCAGCGCGAGGAGCAGGCTCTCGAGGTCCTCCGCATCGCCGCCTTGATCGCGCAGGTGAGCGACGACGTCAGCGACGTCGAGCGCGCACTGCTCCTCAAGCTCGCCACTGCATGCCGGCTGACCGAGGCCACCGTCGAAAGCGCCCTCGCCGACGTTCGCGCCTCGCTGACGCAGCCCTCGTAGGCGCCGGGCGCGGGGGCGAGGCGTACCGACGTTATCGCCGGGCGCGGGGGCGGGGCGGGCGCGGGGGCGGGGCGTACCGACGTTATCGGGGCGCGGGGCGAACGGGGCGTACCGACGTTATCGGGGTGTTATCGGGGCGTACCGGCGTTATCGGGGCGTACCGACGTTAACGGGGCGTACCGACATACCGGGGCGTACCGACGTTATTGCGGCGCGACGCCATTATTGCGGCGCGGCGGGTGGCGGCGCGGCGGGTGGCGGCGTACCGACGGCAGCGCACGGACGCTACGTGCCCATGAGCACTTGAATCATCGGGAGCGCGCGAGCGCGCGGCGGGGACGGCATACCCACGACCCGAGGCATGTCGTCCACGAGCTCGACGACGAGAGACGTCGCTTTTACTGACCGCGCGGCAGCATCGCCCCCTCTGAGTTCGGGCGTCTGGCTCCTCGGCTCGCGCCGCGCCCGTGCCGAAGCACCGCGAGCGCGATCGTCGTCTTCTATCAGCGCGTTTGCAGTGGCACGTGCGTGTCAGCGGTCGCGGAGGGCGGCCAAGTCATCGGCGCGAGCCGGATGCTCGCGAACTACGCCGACGTGGAGCCCGTTGCTGTTGCTGGAGGCCGTTGCGTTGCAGTCTCTGCGCAGTCTTTGCAGCGCAAGCCCAAGAGCCGAAGGCGGTACGTCCCTTCCGGGAATTCCACGGCGGCAGGTCCTTCCGCGAGGAGGCGCATTCGCATCTCCCGATACGTTGCTCGAAAGTTTTTGAGAACGCGAACCTCGGCTTCCATCCGTTCCCTGTCTTTGCAGGCGAGATGTGGCTGGAGGTTCGAGCGCGGCGCGTCGCTGCTCGGCGTTTGATACGGGTTCATCTTGAGGACAGCGCTCGCGCCGATGACAGGGCCGTGACGTTCCTTCGCGAGCGCGCGCTGCCGCTTCAACACGGCAGCACGGACCCGCTGGATCCAATCGTCTTCGGTCTCCCCCAGCAAGTCGCGTGGAGCCACAGCACGGATCTGGACCTCCGCCGGCATCAGGCCATGGACGCTGAAGTAGCCGTTCTCCGGCCGCTTGACCGTCTTGGCGGGCCGTCCCATGCGCAGCCACGATGACGAGCCCGGCCAGTGTGCGATGTCCTCGACTAGATGGGCCGCGGCTGGGTTGGATAGGACGTAGACGACCTTGTCGAAGACGTCGCTCATGGTGACAAGACGTACGAGGCACGTCTGCTCCCTCGACCAGACGCTCTCGAAGCGTCGATAGTGGCGGTTGAGCGCTTTCGCGAGCATCCTGTGGAAGCGCTCGAGGAAGGCTGGCACGCTGCGATCAGGATCGTAGATGACGGCATGGTAGTGGTTGCTCATCGCGCACCAGGCAATGAGCTCGATACCATGGCGTTCGGCGGCCTCCGCGAAGCAGTACTCGAACATTTGATTCACGGCCGGATTCGGACGTAGCAGGAACATCCTCAAGAGCGTGCGCCTCGTGATGAAGTAGTACTGGCCCGGGACGATTCGGCGTGGTGCCGTCATGGACGTTCCGTTCGGCCCGTCACGCGGACGGTTGCGTACAATCGAGACGCGGAAGTCGAATGCTGACGATCGCCGCGGGACCCCCGACGTCAGGCGTGGCTACGGCCTGGCTCCGCGCCTGCGCCTGCGCCTGCGCCTGCGCCTGCCACACCGACGTTACGCCCCCGCCCCGCCGCCCCGCACACCGACGTTACGCCGCCCCCGCACCGACGTTACGCCGCCCCCGCGCCCCCGCCGACGCCCCCGCGCCTGCGCCTGCCACACCGACGTTACGCCCCCGCCCCGCCGCCCC
>JAFAER010000153.1 GCA_023423895.1 Pseudomonadota bacterium
CGAGGCCGACCCACCCGAGGCTCTTGAACTGAACGGCCCAGGGGTAGATGAACACCGCCTCGATGTCGAACACGACAAAGAGGATCGCGGTCAGGTAGAACTTGACCGAGAGCTTGAGGTGGTTGCCGCCGGAGCTCTCCGAGCCGCACTCGAACGGCTTCATCTTCTCGGGCGTCTTGTCGAGCTTTCCGCCGAGGAAGCTCGCGCCAGTGAAGAAGAGCACTGCGAGGATGATCGCGATGGCGATCATCAAGAACATCGGCAAGTAGGTCCCGATCATCGGTGTCCTTCAGCGAGGGCGGGCAAATCCGGGTCAGTTCGACGCAGCGCCCGGGTCGTTGCCTGGTCCAAGCGTCGCCGGTTTTTAGTGCCGACCCCGGCCGGAAGTCAACGAGGTCCCATATTTGGCGGCCTTCGAGGCCGCTCTCCGGCGTACGGCTGGGCCTTCGGCGGCGGCCGCCTACCCCTGGATCCCGCCGAGAAGCCCCAGGGAGCGGCTGTTTTCCCGACGGATGGCAACGGCCGCACCGGTCCGACGGGCGTCCCCCGGTCGCGGGAGAAACCGTCGGAGGAGCGCGGCCTCGCGCTGTGAGGTAGAGAGCAGTCATGGCCATCCGGAAGATCGCGACCGTCGGACATCCCGTCTTGCGCCAGGTCGCGCGGGAGCTCACGCGGGACGAGCTGCGCTCGGAGAAGACCCAGCGGTTCATCGACGACCTCATCGAGACGATGCGCGACGCCGCGGGCGCCGGGCTCGCTGCGAACCAGGTGTACGAGCCGATTCGCATCACGGCGATCGAGATCAACAAGAACCCGCGGTACCCCTACAAGCCGAACTATCCGCTCACGATCCTCGTCAATCCCGTACTCACGCCGACGACGGACGACACGTTCCTCAACTTCGAGGGATGCCTCAGCGTCCCGAACCTGCGAGGCGAGGTCCGCCGCTTCACCGGCGTGCGCGTGCAGGCGTGGGATCGCGAGGGCAACGACCTCGATTTCGAGGTGAAGGGGCTCACGGCCGGCACGTTCCAGCACGAGGTCGATCACCTCGACGGCAAGGTGTTCCTCGACCGCGTCGAGGACACGCGCTCGCTCACGACGTGGGCCGACTTCGAGCGCTTCCACATGGCGGCGTTCGTCGAGCGCGCAAAGGCTCTCGTCGCCAAACACGGCTCCTGAGAGCCGTCAGAACGCCGCGATCTCGTCGATGTAGAAGTTGGCCGTCCCGAGCTCGTTGCCGGTGAAGAACAAGCCGATGCCGACCTCGACGAGCGACGGCTCCTGCGGCGTGCCGAAGTACGTCGCGCCATTCGAGTCCACGGCGTGCCCGTCGACGGTGATGGTGCCGAGGTAGCTCGAGCCGTTGCGAACGACGGTGATCTCGGCGCGATGCCACTGCCCGAGCTGGTAGGCCATGTGATCGACGAACGGGTGCACACCTTCCGGCGGCGGATTGCTCTCGTCGAGACACGGTGCCGGCCCACTACGACCGCAGCTCTTGTAGGCCGCAAGCCCGTACTCGGTACGGTTCTCCTGCGTGTTGTTCGCCTGGATGGCGCCGATGACCGCGTAGTCGAGGCCGGCGCTGGCGATGCGGAAACGGAACGTCAGCGTGTAGCGCTTGCCGTCCGGAAAGCTGTCCCCGATCGTCTTCCAGCGGACGATCTTGCGCGAGCTGGCCGTGGTGTTCGCGTGCGCGTGGAGCGCCGCGGAGCCGCCGACCCCCTCCCCCGGCGCGACGTTGTAGGTCCCACCGACCAGCTCCTCCCGGGACCAGCTCGTCGTGTGGTCATCCCAGTTCTCGCAGAAGACCGCGTTCGCAGGACACCAGTCACCGGCGCCGGAGTCGTCGCCCGTGCTCGCGTCGGCGTCCGGCGCGCCGTCGACCTGCCCGCTCGATCCGCCACTCGAGTCGACGGCGCCGTCCTCGAGCGACGTCGCCCCGCCCGCGAGCTCGTAGTCGCCGTCGAGACCGCTGATCGCGTTGCATGCCACGACGACGCACGCCGCGAGCGCGCCCCCGCCGACCGCTCGTCGCGTGCCGCTGCCGCCCGTCAAAACGTCCCTCGCACGGC
The DNA here is from genome assembly GCA_023423895.1 of Pseudomonadota bacterium. Classification (GTDB taxonomy): domain Bacteria; phylum Myxococcota_A; class Polyangia; order Polyangiales; family Polyangiaceae; genus Labilithrix. Next base: position 2,079 of record JAFAER010000153.1, read on the forward strand.
CACGTTCGCCGGCCCGAGCGAGACGCCGACGCTGGCGTCTCGCGTCGTGTCCTTCTTTCCTCCCCAGAGCAGGCCGTAGAACCCGACGGCAGCGCCCGCGCCAGCCGCGATGAACGCGATCGTCGAGACCGTCCCGAGCGTCTGACCGGATCGAGCGTCGTCGAGCGCGGCTTGATCACGACACCGGCGATCCGGGCACGCGTCCTTCGCGTCGGCTCCCGCGCCGAGCGCCATCACGCCCGTGATCGTCCCGACGGCGGCGCCTGCGACCGCCACACCGAAGCCGATGAAGACGAGCGGGCTCGTCGTTCCCCTCGGCCCATCGTCGCCCCCAGTCCGGGCGGCTGCAGTGGCAGTCGAAACCGGTCCCGGCGCGACCTCGATCCGCTTCGACTCCCCTTCACCAAGGGCGAGCTTCATCGTTGCATCCTGGTGACCGCTCACCTTCACGACGATCGCGTGCGGCCCCGGATCGACGGGAAGCGGAATTCCGAGCGACGGCGCCCCGAGCACGACGCCATCACGCTCGACGATGGCGTCCTTCGGAGAGCTCGGCGCAACGACGATGGTGAGTCGAGCGAGGCGCGGCTCGAGCGCGGTCGCACGCGACGTCGCCTCCTCTTCGATCGGACGCAGACCTTCGGCCTGGGCGCGGGCGCGCGCGTCGACCCAGTGTCCCATCGCGTCCGTGAACCGGCCGACCTTCTCCTCGCAGTCGGCGAGGTTGATCAGCGTGATCGCCTTCGGATCGAGACGAAGGCTCTCGACGAGATGAGGGATCGCCTCGTCGCACTTTCCTTCCTGCGCGAGCAGGTAGCCGATCTTCAGCTGCTCGCGGGCTATCGCCGGATCGCCAGCAGCAGCGGGTAGCTGCCAGAGGACGATCGCCGCTGCGACGACGCAGGCGCGAATGCGCATGCTGCCCATTCTACCCATGGCTCGTTCGCGCGGGCGAAACGAAAGGATGCGATTCGCTCCTGATCGAAGTCTCGAAGGCGGGGCGCGCCCGTGCGCGCCAGGCGGGCCGGCGATTCAGAACGGACGGTAAAGATCACGCCGTGACGATGGCGTGGGGGCCGGCTTCTTCGTCGGAGGCTTGGCCGTGCCGGTGGAAGGCGCGCCGACAGCCCCCTTGCTCGCCGTCGTGCCACGGCCAGGCGTCGCGGGCGCCAGGCTGGTCGCGGTGGTCGCGCTGGTCGCGCTGGTCGCGCTGGCCGGCGGCTCGGGCTCGGCGGACGGCGTGGGAGCGGGCAGCGACGCGGCTGCCGGCGGCGGAAGGTCGGCACCCGCGCGGACTTCCGGCTTCTTCGCGACCGCGGCCCGCGACGGAGTCGTGGTCTGCACGGCGAACACGAGGATGAGCACGCTCGTGAGAACGAGCAGCACCGTCGATGCGACGGCGACGGGGACGAGCCATCGCCTGCGCCTCGAGAGGACGATGCGCGCCGTAGAGGTGAGCGAAATGTGCGCGTCGAGGTCGCCGTTCTTCTCGTCTCGAAGCTGCGGGATCGGCGATCGCCTCGACGTCGGCATCCGCTGACTGCTCGGAGTCCGGTCGCCGGCCGTGACGAACGTGGGCAGGTTCGCGCTGCTCGGGATGCGCTCGGGAGGAGGCGACGTCGACGTCCCGATGCTCCGGCCCGGATCGTTGCGTACGTCGAGCAGCGATGCCCGCATCGCCGTCGCCGACGGCCACCGCTCGTTCTTGTCGAAGGCGAGGCAGCGCGCGACGAGCCCCTCGACGTTCGCCGGAACTCCGGGGAGCGCCTTCGCGAGCGAGCGAGCGTGCAGCGTCGCAGCCTTCACGAGGTGCTCCGAGCTCGACTCGGCGATGTGCACGTGCTCGCCGGAGAGCAGCGTGAAGAGCGTCGCGCCAACCGACCAGATGTCCGTGCGCGCGTCGACGTCGCGCGGCCGAGACAGCGCCTGCTCCGGCGGCATGAACGCGGGCGTGCCGACCATCTGGCCGGTCTTCGTCGACGTCGCCGACGTGTCGTCGACGAGCCGCGCGATGCCGAAGTCGAGGACCTTCAGCCTTCCCTGCTTCGTGAGGAACAGGTTCGACGGCTTGATGTCGCGATGAACGATGTTCTTTGCGTGGGCGATCTCGAGGACCGCGAGAAGCTGATCGCAATATTCGAGCGTTTCCCAGAGGCCGAGACGCCCGCCCGACCGCACGCGGCGGTCTTCGAGCGATTCCCCTTCGAGCAGCTCGAGCACGAGGTACGGACAACCTTCTTCGGTCGAACCGTGATCGAGCACGCGCACGGTGCCCGGGTGGTCGAGCACGTTACCAAGCTGACCTTCGCGCACGAACCGACGACAGACCTCGTCGCTTCGACTGAGGTGATCGTGCAGGACCTTGATCGCAACGCCCTGACCTTCGCTCGTCTCGGCGCGATACACGACGGCGGTCCCGCCTGCGCCGAGGACCGCCTTCAGGGAATACTTTCCGCCGAGTGTCCGCCCGAGACGATCTCGAGCCGAACCGCAGTCGACGTCCATCTTCCCAACGTACCAGCTCGTGCCAGCCCGTTCGACTGAAACCTTGGGAAGCGAGATGCAACGTGTGCGCGGAGTACGAGCCCCGCGCCGTCAGGCGGACGATGTGTGCCGCAGCGACGCGCTCAGGGCAGCGCGCTTGGCTTGCCTTGGCTTGGCTTGGCTTGGCTTGCGCTTGGCTTGCCTCGCGAGGCGAGCGTGCGAACGCGAGATGCGGTCTTTCTCCGAGCTCCGAGCTCCGAGCGATCAGCTCGCCTTGTCGACGGTCAGCAGCTTCGCCTTCCACGCGGTGAGCGCCGGTCCAAGCTTCGTCTCGACGACGCGGATGTCCTCTGCGAGGTCCTTCTCCGAGGCGCCGGCAGAAAGCGCGTCTTTCAGACAGGCAAACGCCGCGACGTACCGTCCGCGCTGGATGAACGCGCGGGCGAGCGGCGGCAGGACCTCCTGCGGCAGACCGCCAAACGCGAGCGCGCGACGCAGCGGGCCGATGGCTTCACCTGCGCGATCGTTCAAGAGGAGCGCCTCGCCGAGCCGCCGGAACAACTCCGCGGCGGCCATGCCCTCCTGCGCGTACTGGATGCCGATGCGGAAGACCTCTTCGGCTTGCTCGATCTCGCCGACGTGGACACAGGCGGAGCCGAGGAGCCCGAGGCCCTTCGCGATCAGCGCGCGCGCCTCGGGGGCGAGCATCTGCCCCTCGGGCGTTCGGAGGAAGATCGCCAGCGGCGCGGGCCACGTGCCGAGCAGCGCGATGACCTTCGGCCACTCCTTGCGGAGGGCGCATGCCTCCGCGTCGGCGACCTTCGACAGGTCGATCGCCGAGCGCGCGCCCGTGGTGACGCGATCGAGCTCCTCCCGAACGTGCGCCCGGATGCGGAGCCGGAACGCGTCGAGCTCGTGTTTCTCTTCGACTCCGTCGTGCAGCACCGTGATCTCGGGCTGCGGCGACTTCTTGTCCTCACCGCCGAGCGAGAGCGTGACGAGCGAGTAGCCGTAGAGCGGCGCGAGCAACAGATACCGCACGCCGATGTAGAGCTGGATCGCCTCGATGTCGGTGTCGCGCTCGGGCGTCGGGGCCTGCTTCTCCTCTTCGACGAGCAGCGCGCCGACGAGGCGCCGGCGGAAGTCCGCGAGCGTCAGGCGTTGCGGCTCGAGATCTCCTTCCGCCTCGGCGGAGCCGACGACGAAGTCGACGAGCGTCTGGTCGGGGCTTCGGCGGTCGATCGTGAGCGCCGTGATGCGGGCACCGACGATGATCGAGAACGCGAAGAAGCGCTCGCCGACGATCTCACAGAGAGCTTGGAAGCTTCCGATGCCCTCACCGATGCGCTCGAACCAGCCATCGGTCCGCAGCGCGTCGAGTGGGAATTCTTTCTTGGCGGCCATGGCAGCTGCTCGCGCTGGAAAGCCCAGCCGCGAGAGGTTCCTTTAGGATCTCACCATTTGGCACGCAAAGTCACGCCGTTCTTTTGCCCGCAGGCGCCGTACGCCCCTTTGGCAGGGACGTTCCCCTGCGCCCCTCCTTTTCCTCCCTCCTCGCGCTCGCGCGGGGAGCCACGCTCCGGCTTTCGCGGGCAGGCCCTTTCCAGCGGATGCAGATCGGCTTGACGCCGCAGCCCTCGCACCGGACGGGGTCCTTCCGCGACGGGCACCGCTGGAGCATCCCCATGTGGCACAGCGAGAAGTCGTACCGGGTCGGATCCTCGGCGTCGTAACGCGCGAGGGCGGTCGTGATCTCGACGGCCGTCTTCCAGGAGACGTCGGCGCGCTTCGTGAAACCGAGGTTCTGCGAGAGCTTGTGGATGTGCACGTCGACCGGCATGAGGAGCCGTCGCGCGGGCACCGGCCAGAGCCCGAGATCGATCCCGTCGGCCGGGCGCACCATCCAGCGGAGGAAGAGGAGAAGGCGCTTGGCGCCCCCGCCGGCCCGTGCGTTCGAGAGCAGGTTCACCGGACCGCGTCGATCCGTCTTGCTCGATTGCCCGGGCAGCGGAAGGCCGCCCGCGACGCGGATGCGGTCGCAGAACGTCGCAAGCGCCTCGCGAAGCGCCTCGTGCTCGTCGGTCAGTCGGCCGTCGGCGTCCCGGAGCGCGCGCGCGAACGCTGCGCCGAGCGAGCCGTCCTCGCGCTGGAGCCGGCGCGCACCGACGAGGAGACGGGCGACGTCCTCGCCCTTGAAGACCCGATGTTTCCAGCCGTCGAGCGCACGATGAAGCGCGGCCGTGTCGTCGGCGGCGCGCGACGGGCTCGGTCCGATGCGCGCGAGAAGCTCGGCGACCTTCATGCGAATCGCCTTCACATTGCCGAAGGCGAGGTTCGCCGCGACGAGCGCCACGAGCTCGCGATCGTGCACGGACTCGAAGGCGTGCACGAAGTCGACGGGATCGTTCGCTCGACGAGCGCGAAGGTCGTCGCGCGCACGAACGCCGTCGAGCGTCGTCTTGATCGCGGCGTGCCGCTCGAGCTCCGGGCGCATCAGATGTCGATGTCCCGACCGAACGTGTCCGCCGCTGCCGGCTCGCGTTTCGCGGCCGCCTCGGCCCGCTCCCGCTCGGTCTTGATCTGGGTCAGGCGCGCCTTCGCGATGGGCAGCCACCGGTCCTTCTTGCGCTCCCCTGCCTCGACGTAGTCGCCGAACGACTTCTCCGCCTGTCGCCAGTGCCTCACGGCCTCGCGCGCCGACGTGGCGACGCGGGCGCGCGCGACGGCGCCGAGCCCTTCGTACCAGTGGATCTCGTAGTCCGGTACGAAGAAGACGTCCTTGCTGCGGAGGAGCCGGGGCAGCCCCATCGAACGCTCGATCTCGATCGCGAACCGCGCCTCCCTCTCCGCCGCGAGGCGGTCGCCGGCGCGATCGAGCGCAACGGCGAGCCCCCACGTCGCGAGCGGAGCCGTCTCTCGCGCGGGCACGCGGCCGGCGATGCGAAGCGCCTCGCGATAGCCTTCGATCGCCTCCTTCAGATCGCCGAGGTGCATCTGGGTCTCGGCGAGGTTCAACGTCGGAGTTGCTCGATAGATCTCCTCGGTCTCGCGGCGCAACACCTCGACGTAGGCGTTGCGCTCGCACACGTGATCTCCCAGATGGCCGCACGCGAATGCGAGGCGAAGCCACGCCTGATCGACCGCCGGGTGGTCGGGGAACTCCGCGATCGCGGCCTTGTAGACCTGCGCGGCGCGCGCGTGGTTCTCGAGGAGCAGATGGACGTGCCCGAGATCGAAGCGCAGCAGCGCATTCTTGCTCTTCTCGGCGCCGACTCGCTCGAGCATCGCGAGGACACGCCCGCGCTCGCCGAAGTCGACCTCGGCGATCGCCGTGCGAATCAGCCGCTGCTGGATGGCCTGATGGAGATCGAACGCCTCGGCGGCGTCGGGATCTTTCGCGCGCTCCCAGATCGAGGGGGGCGTGTCCGCACGCACGCTTGGAGACGCGAGCGCCAGCGTCGCGGTCGCCAGAGCCATCGCCGCGAATCGGCGCAGCTTCATCGCGCGCCTCCGGCAGCGGGCTTCGGCGCCGGCTTTTTCGCCGGTGCAGCGACCCCCGCGTGCTCGCGAGCGTGGTCGGCCCATGGCCCCTTCCCGCCCGCGCCGTCGAGGTACTTGCGCCACGCCTCCTTCGCCGCCGCGCCGCCTTCGGCCTCGAGCGCGATCGCGGCGAGCGCGTCGCGCTCGTGCAGGACGCCCGCGTCGGCGAGCGCGTCGTTCACGCGCGGCTCCGCGAGGAGCGGCCTCAGATCCGTTCGACCTCGCTCCGCGAGGACCGCCCGGGCTTCGTCGCGGAGGCCGGCGCGATCGAGCGCGAGAGCGAGCGCCGCGACGGACGCGACCTGCATCGCATCCTGCGCGTCGCGCCGCGCCTGCCGGAACATGGCAACGGCGTCGTCGATCCCCGCCGGCCCTTGCGCCATCACCGTCAGCCCCGCTTCGAACGACGCCGACGAGCGCTCCTGCGCCGTCAGCGCGGACGTCCGCGGGAGCGCGGCGCGGTAGGCCTGCGCAGCTTCGGCGAGACGGCCCGTTCGTGCGTTGGCCCGTGCCCATGCGAGGAGCGCGACCGGATCGTCGAGCGCGCGATCGTCGCGTTGCTTGGCTTCCTCGAGCGAGCGGAGCGCGTCTTGCGGCTTGCCGAGGCGAAGAAAGGCACGACCCTTCAGCACGCTCGGAGCAGCACGCCCCGGCAGCAGCTTGTCGGCTTCGTCGGCGATGTTCGGAACTTCGTTGACGAGGACGCTCGAGCCCGAGCCCACGAGCTTCGCGGTGCCGCTCGCGAGCAGATCGCAGTAGCGCCGCAGGTTCGGCTCCTTGGCGCGCTCCCACGCATTCGCCGCGCGATAGCCGTCGGTCATTCCGCACTCGGCCGGCCGCGTCGTGCCAAATGCGCCCTGGACGGACGCAGGCTGCAGCAGCCAGACGAGCGCGAGAACGGAGCCGTGCACGTCCCGAAAAGTAGCGCAAAACGGGCCGCGTGGTGAGCGCCACGCGGCCTTCGCGTCGCACGGCTCAGACGGCGAACGGATCGCGGAGGACGATCGTCTCGTCGCGCCGCGCGCCGATGCTCGCGAGGACGATCGGGCAGCCGGCCTCTTCCTCGATGAAGCGGAGGTAGTCGCGCGCGCTCGCGGGGAGCTCTTCCATCGCGCGCGCCTTGCCGAGCTCTTCCTTCCACCCGGGGAACGACTTGTAGACCGGCTTCGCCGAGTCGAGGTCGTCGATCGGGAACTCCGTCGTGCGCCCCTTCGGCGTGTCGTACGCGACGCACGCCTTCACCTCGTCGAGGCCGGTGAGCACGTCGAGCTTCGTCAGCGCGAGCCCATCGAGGCCGTTCACCGCGACGGCGTAGCGGAGCGCGGGCAGATCGAGCCAGCCCGTGCGGCGCGGACGTCCGGTCACGGAGCCGAACTCGGCTCCGACCTTGCGGATGCGATCGCCGACCTCGTCGTGGAGCTCCGTCGGGAAAGGCCCACCGCCGACGCGCGTCGTGTAGGCCTTCACGAGACCGATGACCTCGTCGATACGGCTCGGACCGACGCCGGCGCCGACACACGCGCCGCCCGCCGTAGGCGTCGACGACGTGACGAACGGGTAGGTCCCGTGGTCGACGTCGAGCAGCGTGCCCTGTGCGCCTTCGAGGACGACGATCTTCTTCTCGCGGATGGCGCGCTCGACGAGCGGCTGCGTGAAGGCGAGCATCGACACGATGCGCTCGCGCGTGGGCTCGATCGCCTCGAGGATCTCGTCGACGGTGGGCTCCTTCTCGCCGAGGGCCTTGAAGAGCGCCGACCACCCCTCGAGCGCCCGCCCGACGAGGTCGCGCAGACGTGCCGGATCTCGGAATGCTCCGAGCGGGATGCCGCGACGCGCGACCTTGTCTTCGTAGCAGGGCCCGACGCCGCGCTTCGTCGTCCCGATCGCTCCCTTGCCCTGCTCGCGCAGGCCGTCGATCGTGACGTGGTACGGGAGGATCGCGTGCGCGCGATCGGACACGATGAGACGATCCTTGGCGTGGACTCCGCGGCGCTCGAGGTCATCGAGCTCGGAGACGAGGCTCTTCGGATCGATCACCATGCCCTGTCCGAGGACGCACGTGACGTCCTTGCGGAGCACGCCGCTCGGCACGAGCCGGACGACGATCTTCTCGTCGCCGACGACGAGCGTATGTCCTGCGTTCGGCCCACCGCCGTAACGCACGACCATGTCCGCACGCTCCGTGAAGATGTCGACGATTTTACCTTTGCCCTCGTCGCCCCACTGCGCGCCTACGATCACGACCGCCGGCATCTCATCATCTCCTTGCGCTGGCCGAGGCTCACTGCCCCGGCTGCAGGCTCGCTTGGCTGCTTAGCACGCGAACGACCTCGTCGGTCGTCGTCTTCCGCTCCGCCGTATCGTCCCAGACGAACGCGAAGCCCCACGACGCCGCATAAGCTCGCGCCCGCGCCGGATCGGCGAAGGCAACGGCAGCGATGCCGCGAGAGCGGAGCTCGTTCAACCGCGGATCATCGTCTAGTCCGACCACGACGACGCCGCTTCGACGCGTCGATGCCCCGCGGGCCGTGCGCACGGCCCAGCCAAGCGCATCGAGATCGAGCCCGAGCCCGACCGCAGGCCGCGGCGCGCCGTAACGCGCGAGCAGATCGTCGTAGCGGCCGCCGCCGCCGACGGCCTCACCGGGCCCCTCGGCGTACACGGAGAAGATCGTCCCCGTGTAGTACGACAGTCCTCGGACCTCGCCCGGATCGGCCGATAGATACGGGCCGAGACCGCGCGCCGTCGCTGCGTCGAACAGCGCGAGCAGCCGGCTCGCGGGCGCGGCCGCGCCCGTGCCCGACAGCAGCTTCGTGGCTTCGACGATCGCTTCGCGACCACCGTGGAGCTGCGCGAGCGCGACGATGTGCGGACCGACCGCTAGGCCGTCGCAAAGCTCCGTGAGCGATGGCTCGTCCTTGCGCGCGAGCGCGACGGAGATCTCCGCCGCACGCGGCGGCGCGATCGTAGCGAGCAGCTCGCGCACGATCCCGGAGTCCGATACGTCGATCTTGAAGCGCTCGAGGCCGGCGCCTTCACGAAGCGCATCCGCGGCGAGGCACAGCAGCTCGAGGTCGCCTTCCGCTCCAGCGACACCGCAGAGCTCCACCCCGACCTGCGGGATCTGGCGATGCTTCTTCGCGCGCGAGGCGCGCCGGCGTACGACGGTGCCCTCGTACGCGAGACGGAACGGCGCCTCGCGATCGCCGAGGCGCGTCGCAACGATGCGCGCGACCTGCGGGGTCATGTCCGGACGGAAGACGGCGACCTCGCCCGACTCCGGCTCGATGAAGCGCATCACGTCGTCGGCCGCAGACGCGCCGAGACCGCGCTCGAGCACACTGGCGAGCTCGAATGCCGGCGGCGTGACGAGCCGGTAGCCGTGGAGCGCGAACCGCTCGAGGACGGCACGCGACAGATCCCGACGGTTCGCCGCCTCTTCCGGCAGCAGATCCCGCATCCCGGGCGGCAACGGATGCTCGAGCGCTCTCGTTCCTTCCAGCATCGCGACGGGCAGCACTTCCCACGTCGCGTTCAACGCGTCAACGCCTTGTCACGCGTGCACGCACTCGTGATGACTCTGCCGTCGTCGATCGAGTGACGTTCTCAGAACACGCCGCGCACGCCGGCGAAGCCCGTTCCGATCTCCGGCGTCACCCGGATGCCTCTACGCGCGGCCGTGGCATCGGCCTTTCCGCTCGGAGCAGTGAGGTAGAGGACGAGCGCGGCAACGAGCGCCGCGCCGCCCACGCCGAACGAGATGTTCGAGATCATCCCCGTGGTCTCGCCCTCGCTCGTCTTGTCTCGGCCTTCCTGATTGTTCGGACAGCCGAGCGGATCTTCGCGCTTGCCGCTCGTCGTGCACGGATTCGAGAGCGTCATGAGCCCCGTCACGGTCCCTGCGCCGACGCCGACGAGGCCCACGCCTGCAAGCACGACCGCAAGCGTCTTCTGTCCCGAGCCGCTGCTCCGCTCGGCCGTGGAAACCGGCGGCGCCGGTGCCTTCCGCGGCTCGTCGTCGGCCGGCGCAGGCGGCGCCTCGGCCACGACGGCCTCCTTTTCGTCCTCCATCGGCGGGACGACGATCCGCTGCGGCCGGTCGCCCTTCGCGAACGTCACGTAGGTCACGACCTGCGCTTTGCCCTTCGCGCGGAAGGTCACCTTCCGCTCGCCGGGCTCTGCGGCGAACACCACGCTCTTCTCGGCCTCCGGCACGCGCCGGTCCTCGAGCAAGATCTCGGTGAGCTCGACCTTGTGTTGCCGCTCGACGACGACCCGCGCGAGCGACTTCTCGAGCTCGACCATTCTCTGGCGCGCGAAGTCGCGGCGGTCATTGCGCTTGAGCTCGATCGCCTTCACTTCGGCTTCCTTGAACTCGACCCAAGAGAGCCACGTCGCGCCCTGCTCCTTGTGGCAGTAAGCGAGGTTGAGAAGCGTCCCGAGCTGCTGGTCTTTCTTGTAGGCCGCCTCGAACTTCGGGCACGCCTCGCCGTAGCGGCGCTCTTCGAGGAGCTTCTGGCCCTCGCGGAAGAGGCGCTCGGCATCAGCATCCTTGTCCGAGACCGTCCGCGATGTGCCGGAGCCCTGCCCGGCCGGCGTTCGCGGCTGCGCGCTCGCGGGCACGCACCACAATGCTGCGCAGAGGAGGAGACCGAGCGAGCTTCGATTCATTGACCCGAGCGCGTCTGCGGGAGCCCCGCCGGCAGCGCCTTCGACGACGGCGCTGCCGTGGTCTTCGCGACGGGAGCGCGAGGTGCCGGCGCGGCGACACGGGTCGGCCCGACGGGAACCGGCTTTGTTGGCTTCGCGGCGACGTTGGTCGAAGCGATGACCGGCGGAGAGATCGGCGACGCTCCGAGGACGGTACCTTGCACCGTCGGAGGAAGATCGTTCTCGACCGACGCCGTTTGCACGCCCGCAGGCGTCACGACCGTCGTCGCGTTCGGCGCCGGCAGCCGATCGACGACTGCCGCCGGCGGCTCCGCCTGCGGCCCGTCCGTCTCCGTCCCGGCGACGGACTCCTTGTTCCGCATCGCGACGAAGCCGACGAGCGCGAGACCGAGACCGAGCAGCGCGGGCACGACGATGCCGGCGAGGAGCCAGGTCTTCCTCGACTCGAAGACCGTGAACCGGCGCGCGACGGTGCTCGCCGTTCCATGGAGCTCCGGCTGCATCGAGTCGAGCCGCCTGCCCGGAGACGAGGGGATGGCGACCCGCTCGGACGGGACCGCCGCGCTGTTGCGGATGCGCGTGCCGCTCGCCATGTCCTCGAGCAGCGCGCGTGCGAGCGTCGCCTGCACGCGTTCGGCCGAATGGATCCACGTGCCCGACCCGTACGGCACGAGGGCCTTCGCGAGCTCGCCGACGTCGCTGAAGCGATCCTCTCGCCTCTTCGCGAGGCACTTCATCACGACCTGCTCGAGTCCTTCCGGCACGCCCGTCACGAGCGCTCGAATCGGCGTCGGCTGCTTCTCGAGGATCTGCGCGAACGTCTCCTGCAGCTCGTCGCCGCCGAAGGGCATCGAGTTCGTGAGCAGCTCGTACATGCAGATGCCGAGCGACCAGATGTCCGTCCGGTGATCGACACTCTTCGGACTGCGCACCTGCTCCGGGGACATGTACGGCGGCGAGCCGAGCACGGTGCGTCCGCCCGTGAGCTGCTGCTGGCGGCGATCCGAAGGACCGTCGGCCGACTTCGAGATCCCGAAGTCGAGGATCTTGATCACCTGCGTACCGTCTGGCCTGCTCGCGAGGAACAGGTTCGACGGCTTGAGATCGCGATGGATGATCCCGTGGCCGTGCGCGTGCGCGAGCCCTTCGAGCGCCTGCAGGATGTAGTCGACGACGAGCCAACGCGGCAGAGCACCTCGTGCATCGGCGATCTGACAGAGGTCGGCTCCCTCGAGCAACTCCATCACGATGAACGGCAGTCCATCCTCACCGACGTCGACGTCGACGACGCGAGCGACGTGCTCGCTCTGCAGCTTCGCCGCAGACCGCGCCTCGAGAAGGAGACGTGACTGCGCCTCGCGATCGGCAATGTCCTGATAGAGGAGCTTCACCGCGACGCGCTGGTCGAGCAGCTCGTGATAGGCCTCGACGACGACGCCCATTCCGCCTTCGCCGAGCAGGCGCTCGACGCGGTACTTGCTCGCGAGAAGATCGCCCACCTTGAGAAGCGAACGACTGCGCGCGGCAGGTCCACCTCTGGACGCAGTTCGCTGCGATCGCGCGAGCTTCGCCGCCATCAGAGCTCAATCGTAGCGTTCGCTTCGGCTGCGCACCAAGGGGGAAAGGTCTGAATTCCGTGCGACCGTTTCACGGTTCGGTTCGGTTCGTCATTCCTCGCGTCTCTCGCCGGGGCATCGCGCCCGGATCATCGATGGTCCACCCCGACGCTTCCTCTCGATGTCACGGCGTCTCACATCGAGCGCGCGCCCGCACGGCTAGCGCGACGGCGCGAGGGCGCGAGGGCGCGAGGGCAGGTCGCCGCCATCATGGCGAGCTCCGCCGCCTCTCCTCCTTCTCTGCCTGGACTCGCTCGCGGCCTGGATCGCGCTCGACCACCCTACGAGCGACCTCCGCCATGCGAGGTGGTCGGTTCGGGGTTCGATCCGGACAGGTCACGTGTTGGGCCCGGCTTCAGTTGTCGGAAACGCTACAGGTCGTCGAACACCACGATGGGCCGAGCGACCCGCGATTTCTGCGCGATTTCGGGACCTCGTGCGCAACGCGGGGCTGAGCGGCGGCTCGGCACGGCGGTCGCAATGGGGCGTGACCAGAAAGGGACTCCCCATCATGGCCTTCGCCATCCAGCGTGACATCCTCGATGCAGCGGTGACCGGCGACGCCGCGGCGCTCGACCTCGTCCTCAAGACGATCAAGCCCCATGTCGAGCGTCAGCTCCTCCGCTATCCGGTGAGCGACGAGGATCGACGCGACCTCCTCCAGGCGACGATGATGCAGATCGTCCGCCGGCTCGGCTCGTTCCGCGCAGAGGCAAGCTTCTCGACCTGGCTCTTCCGCGTCACGGCGAACGAGGCGCTCATGCTGATGCGCTCGCGACGCCGCCATCGCGCCCGCTTCGTCGAAGGCCTCGAGTGGGAAGAGCTCGCGACGCTCCCCGCGATGAACGACACCGATCGCGTCGACTCCGACCTCGGCGTCAGCGCGCGCCAGCGCGACGAGCGCGTTCGCGATGCGCTCGGCGAGCTCCCGGACGACTACCGCGACGTCGTGATCGCGCACTACCACATGGATCTCGGCCTTCAGGAGATCGCCGATCGTCTCTCGATCACCGAGAGCGCGGTCCGCTCGCGTCTCCACCGTGCACGCTCGCGCCTCCGCACGCTGCTCGAAAAACGTGACCTGGACGCGTACACTGCAGCGGCCTGAGCCCCCTCGTCGTTCCCCCGCCCTGCAGCGCGCTTCTGTTCGATCTCGACGGCACGCTCGTCGACTCGCGACGTGACATCGCGGAAGCCTTGAACGCGGCCCTCGTCGAAGCGACGGGCCGCGCGCCGCTCGCGATAGAGGCCGTCCTGCCCATGATCGGCGACGGTGCTCGTGCGCTCGTCGCCCGCGCGCTCGCGGCGGGGGGAGAGCCCGCCGACGCACACGATGCCGCGCTGCTCGAGCGCATGCTCTCGCTGTTCATGCAGCACTACGCCGAGAACCCCGTGGTCCACACGCGGCTCCTGCCCGGCGCAAGAGAAGCGCTCGCGCTCGGGCTGCCGTGCGCCCTGGTGACGAACAAGCCGCGCGCCGTCAGCCTGCTCGTGCTCGAACAGCTCGGCATCGCCGGAGCGTTCGGGGCGGTCTTCGCCGGAGGTGATGGTCCCTTGAAGCCCGCGCCCGACGGCGTCTACGCCGTCGCGGAGACGCTGGGCGTTCCCCCCGAACGCGCGTGGCTGGTCGGCGACGGACCGCAAGACGTCCTCGCCGGGCGCGCCGCCGGCTGTTTCACCGTCGCCGTGCCCGGGATCGCGGAGCGTGAACGCGTGCTCGCCGCCGAGCCCGATCTCGTCGTCGAGTCCCTGCTCGACGTCGCAGGCCTCGCTCGTGAAGCCTGCGACCGAAGCGGCGTCACTTCGGCTTGACCTCGAGCTCCTTCAGGCGCCCGCGAATCGCGCTCATCCGCGCGATCGCCGCCTGCAGCTTCTCCTTGTCGCGTGACAGATCCTTCTTCTCTTCCGGATCGACGGAGAGATCGAAGAGCTGGTAGTTGAACGCGCCGGAGTGGATGAGCTTCATTCCGGGCGTCTCGCCGAAGATCACCGCGCGCCGCAAGCCGTTGTAGGGGCCTGCCGGCATGTCGACGTAGACGTCCCGCTCTTCGTGCTCGGCGTCCTTCGGGAGGTAGACGTCGTTCAACAAGCTCTTTCCGCGAAGCTCGCCCGTGTCCGGCACCTCGAGGCCCATGAGCTCGACGATCGTCGGCGCGACGTCGATGTGCGAACGCTTGGCGGTCACATGGCGCGGTTCGGCACCAGGCACGTAGACGAAGAGCGGCACGTGGACGAGCTCGTTCCAGATCTCGGAGCCGTGATAGAGCATCCCGTGCTCGTAGAAGGCTTCGCCGTGATCGGCCGTCATCACGATGGCCGTGTCCTCCGCCCAGGGCTGTGACGCGATGTAATCGAGCACGCGGCCGATGTGCTTGTCCGTGTACCAGACCTCCTGGTCGTAGAGCGCTCGCTGCGTGGCGAACGCGCCCTTGTCGCCGGTGAAGTCGGGTGAGCCCGCGTGCGGGACGTATTGCGCGTGCGGATCGAAGAAGTGGAACCATGCGAAGAAGCGATGCTGAGGCTTGTCTGCGGAGGGAGCTTCCGCATCGGCTTCCGCGCCGCCATCCACGGTCTCGGCCGTCGCCTCGCCTGCAGGCCCCGCCGCGCCGGCGTCGCTGTCGTCCGGACTGATCCCGAGGGTGTTCTCCGGACGTGCGAGCAGCTTCAGCGCGAGATCGGCCATGCGCTCGCTCGTGATGCTCGTGTCGTTGTCGCCCATGCCAGGCGGGATCGCCGACGTATCCCAGACCTCGAAGCCCTGGGCGAGCCCGCTCGTCCGCTTGAAGTACCAGTGGCACATGCCGGCGAACGTCCGGTAGCCGGCTTCCTTCGCGCGCTCGGCGACGAAGGTGTTCGCGTCGGCGTACGTGTTGAAGTGGCTGAAGTCGGTGAACGTCTCGCTCGGATACCGCCCGATCAACATCGGGCCAACGGCTTTGCCCGTGTACGACGCCATCGAATAGGCGTTGTCGAAGACGGTCGCCTTCTCTGCGATCTTGTCGAGGTTCGGCGAGGTGGGCTTGCCGTAGCTCATGAAGCCCAGGTCCGGCCGAAGCGTGTCGACCGTGAGGAGGATCACGTTGTACGAACGCTTCGGCTTCGCGGTCTCCGCTTGCGCGCTCGTGTCGACCGCGGGCGGCGGCTCGACGGCCGGCGTGTCCGCGCCGGAGCAGTCCTCGTCGATCCCGTTGCCTGGGATGTCCACCGCGTTCGGGTTCATCCCCTTGTCGTGGTCGTTGCAGTCGCCACCGCCGAACTTCGCCGAGAAGCCGTCCTTGTCGTGGTCGGTCATCTTGCGCAGCAGGGCCAGCGCAGGCTTCCCGAGAGGTGCGTGCTTCTCGAGCGCTCGCGTCACGAGCGGCTCGTCACCCAGCCGGGAGCCGGCGGTCATGCAGAGGGCGAACAAGACGACGTGGACGACGAGGCCCAGCGCAGCAGCGCCGAGCGGGCGCGGATCAGGCCGGCCCCCCGCGTCGGCAACGGGGATCTTCGCCATCGCGATCGGCGCGATGAACGCGCACGCCGCGATGATGCCGGCATTCGCCACGGGACGGAGATCGAGCTCCGACCGCTTGAGGACGCCGAAGATGCCGAGCACTCCGCCGTCTGCGCCGCTCGTGTCGCCGAGCGCGATCCCGAGCCCGAAGAGGAACGCGACGAAGACGAGCGCGATGGTCCCGGTCAACGCGGGGTCGAGGAGCTGGGGAATACTCTCGCTTCCGAGGGCGAGGAGCCGTCGAAACAGCGGCAGCACCGCGAGCGCGACCGCGCCACACACGAGGAGCGCACCGACCGATCCCGCACCGGCTGTCAGGCCAGCTTCGGCAGGCTTGGCGGCCGCCATCGCGAGACGCCCGACGTGCGCGGTCAGCACGGTCCACGTGAACGCCGAGACGACGACGAGCGGTACGGCGGCGGCCGCGCGCAGCCGATCGAGCACGGCGCCCTCGCGAAGGGCTGCGAGCGCGCTCAGCGGGCTACGCGCATGGTCCGGCGAGAGGAGCAGCGCGAGGACTCCCACGCCACCGCCGATCCCGACCGCGACCGGAAACAAGAGCCCGAGCTCTCTGACGAGCACCGCGGCGAAGGCTGGAAGCTCTTCCGCGCCCGAGTCCGCGGCACCCGCGAGGACCGCGCGCGCCTCGATGAGCGCGACGAGCAGAGCCGCGAGAGCGGCACCGCCGAGAGCAAAGAGCAGGCGCAGGAGCGCGCGAAACATAGGTAGAAGGCCGGCCGGGGTCCTTTCGGCGGAAATGCCGGGCCCGGCACGTTACTAAACCAGGCTCTTCTTCGCGAGCCCTCGCGCCACGCCGACGTCGGTTCCTTCCGGCGGGAGACGCGCTGCATCCGTCGGCGGAGTCGCTCTGGTCGCTCTCGCCTTCTTCGCCTGCGCGAGCGGATGAGCGGCGTCGTAAACCGCGAGCAGATGGGCGACGGAGACGTGCGTGTACCGCTGCGTCGTCGACAGCGACGAATGGCCGAGCATCTCCTGGATCGAGCGTAGGTCCGCGCCGCCGTCGAGCAGATGCGTCGCGCACGTATGTCGCAGCGCGTGGGGATGAAGATCCGTCCGCCCGACCCCCGCGAGTCCGTAGCGGCGCACGACCAGCTGAGCCGCTCGTGGGCCGAACCGCCGACCGCGCGTCGAGACGAAGACGGCGTGTGGATCCAGAAAGCCCGTCTTCGCGTGCGCGAGCTCCGGGCGCGCAGCGAGCCAGGCACGCAGCGCCGCCTCGGCCTTGCTGCCGATCGGCACGATGCGCTCCTTTCGCCCCTTGCCCATCACGCGGACGCTCCGGTCCGACAGCGAGAGGTTCGCGAAGTCGAGACCGCACGCTTCCGACACGCGAAGACCTCCGGCGTAGAGCAGCTCGAGGAACGCGCGGTCGCGCAGCGCGACGGCCTCCTCCGCGCGGAGTGCGCCCGTGTTGTCTGGATCGGGGGACTCGATGACGAGCGCGGCGTCTTCGGCCGAGAGGAACGTCGGCAGCTCACGACGTACTTTGGGGCTCGCGAGCTCGGCGGCGGGGTTCACGTCACTGTGGCCCTTCTGCTTCATCCAGCGGCAGAAGGCGCGAACGCTCGCGATCTTGCGCGCGATGCTGGATGGCTTGCACGTGCGCGCCAGATCGCCGAGCCACGCGCGGAGCACGTAGACGTCGAGGCGTTGCGTGGCGCGGCGTCCGGGACGCTCCGCGGCGCGTTCACCCACGAAGGCGAGCAACGCGTCGAGATCGCGCCCGTACGCCTCGACCGTATTCGGCGATGCGTGCTTCTCGGATTCGAGGTGCGTGATGAACGCGCCTTTCAGCTCGGCAAGCTGCACACGAGCGAGATTACCCCGTGTGCTTCGATTCGGGCCAATCAGCGTGGGCGCTCGGCGACCCAGACGTCGCCGCCGCCGCCCTGGCGACGGACGCTCTCGAAGTAGATCCTGCACTCGTCGGCGCTCACCCACGTGGGGTTGTCGAATACACCGGGCTCGCTGAGCTCCGCGACGAGCTCCGGGGCGCCGAACTTCTCCGTCGGCGTCGTCCGCCTCGCCACGAAGATGTCCATGCCGGCGATGTCGGCGGTCGGCGAGCGCGCAAAGTAGATCGTGAGATCGTCCGGCGTCACGACGGGGCGCCACTCGGCTCCGGGACCGACGAGCTCGTCGACGAGCTGAGGCGTCTCGATCTCCCCGGCAGCCGTGATGGTCGCCGCGAAGATGTGGAAGGCGTTCCGGGCTCGCTCGGACGCCACGTAGAGGCGACCGTCCGTGGCGTACGGTTGGATGGTGGCGGACGACGACGCGAGGCTCGGGATCGATGCGCGAGCCTCGAGCGTCAGATCACCTTTCAGGATCGCAGACTCGACTTGGAAGGCGTCCCCGTTCCGCCCGGCCGTGAAGAAAAGCCGCCCGCTCGACACGAGGTGAGGGTCGTTCATCGACAGGTCACCGAAATTGCCGACGAGGGGTTGCGCCGCTCCGAACGGAGCCCCCTCCCCCGCACGCCCTGCGACGTGGATTCGATTGGCTTCGTTCCCCGTGGTGACGTTGGTGTGGAACAGCAAGGCGAGTCCGTCGCGCGACAGACTGGCCCCTCCTTCGGTGAAATCCGTGGTGAGGCCGAGGACCGGCTGCGGCGTGCCGAACGGCTTCGAGCGATCGCAGCGCGAACCACCGGCCGCGTTCGCGTCGCCACGGGCACCGTCATCGTCGGCCACGTCGCCGTCGCGAGCAGCGCCGGCCTCGTCCCCTTCCGCCGGGCCGCCGCCCGCGCCGAACGACGAGCACGCCACTCCGACGACAGCAGCCGTCACGGTACCGACGACGAGAGCGCAGCTCCGCGACATCAACGCACAGGCTACGGACTGTAAAGGACCTCGTCCACACCGAGGTCTCGCCCTGCTCGCTCGCTCACCGCCGTCGCGGCGTCGCATCCTCGCATCGTCGCATCGTCGCGGCGTCGCGGCCTCGCGACGGCGGCGCGACTGCGGAGCCTCGCCGATGACGGAGTGCTAGGCTGACGCGCCTTGTTCCGGCGGCTATGGGCGAAACTGAAGACTCTGTGGAAGCTCGCCGCGTCCGAGCGAGCGTCTCCGCGCGAGATCGGCTGGGCGGTCGCCATCGGCGCGTTCGCGGGCTGCACGCCGGCGGTCGGCGTTCACGGGCCGCTCGCCATCGGCCTCGCCACGCTGTTCAAGAAGAACCGGCTGTTCGCGTGGCTCGGGTCTCGCATCTCCAACATGGTGTTCCTGCCCTTCATCGCGATCGCCGAGGTCCAGGTCTCGTATCGCGTCCGCACGGGCGAATGGCTGAAGCTGGATCGCGATCAAGCACTCGATCAAGCAGGCGCGCTGCTCCTCGACTGGTGCCTCGGCACGATCCCGGTCGGCATCGTGATCGGGTTCGTGATGGGCATGACCTCGTGGGCATTCGCGCGACGGCGCGACCGGCGCCGCGCAGCGAAAGAAGCGGCCGAGCAGGCCGCCGCAGCAACCGAGACGACCGTCGGCGCTGAGCCGTCCGCCGGTCCGACGGGATCCGACGAGCTCGCTCCGCCCGCCCCGTCGAGCGCCCGAAGCGCCTGACCTCGCGTAGCCTGCTCGACCCCCTCGACCAGGAGCCCCGCGTCAGGCGCAGGCGGCCTGAACGTCGGCGACGGTCTTCGGGATCATCTTCGTGAGGTTGTCCGGATCCCCGTCCGTGACGAGGATGTCGTCTTCGATCCGGACGCCGATGCCGCGCCACTCCGGGGCGACCTTGGCGTTGTCCCGGGAGATGTAGATGCCCGGCTCGACGGTGAGGACCATCCCCGGCTCGAGCGGGCGAGGCTTGCCGCCGACGTGGTAGTTGCCCACGTCGTGCACGTCCATGCCGAGCCAGTGACTGGTCTTGTGCATGAAGAACGGCTTGTGCGCCTCGTCCTTGATCAGTTGGTCGACGTCGCCCTGGAGGATCCCCAGCTTGACGAGCCCGCGGGTGATCACCTCGACGCAGGCAGCGTGGATCTTGTCGAGCGAGCTGCCCTTGCGGGTCTTCTCGATGCCCGCTTCCTGTGCGTCGAGCACCAGCTCGTAGATCGCCTGCTGCTCCCTCGTGAACTTGCCGCCGACCGGGAACGTCCGCGTGACGTCGCTCGCGTAGTAGTCGTACTCGCAACCCGCATCGATGAGGAGGAGCTCGCCGTCCTCCATCTTCCGGTTGTTCAGGCGGTAGTGGAGGATGGTCGCGTTGCTGCCGGAGCCCACGATGCTTCCGTACGCGGGACGCTCCGACCCGTTCATGCGAAACGTCTCGAGGAGCATCGCTTCGACCTGGAACTCGTGCATCCCGGGCTTCGTCGCGTTCATCGCGCGGATGTGCGCCTCGGCCGTGATCTCGGCGGCGCGGCGCATGGAGGCGACGTCCTCGGCGTTCTTGAAGAGCCGCATCTCGTGAACGATCGTCCCCGGGTCCACGATTTCGACCGGCCACGAATACCCTAGCTTCGCGCGAGCGCGGGCGCGGTCGAGCGCTTCGAGGACCTTGTCGTCGAACGCTCGATTGAGACCGAGCCGGTAGTAGAGACGGGTGCGGTTCTGGAAGAGCTTCGGAAGCTCCTCCGCGACCTTGTCGATCGTGAATGCCTCGTCGGCTCCAAAGTGCTCTCGGACGCCGTCGACACCGGCACGCGGCCCGTCCCACGTCTCGCGCTCCGGATCGCGCGGACGAACGAACATCGTCGACTTCTTCTCCTTCGCGTCGAGGACGAGAACGGAGCCGGGTTCGGCGAAGCCCGTCAGATAGTAGAGGTCCGAGTCCTGCCGATAGTCGTGCTCGACGTCGTTGTTGCGCGTGAAGACGGGAGCCGAAGCGAAGACGGCGACGGACTCCGGGTCCTTCGCAGCGATGGCTTCGACGAAGGCGCGACGACGCTTGCCGTAGAGCTCGCTGTGGCACGTGCACATCGCTTTTCAATGCCACGGGGCCGCGTCCGACACAACCACGCCCAAAGCTCGGTTCCGTCCGGAAGCGCGAGCCGTCCATGTGCGGCGGCGCGGTCGTCGGCTCACCTGCGAGCGCAGGCGGCGCGCCGGTCAGCTCTCGTCGGTCATCGTATCGCGAAGGCCGTTGCCGTCGCCGCTGATCGTCGGCAGGACCTCGCGCAGCTCGAGCATCGCCGTCGACCCGCTCACATGGATGATGCGAGCCTCGAGGGTGTTCTCGGCCGGGTCCCCGTAGCGCCGGACGAGGATGGTCTCGTCGCTCCACGGGACGTAGCCCGCCTCGAAGGCGACGTGCAGCCGCGCGCCCATCACGTTCCGCACGCGCGCAACGGCGCGGAACTGTGATGCTTCGATCTCGATCAAATCGTTCGTCACGAATGGCATACGGACCCCTGGCCGCCGGATCACGTCTTCGGAGGAAGCCACGCACGCGAGCACGGGCAAGCCATTACCCCCCAACCGGGGACGCGACAACCCATGGCGGAGGATTCCGCTCGGCGTGTTGCCCGCTCCAAAGCGAGTGATCCGCGATGACGTCGCGCGTCACTCCATGAGCGAAAACACGACGAAGAGCACTCCCAGGATCGCGACGCCCGCGAGCGCGAGGAGGAGGAGGCCGGCTGCGCGACCAATCGTCGGCCCCGACTTCTTCCACGCCGTGCGCGTCCCCGGATTCGTCGTTCGCGCATGGCTCGGCGGCGGAACCGACGCCGTGATGTTCGGCGACGGCGGCATCCTCTGCGGCTGCGGCGCAAGCGCGTGGGCTTGGGGATGCGCACTCTGCGAAGGCGGAGCGGCAGGTCCCGCTGCTCCAACCTGCTCCATGGGTGCCTGCTGCAGCGTCATCGGCTGCGCGCCGCTCGCCGGCGGCGACGAGGACACCGGCTTCGCTTCGTAGTGATAGGCGACGACGTTCGCGGGCGGCTCGATGGGCCCCGCGGGCGGAACCACGAGCTGCGCAGGCGGTTGCCGCGCGGTCTCGTTCGGGGCGCGGACGCGGCGCGGCGGCGGCGTCATCGGCGCGCTCACTTGCACGGCCGGCGTTTGAGCGCGGGCCTCGACGGGCAGATCGAGCGAAAGCACGGTCGCGCCGAGCTTCAACATGCGCGGCCGCTGCCATTCGACGCGGGAGCCCTGGTAGACGGCCGAGCGTCCGAGCCACGAGCCCCGCGTGGATGCGGCGTCGAAGATGAAGACGGTGTACCCGCGGCGGACGACCTTGATGTGCTCGCGCGAGACCTCGCGGTCCTCGAGCACGAGATCGGCCTTCGGGCTCCGGCCGATGACGTACTCGCGGTTTTCGGAGTCGAGGAGAAGCTCGTCGCCGAAGTTCTGGCCTTCGACCACGCGGATGCGACAGGCGGCGCGACGGCCGTGCTCCGCCTGGCTCGGGTCGTGGCCGTCGAGCGCGAGCACGACGCTGCCGATCTGGATCTCGTCGCCCGGCATCACCAGGCGGCGCTGCCCCGTGTCGAGCGGCACGTCGCCGACGGCGCAGTCCGGGCCGACCGCGATCAGCGCGACCTCGCTGATCTTGGCGTGCTCGTCATCGACGCCGGGGACGTCGACACGCACGTCACACGATTCGGAGCGTCCGATCGTGAGGACGCGCGGGCCGAGCTCGATGCGGCGCGTCTCGCGGAACGACCCTCCAGGAGGAACGACCAGATGCACGCGCTGTGTAGTCTCGCACGTTCCGTCGTTCGACAGTAGGCGTCTCGCACGTCTCCGGTCGATCGGGCTGCCAGTGCGGCGCCATGTCGATCGGCCCCGGCGCGGGCGAGCGCCCCACCCAGGCGGCGGCGACCGGCCTGCCGGACCGAGAGAGGGCGCCGGCGCGCTCTTTTGGTTCCCTCTCTTTTTTGGCCCTGACGGTACCGGCGCGGGACACTTCGTCCTGGGACCCCGACCACTCCACCGAGCCTGGAACCAAACATGGACGACCGCCGCCGCCGCCGAAGCTCCGATCCGCTCGTCGCTCTGCACTATCAACTGAGCTCGACGCGAGCGCGGATCGATCTCGACGCGATCGTCGTCGCCGATCCGTCCGGCGTCGTCGTCGCCGGTGCGGGATCGTGGCCGGTCTGCGAGGAGCTCGCGGCCTATGCCCCGCTTCTCGCGGACGGCGAATGGGCGTCGATGACCAGCCAGGTCTCCTCACGTGTGGAGGCGCTTCGCCACGAGGTCGACGTCCGCTCCGTCTCGATCGGCGGGCAAGAGGTCCTGCTCTGTACGCGCCAGAAGCGACGAGCCGAGGCGCTCGAGGTGATCGAGGCCGGCGCGCGCGATCTGGAAGAGACCGCGCGCGGCGTCAGCCGCATCCTCACGACGGCCGCGGCATAATGGCAGAGCTCGCGCTCTGCGCCTCAGATCTAACGCGTCGCGTTGACGCGCCGTCCGGCGAGGACTACTAAGGTCCCGCATGAGCGACGACGAAGCTCCGCCGCCGGTTACGGAGAGCGTGCCGCCCGAGAGCCCGCACGAACGCTCCGGCAAAGACAGCCGTCGCCGTCGGCTCGAGGGCGTCATCCCCGAGATCGTCCGGCGCGCGGTCGAGCTCGGCGTCGAGAAGGCGCAAGAGGCGCCCGACAACCTCAAGTCGTTCGTCGGCGATCTGAAGCTGCCGAAGGACATCGCTCATTATCTTCTTCAGCAGATCGACGAGACGAAGAACGGTCTCTTCCGCGTGGTGGCGAAAGAGATCCGGGACTTCCTCGAGCACACGAACTTCGCCGGCGAGGTGCAGAAGCTCCTGACGACCGTGCAGTTCGAGGTGAACACGACGATCCGCTTCACGCCGAACGACGGCCGCGCGAAAAGCCCGCCGAAGGACGGTGGTCGGGACAAGGACAAGGACAAGGACGACGACGACGACGTCGAGGGTGAGCCCGACGACGAAGACGTTGCGCACGCCGACGACGCGGGCGAGCAGGGCGAGCGGCGCCCTACGCCGCTTCCGAAGCCCGAGGTGAAGACCTCCGTTCACGTGCGGCGTGACGAACGCGAGCGAAGAAGAAGACGCGATCGCGGCACCTGATATCGACCGAGTGGAGTATAAGGCACGCCATGAGCAAGCCGCTCCGAGCGGGGGGTGAGGTCGATAGTTGGTGCACGAAGTGCAAGCTCGTCTTGAACCATCGGATCATCGCGATGGTCGGAGGAGCTCCCGTCCGCGTCGAGTGTTCGACGTGCGGGTCCCATCACAATTTCCGGGCCCGCGCGCCTGGTGAGAAGGCTCCGTCGACGGGGACGCGCGCCTCGTCTTCGGCGGGCCCGCGCTCGACGCGCGCGTCCGCGACGAAGGCGCAGCAAGCTGCCCTCGATCGCGAGCGCTCCTGGGAGAAGGCCGTCTCCGGGAAGGCCGTCAGCGAGTTCAAGAACTACCGAGTCGACGAGACCTTCTCCGAGGGCGACCTGATTCGCCACAAGAAGTTCGGCGACGGCATCGTCACGCGCGTCCTCGATCCGAAGAAGGTGGAGATCCTCTTCAAGGACGAGCCGCGGACACTCGCGCAAGGTCTGACGGACTGAGAGACGACACGTCGGCGGAGAGCTCGCCTTGCGACGAGCTCTCCGCGTCGTGAGCGGCTACCAGAAGAAACCTCCGTAGCCCGGGTACCCGAACGAGGTGCCGTACCCGATGGATCGCGAGTAGCCGTAGCCCCACGGCGACGCATAGCCGAAGCCGTAGCCGGGGACGCCGACGCCGCCCCAGCCGAGACCGCCCCAGCCGAGGCCACGGCCCAAGCCGACGCCGCCCCAGCCGAGACCGCCCCAGCCGAGACCGCCCCAGCCAAAGCCGCCGAGCCACTTCTCGTCCTCGTCGTCCGCCGGTTCGCTCTCCTCGTTGGGAGGCGCGGGGACGGGCGCGTTCGGGATCTCGAACGCGCTCGCCATGCCCGCCGGCATGATCGCCGCGGACTCTTCGTCCATGGCCTCAGCGGTCTCGTCGGTGACGGCCTCCTCCGTGAGGGCCTCCGAAGCCTGTGCCGTCGGATCGTCGCTTTCCCCGACCGGGCTCGCGCACCCCACCAGCACGAGCCCGGCTCCAACGCCAATCGTCGTCACTCGGTTGAGAGTAAACATGGTTCACGTACCTCCTTCGCCGGCGCCGGAGTGCATTCGCAGGGCCACGATGGAGCTCTGCGAGCCCGGCTCCTCACTTGGCGAGCGGGGTGACGCTTCCTGCGTTTCGTGACCGCAGAAGGTGACGGACCCGGTGCCCGCACGCCGGCGTGCTGCGTCGGGATCGATCAGATCTCGCCTCGGCCTCGTGCCCGGCGCTGAACGAAGCCCCTCGAGCATCGAGCGCATCGGCGCCTTCGCCCCGGTGCAGATGTCCGCTTCGTCGCGAGATGCGCCGAGCGCCGAACCGCCCCGGGACGCGGCCGTGTCCGCGCGAGAGGTCGAGCCAACTTGCCAAGGTCACCCGGCCGACGCTAGTCGTCACGCTTCGGTTGCGGGGCGTCACGGCGCTTTTCCAGCGTTCCGCCATCGATCGATGGAGGCTTCCCATGAAGAAGACGCTGCCTTTTGCTTTTGCCGTGCTCGCCGTCCTCACCACCGTGCCCGCGTGCAGCAGCGATGACGAGGACACGCCTCCTGCGGGCAACGATGACGTCGTCGTCGTCCAGGTGACGAGCAACCTGTTCACGCCGGCCGAGCTCAAGATCAAGGTCGGTCAGACGGTGCGCTGGACATGGGCCGGCGGCGTGCACGACGTCGTCTCGGGAACGAACTGCACCGACGACGGCAAGTTCAAGAGCGGCGCGCCGATGGCCGGCGGGACGTTCGAGCACAAGTTCGAGACCGCGGGCACGTTCCCTTACTACTGCACGCCCCACTGCACGATGGGCATGGTCGGACAGGTCATCGTCGAGTGATGCGTGCGCCCGTCCCGCTCGCGCTGCCCATCACGATGGGGTCCGCGAGCGGGCTCGTGGCTCTGATCGCGCTCGCGTCGCTGCTCACGACCCGGCCGGCGGTCGCGGAGGCGCCCCACGCCGCAGCACCTGACGCAGAAGAACAGCTCAATCGAGTCGAAGCACCGGACGCGGGGCCGACCGACGTTGCACGACTCGACGAGGAAGCGCGAGCGCCGGCGACGGACGTACGGCTCGCGCCATCGAGCACGGGCGTCCTCGGGGCGTGGCTCGTCGCAGGGCCGTTCAAGGCGTCGCGCCCTGCCCTCGCGGCGGCGCCGATCGGGGTCGACGAGAAGAAGCTTTCTCCCTCGCTCGGCGCGGTCGTCGGTGGTGAACGCGATCTCGGCGGCGGGAAGCGCAAGCCGCCGGCGCGCTGGGCGCTCGTGTCGAGCGGGCCTCCTCCCAAGGGCGCCGCGCAAGATCCAGGCGAAGGTGGCAGCCGTACGATCGACCTCAAGGCGCACCTCGAGGAGACCGGTATCTCCGATCTCGTCGCGTACGCCGCCGGGCGACTCCACGTCGAGAAAGCCGGCAAGTACTACCTGATGCTAGGCGTCGACGACGGCGTCCGCGTGACCGTCGACGGCACCGTCGTGCTCTCGCGTGACGATGCTCGGCCGGTCCGGGACGACGACGACGTCATCGAGCTCGATCTCTCGGCGGGCGATCACGACGTCGTCCTCAAGCTTCATCAGCGCGACGGCGCATGGGCGTTCCGCGCAAAGCTCGTCGACGGCTCGCTCGCGCCTCCGATCGGCGCGTATCTCCAGCTGCCGGGCACGAGCGCCGACGATGCGCGCGCGCTGGCCGCCCGGATGTCGTGGCTCCTCGTCGACCGCTTCTTCGACGTGCGCTCGACTCCACCGCGCTACCGGCCGTCGGTGACGGTGCGCTACCCGGAGGGAGCGCCGCGCGGCGTCCCCATTCCCGTTGCGGTGAAGCTCTCGGGTGTCCCGGCAGCGTCCGCGTTCGATCTGCAAGCCGGCGGGGTCGCCGTGACGAGCGCCGGGGCGAACGATCTCGTCGTGACGTTGCCCGCGATCGACCCTTGGACGGGCACCGCGACGCTCGAGAGCACGGTCGCGGGGCGCGTCGTCAAGTCGACGATCGCGGCGCGACCACACTCGGAGCAGGCGCTCGTCCGTGCCGAACGGGCGCTCGCGCGCGTCAGCGGTGACGAGCCCTGGCTGCGCCCCGGCTCGCTCGATTCGGTTGCATACCTGACGCGCCGGCTCGCTCGACTCGTTGGGCGGGGCGACGGCGACGCCGAGGCCCAAGCCGAGGAGGCGCGGGAGCTCGATCGCCTCGCCACGAACCTCGAGCGCGGCCTCGATCCGTACGAGGGACGGACGGGGATGATGCGCCGCGCGGTCGTCACGCCGTTCGACGGCGCGCCGAGCGAGCTCGGCCTCTACGTGCCGCCTTCGTACAAGCCCGGAGACGGCCGCCGCTACCCGCTCGTCGTCGGACTTCACGGGATGAACAGCTTCCCGATGTCGATGATGCGCGCGCTCTTCGGCCTCGACGACGAGAAGAAGGACCCGTGGTGGAAGGACCGCCATCCGCCCGCTCCGTCGGAGGTTTCACCGGTCGACGCGTTCGTGATCACCCCGTACGCGCACGGCAACACGATGTACCGCGAGATCGGCGAAGACGACGTGCGGTACGTCATGCAGTGGGCCACGAAGACGTTCCCGATCGACGAGACGCGCATCACCATCACGGGTCCGTCGATGGGCGGGATCGGCTCGGCGTCCCTTCCCTTCCACTTCCCGCACGTGTTCGCGGCGGCCGCGCCGCTCTGCGGGTACCACAGCTACCTCATCCGCGCGGACATGATCGCGCGCCCGAAGCGACCTTGGGAGCGCCTCTTCCTCGAGGAGCGCTCGAACGTCCATTGGGCCGAGAACGGCGAGCACCTGCCGCTCTGGATCGTGCACGGTACGCGCGATCTGCCGGAGGCGAACAGCGGCGTCCTGATCGAGCGGTACGAGAAGCTCGGCTACTCGATCAAGCACGAGCACCCCGATGCGGGGCACAACGTCTGGGGCATCACGTACGGGGAGCTCAAGGGCCTCAAGTGGCTGCTCTCGCAGCGGCTCGATCCCCATCCGGCGCGGGTCCGCTTCCGGACGATGCGCACGCGGTATTCGACGAGCGCGTGGGTCACGGTCGACGAGCTCGCGACGGTGGCCTCATGGGGCGACGTCGATGCCCGAGTGAAGAACAAGACGACGATCGCGTTGACGACGACCGGCGTCGCCGCGCTCACGCTCACGCGCGACGACAAGCTCGTCGATCCGCGGGCGCCGCTCACCGTCAGCGTGGACGGGACGAGCCTCACCTTCGACGAAGGCGAAGCCGTCGCGTTCCACAAGGCAGCCGGAGGCACGTGGACGAAAGGACCTCGGACGCACGATCGCCTGATCAAGCGCGGACGCGTGAGCGGGCCGATTCGCGACGTCTTCCACGAGCCGCTCCTGTTCGTCTACGCGAGCGACGAGGATGCGCGTGCGAACGAGCGGGTGGCCCGTGTGTTCGCGAACCGCCCCGGCGTCTACACGTCTTATCCGGTGATGAGCGACGCCGAGTTCCTCGCGAACAAGGAGCCGCTCGCCAACGACCGCGCACTCTTCCTCGTGGGTCGCACGAACCGAGTGCTCGCCGCGCTCGACTCGGCGGCGACGAACGCCGGAGCGCCCTTCCCTCTTCACGTCGAGCCCGGCGCCGTGGTCCTCGGCAAGGAGCGCTTCACGGGCCGCGAGCTTGGAGGCGCGTTCGTTCATCCCAATCCCGTTCGACCGGATCGTTACGTCGTCGTCGTCGCCGGCGCCGACATGCCCGGCACGCTGCGAGCGCTCTCGCTTCCCGACCTCGTTCCCGACTTCGTCGTGTGGGACGATGCGCTCGCGCCCGCGCGTGGACAGATCGTCCTCGGGGCTGGATCGCTCCGCGCGGGCGGCTTCTTCGAGATGGATTGGTCGCTGCCGAAGACGCTCGTCGATCCGCTCGCGAAGACGACTCGCGCTGCGCCGCAGAACGAGCACGACGCCGCGCCGGCTCTTCCCTGAGCTGTGACGTCGGTGCGAGAAGCCGCGTTGTAGAACTCGACACCGAGCCTCCTCGATCGTCGACTCGAGGACGTGCCTCCTCGATCGCGGCCCGTGACGTACCGGATGGACAGGATTACATTCCACGCCGACATGCCGCTCCTGAGCTCGGAAGCGCCGCGTTTGAACGGCGGCACGCGGCGGACGCGACCCTCGATCGCCTCGCTCCCGCGCGCGATGCGGCGCACGTTCGCCGCGCTGCTCGCGTTCACGCTCCTCCTCGTCTCGTCGCTCGCAGCAGCGGCTGAGTGGAAACCTCCGCCGCTCCGCGGACACGTCGTGGACGAAGCGGGGGCGCTCTCACAGGAAGAAGCTCGCGCGCTCGATCGGAAGCTCGACCGTGCGCGGCGCCAGACGGGCTTCGCGATCGTCGTGTACATCCTGCCGCAGCTCCCCGAGGGGCTCGCGATCGAGGACGTCGGTTACGTTGCCGGCAACGCTTGGGGCGCCGGCTCGAAGGAGGGGGACGACGGCGTCCTCCTCATCAACGCCGTCGCCGAACGGAAGCTGCGCATCGAGACCGGCAAAGGCGCCGGAGGCGCGCTCACCGATCTCGCGTCCAGTCGGATCAACCGCGAGGTGATCGGACCGCTGCTCAAACAAGGGCGGACGTACGAGGCGATGGATCGGGGAACGGACGCGATCATCAAGGAGATGATCGCGAACCAGGCGGAGGGCAGTGAGGCGGGACGCGGACCAGCGACGTCTCGACGGGGTGGCGAGCAGCTTCCAGCAACGCCCGCCGACTGGGTGAAGACAGGCGTGGCCGGGCTCGTCCTGCTCGGGATCATCATCCTCGCGATCGTGTCGCCGACCTTCCGCCAGATCCTCTTCTTCATGTTGCTCTTCGGCCGCGGGGGCGGCGGCGGTCGAGGAGGAGGAGGCGGCGGTGGCGGTGGATCCGGCTACGGGGGCGGAGGCGGATCGTTCGGCGGAGGCGGATCCAGCGACGACTACTGACGGGTCGCGGGGCGCCGCCGTCCGGTCGCTCGTCAGCGCCCCCCGCGCGGCTTGGGCTTCGGCGTCCTCGCAGGCCCACCTTGCGGCCCGCGCCGCTCCGGCGCTCCTGTTGCGTGTGTCGCGCGTGAGCGGCCGTCGCCCGGACGACCAGCGCTTCCGCCGTGACCGCGGCTCGATGCGCGACCGGCGGGCGTTCCCCAGTCCTCGGCCCCGCGCTGCGTACGACCGCGCGGTGCTCCGCTGCCTTGGCGGACGCTCCCCTCGCGGTCGCGGGCGAAGCCGTCCCGCGAACCTGCGCCACGTCCGGCGGGCGACCTCGTACCACGCGCGCTCTCGGCCGAAGGCTGCTCGGTCCTTCGCGACCTGGGCCGTGCGTCACCCCAGTTCTCCTGCGCCTCCTGCGCCGGAGTGGCGTCTTCGCCGAAGCCTCGCTGCGTTCGCCCCGCAGCGCCGCGACGTGCCACCGGCACCGCACGCTTCACGATCTTGTTAGGCGTCTGCGGGATCGAGGCTGCGGACGGAATCGAGCGCGGGACGCCGTAGATCTTCTTCAGCGCGACGAGCTCGTCGCGCGTGAGATGGCGGTAGCGACCAGGCGCGAGCCCTTCGGCCGAGATCTCCGCGAACGCGATGCGCGCAAGGCGCATGACGGGAAACCCCGTCGCATCGCCCATCCGGCGGATCTGCTGGTTACGACCTTCCCGGATCGTCAGCTCGAGCCACGTCTTGTCGCCCTCGTGCCGCAGGAGCTTGGCGTCGGCAGGCAGCGTCATGCCGTCCTCGAGGCGGACGCCCTTTCGCCAGACGTCGAGGTCGTCGGGCGACATGACGCCCTTCACCTTGAGGACATACGTCTTCGGGACGGTCTTCCGCGGGTGCAGGAGGCCATCGGCGAGCTCGCCGTCGTTGGTCGCGAGCAGCACACCGCTCGTCGCGAAGTCGAGCCGACCCACCGGGTAGACGCGAGCGCCGAGGCTCGAAAGCAGTTCTTTGACCGTCGGTCGTCCCTCGGGATCGCTCATGGTCGAGACGACGCCGCGAGGCTTGTGGAGCACGACGTACACGGGCGGCTCGGCGACGACGCGTTTGCCGTCGACCTCGACGCGATCGTGACGCGGATCGGCCTTCGCTCCGAGCTCGGTGACGACCCGACCATTGACGCGCACGCGCCCGTCCTTGATGAGCTGCTCGGCGGCGCGGCGCGAGGCGATTCCACCGTGCGCGAGGATCTTCTGGATGCGTTCCATGTTCGAGGTATGCCGATCGCGGGTTGGGACGGTTCCGGCGACCTCGTAGCACGCTTCTGGTCGCGGCTGTCGCCCGCGGCACGCTCGCGGTCGCGAATCGTGCGGCCGCCACCCCGACCGTGTCCGAGGCGGCGGCGCGAATGGAACATCCGCACTCGGGAAGGAGCGCGGCCGCGCAGGATCGCGCTACTTCTTCGGCGGCGCGCCGGCGTCCGCGGCGCTCGCGCTGCTGGACGAGGCGCTCGACGAGGCGCTGGACGAGGGAGCGCCGGCGTCCGCGTCGGAAGCCATCTGGTCCCGCGCCTTCCGCTCGGCAGCCTCGGCCTCGTACTTCAGCTGCTCGTCGCGGTCCCACCGGTCGACGTGACCGTCGGAGTTCTCGTCGACACCGACGCGCTCGAGCCGCCCCTTCGCGTAGATCTCCCAGACGTCCGGCTTGCCGTCGCCGTTCCGATCCCGCCGGATGCGCTGGAGCTGGCCGTTGGTGTAGAACTTCCAGACGTCGGGCTTGCCATCGCGATTCGTGTCGACGTCTTCCTCGGCGATACGGCCGTCGACGAAGTTGATCCACACGTCGATGCGCCCGTCGTAGTCGCGATCGGCCTCCTCGTGCAGCGCTTCGCCCTTCTGGTTGAAGGTGCGCACCACGTCCTTGATGCCGTCGAGGTTCGTGTCGATCTCGCGGCACGCGAGCGTTCGGTGTCGGCTGTCACCTTCGCCGAACGTCTTGTAGACGCGGCGGACGTTCGGCTTGAGCGCGCCCGGCCCCATCGTCTCGGAGACCTCGAGCTCGGGCTTGTTTCGCCAGTCGCACATCGACCGGTCGTCCGCCGGCCATTTCGAAGGATCCTTGGAGCCTCCGGGAGCGGTCGCCGTCTTCACCGCTCCGCCACGTTTCGAGTCGCCGCCACACGCCGCGACGAGCAGCGCAGCCGCGCACGCGGCGAGCGGAACGGCCAGGCGCATCCGCGCGGCCGCCGACTTCGAGATGCTCATCGCTTCGCTCCTCCACGCTTCGGCGCCGACGGGGCACCGGCATCACCTGTCGGCGACAGGTCCGTCGGACTGCTCGGGCCGGCGCTCGGGCCCTCGCTCGGGCCGGCACTCGACCCGCGCTCGCTCGAGGGTGATGCTGGAGGCGGAGGCGCCGGCGAAGCGGCCCCCGCGTCACCTTCCGGCGTCGGGATGGCCACACCGGAAGCGCCGAGCGTGATGACGGACTCCGGGTCGGGCAAGCCGTCGCCGTTCTTGTCCATGGCGATCGTCACCTGGTCGCCGTTGTACGTCCACCACTGGTCGACGCGGCCGTCGCCGGTGGCGTCTCGCTCACGCTTGACGCGCTTCCCGCTGGTCGGGTCGAACGTGTCCCACGTGTCGATCTTGCCCTGGTTCGTCGTGTCGAGCTCCGCGCGAACCAGCTTGCCGTTCTCGTAAATCTCGATCGAGTTGACGATCCCGTT
Source organism: Pseudomonadota bacterium (assembly GCA_023423895.1). Classification (GTDB taxonomy): domain Bacteria; phylum Myxococcota_A; class Polyangia; order Polyangiales; family Polyangiaceae; genus Labilithrix. The sequence goes on from JAFAER010000153.1 coordinate 34,567, forward strand.
GTCGTCGTAGTCCGCCTCGCGGCGACGGAGCTGCCCGGTCTTGTCGTAGTACTCGAACATGTCCGGCTTGCCGTCGCGGTTCAGGTCGCTGATCCGACAGACCTCCTGATCGCCCGCGTACACCCGGCGGATGTCCGGCTTGCCGTCGTTGTTCACGTCGACCGTTTCGACCCGGTGGCCTGACTCCTCGCAGGCCTCGTGCTCGATCGTCTGTGAGCGAACGCCCTCGGGCAGCTTCGCCTTCGCGACGCCCGACTCACCGCCGCCACAACCAAGGGCAAACGCGTAGGTCAGCGAGAGAACCCCGAGGCCGAGGCCCAGGGCTTGACGTCTGACCGGCGCGACTCGCCGCTGCCCCACTGAAGGCTCGTGCCGCATGGCGTCTCCACGATAGACGGCACGTTACCCCATCCGCAAGGAGCCAGGGCGCCGCACATGCCGCATATGCACCTACAGCGCGCAAACGCCTGAGTCCATTGAGCTTACATGCCGTGCCAGGGAACCTTTCCCAAACCCCCATGGTCGCCCTTGACCGTCACGTATGTTCACGTAGTGTATATCCACGGGCGATGAAGAAGATTCCGCTTCGTCGGTCCCGAAGGAGCTGGTGACGGAGTCCGGAGTGCGTTAGCTAGGACGCTGAAGCGCTCCCTCCAGCTACGTCGCCTAACGAGCGAGAAGCGCAGAGGATTTCATCCCACCAAGAGTCAGTCCGCCTCCACGAACGTCCCATGCGGAAGAAGATTTCCACCACCATCTACGTGACGCCGGAGCAAGCCGACAAGCTGAAGCTCCTGCATGAGCGCACGAAGGTGCCGGTGGCCGTCTACATCCGCGAGGGCATCGACCTCGTGCTCCGGCACTACTCTCATCTCCTTCCGGGCCAGCTCGCGCTCGTGGAGCAGACCGAATCCCCGCGGCCGCCCGACGTTGCGCCAGCCGAGCCTCCGCCCCCCTCCGTCGCCGCCGGCGGCAAGAAGTAGGCTTTCCTCGCGCAGCCGGGCGCGCTTCGTTTTTGAGGCTTTCCTCGCGCGCCCGAGGCGCGCTTCGTCTATGAGGAGGCGCGGCGGCGCGTGTGCCGAGCCGCTTCGGGGATGCACCCGACCCTCCGGATTCTCCTCAGCCTGGCCACGCTCGGCTTCGTCAGCGGGCAGCCGTAGCCGTTCATCCAATGCCGACTCCCCAGTCCAAGATCCGCAACTTTTCGATCATCGCGCACATCGACCACGGAAAGTCGACCCTTGCCGACCGCATCCTCGAGGTCACTGGCGCGCTCACCCAGCGTGAAGCGCGCGAGCAGTTCCTCGACAAGATGGACATCGAGCGCGAGCGCGGCATCACGATCAAGGCGCAGAACGTCCGGCTGAACTACACGGCCAAGGACGGCGAGACGTATCAGCTGAACCTGATCGACACGCCAGGGCACGTCGACTTCAACTACGAGGTCTCCCGCAGCCTCTCGGCCTGCGAAGGCGCCATCCTCGTGGTCGACTCCACGCAGGGCGTCGAGGCCCAGACGCTCGCGAACGTCTACCTCGCGATCGACCAGGGGCTCGAGGTCATTCCGGTCCTCAACAAGGTCGATCTCCCGTCGAGCGATCTCGACAAGACCAAGCAGGAGATCGAGCAGATCATCGGGCTCGACACGTCGGACGCCGTGCCTTGCAGCGGCAAGACCGGCGTCGGCGTCCCCGACATCCTCGAGCAGATCGTCGCAAAGGTCCCGCCGCCGAAGGGCACGGAGGACGCGCCGCTCCGCGCGCTCATCTTCGACTCCTGGTACGACCCCTATCGCGGCGCCATGGTCATGTTCCGCGTCGTCGACGGCACCCTGAAGAAGGGCGACGTCGTGAAGTTCATGGCCACGAAGGGCCAGTACGAGGTCACGGAGCTCGGCACCTTCACGCCGCACGCCCGCTCGCTCGAGGAGGTCGGCCCCGGAGAGGTCGGCTTCCTCGCGGCGAACATCAAGAGCGTCCACGACACGAAGGTCGGCGACACGATCACCCACCCGGCAAGCCAGGTGAAGCGAGAGGCGACCGAAGCCCTCCCCGGCTTCAAGGAGGTGAAGCCGATGGTCTTCGCCGGCGTCTTCCCGACGGACGCCTCCGACTACCCCGCTCTCCGCGACGCGCTCGAGAAGCTGCACCTCAACGACGCGGCCTTCAGCTTCGAGCCGGACTCATCCGAGGCGCTCGGCTTCGGCTACCGCTGCGGCTTCCTGGGTCTCCTCCACATGGAGATCATCCAGGAGCGCCTCGACCGCGAGTTCAACCTCGACCTCATCACGAGCGCGCCGAGCGTCGTCTATCACGTGCACAAGACCGACGGAGAGGTCATCACCGTCGACAACCCGACGAAGCTCCCCTCCCCGCAGTACATCGACCGGATCGAGGAGCCATACGTCAAGCTGACCGTCCACGTGCCTCAGGAGTACGTCGGCGCGGTCATCACGCTCTGCCAGGACAAGCGCGGAACGCAGGTGAACATGACCTGCCCGAGCGCCGACCGGTACATCATCGTCTACGAGGTGCCCTTCGCGGAGGTCCTCTTCGACTTCCACGACAAGCTGAAGAGCGTCTCGCGCGGCTACGCGTCGATGGACTACGAGTTCATCGACTACCGGGCCGGCCACCTCGTGAAGGTCGACATGCTCGTCAACGGCGACCCGCTCGACGCGCTCTCGATCATCGTGCACCGCGACCGCGCGTACAATCGCGGGCGCGCGCTCGCCGAGAAGCTGAAGGAGTTCGTCCCGCAGCAGCAGTACGAGGTCGCGATCCAGGCGGCGATCGGCGGGAAGATCATCGCCCGCGAGACGGTGCGCGCCCTCCGCAAGGACGTCACCGCCAAGTGTTACGGCGGCGACATCTCTCGAAAGCGAAAGCTCCTCGAGAAGCAGAAGGAAGGCAAGAAGCGGATGAAGCAGGTCGGGAACGTCGAGATCCCGCAGAAGGCCTTCCTCGCCATCCTCAAGGTCGATCAATAGGCCTCCCGTCCCAGGGAACGGGCGCCCGGCCACCGGACCGGCGCCTGGCGAGCGGCCGGTTTTCGCGCCCCCAGCCGCCCCGAACGTCTTCGTTTGCGCGAAAGACCACGCAGCGGCCCGACTTACGGTAGCCTGGAGCTCGAGTCACTCGGATGCGGAAGACGCCTCTCAAGAAGCGCGTCACGCGCAGCCTCCGGCCGCGCAGCAACGTCGATCCCACTCGAATGGCGCTTGCTGCCCTCGAGCGGATCCGGACGGTGCTCGTGAAGTCGGGCTACAAGGACCGCCTCGGCGACCCGCTGAGCATGAAGGAGCTCGCCGCGCAGGCGCAGCTGCTCGGGACCGAGCTGCCCCCGAGCTACGTCGCCGCGATGCGCGTCGCGAGCAAGATCGGGGAGCCCGAGTCGTTCCTCCTGTCGCACGACATGGAGACCGAGGCCGACCGTCTCGTCACGTTCGGAGGCGAAGAGGCGAAGCGCTATGCCCCCTTCTGCAAGGGGTTCGAGCACGTCGTGTGCTTCGACAAGGGCGGCGGCAAGCGGCTCGTCAGCTCGATCCGCCATCAGGGTGAGCTGCCGATCGTGGAATGGCGCGACGGCAACGCCAGCCCGGTCGCCGCGCACTTCGGCGAATGGCTCGATTCGATCGCCGACGCCCGCGAAGAGTCCGTCGAGACGGCGGCGAAGATGCCGCAGCGGTTGAAGCGACTGCTCTACGAGCTCGGGTTCCGCTTCGAATATCCGGTCGTCGGGCGCCTCGAGACAGGCGACACCGACGCGATCGTCGAGCTGATCGGCAAGGAGATGGCGCGCACCGTCCGCGGGGACGTCGATCGCCTGTTCGACTCGAGCGGCAGGGCATCGCTCACGCTCAACGTCGACGAGTTCACGCTCGCCGTCTCGCTCCGCACGGGCATCTTCGTGTTCGAGGCGGAGGACGTGTTCCGCTGGCTCCGGACCTTCCGCGACGAGAACTTCTTCTCCGATGTCGTGACGGTGCCGAGCCACCCCGACGTCGTCCGCGATCTCCGGCGCGCCCCTCGCGAGCCCCCGCTCGTCCAGCGCGGTGTGCTGCACGTCGCGGTCTCGCCCGCCCGCAAGGTGGTCTTCCGAGCCGCGAGCGGTAGCGACGCCGACGATTTCTATCTGCTCGCCCGCACGGCCTCGACGAGCGAGCGCGCACCGAGTGTCATCCTGCATGTCGTCGACGGCCAGATCACGACGTCGCATCACGTCGAGGAGCCGCTCAACGATCTCTACGTCGCCCGCGACGGAACGATGTGGGGATTGACGACGACACACGCGGTCCGCGTGACGGGCGGCCGTGCGCAGAGCTATCCACTCCACCGACCGACGCGCGGTCGGCCATGGTGGTACGGCATCGGCGGCGGTGGCGATCGCGTGCTCGTCTGGGGCACCGGCGCGCTCCTCGAGTTCGACGGGCGGCAGTTCGTGCCGTTCCAGCCGGACGCGATGCTCGACGAGAACGAGTCGGTCGTCGCGCTGCAGGCGCAGGGACTCCGACTCTGGATGCTGGTCTGTGGAGACCGGGTCGGCGCCGTCGCGCGCTTCGATTCCGTGGAGTGGCAGCCGATCACGGAAAACCAGGTCATCGACGCGAACCTCGCCGACCTCGACATCTGGCGCAGCACCGCGCACGTCCTCGACCGTGACGGCGGGGTCTGGAAGATCGAGAGCGGTCCACCCCGGCCCGTGGCCCTCCTCACGTACCACCAGGCCTACCTCACCGAAAGCGGCGCTCCGCGGCCTCTCCACGGGATCCGCGCCTACGACGGAGGTGTGCTGCTCGCGAGCACCGGCGGCGTCATTGCCGTTGGCGGAGCGGAGCCGCTGTTCCACGCCGTGCCGAACGGACGCGATCCCGTGAGGCTGGTCCGCGTCGGCGGACGCGTCGGCGGACGCACGACGACGGACGGTGAGGCCCGCGAGACCGCCATCGTCGCGCTCGGCGGGCCACACGCGTGGATCTGGCGGAACAACGGGTTCAACGTCATCGACATGCACGAGTGGTGATCAGGCTCCAGGCTCCAGGCTCCAGGCTCCAGGCTCCAGGCCGAGGAGAGACGCGAGCCCGAGACAGGCAGAGTGAGAGAGCCACGCGCGACGGGACGCTCGCGAGCGGGACCGTTCCTTAGCCGAGAGCTTCTCGGATGAGCAGCGGTGGGCTGCCCTCCTCGTCGGAGCCACGAGGCGCGCCAGCTTTTCCTCCTGGAGCCTGGAGCCTGGAGCCTGGAGCCTGAACCGCAGCCTGTTCTCCGGTTGACAGAAGACCCAAATCCGTCTTCCGTGGGCAACCCTCTCGCGCTCGTGCGCGAGGCCTCCACCCATGTCCGACGCGAAGCTTGCCACCCTCGTCGCGCGCATCAACGAAGACGCCGCGTCGCCCACCGCGAAGTGGACCTTCGAAGGGACCGTTCCGTTCGGCGATGCCGGCGGGATCGGGACCGACCTCCCGCGGGTTCTCCGCTTCCGACTCGGCAACGGGCTCCGCCTGCTCTTGCTCGTCGACAAGAGCGCGCCCGTCCTCAGCTACTTCACGTGGTTCCGCGTGGGGTCGCGACACGAAAAGCCGGGCAAGACGGGGCTCGCGCACTTGTTCGAGCACCTCATGTTCAACGAGACCGAGGGGCTCGCGGCCAACGAGTTCGACCGGAAGCTCGAGGAGAACGGCGCCGAGTCCAACGCCGCCACGTGGCTCGACTGGACGTACTACTACGAGTCGCTCCCGAAGGACCGCTTCCAGCTCGCGGTGAAGCTCGAGAGCGAGCGCATGGCCCGCCTCGTCCTTCGCGAGCCGCAGGTCGCGAGCGAGAAGGAGGTCGTCGCGAACGAACGCCGCATGCGCGTCGACGACGACGTCGAGGGGACCGCGAACGAGATCCTCTACAAGACGGCGTTCACTCGCCACCCGTATCACTGGCCCACGATCGGGTGGATGACGGACATCGAAAACTTCACCCCCGACGACTGCGTCGCCTTCTACCGGACGTATTACGCGCCGAACAACGCGACCGTCGTCGTCGTCGGCGACGTCGCCGAGAAGGACGTCCTCGTCCGTATCCGCGACGCGTACGGCACGATCTCCCCGTCCGAG
>JAFAER010000129.1 GCA_023423895.1 Pseudomonadota bacterium
CCCCTAGCCACTCGCCGACCATACCGACGTTGTGTTCCCGCCCCTGCCGGATGGGTCGCGACCGCCGCTCGCCCGCCGGTGAGACGGGGCCTTCGAGCGGCGCGGGGAAGGGCGCTCGGCGGGGGCGCTGCGCACGCCTGCAGTCGCGACACACGTTGGCGGTCGACCATACCGACGTGGTGTTTCCGCGCGGTGTTCCGCGTGCGGGATGGGCCGAGACAACTATCGCGCATCGGTGGCGTACGCACGCGAGGTTATCGTCTCTTCTCGCGAGGGAGGCGAGTTCGACACCGGAGCAGTGCGAGGGAGGGCGCTCCCGCGGTGACGAGCGCTGCGCACGAGCTCTGAGCAGGACGCAACGGAGCCCGGCACGCGCGCTTCGCACGCGGGCTGGACATATGAGTGCTACCGAGGTGTCGCGATGGGGCCGCTCGAAAGTTGTCTATGCCGCCTGGTTCGCGTTCGTGGCTCGCTTGGTCTTCCGGAGCTTCTTCGCGCGCGGTGCTGCCGCCTCTGACGTTCTGCAGCCGGCGCAGCGGAGACCGAGGAGGCGTAGGCGGTACGTCCCTTCGGGGAACTCGACCCTGCCGGTTCCAGTACGAAGACGGATCCGCATCTCCCTGTAGGTCCCTCGGAACTTCTTGAGGGCCTTCCGCTCCTCTCTCATCAGCGCCCTGTCCTTGCACGCGAGATGTGGGTGGAGCTTGCTTCGAGGCGCTTTCGTCGAAGGAGTGTCCGTCGGTCGCATGGCGAGGATCGCCTTACACCCCAGCACGGGTCGCTTGTTCTTGCGGCGTTCCTCAGCGAGGGCGTCTTGCTTGGACTTCACCGCCGCACGGACACGCGCAATCCATTTCACATAGTCCTCGCTGAGCCCTTTCGGCGCGACGGCTTGCAGCGCGACTGTTTTCGGCATGCGGCCATCCGTGTGGAAGTAGTTCAGAGGTCGACGCATGGTCTTTGTTTCTCGTCCCATGCGGGTCCACGAGGACGATCCTGGCCAGTGCGCGATGTTCTCGACGAGGTGTGCCGCCGCGGGATTCGACAGCACGTAGACGACGGCGTCGAACACATCCTCCAGCGTCACGAGGCGCGTGAGACAAGTTTGCGCTCTCGACCAGATACTTTCGACGCGTTCGTAGAAAACGTTGAGCGCCTTTGCGAGCATCTTGTGAAATCGCTCGATGAACTCCGGCACGCGCCCGTCCGGATCGTAGACGACGGCGTGGTAGTGGTTGCTCATCGCGCACCACGCGATGAGCTCGATGCCGTGCTTCTTTGCCGCCTCGGCCAGGCAATACTCGAACATCCTGTTCATCGCCGGTCCCGGCCGCAGGAAAAATGTCCGCTGCCACGTCCGCCGCGTCACCAGATAGAATTGCCCCTCGAGGATCCGTCGCGGTGCTGTCATCGACATCTTGCATCGGCCGCCGAGCGCGCCGGTTGCGCAAAATCGGATGCTTCGCACGCAAAGGAATCCTACCGACGTTATGTTTGGCGCCGGGCGTGGCGGGCCGGCCCGCGCGTCCGCGCGCGCGGATGTTGCTAGGCGACGCGCCAGGCTCGGGCGAGGGTGAGGGTGCGCGCGTTTTCGCGGACGCGTTGGACGAAGGTGTCTTTCCAGTGGGGGTCCTGGATCATGGCGGTGCGTTCGAGGATGCGGACGCGGGCGGTGGCGATGGCGTCGCGGGCGCCGGCTTGGTCGCCTAGGGCGTCGAGGGCTTCGGCGTAGGTGAGGCGGATGAAGGCTTCGCCTTCTTCGACGCCGCCTAGGGCTTCGAGGAGGTTCATCGACTCGCGCGCGGGCGCGGCGGCGCGGTCGGCGCGGCCGTTTCTGAGGTGTGCGCCCGCGAGGATGGCGAGGCCGAAGGCACGGAGCGGAGGTGTCGTGCCTGCTTGCTCCAGGACGACCTCGACGTCGCGCTCGGCTCGATCGAGGTCATCGGCTGCGGACAAGAAGAACGCGCGGTAGAGGCGCGCGGCGACCTCCATGCGGCGATCGCCTTGCGCCACGAAGGCGTCGATGGCGCTGTCGGCGCGGGCGAGCGCGGAGCGCGGATCGCCGAGGCGGGCGAGCAGCATGCCCTGGTGATACGAGACGTGCGCGCTGACGCCGGTGAGCCCCATGTGCTGCACGGACAGCAGCGCGTCGTTCAGAGCACGCTCGGCCTCTCCGTACGAGCCGAGCTCGATGCAGGCGCCCGCTGCACTGACGAGGTGTCGACACGCTGCACGCATGTCGCCTGCCGCCTCGAAGTGGGCGATCGCGACGTTGTACATCGACAGCGCCGAGCCGGTGTCGCCGGACACGAGCGCTCGATACGCACGCGTCCGATAAACGTGCGCCGCCGCCAGCGGGTCTTCTTCCTCACGACGTGCCTGCTCGTAGGCTGCGTCGATGGTACGGAGCAGCTCGTCCGACGACACGTAGTTGCCGGCGCCCATGAGCACGCATGCAGCACGCGTCAGCGCGACGAGGTGAGGCGCCGACAGCTGCCCGGCCGAGCTCACGTCGCAGAGGTCGTCGACCGCGCGATGCAGCTCGCCGTCGTTGCCGAGTCGTGCGCATGCCTCTACCGCCTCGCCGGCTGCGAGGAACCAGCGACGGCCAGAGCGCGGGAGCAGATCGAGCGCCTGCTGTGCGCACTCTTTGGCCATCTGGTTCTCGCCGCGCCAGCGGTGCGCCTCGGCCTTGCGGAGGAGAAGACGCCCGAGGACCTCGCCGTCGGCGCCGCAAGCGATGCCGCGATCGGCACGCGCGAGGCAGGCCTCGAGGTCGTTTCCTTCGAGGGCCTGGGCCGCGGCGCGGCGATAGAAGGTGATCGCGCGCTTCGGCTCTCCGCCGCGCTCGAGATGCTCCGCGAGGACGACGGCCTCGCTCTCGCCCATCTTCTCGAGCCATTGGGCGGCCAGCTTGTGGCCGATCGTCCGGTCCTTGTCGGTGAGCATGCTGTACGCCGCCTCGGCGACGAACGCATGTCGGAACACGTACTCGACCTCGTTCCGGAACTTCGGTTGATCGCGACGCGTCACGATCTCGCGCACGGCGAGCTCGTCCAGCCAAGCGGTCACCTGGGCATCGGAGTTCTCTCCGGCGCTGGGCTTCATGCCGGGAGGGACTTCGTTGGCCCGCGCTCCGTTGAGGAGCGCAACGACTCCGCCTCGCCAGAATGTCTGCCCGAAGACGCTTGCTGCACGGAGGACACGGCGCGCCTCCGGCTCGAGAGCCTCGAGCCGCGCCTGCACCATCGTGAGGACCGTCTCCGGAAGGACGACGGGGACCATCGATCGGCGGCCGGGCCCCACGGACGCCGGAGGAGCCTCGGTCGCCCGTGCCCGTCCTTGACCCGCCGCGGAACCCGAACCGGGCGAGAGCGCATGCGAGCGGATCAGCTCCTCGAGAAAGAATGCATTGCCGCCGGCGGTCTGGACGATCTGCGCGACGAGGTCCTCGCCGAGCTGTTCCCCGAGGACCTGGCGGACGAGCTTCTCACTCGCCTTCTTCGACAGCTCCTTCAGGCGCAGCTCCTGGACGCCGCGCTCGGCGAAGAGATCGGGGAAGAGGTCCTTCACCTCGGGCCGTGCGAGCGCGAGGACCATGAGCGGGCGATCGTGCAACGCGCGCAGGGCAGAGTCGACGAACTTCACGCTCGGAAGGTCACCCCAGTGCAGGTCCTCGAGGACGAGGACGACCGGCTGCTCGCGGCATTCGGCAGCGAGCCAGTCCTCGAACGCGCGGCGCATCTGGTCGCCCATGAGAATGGGGTCGTGACGCGCAGCACGGAGCTGGACGTCGTCGTCGTCGGGCATCGAAACGCCGAGCGTCTCGGCGAGGAACTGCGTCACGCGGACGATGTCGCGTTGCGGGACGGAGCGGCTGACGCGGGCGCGGATCTTCTCGCGCTGAACCCGCGGCGGCTCTCCATCCTGGGCATCGGCAGCGGCGCGAATGATCTGCGAGAGCATGCCGAAAGGCGAGCCGGCCCGCATCGGATCGCCGCGGCTCGTCCAGACCTCGCTCCGGTCGCCGCGATGACGGAGCGTGCGGAGCAGCTCGTAGCGCAGGCGCGATTTTCCGACGCCCGCCGGGGCGGTGACGAGCACGGCGCGCGCGACGTCGTCGGCCACACACTCCGCGAAGACGCCTTCGAGCATGACGAGCTCACGCTCTCGGCCGACGCACGGGGTCGGTTTGCCGAGGAGCATGCGTCCCGCATCGGCCGACGCCTGCTCGGCAACGAGGTCGAGGCCGGTGCCGTCGCTTCGCACGACGAAGCGAGAATCGAGCAGCCCCGCGGTGACCTCGTCGACGTGGATCGGCTGTTTCTTGCCGGCCGCGACGAGCGCGACGTCGTCATCCTGGTGCTGCTGGAGCATCCGGATGGCGCGATCGACGGCGTCGCCGATGGGCACGCGCTCCTCGAGTACGGCGCGCCCCGTCGCGAGCACCATGGGAACGTTGGGGGCTGCGGCGCGCATCGCAAGCACGCATCGGGCCGCGCGCGTCGCTTGATCCGTCGCGCTGTGACGGCCGGGGAGGGTGACGACGATCATGCCGCTGGCCAGCGATTCGAGGTGCGCGCCGAACGGCTGGATGGCCGCGCGCAGGCTCGTCGACAGCGACTTCATTCCCTGCCACGTACCGTCGACGATCGTCGACTCTTCACCTTCGAGATGGGTGTGCGAAGCGACCGCGACGACGCTCACGAGACGCTGCTCACCGCGCGTGATGACGTCTCCATGTGCGCTCGCTTCACGGGCGGCGAGCACCCCTGCGCCGTCGAGCGATCCGAGCGCCGCGAGCTCGGCGGCGACGATCCCGCCGTCGGCAGGGCGCTGCAGCGGATCGCGCGAGAGCATGCGCGCGAGGAGCTCGTCCAGTGCCGGCGGTACGTCCTTGCGCAGCTCACGAACGCGCGGCGGTGCCTCGAAGAGCATCTTGGCGAGGATCGCGATCTCGTCGTCGCCCGCGAAGGCGGGCAGGCCCGTGAGGCACTTGAAGAGTACGGCTCCGAGCGCGAAGACATCGGCGCGCGCATCGAGCTGCTTCGTGCCGCGCGCTTGCTCGGGCGCCATGTAGCCGAGCGTCCCGAGCATGACACCGGTGTTCGTGATCGAGCTCGCGCCGAGCCCCATGCGCGCGATGCCGAAGTCGATCAGCGTCGGGTCCTCCACGTTGGCATCGCGGAGGATGAGATTCCCAGGCTTGATGTCGCGGTGGATGATGCCCTTCGCGTGCGCGACCGCGAGCGTCTCGGCGACGCGTGTGACCATGCGCACGCTCTCGCCCATCGTGAGGCCGGTGCGGGCGAGGCGCTTGCCGAGCGTTTCGCCCGTGATCCACTCCATCGCGAGATAGGGCTTGTCCATGTCCGTCTCGCCGTGCGCGACGTAGCGGACGATGCCCGGGTGGCTCAGCTTCTCGAGGACGCGCGCCTCGCGGAACAGGCGCTCGCGATGTTCCCCCGCGTCGCGGCCGTAGAGGATCTTCACGGCCACGATGCCGCCGAGTCGGCGATCGCGAGCACGGAATACCGCGGACATCCCGCCGGCGCTCACACGCCGTTCGATCTCGAAGCGTTCCGCGAGGACGGTGCCCGGTTCCACCCACGACGATCATAGCGGGAATGGTGGCCGCAGGGAGGCGATCGATGAATGGGCCGCACCGTTCCTGGAAGGAGCGGCCTGCCGGAGGAAGGGTCAGTCGATGCCCTTCCGGCGGGAGCCGACGATGTCGTCTGCGAGCCGGTCCGAGCAGGCGAACGAGGCCGGTGAAACGACGAAGCCCCGACCGCGTTCGCGATCGGGGCCGTCGGATGTGCGTCGCCTACTGTCCGCGCGTCACTGCGGCTGCTTCACGATGCGGAGGTACGGCTTCGGGGCCTTGAAGCCCTCCGGGTAGAGCTTCTTCGCCTCGTCGTCGCTGACCGAGCCCGAGATGATGACGTCTTCGCCGTTCTTCCAGTTCGCGGGCGTCGCGACCTTGTGCTTCGCCGTGAGCTGGATGGAGTCGAGCGCGCGGAGGATCTCGTCGAAGTTCCGGCCCGTCGTCATCGGGTAGGTGAGCATCAACTTGATCTTCTTGTCCGGCCCGATGATGAACACCGTGCGGACCGTGGCGTTCGTCGCGGCCGTGCGGCCCGTCGACGTTCCCGGCTCCTCGGCGGGGAGCATGTTGTAGAGCTTCGCGACCGCGAGGTCGCTGTCGCCGATCATCGGGTACTTCACGGCGGCGCCCTGCGTCTCCTCGATGTCCTTCGCCCACCTGTCGTGGTCCTCGACCGGATCGACGGAGAGACCGATGAGCTTCGTGTTCCGCTTCGTGAACTCGGGCTCGATCTTCGCCATGTAGCCGAGCTCGGTCGTGCACACGGGCGTGAAGTCCTTCGGGTGCGAGAAGAGGATCGCGTAGCCGTCGCCGATCCACTGGTGGAAGTCGATCGTGCCCTGCGTCGTCTTTGCCGTGAAATTCGGGGCCGTGTCGTTGATGCGCAATGACATGTTCGCTCCTCCGTCCGATGCGATAGTGGATGATTGTCTACTATCGTGGACGGATGCCGTCAACGCACCACGCGCTCTGCGTGGATGAGCTCGGCCGTGGGCGCGCTCGCCGCGGTCGCACGCGGCGCGAAGGTCGGACCGGCGACGACCGATCGCGGGCGCCCGCGCGCCCACTGACGGATGCCGAGACGTACGAGCGAATAGGCGACCGGCGACGCCCGGAACTGATTCGCCGAGCGAAGCGCAAACCACAGCGCGAGGATGAACGAGACGACGACGTTCACCGCGGCGATCGCGACCACACCGGCGATCGCGAGCGCGACGGCGGAGGCCGAGCCCGCGCCTGTCGACACGGCCAGTGCGACCGAGCTGACGCTCACGGTGACGTGCCGGATCTCGATGGGCAAGCTCGCGATCGCGAAGCCCGCCGGCACCATTCCGAGCAAGAACCCGAGCGCCACGTTGCCTGCGAGACCTCCGACGAGCGGCACCACGCGATCGGCATACGCGCGGGCGCGGCTCAACCCGATGCGCTTCATCGCGTGCACGTTCGTCGAGAGACGGTCCGCGAGGTGGTTCACGCGGGTCCAGTTGTCGCCTGCGGCCGTCACGAGGCTGCTGATCCAGAGGAAGGCCCCGGTGATCGCAGCGAAGAACACGGACGGTCCGAGGAGCGACTGCGCGTGCAGCACGTGATCGGCCTTCGCAAGCGACAGCACGTGGCCGCCCATCAGGTGCACGGCTCCGAGGTCGAGCAGCGCAGCAAGCGGCCCGGCGACGACGACGTTTCCGAAGAGGCCGGCAAACTGGAGACGCACCATCGCGCGCCACACGACGAGGAAGTGCTCGACGCGCGCGCGCAGCGGTCCTGCCTCCTGGACGCACCTCGCGAGCGCCATCGCGGTGTGCGCAGGCAGCTTGGTGGCGATCGTGAAGTGCAGGAGGTACGCGGCACAGAACGCAGCCGCGTAGTTGATCGAGAAGACGAAGCCTTCGTACAGCGGGGGGAGGTGGAGGCGCGCGAGGAGGAACTTGAAGATCGTGGCGAACGCCATGAGCGCACCGCCGCCTGCGCCGGCGAGGAACGCCGCGCGCCAGGAGGACTGCTCCTCGTCGAGGTAGCGCCGTCCGACGTTCGCCGAAGTATCGACGAGGTTCTGGACCACGAGATCCGCGCTCCGAGCGAGCAAGCGGTTTCCGCGCGCATTGCGCGTGACCGCCAGCACGAGCGCTGCGGAGACGTCCGCCAAGACGACATCGTCCGGCGGTGGCCGGAGCTCGGCGAGCAGGCGCAGTCGCTCGAGCTGCTGGGCCATTCGCTGGAGCAGGAACGTCGTGTTGAGGTCCGCGCCGCGGAAGGCGAGCTCGGCACGATGGTTCTCGATGGCCAGGAGGCACTGCCGCACGCGCCCACGGATGGCGTCGAGCCGCGAATAGCTCGCGGGCTCCTGACAGAGCGCGATCACGGCATCGTAAATGCCGCGGAAGGGCGATCGCTCTGCCCGTGCGAGCGGCCGGATCGTCGGCCCATGGGCGAGCGCCACGATGTGATGCGCCAGATCCCGCATCGCTTCGTCGAGCGCACGCACGAGCCTCGCGCGCACGTCGTCCGGCAACAGACCTCGCAACAGTGCAGCGAGCCCGCTCGTGCGGACCCATACGGCATCACGCTCGACGAACGCGAGCCGCGCGATGTGAGCGGCGTCCGTGGTCCGCGTTGCCGTGGGCAGGACGTGCGAGGAGAGCCACTCCCCGACCGCGCCGAAGAAGTGGAAGTCGCGAGGGATGCCTCCGTACGCGAGCAGCTGCTCGACGTCGATCATCCTCACGAGCGCGACGAGGGCGCGGGAGACGTTCGTGCGCCACTCGGGGTGCTGCGCGAGCTGCGTCTCGAGGAACCGCACCCTCGCGTGCGTGCTCTGGTTCGGCGGCGGACGGAGCCAGCCGACGAGCTGCACGAACCAGAGCACGAGCTCCTCCGGCGGCGCCTCTTCGCCCGGGGCGAACTCGCAGAGCTCGTCGAGGCGCGACGCCGAGCGATCGCGCTTCAGGAGCGAGACCAGGCTTGGTCTGGGGTTCATCGATGCGCGAGAGCCGAAAGCCAAGCCGGCGCCTCGTGCCAGCGGCGTGCCACCCGCATTTCGGGTGGTGAGGCGGTGAGAAAGAGCAACGCCGGGCACCAGGAGCGTCGCCGGGCGCGCCACGCGTGTGGCGCACTGCTACGCGCCGCGGCGCGATCGGGGGTTCACGGACGGGCGCCTGGCATTAGGATGGGCGGTCCCGAAGCAGAGGAGAACTCATGACCAGCTCGAAGCGCCCGCCCTCTCCGTACGACTTCCTTCCCGCCGTTCCTTCCTTCACCGTGACGAGCACCGACGTTGCCGACGGCAAGCCGCTCGGCCGCGCGCAGGTGTCCGGCATCTTCGGCGCCGGTGGCGAGGACGTGTCCCCGCAGATCTCGTGGTCCGGCTTCCCGAAGGAGACGAAGAGCTTTGCGGTCACCGTCTACGATCCCGATGCGCCGACCGCGAGCGGGTTCTGGCACTGGGCCGTGTTCAACATCCCGGTCAACGTCACCGAGCTGCCGTCCGACGCGGGCAATCCGGACAAGAAGCTTCTGCCGGAGCAGGCGATCACGCTGAAGAACGACGGCGGCGGCGCACGTTTCATCGGCGCGGCGCCTCCGGCGGGACATGGGCCGCATCGTTACTTCGTCGTCGTTCATGCGCTCGACGTCGAGAAGCTCGATGTCGGCCCGGACGGCTCGTGCGCGTTCCTCGGCTTCAATCTCTTCTTCCACACGCTCGCGCGCGCGATGATCGTCCCGACGTACGAGGTTCCCGCCGAGAAGAAGTGAGGCCCGGCGCTCGATGACGGACACGCCGCGACGGTGATCACGTCGCGGCGTCGCGTCGGCCGAGCACCTCCAGGGGGTTGCCCTCCGCGACGACGCGGCCTTCGCGTAGCACGACGGCGTGGGTCGCGATGTCCCGCACGACCGCGGCCTCGTGCGTGACGACGATCATGGTCGCGCCCTGCTTCGCGAGATCGTGGAGGACGCGTACGACCTCCATCTTGCGCTCGGGATCCAGGGCGCTCGTGGGCTCGTCGAGGAGCAGTGCCTCGGGATCCATCGCGAGCGCCCGAGCGATCGCGACGCGCTGCTGCTCGCCGCCGGAGAGCTCGCGCGGGAACGCATCGCGGCGGTGCGAGAGCCCGACCTGATCGAGCAGAACGCGGGCGCGCTCTCGGGCGTCGATCGGCGAGATGCCGCGCACGTGGACGGGCGCTTCCATCACGTTCTCGAGAGCGCTCATGTGCGAGAACAAACCGTAGTGCTGGAAGACCATCCCGGCCTTCAGCCGGATGGCGCGAAGCACGGCGCGTTCGGCGCGTGAGGGACGCGGTTGTTTGCTCGGTCCCAGCTCGAGGCCCGCAACGGAGATGCGTCCGGAGTCGAAGCGCTCGAGCCCGTTCATGCAGCGGAGCAACGTCGACTTGCCGCCGCCGGATGGTCCGACGAGCGCAGAGACCTTGCCGCGGGCGAAGCGCACCGTCACGCCGTCGAGGATCGTTCGCGACTCGAACGCCTTCGTCACGTTTTCGACGAGGATCACGTCGCCGCTTCCTTTGCTCGCTCGCCTTCGAGCTTTCGTTCGAGCCGTCGCGCGATCACGCCGAGCGGGTAGCTCATCGCGAAGTAGAGCCCGGCGCAGAGGAGGCCCGGGCCGAGCCAGCTCCGCACGTCGACCGCGGTGATCGTCATGCGCTTCGTGAGCTCGACGACCGTGATGACGCTCACGAGCGAGCTGTCCTTGAGGAGCGCGATGAAGTCGTTCGTGACGTTCGGGATCGCGTGCCGGAGCGCTTGGGGGAGCACGATGCGGCGGAGCGCGAGGCGCGTCGACATGCCCAGGGCCAACGCGGAATCGAGCTGCGCTTTCGGCACGGCCTGGATCCCGGCCCGGTAGACCTCGGCCTCGTACGCGGCGTAGTTCATCCCGAGCCCGATGATCGCTGCAGGGACGGCACCGAGCTTCAGCACGGGAGAAAGTCCGTAGTACAGCAAGTAGAGCTGCAAGAGCACGGGCGTGCCGCGGTACAGCTCGACGTAAGCGCTCGCGAGGCGCGCGAGCACCGGATGGCCGAACATCCGCGCGAGCGCGAGCAAGAGCCCGAGCGGCATCGCGACCGCCATGGCGAGCGTCGACACGAGGAGCGTGACGCCGGCACCTTCGAGGAACAGGACGAGCTGCGTTCGGCCGAGCGACGGCGGCGGCGGCGGCGCGCCGAGCATCTTCGCCTGGTCTTCGGCCGACCAGCCGACGAGCTTCGGCTGCCGCTCGTTCCAGAGACCGTGCGCCTCGAGGATCTGCTGGAGCTCGCCGCGCGCAGCGATCGCCGCGATGGCTTCGTCGATCGCCGCAGCGACGTCCGGCTCCGACGGTCGGACGGCGATCGAATAGTGACCTTCGCGCAGATCGCCGACGACGCGGAGCTCCGGCTTCGGCGTGCCGTAGCGCGCCGCGATGACGTCGTCGAGGAGCACGGCATCGGTTCTGCCGGTCGCGAGATCGGCATACGGCTCCTCGACGCCCTCGTAGACGACGGTCTCGGCGCTCCCGCGCAACATCTCGAACGCCAGGCTGTTCGCGAGCGTCCCCACCTTCTTGCCCTTCAACGAGACGAGATCGGCCGTCGCGACCGACGGATCGTCCTTCCTCGCCATCAAGCGTTCGGCGAAGACGTAATAGGGGCGCGTGAAGAGCACGCGACCGACGCGCGCTTCGGTGACCTCGAGGCCGTTCAAGACGACATCGAAGGTGCCGCGTTCGAGCGACGGGACCAGGTTCGACCAGTCGTTCTGGACGAACTCGGCGCGGACGCCGAGCTCCTTGGCGATGGCGTCCGCGATGTCGACCTCGAAGCCGATGCGCCGTCCGGGGGTCGACGGGTCGTCGTAGACGAAAGGCTCGCCGCCCTGGATGTCGCCGCCCCACCGGAGAACGCCTGCCGCGCGGATGCGCGCGAGCCCGCTCGTCGGCGCACTTCCGCCACACGCGAAGCACGCGGTCGCGACGAGGAGCGCGACGAAGAGCAGGACGAAGACGCGACACCGAGCCACGGGGCCGCATCCTAGACGGGGCGGGCGATGAAATCCGCCGACGCTGTCAGGTCATGGATCGAGTGCCGCGGCGCTCCGCTCGCGTGGCTGGACGTGGCGATCGGCTGTGGTAGGGCTTTTGCCTCCCATTTCAGTCTCGTCATGGAGCGTGGACGGTGAAGTACGTCATGGCCTTCGGGGGAGGGCAGCGCGGGCCCGCGTTGCTCGTGGGCGCCACTCGCGCAACGGTCGCGGCTGAGTGTCGTGCGGCCGCGCTCGAGTTCATGACGGGCGTCGCGAATGGCTGGGAGAAGGTGGACCTGGCGCGTTGGCTGACCGGGCCGTACGCGCACGCGACGAGACACTGTCAGCACGGAGAGCGCACGTTCTTCAGCAGCGTCTCGCGCGACTCGCGCGACTCGGACGCCAGCCCGGTGGCGATCGACCGGCAGAAGATCGATCAGGTCCTCTCGACAACCCGCGCGCGAGTGCTCGCGGCGCTCGAAAAAGCGGCCCTCTCGAACGGTGCGCTCGAGCTCGTGGAGGACGCGCTCGCGCTCGGCTTCGTCCGGCGAGCCGTCGACGAGGAAGGCACGGAGGTCTGGGTTCCGGTCGACGCCGCCCGCATGCGCCTGCTCGATCGCGTCCGCGCTCTGTTCGTTGCCGACTACCTCGACGATCCCGTCGCGTATCGATCGCTTTACGTCTGCCATCGCTGCGAGGCGGTCGTGTTCGACGAAGGCGCGCGCCAGCTCGGGATGTGCTCGGCGCATCGCCGCATGTCCGGCATCGTCTACCGGAACGACGAAGAGATCGCGCGTGCGGCCGGTGAGCAGTGACGCGTCGCTGTGAACACGGATGTTCGCGTCGTTGCAACTAGCAACGATCGCGCGGCGCTCTTGCATTTGTTCGAGCGCAGCGTGTTGGCGCGCACTAGGCTCGAGGAGCTTGCACCGCAAGAGAACGATGCAGCGCCGTGTGGAGGGAAGCAGGATGCGCCGCTTCGGCGTCTGCGCGATCGTGCTCGTCGCGACGTGCGCCGTCGCGTCTGACGCGCGCGCGGACTTCGATTTTCAGTTCGCCACCAGCTTCGGTGGCGGATGGCTGCGCGAGACGCCGACGTTCACGGCGAAGCCCGTGAGCACGAGCGCACGCGAGATGGGTGAAGGGCTCGTCAAGACGGGCCGCAGCGTGGGAATGTTGGGCGTCGGCCTGGACCTCGACCTCACGATCGACGATCGATGGAAGGTGCCGCTCTTCGGCGGCAACGCCTGGTGGACCGTAGGCTCTTACGACGCGCTGGTATCGAGCTTGGACGGGTCCGTTGCCAACCTCCGGACATGGTCGACGTTCCGCGGCGACGTCCTCCTGCCGGGGTTCGGCCGGCGCTGGAAGCATCGACGGAACATGTGGGCCGCCGCCGTCCGCTCGGGCGTGTCGTTCGCGACGATGGGCGGAACGGTGGCGGCGGGCAGCGAGTCGTATCCGATCGATCTGAGCGCGGTGACGTTCCTCGTGCAGGTCGAGCTCGAGGGGTGCCGGCGCCTGGACCCGACGACGCGCGTCTGCCTCCAGGTCGTGCCGCGGCTCTACGAATACGAGCTCCTCAACGGAGTCACCTTCGGTGTTCGCATGGAGTGGGGTCGATGATGACGAAGAAGCTCCTCGGGCTCGCCGCGGGCGTCATGCTGGCGTTCGCGGCCATTGGTTGCGGGACCGATTCGGGCAACGACAGCGAGGTCGTCGGCCTGGGCGCCGAG
Source organism: Pseudomonadota bacterium (assembly GCA_023423895.1). Classification (GTDB taxonomy): domain Bacteria; phylum Myxococcota_A; class Polyangia; order Polyangiales; family Polyangiaceae; genus Labilithrix. Next base: position 13,366 of record JAFAER010000129.1, read on the forward strand.
AGCGCGCTGCCGGCACGCGTCGGTTCGGTCGTGGTCGACGGCTGTGTGCTCGACACGTGGTCGAGGGCCATCCTCGCAGGGCAGGGCGCCAAGCGCGTCCTTCGCGGCGGTGACGTGATCATGCTCTGCCTGATCCCGCGCGAGGACGGCACGATCGGCCCGCGCGATCCGAGCGCACGAGCCGCATTGACGGCGCTTGCTCAGGACCTGAAGCGGGACGGCTATCGCGTTCACTTCGGCATCGCGTTCACCGACGAGAGCGGCCAACGCTACGACGGAGCGCAGACGCGCGCGTTCCTCCAGAGCTCCGCGTGGAGGCAGCGACTCGTGGAGACGCTGCCGCTCGTGATCGAGCCGGCGGACGGCGTCGAGATCGACCTCCAGTTCTTGCCGAACGACGCACGGCCGTTCGTCACCGCACTCGTCGCGGACCTGGCGAAGGTCGTGCGCCCGGCGCGTCGCCTCAACGTCTTCGTCCCGCCGTCGGTCGCGGAGCCGAGCGACCTGCCCGGTGGCGAGGCGTTCTCGCGCACCGAGCTCGCGCCGCACGTCGACCGCATGCGCATCATGACCCTCGACTACTCCGAACGAGCGCCAGGCCCGACGATCGATCCGGGCTGGGCCGTCGATGCCGTCCGTCTCGCGAGGACCGACTTCGCGAACGTCGACGTCTCGTATCCGCTCTACGGCATGGACTTCGGTCCGCGCGGTCGCCGGCCAGTCATCTATCACGACGCGATCGCCATCTCGACGATCGCGAAGGTACCGATCCTACGTGGCCCGACGGGCGCACCGTTCATCGACTACCTCGCGTTCGGCGGCGAGCAGCACCAGCTCTGGTTCGACGACGCCGAGTCGACCGGCCGCGCGCTCGGTGCCTGGACCGCGGACGTGCTGCCACTCGATGTCGGCGTGCTCTTCTACGGGCTCGGAGCGGAAGACCCGGCGCTCTTCGAGCGCCTGGGCGCGAGGATGCAGTGAGGGCAGGCGGCGCTCGCGTCGAGCCTCTCGCGGTCGCAGACCCGCTCGGGTTGCCCTCGCTCGAGCACGAGCTCCAGCACGGCTGGCTGGTCTGGGACGCGTGGGTTGCCGGACGTCGCCGCGTCGATCTCCACCCGTTCGTCCTCTCGGTCGAGAAACATCGCGAGGCGGTGGATACGGCGCAGCGCGCGTGGGCGCTCGTGTCCGCTGCAGCGGCGCGCGCGGCGGCCGACCCCGCGGAGGCTGCTCGTTACCGATTGCACCCCGACGTCGAGCGGCTCGCGGCGGCGTCACGCGCGGCCGGCGACGCGGGATCGGTCGCGCGCGTCGACCTCTTGCTGCGGGACGACGGCCGCTTCATTGCCTGCGAGGTGAATGCCGACTGTCCCGGCGGCTACAACGAGACGCTCGCGCTGCCCCGCCTTGCTCGCGCGGCAGGCCTCAGGCGCGGCGTCGATCCCACCCACGTCACAGGTCGGCTCGCCGATTGGCTCGTCGATCGATCCGGCGGGCCGGGATCGCCGAAGGGCATCATCGCGCTCGCGTATGCGACGGCATATGCCGAGGACCTCCAGGTCTGTGCGCTGCTCGAGCGGCTCGTCGTCGAGCGTGGCGGCCGCGCAGCACGCATCGCGCCGACGATGCTTCGTCCCTCGAGCCGCGACGCGGGCGTCGAAGTGAAAGGCGAGCGCGTCGCGGTGCTGTACCGGTTCTACCCGCTCGAGTGGATGGCGGGACAGAAGAACATCGATGCTCTCGCGCGGGCGACCGCGTCGGGGGCGCTCGTGTCCATGTCGAGCTTCACGTGTATCCACGCGCAGTCGAAGCTCGCGATGGCGCGAGCATTCGCGCACGATCCCGACGAAGCGGCCGCAGTGTTCCCGGAGACCGCCGCCTTCTCCGAGCTTCGTCGCGAGCGCTTCGACGCGGAGCGCGAGGCGTGGGTGCTCAAGCGCGATCTGTCGCGCGTCGGCGATCACGTCTTCGTCGGAGCGCTGACGCCGGCCGAGGAGTTCCGCGAGATCGTCGCCGAGATCGCGGACGCGGAGGCCGAGCTCGCCCAGGTGTGGATCGCGCAGCGCTTCGTCCCACAAGCCGCCATCGAGACCCCCTGGGGGCCCCGGCTCGTCACGCTCGGCGTGTACCTTCTCGATGGAGTGTTTGCGGGCTACTTCGCGCGGCTCTCGTTGACCTCGCACTGCTCCCACGATGCGCTGGTCTTGCCGGTCTTCGTCGACGAGCGGGAAGCCGCCGCATGAGAGCGAGACTCGGGATCCTTCCCGTTGCCCTCGTGGGCGTGACCGGTTGCGGCCTTCGGCCGTGGACGCCTTCGGTGAGCGTTGCGTTCTGGTCGGAGGAGGTGCCCGAGAGCCGCGACTTCGCGCTGCCGACGTCGGCGCAGCTCGCAGCGGCCTGGCAGGTCGCTCCGCAGAGCCCGTGGGCGCGGTATCACAAGGCGACGCTGATCTCGTCGGTCGACCCGATGATGGGACGAGCGACCTTGCCCGACGTGAGGCGTCTTCAGGTAGCCGCCGATGCGGACGCGGCGGCGGCCCACGTCGCCCAGGTCGGACTGCCGGCGAGCACGCTCTGGCTCGTCGACCTCCGCGGCGCCGCGTCGTGCGCGTTCGTCTCCCGCTTGAGCCGGGACGCGCGTGAGCCTGTCGCGCCGGTCGTCACCTTCAACAACTGGCCTTCGCAGAATTCGGTCGTGCCCGCGGACGAGACGCTCGCGGGGCTGCTCGCGTTTCCGCCGCGACTGCCGCCTCCCGACGAGGTCGCGTTGCGGAGCGCACATCCGGTGTTCCTGCTCGATTCCTGGCGGCTCGCGTACCGGTTCGACGAGCCGGACGAGGACGTGTTCGACAACCGCTACATGTTGATGCCGAACGATCTGCCGGACGCGGAGACGCTCCGCGCCCAGGGGATCACGCGGGTGGTGTACGTGGTCGAGGATCTCGACGACGCGGAGGTGGAAGAAGACGACCTCAACGCGAGCTTCCGCGCGTGGCAAGCGGCGGGGATCGGGATCTACCTCGTCGATCTCGATTTTCTGAAGAAGGTCCCGGCGCCCGTCGCGGGAAAGTGGCCGGTCGACTGGGCGGCACGCCTCGCGCCGCGCGGACACTGGGTCCGAGACCGCTACACGCTCGTCGACGATCCTCGCTTCTACGCTCGCGCGCGCGGAGGCTTCGGCCTCATGTTCGGACGACCGTTCATCTACCCCGGTTACCGTTCGTGGTACGGGCCGGGGTACTACCGCGGAGGTGGCGGCTCGCGCGGAGGTGGCGGCGGCGGATGAGCTCGGACGAGCTCGGACGAGCTTGCGAGGCGAACGCAGCGACCGACGCACTCTTCCGGAACCGGACTATCCTTCCGGCGTATTCAGACGAGACGGGTACTCCATGAACAAGAAGACCGACGCGGACTACAAGGCCGAGCTCACTCCCGAACAGTACGAGATCACCCGGAAGAAGGGGACCGAGCGCGCCTTCACCGGCAAGTACTGGGACTGCCACGACAGCGGCACGTACCGCTGCACCTGCTGCGGGGCGGAGCTCTTCCGCTCCGATGACAAGTACGACTCCGGCAGCGGTTGGCCGAGCTTCACCCAGCCGATGAACGCCAGGAACGTCGCGACGGAGGAAGACCGATCGCACGGCATGGTCCGCACCGAGGTCACGTGCTCACAGTGCGGGGCGCATCTCGGGCACCTCTTTCCCGACGGTCCGCCCGATCGCGGTGGCCTTCGTTACTGCATCAACTCGGCGTCGCTCGACCTGAAGAAGGACTGAGCAAGCCGCCCCGAGGTCGTGTCCCTGACGCGAGGGCCGACCTCGGGCGATTGCTCAACCGAGGGCGCTGCCGCCGACGGGCAGGAACTCGCGCGTGAAGTTGCGCGTGCTCGCGCCGGTCACGAGGACGTCGTCCTCGATCCGGATGCCGCCGAGCGGCGCGAGCGCTTCGACGAGGTTCCAGTCCACGAGCTTGCCCTCCGGCTTGTTCCGCAGCTCGACGAGGAGCGAGTCGACGAAATAGAGCCCGGGCTCGATCGTGAAGACCTGGCCGTCGGCAATCGTCGAGGTGTTGCGCAGAAACGGGTTGTCCCCGCGCGGCTTCACCACGGCGCAGCCGACGTCGTGTGTCTGCAGGCCGAGCGAGTGGCCGAGGCCATGCGGGTAGAACACGCGGCTGATGCCCTTGCCGTCGATCTCGTCCGCCGACGCTTTGACGACGCCCGCGTCCTTCAGGATCGCGCTGACCTGCCGGTGCGATTCGTCGTGCAGCTCTTCGTAAGGCATCCCCGTGGCGATGCGCTCGACGAGCCGCTTCTGCATCGCTTCCATGCCGTTCAGGATCGCGACGAACGCCGCGCTCGCCGTGCCCTTCGACTTCACCCACGTGCGCGTGATGTCCGAGCAGTAGCCGAGGCAGGTGGCGCCGGCATCGAGGAGGAGCGACTCGGCGCGCGTCGCATCGCGCCCGTAGCTGACGTGATGGAGGATCGACGCGTTGCGGCCGGTCGCGACGATGTTCTTGTACGGCGTCTCGGGATCGTCCTGTCGCGTCGTGCGCAGATAGAGGAGGTGGAGGTCGAGCTCGGAGTGATCGCCCTCGGCGAACGCGCGGCGCACGGCTTCGTGGCCGAGCGCGGCTCGGCGGTTCGCCTCGACGAGGCACGCCACCTCGTAAGGCGACTTCGTCGTGCGGAGCCGGTCGAGCGCCGCGAGGAGCGTCGCCGGATTGCGATTCTCCGCGGAGATCCCCAGAGCCTCGGCGCGGGCGACGTCATCGCCGATCCAGGCAACGCGCTTTCCGGCGGGCAGCTCGGGTTCCGCGACGCGCCGAACGTCGAGGACGTTCAAGAACGCGAGCGACTCGGGCGGGGCAGGGCGCTCCCAGAAGTCCTTGCACTCGGGCCAGAACAGTCGAGCTTTCGTCCCGGGCTCGATGACGAGGAAACATCCCGGCTCGTAGAGCGCGACCCAGTGATGGAAGAAAGGCGTCGGGCGTAGCGGCCAGTACGCGTCGTCGAACGACGTCTTCTTCTGCGCTGTGCCGGAGTGCACCACGACGGCGTCGAACCCTGACTCGGCGAGCGCGCTCGCGTAGAGCTGCTGCTGGCGGGCGACGTGGTCGGGATAGAGCGCTTCGATGGCGGCGAGATCCACGCGCACACCCTAGCAAAGTTCGCGTGGGCTTCTAGCGCCTCAGCGGACGATCGTGAGCGGCGTCTCGACCAGACGGCGCTGTGCCATGCCGCCCGGATACGCGTAGCTCGCGTAGTACGACCAGCCCCACAATGTCGCGGTGAACGGGCCGTCGCTCCGCATCCGGTGGAGCCCGTTCTGGCAGGTGCTCGTGCCGAACGTCTCACCCGGGCCTGCCCCCTTCGCGAGGTCGACACGGACGTATTCGTACTCGCCGCGCGTCCCGACCGGCTTGAAGCCGCTCAGGATGCCTGCACACTCGAGCCAGACGTCGTCGAACTTGCCGTTCGACTTCGCGCGCACGATCACGAGCGACGTCTCCGTGTAGGTCGGATCGGCGTAGAAGCTGTACGAGCTCAGGTACTGGCCCGCAGGAACGACATTCACGAACTCGGCGTCGCCTTTGCCGAGCATGTTCTGGTCTCCGAGGACGTCCGTTGAATCCGCCGTGCCGCCGCCGGACATGTACGCCGCGAGGTAGATCGGATGCTCGGCGTCCTGCGTGCGGACGACGAACGGCGTTCCGACCTCGCCCCAGAACGTCGCGACCTCACCGGCGGACATCGTGACCGGCGCGCCAGCGGGCACGGCCGGATCCCAGGAGAGGCGCGTCTCGTCGCGAGCGGCCACGATGCGGTACGCCATCGGCTCATGCTCGTTTCCGATACGGGGGCGGTAGCCGACGCCGACGTACTCCGATCCCCACTGGTCGAACGAGGGAAGCTGCTGGAGCGCCGTATCGCAGGCGTCGCGTCCCGCGGGCACGGTCATACACGCATGCCCGCCGAAGACGCTCGTCGGCTTGGTCGACGTGACGAAGCTGCCAGAGAGCTCCTCTGCCTGTTTGAGCTGGAGGACCTGACCTCGCGAGAGTCGGTAGGTCACGGGCACGCGGGCTGCGGACCCGACGACCCCGGCCCCGTCCTGGATGTCGCGCGCGGGCAGGATCGTGACGTCCGTGTCGTCTTCGGACGCGACGATCTGCGCTCCCGGCTGCTCGATCGCGACGTACGCGAAGCTCGACGTCGTCTCCCATGCGTTGACGATGAGGTGCTCCTTTCCCCACGTCGGGACGGGCAGGAGCAGCGTCGCCGAGGGCAGGAAGCTCTGGGCGCCGCCGAAGGGATAGATGGCGGCCGCGCTGACGGGGACGTTCGTGCGGAGATGGAACGACGTCCCGATGCCGGTGCCATCGGGGAGCGTGTCGCCTCGCATCGCGGGCACCGCGCCCTCCGGACACGGCGCGGTCCGCCCGGCAGGACTGCTCGTCGGATCGCGATCGGACACGAACAGGATCACGCTCTCGCCGACGGGGATCGAACCGGTATGCGGGATGAGGTTGGCGCTGCCCTTCTCGGTCCGGAACAGCGACTTCGAGATGTCGAGCGAGCGGCCCTCGAGCTCGAGCGACACGTCCACGGGAACTGTGGACGTGTTGACGACGAACGCGGCGTAGCAGGACTGGCCGAAGTACTTCGTGAAGAGCGGCGGCTGGAAGTAGAACTCGCAACCGTTCGAGCGTCGATCGGCCGCGGCCGCCTCGCATGGCTCACGGCAAGCCCCGGCGCCGCACGCGAGCTCCGGCGGGCACTCCTGCACGATCTCGCCGGTGCACGCACGGACGACGGCGCGTCCGTCGAGCGAACATTGGAGAAGGCAGTCGCCGCCCGTGTCGACCGATGCGTCCGGCGTGAAGGGGCCGTCGACCGGTACCTTGAACGATTCGCGATCGCCGCACGCGCTGGCGAAAGCGGCCGAGAGCGCAAGCCCGGCGATGCCCAGCGTGAAGGCGGCGCGTGCTTTCGATGTGCCCATCATGGCGAGACGATCTCCTGCGGGACGAGGCTCGGCCTCGTGATCTTCCCGCTGCCGAGCTGTCCGGTGTCGTTGTGGCCCCAGCAGAAGACCTTTCCGGTCGTGAGCAGTGCGCACGTCGCGAGCGGCGTGGTTCTGACCTCGGCGGCGGGCGCCGGCAGGCCAGCGACCTTCACCGGCTTCGCAGCGTAGGCCGTCGTGCCGTCGCCTGCCTGCCCGCTGGCGTTGTTCCCCCAGCAGTAGACCGCGCCGGAGACGGCGGCCGCGCACTGGCGCTGCGGCATCGTCGCGATGCCCGTGTTGCGTGTCGTCGCGATCTGCACGAGCGGCTCGGGCGTGGCGACGGGCTCCGGCAGCGCGCGGTCGAGCACGTTGTCGAGCTGCTCGTTCGACACCGAATCGTAGGCCGCGCCCCAGCAGTGCCCGATCCCTTCGGCGACCGCGCAGGCGTTCGAGCCCTCGATGTCGATGCTCGACACGCCGGCGAGCGCGATCGCTCCAGGGTAGGGGTCCGGGAAGAGGGAAGAGACGCGTCCGAGTGGCGGGCTCGCGCCCCACGTGAGGAGCGTGCCGTCCGAACGGAGAAGGAACGACGCGCTGCCCAATCGCAGCGTGCGGACCGGCGCGCCTTGGAGGATCGCCGTCGGCTGCGGCGTCAGCGGGACGTTCGTCTTCGCGCCGGGGGTGGGGACCGCGACCTGGCCGTCTTCGTTCGTTCCCCAGCAGAGCACGCCGCCCTCGGCAGTGACCGCGCACGCCGTGCTCTCGGTGATTGCGATCTTCGTCACGGGCGGAAGGGCGAGCTCGATCGGCGACGTCTGCGTGGTCGTCGGCTGCGTCGTGCTTCGAAGGAACGGGCCTTTGCCCCAGCACCACGCTCTGCCGCTCGTGTCGACGGCGCACGTGTGATCGAGCGCGACGACGTCGGTGAGGCCCGGCACGCGTGCAGGCGTCGGGCTGATCGTGCCGGCACCTGCACCTCGTCCGAGCTGCCCGGACTCGTTCTGGCCCCAGCACGCCACCGTCCCGTCATCGAGGAGCACGCAGAAGCCTTCGCTGTTCAGCGTGGTGACCAGCGCCTTCGCGCACGGCGTCGATGTGCACACGACCGGGGGCGCGCCGGCGTCCGATCTCGGAAGGACGACGGCAGGCGGCGCCGCGCCGTCAGTGCCGGTCTCCTCGCCGCTCGCATCGAGTGTCGACGGATCCGCGCCGGCTTCGATGTCGCCGCCCGCGTCGACGTCGGCGCCGAGGAGGACGTCCTCTTCGGTCGAGCACGCCGCCATCGCGCCGGCGATCACCGAAAGCGCCAAAGAGGCAAGCCCGACGAACCGTGAATCAGGGAAGCGTCTTGCGGTACACATTGCCTTTTCCAGCGGCCCAGAGGGTGTTTGCCGTCCCGCGCAGTCGAACGAGCATCTCGATGTTCGGCACGCCGTCGCGGACGAGCGTCGAGATCTCGTAGCTCCCCGCATCGCTCCAGACGTTAGTGCCGCGAACGATTCCGCCGACGCCTCCGCGATCCGCAAGGACCCAGACGGGATCGTCCGAAGCCGCCCACACGCCGTTGATCCTGACGCCCGGAGTCTGCGCGAAGCGGATCGAGCTACCGCCTTCGCCGCCAGCTTCGATCGCGACGAGGTCGTTCGGGCCGTCGGTCGTCCACAACGTACCGAGGGCGCGTCCCTTTCCCGCGGACTCCAACGTTCCGCCGAGCAGGTTCGTCAGGGCGCCGTTCAGCATCGAGATGCCAGGCTTCGCGGTGCACTCGGTGGTGAAGAAGCCCGCCGTGCCGTCGACGATGCGTTCGTAGCCCGTGGCGGTCTTGTGGACGATCACCGTGCAGCCGCCGCCCAGGATCCAGAGCGCGCCGCGAACGCCGACGAACCAGACGTCGTCCGGGCCGCTTCCGGTGACGCCGAACGTCTCGAGCGGGTTGAACGGATCGAGGTCGTCGTCGATGAACTCCGCTGCCCACGCCGCCGTCGCACCGCCGTCACCGCCAGCGTCGCCGGTGAAATGGTGCACGGTCTTGCAGGCCCAGAGGTATACGTCGTTGCTGCTCGTGCCCCAGACCTGCGGGAGAGAGTTGCCGTGATCGCAGGCGAAGTCGAGGTGCGTCCAGGTCCAACCCTGGGCGGGCGGCGCGGCGCGCTTGCCGTGATAGACGTGTGCGCTTCGAGCCGAGCTGGGTAGCAGCGGCGAGCGCGCGTTCACGGTGAAGTAGACCTCGTCCTTGCTCGGCGCCCAGATGTTGGCCGGGAAGGCGTCTGGCAGGTTCCTCGCGGAGCCGTCGTCGATGTACACCCAGTGGCCGATGCTCGCGTCCCACTCGAGCACTGCGTTCTCGTCCGCCAGACCGAAGGCATGATCGGCATCGACCGGCCAGATGTCGGTCATCGTCAGAGCAGGATCCGGTAGCGGCGTGATGCACCAGCCGGCGTCGCTGCACGTCGAAGGCACCTTCGTGGCGTCGGAGGCGGCATCGTCATCCGGCGTCGCGGCGTCCGGCGCCTCCGCTTCGGGGATCGACGCGACGCCGCCGTCGTCCTGCGATGGAGTCGTCTCGATACCCTCGTCTCCGGACGCGGTGCACGCCGCCGCTGCGCAGAACGCGACCGAGACGCTCGCGATACGGAACAACAGGGGCTTCATGACTTCCCTCCGAACGAGAGCAGGACACCTTCGCCGCCGATCCAGACGTGTCCCGGTGCAGGCGACCAGACGGCATGGAGGTTCGGCCGGCGATCGCCGAGTCCTCCGATCTTTGCGTGCGTCCACGCCTTGCCGTCGTAGTGGAGAACGACGGAGCCGTCGCCCACGGCCCAGACGTCCGTTGGTGACGTCCCCCATACTGCCCGGAGATCTTCGGTCGTCGGCACGTCGTTCACGATCTCCCAGGAGGACGAGTGACCCGTGTAGTGCCGGATCGTCCCTCCGCCGCCCACGGACCATGCCTCCGTGTCCGACGCGGCCCACACACCGTTGAGGCCGCTCCACGTCTTGCTGTCGAAGGCGCTGATCTCCGGCGTGTCGCTCTGCGCGTTCGAGATGCGGACCGTCGCACCGGTGTAGCCGACGGCCCACAGCACGTCGGCCGAAGCTCCGTGGATGCTCGTCAGCCTGCTGCACGGAAGCACGTCGCACGTGCCGGCCGCGAACGGGCTCGCGACCTCGACGACTTCGTGCTCCGGCGCGCCGACGCGCATGCGCCAGAGCCCGGTCGGAGCAGTGCCGACGAGCGGCGCCTCCACGGTGGCGCACCAGGCCCACTCGGCCTCGGGGGAGGACCAGACGGACTCGAGGACCCGGTTGCCGTTCGGGAGCGAAGGGACGGACCCCACCGGGAGCGGGGCGCCGAGCGCACTCCAGCCGCCGGCGGACGGCGCTCCCGCATCGGCCACGTCGAGCCCGCGCGTGTAGACGGACCCGATCGAGGCGAGCGCGATCTCTCCGCTCGTGCGCAGCCAGAGCCCGTTGATCGTCTCCTTCGAGCCGGTGTCCGACCGCGTCCACGACGTTCCGTCGTAGTGGGCGACGGTCCCTTGCACGCCGGCGGCCCACACGTCGGTGGCGGATCGGCCGCGGAGGACTCGGATGCGCGTTCGTAGATCGAGCGCTCCGCCTGGGCGGCCCGGGTCGAACAGATCCGTCGGGCAGAGCTCGTCCGGCGAGCACACGTACGTGGGCGCCGTAGCGTCGGCATCGGCGGCGCCGGCGTCGATGTCCCCGGCGTCGGGATCCGGGATCGTCGTCGGCCCGGCGTCCGGCTGCGTGTATGCGGTGTTGTCGTCCGTCGCGCACGCGATCAACGTGGCCGTGATCGCGCCGAGACCGAGAGCGCCGACGAGCCATCGTGCCTTCATTTGGTCGGACCTCCCGGGTCGCACGGCTCGACCGCGCATCGGCCCGCGATGCAGGGCTGTCCGACGTTGCACGCGATCCCGCAGCCGCCGCAGTTGCGCGGATCGGAGTCGAAGTTGGTCTCGCAGCCGTCGCCGGGGTTGGAGTTGCAGTCACCCCAGCCCTCCATGCACGCGAAGTCGCACGCGCCGAACTTGCAGAACCCGTAGCCACGGTCCTTCGTGGCGTACGTGCAGTTCGTCCCGCAGCCGCCGCAATTGTCGGGATCCGTGCCGAGGTTCACGCAGCGGTCATCGCAGAGCGTCAGGCCTGGCGGACATGCACACGAGATCACGTTCGTGTCGGGATGCCGGAGGCACTTCTGACCGGGGGCGCACGCGTTACCGCACACGCCGCAGCTCGAAGGAGAGAGGAGGTCGGCCTCGCAGCCGTTCTCCGGGTCGCCGTCGCAGTCCGCGTGGCCCGCGATGCACTTCGTCCGTCCGCACTGCGCGTCGACGCAGCCCGAGTACGTGTTCGGCGCGGGCACGCCGCCGTCGCCTGCGGGATCACAGGCGATGCCGCAGTCTCCGCAGTGCTGGTCGTTCGTCTTCGGGTCGACGCAAGAGCCGATGGTCGGCGCCCCGCAGAGTCGATGCCCCGGCTCGACGCAGCCGCAGCGCCAGGCCTGCGGTGCCAGGAAGATGCATGGCTTCGACGGGTCGAGGCACTTGTCGCCGGGGTCGTTGCAGTTGTCGTTCGTTCCCAGCGGGCTCTCGCAGCCGTCGTCGAGGATCCCGTTGCCGTCGAACGACGAATGATCGGCGCACGTCATCACGCACGTTCCGGCGACGCACGCGAAGTCTGCGTTGATGCCGAAGACCGCTCCCGGACACCGGATCCCGCATCCGCCGCAGTTGTCCGGATCCGTCATCACGTTCACGTCGCACTGGAACCGGGAGCCCGGGCACGTCGTGTAGGGAGCCGGGCACGTCGTGGCGGGGCAGTAGTCGACGACGTCTGCGTCCGGCTCCGCCGACGCATCGACGCTTGTGAACGACGGCGCGCCTGCCTCGACGCGCGGCGCGAAGTTCAGCGGGTCGCGGTGGGTGCACCCTCCGCTGCTCATCGAGAGCGCGAAGCTACCTGCAGCGATCGTCACGATCGCGATCCGACGGAGCATCTCGATTCTCCTCAGGGAGCGCGGGTGCTCGAGACGAGCGAGCGAACGCGGGCCGCGTACGGGCTGTCTGCCGACGTTGCAAGGAACGTCCTTGCGAGAGCTTCGCCCTCGGCCGTGCGGCCGTCGGCGAGGAGCAGCTCGATGTGGAGGACGCGGGCCTCGTCTGCGAGCAGCTTCTTCGGGAACGTCGCGTCGTAGGTCGCGAGCCCTGCGCGCGCGTCCGCGATGCGGTGCTCCGCGATCGCCGTCCGGACGCGCTCGAGCGCGCGGACCTCCGCGGCGAGATCGTCCGCCGGCGCCGGCGCCGAGGCGGCGGGCTGGGCGCCATGCACAGCGACGCTTCGTTTCGGCGCCTCCGGCAACTGGTCGACCGACACGGCATCCGAGGGCGCCGGCGGATCGGCGGGACGTGGTTCTTGCTCGGCCGGCGGCGGAAGGGTCAGCGGCGCTGCCGTGGACGTGGATGCGGACGTGGATGCGGACGTGGATGTGGACGTGGATGCGGACGTGGATGCGGACGTGGACGTGCTGCCGTCACTGCGGAGCGCCATGACGGAGACGGCCGCGACGGCGACCGCGACCGCCGTCGCGGCGGCGAACGTCGATGCCGCCGAGAACCGGAGTCCGGGGCGACGACAAGGCGACTCCGTCGTGGCGGCGCTCGCGACGTCGAGCTCGAGCGCGCGGGCGAGCGTCGCCATCTGGGCGTCGTCGAGGCCGTCACGCGAAGCGGATCCGAGTAGCGCGCGCGCCAGCGGCGCCGCGCTTTCGTCGGCCAGGTATCTGCGGGGATCGCTCATGGCGTATCGTTCTTTCGTTCGAGTCGTGCTTTGAGCTCGCGGACCTGGCGGTCGAAGTGCTCGCGCGCGCGCCAGAGCCGCGAGCTGACGGTGCCCGCGGGGACCCCGAGCAGCGCGGCGATTTCGTTCGTCGTCATCTCTTCGAGCTCGAACAGAGTGAAAACTGCACGCATTTCGACGGACATCGTCCCGAGGACGGCGTCGAGCGTCGCGCGCGCCTGCCGTTGGTCGATGAGGTCCTCGGCGCTGGGGCCCGGATCGACCTCCGCGCGTGCGCTGTCGAGAGGTTCGTCGGAGCGGCGCGCCTGCGCGCGGCGGTCGTCGCGTCGTGCGTTCGAGGCGACGCGCATCGCCGTCCCGTAGAGGAACGAGCGCTCCGAGCCCTGCTCGACGAGATCCAGCTTGCGGGAGGTGATGAGGAAGACCTCCTGCACGGCGTCTTCGACATCGCTCTCCGGCACGCCCAGCCGCCGCAGCGACCGTGCGATGAACGCGGCGTGCTCGCGGAACAGCCCCGCGAGCGACAGGCTCGACGTCGTCGGACCCGACCGGAGATGCGTGCTCGCGAGCGGGCGCTCGTGAGCGTTCGGTAACGCCGCCACGCTCGAGCAATGTCCTCGTCCCCGCGGTTTCATCCCTGGCGCCCGAATTTTTCTTCGATGCTCAGAACCAGCGCACGGTCACCGTGGCCGTGAGACGGCCGCCGATCGGGCGGACGAGCTCGACCGTTCGGCCGCCTAGCGGGTAGACGCGCTCGCGCTCGAGCGGGACGGCGAACCCGGCGTCGGCGCCGAAGGCGAGGCGTTCCGCCAAGATCGGCAGCTCGACGCGCGCGAGCGGACCGACGGCCACCCAGGGGCGGTCGGGAGCCGTCGGGTATTCGAGCGCGAAGGGTCGGACGGCGAGGATCCCTCCTTCGAACACCGCGCAGAGTCGGATCCCCACACCACGCGCTCCGCCCACGCGCAGGTGATAAGCGCAGCCGGAGAGCGCGACCGCACGAGCTCCGAGCGTGAGTTGTCCGATGGGGGCGCGTTGCGACGGGCCGTTCGCCCACACGAGGCCGACGCGGAGACTCGGGGACAAGCCCGTCGCGCTCGAGCCGAGATCGACGACCGGGTGCGCGGCCAGCATCGTCGATTCCGCGATGCCTCCGGCCGCCCAGACCCCCGAGCCGATCGCCAGGTGCCATGCCGCGCGGTGTCGATCGGGCGGCACGACGTCACGGCGCTTCGGTGGCGGTGGCGGTGGCGGGATCGGTGCCGGCTTGGGCTCGGACGTGGGCGCCGGAAGTGTTGCCGGAGGCGTTGGCGTGGGGGCTGCGGAAGATGCGCCGAGCGAGGCTCCGGGATCGATCGCGATGGCCGTGAAGAAGACGAAGGCTTCGACGAGATCGTCGCAGTGCGCGCTCGTGACCTCGCGGGTTGCCCGATCGCGTTCGTGCTCGATGACGAGGCGGCCCGCGTAACTTCCTCCCTTTCGACGCACGTCGACGACGAGGCGACGCGATCCCGGCGCATGATTCACGATGCGCGCCCTTCGGGTCCGCGCCCTCACGGCCGATACGAACGCGCGCTCGTCGGGGCATGCCGCCGGGACGTGGTAATCGAGCTCGACGACCTCGACCTCTGCGCCGTCGCTCGTCTCGTCTGCGGAGGCCGTTGGCGCCGCCAGCAGGAAGGCGAGGGCGACGAGCCGACCAACGACGAGACGCACGGGCCGGCAGGCTATCACGCGGATCGTCGGGGTCGGCGTTCGCTCGGCGTCGTGACGAGGCTCAGCCGCTGGTACGTCGTCGACGCGCGACGGTCACGCTACGGCGCGCACCATGCGCCGGACAGCCTCTTCGAGCAGCGTCCGCGTGGTCGCGAGGTTGAGCCGCGCAAAGCCGTCACCACCGGTGCCGAAGGACGGTCCAGGTGACAGCGCGACGCGGCCGCGATCGAGGAACGCCTTCGCCGGATCCGGACCGAGGCCGAGGGCGGAGCAGTCGATCCATGCGAGGTATCCGGCTTGCGGAAGAACGTATCGAGCGCGAGGCAGGTGCTCCGCCAGGAGATCTGCGAGCAGCCGCCGGTTGCGGTCGAGGATCCGCAGGGTAGAGGCGTGCCACGCGCCTCCGGTCTCGAACGCGGCACGGGCGCCGAGCACACCGAGGTGACCGGCATGGTACGGCAGCTCCTCGGGCAGTCGCGCCAGTACAGCGCGGGCGTCGTCATGACACGCGATGATCATCGCCGCCTTCAGGCCTGCGAGGTTCCATGTCTTCGACGCGGACGTGAGCACGATCGAGACGCGGGCGGCATCGGCCGACACGCTCGGAAACGGCGCGTGCGAGCGCTCGCCGTACGTCAGCGGCGCATGGATCTCGTCGCTGAGGACGAGGACGCCGTGACGGGCAGCGAGCTCTGCAATTCGCGCGAGCGTCTCGCGAGGGTGCACCGTGCCCGTCGGGTTGTGCGGCGAGCAGAGGAGATGAACCCGCGCGCCTTCGACGTATGCACGTTCGATGGCCGCGAGGTCGAGCGCAAAGCCTCCGTCGGGGCTCCGGACGACGGGCGTTTCGACCACCTTGCGCTGGAGCCGCCGGATCGTCCCGGCGAACGGCGGATAAACGGGAGGATCGATGACGACGCCGTCGCCGGGGTTCGTCGTGACCAGCAGGAGCTCGCTGATCGCCGTCACGACGTCGGGCGCGACCTTCACGTCACTCGGCGCGAGCTCCCAGCCCCACGTCGTACGTGCCCACGGCGCGAAGGCATCGCCGATGCCCCGAGGATACGCGTACCCGGCATCGTCGATCGTGAGCGCGTCGTTCAGCAGACGTTTGATCGGCTCGGCGATCGGGTAGTCCATCTCCGCCACCCACACGGGGAGGACGTCGGGTGGATAGGCGCGCCACTTCGCGCTCTGTCGCTTGCGGAGGTCGGCTTCGGTCACGAGGTCGAAAGGGTGCTCGCTCACGACCGAAGCCTACCGCGGTCTCACGTTCGCCGTGCGAACGACCGCGCGAAACGCGACCAGGCGATCAGGGCAGGAGCGACAGCTCTTTCACGTCCGTCGACAGCGCGTTCAGGTTGTTCACCTTGATGCGCGTCGCCGAGACGCTGAAGACCCAGTCGTCCATGATGATGCTGCGCTTGACCTCGCTCGACGCGTTGGTCCACCAGTTCGAGCAGCCCATGTCGTAGTAGCCGTAGCTGTTCTGCTGGTCGCCCTGCGAGGCGTTCGGGTGCGCGACCTTGCCGCGGAGCGTGAAGCCGCCCGCGACGGTCGTGTCGTAGACCATCAGCCCACTGAACGTCATCTGCGTGCCGAAGCTTCCGTTGTCGTTGCCGCCCTCGCAGACCGTCATCGGCAGCGAGAGGAGGTTCTTCGGAGCGAAGTAGTTGAAGGCGAGGTGGTTCGTCAGCGCCTCGGAGCTGGAACCGCGCGTGCCGATCGTCTCCTTGTGCGTGAGCTTCGGCTGCGTCGGATCGGAGACGTCGAAGATCTGGAGAAGGACGCCGGTGAAGAACGCGAAGTCACCCTTGTCGGCGGCGTCGTAGCCGATCGTCAGGAGGTGCTGCGCGTCCATCATGTGCATGTAGGTCGAGAACCCGGGGATCTTCAGCTCACCGAGGGTCTTCGGAGCTCGCGGATCGCCGAGATCGAACACGAAGAGCGGGTCGGTCTTCTTGAACGTGACGATGTATCCGCGCGTCCCGTCGAAGCGAACGGAGCGGATGTCCTCCGTCGGCGCGATGTCGTCGACCTGCCCTGCGAGCTCGAGCTTGCCGCCCTTGCCTTCGAGGACGGAGATCGTGCTGTGTACCTCCGGGCTCGGCACGTGACCGGTCGTGGTGGCGACGCGGAGAAAGCCCTGGTGGTCGTCCATTGCGAACTGGTTGAGGACGCGGCCCTTCACGACGCCGGTGCCGACGTATCCCGTGGCGAGCGGGCTCGTTCCGATCGAAAACTTGTGGATGGTGGACAGCTCGTTCTCGGTCCTGCCCTCGTACCAGCCCCAACCCGAGATCTGCTGGTGCGGCACGGCCATGTAGAGGGCGTCGGCCGAGGCGTAGACCCAGCCCGGGCGGCTGATGACGGACGCGATCTCGAGCGAAGGATCGGAGACGAGATCGAGCGAGAGCACGCTCGTCAGTGCCGTCCCGTCGGGCATGCTCGACTGGAAGACGGACATCCTCGGCGTCGTGCCGGCGCTGTCCGTCCACGACGGCAGGATGTCGTCGATGTCGACCGTGTCGATCTTCTCGTTGTTCGCAGCAAGCAGCGCGTCGAAGGCCTGGTTGATCTCCGCCTCCGTCCTGGCGGCGGCGACGTCGTTCGACCAGCTCTGCCAGCCGATGCCGTCGGCCAGCGACGGCTCGCCGAGCACCGTGTGGACGGCGTTCCCGATGCGGCGGGCGGCGATGAGCGAGCTCGAAGAATGAATGCTCCGGACCAGCATCGGCGCGTCGCGGTTCGTGATGTCGAAGATCGAGATCTCCGTCTCGGTACCGTCGCCGGCCGGGACGCACCCGTCGTAGCCGTAGGTGCACTCGCCGTTGCCGCCAGGGCGGTAGGCCGGCGCCGGACCGGAAGCGCCGGCACCCGCGCCGGAGCTGGCGTTCTGAGACTGACTCTGCGTCTGGCGCGGCGTCGCCGAATACACGAGCGCGCGGTTTCCTTCGACGAAGAGCTTCCGCGCCTCACCGGGGACGTTCACGTTCGCGATCTCGTGAGCGCTCTCGGCGGGCCAAGCGTCGATGATGCGAAGGCTCGAGCCGGTCGCTACGTAGATGTACTGGTTGTCGTTCTTGATGAAGTCGGCCTCGTCGACGCCGGCGACCTGGTTGTTCGTGCCGGACACCTGCTTCGCGCCACCTGCACCGTTGCCTTCCGGAGCGCCGGCCGCCGACGGCGCTGCAGTGCCGGCATTCATCTCTTCTCTGGGCGCCGAGGACTTCAGGTGTTCGCAGCGAAGCTGGGCGATGCGTGAGGCCCGCATGCCCTCCACCGAGGACTTCATGTTCGCGCGGAGGTCGTCACGGACGACCGACGCCAGCGTGGTCGGCTCCGCGGCGAGGAGCTCCGCCGAGAACGGGCCCTTCGGTGACTCCTTGGTCGCGGTCGCGGTCGCGGCGAGCGACTTCGTCTGCGCCTCGACGCACGCCTGGTACTCGGCGTTCGGATCGCCGCTGCTCCCACCGCCGCTGCATCCGGCGAGCAGCGAGGCAAACGGAACGAGGGAGGCGAGCAGGCGCGGCGGAAGAAGGGCGGGGCGCTTCATCATGGTCGACCCCATCGCAACGTCGGTGCCGGCCCGGGGCGAGCGGGGAGATGCTCGTTTTTCCGGTCTGCGCGCTCCACTACCTGTGCCACTGCGTGCCGAACGCGATCGCTTCGTCTCCGGCGGCGCGAGCGCGGAGGCGTGCAGGCGTCGGTGGGCGCGGCCCCAAATGGCACGTGCCCCGCCTCACGAAGTGACGGGGCACGGTGTGCGCGGGACGCGTTCAGCTCACTTCAACGTAATCTTCTGGACGCCCCAGTATCCGGTCGAGAGGAACAGATCGCCGCCCTGGCGCGAGATCGCGGAGGCCCACCAGCCACGGGTCCGAGCGAACTGCGAGTACACCGGCGCCTGGTTCGGAACGAGCTTGTAGATGTCGAGGCCGACCTGTCCCCAACCCGAGGTGATGATGGCGCGGTCGCCTTCGACGTCGACGAGCCATCCCCAGCCATCCTTCGGCGCCGACGCGCGGTCGACCGGAGCCTTCGGATTGGTGAGATCGAGCTCGTGGAGCTGGACGCTGCTCGATCCGTACGGCGAGGACCCGTTCGGCTCGTGGTACTTCTCCGCGCTCATGTACGCCTTGCTGCCGCGCACGAAGACGTTGCCGACCCAGCCGTCGATGGGCGTGCTGGACTGGAGGTACGCCTTGCCGTTCTTGATGCGGGCGACGGCGATCTCGTCCTTCGGCGCGTTCGAGTAGCCGTCGTACCAGCGGTAGTCGACGAAGTAGAGGAGCGACGGATCGGTCTCGCTGGCGCCGACGAGCACGCCCGGCACGTTGATGCGCTGACCCACCTTGGGGTTTGCACGGTCCGTGAGGTCGATCTGGTCGAGGTAGTAGCGGACCCAGTACGTCTGCTTCGGGCCGTTCGGATCCGGGTTGATGATCGGCTTCGTCTTCCACTCGTAATGCGTCGTGTACAGCGTATTGCCGACGACCCGCATGTTGCCCCACCACGAGTCGGTGTCGGGCGTGATCGTGGTGGACGCGAGCTTGGGCGTGTTCGGATCCGCGAGGTCGACGACGTAGAGCTTCTGGTCGATCTCGTAGCTCCCGGTCTGCGGGTTGTAGGTTCCTCGGGAGCGTCGGAAGGCGAGCGCGTCGCTTCCGACCTGCACCGTCGACGACCCGTCGTACCAATCCCAGTAGTAACAGCCGCCCCACCACGACCAGTAGCCGTTCTGATCGTCGGGCAGGTCGAGTGACCCCTTCGGGATCGCGTTGCCGTTCGACAGATCGATGACCTGCACGTGCGGTGTCGCGTGCCAGGCGCCGTTGTACGGCGGCTTCGGGTACTTGGTCGTCACGACGTAGGCGAGGTCACCGTTCCGGAAGACGCGCGCGTTGGTGCCGTCGATAGACACGCTCTTCGTGCTCGCATCGCTGACGTTCTCTTCGGCGTTGCCGATCGGCATCACGCGGAGCTCGCTCTTCTGGTTGTCGTAGCCCCACCAGTCCGTCGAGAGCTGGGCGATGGTCGCCCCGTTCGGCTCGGCCGAGACGACGTTGCGCGCGAGGGTGAGCTCCTTGAGGACCTTCGGGTTGTTGCGATTGCTGTAGTCGATGACGGAGAGCGACTGATCCGAGAGAGAGAAGAGGCGGTTCTTCGCGAAGACACCCCGTTCGACCCAGCCCGTTGACCGTGCGGAGCCTTTCGTCGTGATCGAGCCGGTGTCGTATTCGATCAGCTGGACGCCGTTCATGTACTCGTACGAGCTCGAGCTCCAGCCGCTGAACGGCAGCACGACGAGCTTCTGGTTCTCGTCACGTGTGAACGCCTTGAACGTGCCTGCGGCGGGCGTCCACGCCCAGCCGTCGCCGAACGTGGACGTGCCGATCAGCTGCGGCTGCGTCGCATCGGAGACATCGAGCAGGCGCAGCGCGACCTTGCTCGACGAATAGCCGTTCCCGTATTCGTTGCCGAGCGCGAACAGGCGATCGGGACCCGCCGGCATGAAGAGCCAGACGGCGCCGCTGATGTTCGTCGAGCCGCGAGCGTCGGCGCCGCGGGGTTCGTGAGGTCGTACACCTCGACCGGCGTCGGCTGCATCTGGCCGTTCGGGGAGTACGCGCCCTCGCGCGGCGACAGGTACATGCGTTTGTTCGCGAAGCGCGCCGTGGCTGCCCAGCCCTTCGACGGGATGTCGAGCGTCGCAAGCTCCTGCGGGGAAGCCGGGTCGGTGAAGTCGACGGTCGTCAGCTTGTAGGCGCCGTCGGTGCCGTTGCAGTAGCCGTACTCGGACGCCGCGCACGTGATGACGGATGCGGTCTTGCCGTCGAGGTCGATGTTCCAGCGGCCGTTGTCGGCGCTCCAGCCGTTGAGCAGTCCGTCTACCTCGAAGGTGCTCATCGGGAGGATCGACCCGTTGAACTGCGCGAACGCGATGTACTCGAGCGCGCTCTTCCCGGATGGCTGCTTGTAGCCGTTGGGCCCGTCGACGAGGATGTCGTGCGCCATCAGGATCTGCGACGTCGACACGTTGAACGCGCCCGAGAAGCCGTCGAACTCCTTCGTGGCGGTGAGCGTCGGCGCCTTGTCGCCGAAGCGCACGCTCGAGATGACGACCTTGCTGTTCCCGCCGTAGTAGCCGCCGCCGGGATAGCCGACGTCGGCCATGCCGCCGTAATAGCCGCCGTACCAGACGCCGTAGCGCCAGCCGTAGTCTTCACTGACGATGAAGAGGTTGTCGCCGACCACGCGCATGTCGCGTGCCCATCCCTTCACCTGGACGTCGCCCTCGACCTTCATGTTCGCCGGATCGCGCGCGTCGATCGTCCGAACGACCGAGCCGTGGAAGGGCGAGCCGTCGGGGGCATTGCCGTACCAGTCGCCGACGACCATCGTCGCGATGCCGTTCTTCACGAACATCTCGACGGGCGTGCCGAAGACCGGCGAGCGGCCGAGGAGCTTCGGGTCGTCGGGGGTCGTGATGTCGAACACCATCAGGCCGCGGTAGCTGTTCAGGAAGTAGAGACGGTCGCCTTCGACGCGATAGATGTCGGTCTCTTCCGGCTTCGCTTGCGTCGTCTTCGCCGTGTCGGTGCGGCTGGGCGGTGAAGCGTTGCTGTCGGCCGAGGAGCCGGCGGACTCCGATTTCGCGCCGAACGCGCCGCCGCCGCCCTGGCCGACGGGAGGTGCCGACTCGAACTCCGTCTGGCCCTCTTCGCGGTCTTGTGCGGGGCCGCGGCCGGAGCCGTTTCCACATCCGGCGAGGGAAGGAGCGACCGCAGCGAGAAGGGTCAGGGTGCTCACGGCAAGGAGGCGTGTCTTGGCCAGCATGGCTCAGCCTCGTGCACCCGCCGTGCCGGCTGAGCCAAATCGAGCCGCGTCATCAATTTCAGAGCTTTGGGGGTGGTTGCGCTGCGGGCAGGTTGTGCCAATGGCACATGCCGCATGGCATCAACACGGCATCCCGTCCGGTGCACTACCTTGAAGGGCGGATGCGGTTCCTCTTCGAGCTCTTCGTCTGGGTTGCGGCGCTGGGGGCGGGCGGCGTGTTCGTGTCCGTCTTCGTCTACGCGCTCGGCTCGTTCGTCCTCATGCGACCGCACACGACGGCGCGTACGCTCGGGGTGTCGCTGCGAGAGCTCGCGCGCGAGGCGCTCTTCGCCGCGCTGACGCAGCCGTTCCTGCCGCTCTTCTATTTCATCGGTCATCGGATGGAGCCCTTCTCGATGCGCGGCCGCATCGAGGTCACCTCCGAGGTGCCCGTCGTCTTCGTGCACGGGTACATGCAGAACCGCGTCGGCTTCCTCGGGCTCGCGCGTGCCCTCGCACAGCGGGGCGTCGGTCCGCTCTTCGGGTTCAACTATCCTTGGTTCGCGTCGATCGAATCGAACGCGAGGCGGCTCGAGCGCTTCATCGAGCGCGTCTGCCGCGAGACCGACAGCGCGGCGGTCGACCTCGTGTGCCACTCGATGGGCGGGCTCGTGGCGATGGAGCTGCTCCGCGACGAGGCGCGCAAGGACACGCTCAAGGTCCGACGCTGCGTGACCATCGCGACACCGCACGCCGGCGTCGCCTGGCGAGGTCCCATCATCGGCATCGGCGCCACGAACCTCCGTCGTGGCTCGAAGCTGCTCGAGGCACACGCGGGCTACACGCTCAAGCTCCCGACGCTCTCGATTTTCTCGTCGCACGACAACATCGTTCATCCCAAGGAGACCTCGTATCTGGTGAAACGGGGAGGGCGGGACATCGAGGTCGAAGGGATGGCTCACCTCTCGATCTTGTTTTCGCCGGTCGTGGCGCAGCACGTGGCGTCGTTCCTGCTCGAGCCGGGGCTCGCCGTTCCGGAGGCGAAGGTGGTCCCGACCGCTGCGTTGGCGGCCGCGCCGGCGACCGCCGTTGCCGTGGCGGAGCTCCGAGCGATGGAGGAGGTCGCCGCATCGTCGGACGAGTCGGGCGAGTCGAGCGAATCGGCCGAATCGGGCGAATCGGGCGCGTCGGGTGCGTCGGGTGACTGGGGGCAGGATGACGCCGCCTCTGGTGAGTCCGGCACGCGCCGAGGAGCCTGACGCCCTCGATGCAGCGCCGCTGCGGCCGGTGGAACGGTGGGCCGCGCGCGTCATTCGGTGGGCGCGCCCTGTGCCTCGCGGCTATAGTCGGCGGCCCTCATGCAGCTCGACACGGAATCTGCGCCGCAGGATGCCTCGAAGGCAGTGTTCCCGACGAAGAGCCCGGCGACGGGCGAAGATCTCGGCCCCGTCGAGGCGACGCCCCTCGACGAGGTGAGCGCCGTCGTGCGGCGCGCCCGGGAAGCTCAAGAGAAGTGGGCGGACGTGCCGATCGCGAAGCGTGTGAAGGCGATCGCGCAGCTCAAGCCGAAGATCCTCGCGCGCGCGGAGGAGATCGCGAAGCTGGTGCATGCCGAGACGGGCAAGCCGGACGTCGAGGCGCTCCTCGGCGAGATCCTCGCGAGCGCCGATGTCGTCGCCTACTGGACCGACCTCATCGCCGAGGAGCTCGAGCCGTTCGAGGCGGAGATGGACGCCCTGTCCTATCCGAAGAAGCGCGCGTGGGTGCACCGCGAGCCGCGCGGCACCATCGGCCTCGTCATGCCGTGGAACTTCCCGTTCGCGCTCCCGCTCCGGACGATCATCCCGGCGCTCCTCGCGGGCAACGCGATCGTGTTCAAGCCGAGCGAGATCACACCGCGCACGGGCAAGCTCGTCGCGGACCTCTTCGACGGCTTGCTCCCGCAAGGTCTCCTCGGCCTCGTTCAGGGAGGGGCCGACGTCGGCGCGCGGCTCGTCGAGAGCGACGTCGACGCCGTCGTGTTCACCGGCAGCACGGCCACCGGTCGCAAGATCGCGCGCGCGTGCGCCGACCGCCTCATTCCGTGCACCGTCGAGCTCGGCGGAAAGGACGCGGCCATCGTCCTCGGTGACGCCGATCTCGATCGCGCGGCCAACGGCATCGTCTGGGGCGCGATGATGAACGCGGGCCAGAACTGCGGTGCCGTCGAGCGCGTCTACGTCGACAAGAGCGTCGCCGACGTCCTCACCGCGAAGATCGTAGCGGCGACGAAGGCCCTCCGCTTCGGCCACGACGTCGGCCCGCTCACGACCGAGGCGCAGCGGCAGATCGTGGAGCGCCACGTGAACGAAGCGCGAACGGCAGGCGCGGAGGTGCTCGAGGGAGGTGAGGTCGTCGCGTCGGAGACCACCAAGCTCGGCTACCGTCCGACCGTCGTGAAGATCGATGCGGACGACAATCCGTTGATCGCCGAGGAGACGTTCGGACCGGTCGTACCGATCACCGTCGTCGACGGCGCCGACGAAGCCGTGCGGCGCGCCAATGCGACTCGCTACGGGCTCACGGCGAGCATCTGGACGCGGGACGTCCGCCTGGCGGAGCAGCTCGCGCGCAAGCTCCGCGCAGGTGTCGTGACGATCAACAACCACTCCTTCACGGGCGCGATCGCGTCCATGCCGTGGGGCGGCGTCGGCGAGAGCGGCTGGGGGTTCACCGGCTCGCCGCTGGCGCTCGATCACCTCACGCGTCCGCGCCTGGTCGTCGTGGATCGCAACCGCGCTCCTCGCGAGACCTGGTGGTTCCCGTATTCGCCGACGCTCCGGAAGCTCGCCCTCGCGTTTGCCGCTCTTCGCGGAGGCGCTGCTTCGTTCGGCGCTCGCCTCGGAGCGGTCTTCGCGCTCGTCGGGCTCCTCCCGAAGCGCATGGGCGAGCTGAAGAGCGGCAAGCCGTCGTCCGACGCCTGAACAACGTGGTACGTTTCTGACTGCCCGGTCAGGAAGTCAGGACATTGAAGGCGCGCAGGACGGGCTACAAGAAGAGCGAGGAGAGCCGGCGTCAGGTCCTCGACGCCGCGATCTCGGTGCTCGCGAAGAAGGGCATCGCGAACAGCAGCGTCCAGGACATCGCGGACGCGGCGGGCCTGAGCAAGGGCGCGGTCCACTACCACTTCGAGAGCAAAGAGGAGCTCCTCGAGCGCGTCCTCGCTCGATGTTGCGAGGTCGTCGAGGCTCGCATCCGCGCCGTGTTCGAGCAGGATGGTCTCGCGATCGAACGGATCCAACGCGCGCTCACCGAGATGTGGATCATCCGGCGCGACGGCGTGAAGGAGATGCGTGTGCTCACCGAGCTCCACACGCTCTCACGCCAGAACGAGCGGATCCGCAAGGCGTGCGGCGAAGCCCTCCAGCGCGCGTGCCGTCAGATGATCGACGTCGGGCTCGACCATCTCGTCGCGATGGGCCTCAAGCCCCGGATCCCCGTCGACGTCATCCCGCGTCTGGTCATCGCCACCCTGGACGGCCTCGCGCTCCAGCAAGTGATCGATCCGGTCTCTCCGGAGACGGAAGCCTCGATCTTGCGCGCGCTCGAGACGACGACGATGAATCTGTTCGAGCTCTGAGCCGCGGTCGCGCGTCGCAGATCGCCGGGACGTAAGGGAGGTTCCACGCATTCGGGTCGGGCACCCACTTGCGTCTATGACGCGACGCGTTAAAGTTCCGGTCGAGCTCTTGACAAACTGGCCGCCTGGCCAAAACATTCCGGCCGGCCAGTCAGTATTGGCCGTCAGCGACCTCACAAGCAGGGGACCGAAGGATGCTCGACAACCTCTTTGCGACGCTGGGCAGCGTGGGAACTGCCGCGGCTTTATGCGTGATTCTCGCTTTCGTCGGCACGCCGGCGATCGGCGCCGTCGTCTGTCCGGCCAATCCGCTCCGCAAGCTCCATCCCCGCGGCCGTTGATGCCTCGCTGCCGCGCGCCTTCGCTCGGCGACCCGCCCCGCGCTGGTCAAGGACCGTCAGGACGGACGGTGATGACGGCGATCTCCGGGCGGCAGGCGAAGCGGATGGGCAGCACGGAGGTGCCAACGCCGCGCGAGACGTACATGCGGGCCGGTCCCGAGCCTGCCGAGTACCAGCCCGCGACGTAGCGTCCGGAACCCGGCGGCGTCCACGGAGGGCCGAGCAGCGGGACACGAACCTGGCCGCCGTGGGTGTGGCCTGCCAACGCGAGGTCGATCTGCGGTGCGAGCGCGTCGAAGATCTCCGGCGAGTGGTAGAGCGCAATCTTCGCTGCGTCGGACGGCGCCGCGTGGAGGGCTGCCGCGACATCGGGCGATCCCGACATCGGGTCGTCGAGCCCGATCAGCCACACGTCGGGCCGTACGAGTGTTCCCTCGTTGACGAGGAGCCGCGCTCCGAACGACCCGAGCTGCGCGCGATCCCCTGGCGGTGGCTCCCAGTTCTCCCAGTTGCCGCGCACGGCCCAGACGCCGAGCGGCGCGGACATCTGTGCGAACACTGCTCGCGCAGGTTCGAGATCCCCCGTGTCGACGATGTCACCCGTGACGACGATCACGTCCGGTCGTTCGCGACCGACGACCTCGACGATCGTCTTCTCTCGCGGTCCGAAGCCATGCGTGTGGAGATCGCTCAGGTGGAGAACGACCAGCGGCGTTCGAACCGGCGCCGTCACCGTGTGATGCGAGACCTCGACCCAGTACGGCTCGACCCACACGCCGTAGGCAGCAAGGGCCGCAAGAGAGACGACGGCGCCGAAGACGAGCCCGCGCCGGCGCCGTCGTGCAGGACGAGGCACGTCCGCGGTCATGGGCGCCACCGAACCAAGCGCCCGCTCAGTAGCCGAGGACGGACTCGATGCGGCCTGGCGCGAGAACGCTTCTGCCTTTCAGGAACTCGAGCTCGATGACGAAGGCGTACGCGACGACCTCGCCTTGCTGGAGCGCGACCAGATTCGCCGCCGCCTTGGCGGTCCCGCCCGTCGCGAGCACGTCGTCGACGATCACGACGCGCGCGCCGCGCTTGAAGGAGCCCTTGTGGATCTCGAGCTCCGCGGTCGAATACTCGGTCGTGTAGGAGACCTTGTCGACCGCCGCCGGCAGCTTGCCCGGCTTCCGCGCAGGGACGAAGCTCGCGTTGAGCCGCGCCGCGAGCGCGCCTCCGAAGATGAAGCCACGCGCCTCGACGCCTACGATCGCGTCGACGTGCTCGCCGATGAAACGCTCGGCGATCGAGTCGAGGACGATGTGAAACGCGCGCGGATCCGCGAGCAGCGGCGTGATGTCCTTGAAGACGATTCCCTTCGAGGGAAAGTCGGGGATGTCGCGGATCTTCGACTTGGCGTAGGCGAGCGTCTCGGCCGAGAGCATGGGTGCGATCTAGCCCATCCATCGATGGCCGTCGATCCTGCCACCTTTGCCACACGCGGGCGTTCGCAGCTTGCCAGCTCGAAGGATGGGTCAGACGCTCGCGCCGATCTTCTCGAGGAGCAGCTCGGTGATCCCGCTGTCGTCCCTGCGCGTCAGGTCGAGGATGAGCGGCGTGATCGAGGCTGCGCCCTCGTCGTACGCGTCCGTGTCGGTGCCGGGCTCGGGATCGTGACGCACGCCCGGGCCCCCGAGCCACATGTACTCGCGGCCGCGCGGATCGAGCCGGATGTCGATCACCTCCTCGTAGAGGCGGGCGCCGAGGCGCGTCCGGCGGACCTCGCCCGTCCACGGGTGAGGAAAATTGAGGTTCAAGAGCGGCGTCCTCCGGGAGACGGATGGGCCGGGCCGCGGGACCGCCGTGGCCTTCGTCTCGTCGAAGAGCGCACGCGCGAGCAGCGAGGTCAGCTCGGCGCACCTCGGCAGCTCGCCCTTCACGTGCGCGCTCGAGGCGATCGCCGGGATGCCCCGGAGGGCGCCCTCGCGAGCGGCGGCGACCGTGCCGGAGT
>JAFAER010000264.1 GCA_023423895.1 Pseudomonadota bacterium
GCATGGAGGTCCTCGAGATCCCCGGCTACACGCGGAACGAGAAGCTCGCGATCGCCCGCCAGCACCTCATCCCGAAGCAGATCGAGGAGCACGGCATCACGAAGGAGCAGCTCGAGATCTCCGACACTGCGGTCGACGAGATCATCGACCACTACACGCGCGAGGCCGGTGTCCGTACCCTCGAGCGTCAGGTGGCGAGCGTCATCCGCGGCGTTGCGGTGAAGATCGCCGAAGGCGATACGAAGCCGCGCAAGATCGAGGGACCGGAGCAGATCCACGAGTTCCTCGGCGCGCCCCGCTACACGAGTGAGGTCGCGGAGCGCACGGAGGAGCCGGGCGTTGCGACGGGCCTCGCCTGGACGAGCGTCGGTGGAGAGATCCTCTTCATCGAGGCGACGAAGATGTTCGGCTCGGGCAAGCTCCAGCTGACGGGCCAGCTCGGCGACGTCATGAAGGAGTCGGCCCAGGCGGCCCTGAGCTACGTCCGCACGAATGCGGAGAAGCTCGGTCTCGCGAAGGACTTCCTCGAGAAGTCCGACCTCCACATCCACATTCCGGCGGGCGCGATGCCGAAGGACGGCCCCTCTGCGGGCGTCACGATGTTCACCGCGCTCGTCTCGATGCTCTCCGGCGTTCGCGTCCGTCCCGACGTCGCGATGACCGGCGAGATCACGCTCCGCGGCCGCGTCCTTCCGATCGGCGGTCTCAAGGAGAAGGTGCTCGCGGCGCACCGCGCAGGCATCAAGCGCGTGCTCATCCCCGAGCGCAACAAGGCGGACCTCGACGAGGTTCCGGCGGAGATCAAGAACGACCTCGAGTTCATCCTGATCTCGAAGATGGACCAGCTCCTCGACGCCGCGCTGGAGGAAAAGCTCCAGCCGAAGTCGGAGCCGGCGACGCAGCCGAACCCGAACTGAGCGAAAGCGACGTTCGCGTGACGACAGGCGCCCACTTCGGTGGGCGCTCGTCGTTTGTGCGATGACGCCGAGGTCATCTCTCGCTTTCCTCGCCGGGGTAATGGAAGGCGCTGGCCCGACCTCGGATGCTCCCCGCGGTTGGAGCGCGCGGTGGAGTGCCGTACGATCACCTCCGCCGTGGTTTCACCCGCCTCGTCGCACTTTTCCGGGGGACCTCTCGAGCGCTCGGCCGAGCACCCGGCTCGTGGCTTCGTCCTCGAGCAGGGCCAGGTCTTCGCGAAGAAGTACGTCCTCGAGCGGACGCTCGGGTTTGGCGGCATGGCGCAGATCTGGGTCGCGACGAACCAGGCGACGGGCGCCGAGGTCTGCGTGAAGCTGCTCGTGCCCGACCCCGAGACCGGCGGACATGACGAGGAGGCCGTCGAGCGCTTCCGCCGCGAAGCGCACGCCGCCGCGAAGCTGTCGCATCGCGGGATCGTTCGCGTGTTCGATCTGCTCGAGCTCGACGCGAGCGGGCAGGCGATGCGCCCGAACGCTGGCGGCGCTCCGTCTGCATACGCGATCGTGATGGAGCTTCTGCATGGTGAGACGCTGGGCGAGGTCCTAGCGAAGCGCGGCAAGCTCCCTCTCGAGGAGGCCCTCGATCTGTTCCTGCCGGTCGCGTCGGCGCTCGGGCACGCCCATCGCGCCGACGTGATCCATCGCGACCTCAAGCCGGACAACATCTTCCTCGCTACCGAGCCGGACGGGCACGTGATCCCGAAGGTGCTCGACTTCGGCGTGTCCAAGATGGTGAGCGCGTCGACCATCACCATCGACGGCGTCGTGATCGGTACCCCATGTTTCATGTCGCCCGAGCAGGCGAAGGGCGCTCGTCACATCGACGCGCGGAGCGACGTCTTCTCTGCCGGGATCCTCCTCTACATGATGCTCAGCGGTCGTAACCCGTTCGACGATGCGCCGACGTTTGCTGCCGTCGTCGACGCAGTCTTGCGGCGTGAGGTCCGTCCGCTCGATGACGTACCGCCGGCGATCTGGGCCGTCATCGAGCGCGCCATCGCCAAAGATCCCGCGGCTCGCTTCGACACCGCGACCGAGCTCGCGATTTCGCTCCGGAAGGCTTCCGGCCGGAGGGCGTCGACGGAGTCGTATCCGGGGATCCCTCTGCCGGCGGCCTCGTCGTCGCGTCGCGGGTCGACGCCGTCGCTCCCGGCTGCGACAGCCGCGACCTCTCGGTTCTCGGAGCCGACAGCCGAGCCCGCGGCATCGACCTCGGACGCTATGCGACGTCGCCGAGCCATCGCTTTCGTGGTGCTCGCAGCGGCGGTGGCGGTGGTGCTCGCAGCGTCCGTCGTGAGCCTGACCGGGGCGCGCGAAGGGACGACGGAGGGATCACCTTCGCCGCCGACGAGCCACACCGTCTCGCGCGCGGCGATCGTCGAGCCGCCGCCGGCAGCAAGCGCCGTCGTCGAGATGCCGAGCGCTTCCCCCGAGGTCAGGGCCGAGCCCGTGAAGCGCGCCGCCGCCGCGCCGCGCGCATCCGCGGCGCCAGGGCGCGGCGCCGCGTCGACGGCCAGTCCCGCCACGACGAGCGTGCGCAAGCCCGGAGCCGAGCCACACAAGGCACGTGACCCGGGCTTCTGAACCGGCGAGCATTCCCTCATGATCAAGGTTGGCCTGCTCGGCTGCGGGACCGTCGGCGGCGGTGTCGTCCAGCTCCTTCGCGCGAACGCGGCCTACATCGAGGCTCGCGTTGGTGCTCCGATCGAGATCGCTCGGGTGCTCGTCCGCGATCCGAACAAGGAGCGCGTCCCCGAGCTCGACACGAGCCGCGTGACGACGGATGCGAAGACGGTCCTCGAAGATCCGTCGATCGACGTCGTGGTGGAGGTGATGGGCGGCGTCGACCCTGCGCGCGAGCATCTCGGCGCCGCCATCGACGCCGGCAAGCAGGTCGTCACCGCCAACAAGATGCTCCTCGCCGTCCACGGCGGCGAGCTGCTCGAACGGGCCCGGAAGCGCGGCGTGGATCTCGCGTTCGAGGGCGCCGTTGGTGGTGGCATCCCGGTCATTCGCGTCCTCCGCGATTCGCTTGCGAGCGACACGATCGAGAGCATCGCCGGCATCATCAACGGCACCTCGAACTACGTGCTCACACGGATGCGTCAGGGCGGACTCTCGTTCGACGCCGCCGTGAAGGAGGCCCAGCAGAAGGGCTACGCCGAGGCCGACCCGACGCTCGACGTCGGCGGCGGAGATGCCGCGCACAAGCTGGTCGTGCTCTCGATGCTCGCCTTCGGGGCGCGTCTCGACGGCGCCCACATCTCGACGGAGGGGATCGACACGATCGAGCCAGTCGACAACACGTTCGCCGAGCGCTTTGGATTCGTTGTCAAGCAGCTCGCGATCGCGAAGCTGAAGGGAGCTGGGCCGTCGGCGCCGCTCGAGCTGCGCGTCCACCCCGCGCTCGTCGCGAAGGACGCGCCGCTCGCGAACATCAGCGGCGTCCTGAACGCTGTCGCGATCGAGGGCAAGGCGCTCGGCCCGTGCCTGCTCTCTGGCCGTGGCGCAGGCGACATGCCGACTGCAGTGAGCGTCGTCGCCGACCTCGTCGACGTCGCGATCGCGAAGAAGAGCGGCGTGTCCGGCAACATGACACGCGCGATCCGCCTCGGTGAGCGGAAGCTCGCGCCGATGGCCGACGTCGAGACGCGCTACTACGTCCGCTTCACCGTCTATGACCGTCCGGGTGTCCTCGCGAAGATCACCGGCGCGCTCGGCGAGCGCGGCGTCTCGATCGAGCAGCTCGTTCAGCAGGGCAGGGGGACCGAGGACGTCCCGGTCGACGTCGTCATGTTGACCCACGAGGCGAAAGAAGCTGCGCTCCAGGCCGCGCTCGAGACGATCGGTAAGAGCGACTACGTCGCGCGAGCGCCGCGGATGATCCGCGTGCACTGACCGGCTGTCCGAGAGACTGCACAGGACGATCGGAAGGTCGGGAATTTTCGTTGATGGGCTCCCGTCCGCCTTTTGCTTCTCGGAGCCACGCAGCGCGCCTGCCCGCTGCGGATGAGCACGACGGCGCGCCATGAGGTCGCACGCGGCACATTCTCGGAACGAGCGCCTTTCGACGGTCCTCGGCGTGCTGGATACTCGCATGGCTCGATGAAGAAGCCATCGCCTCTGACTCTGCCGTCGACCGGCGTCATCGAGACGCTCTTCGACTCGCTTCCTGTCGGCGTCATCGCCTTGGACCAAGAGGGCCGTGTCGTCGTCTTCAATCGCCACGAAGAACGGCTCGCGGGTCGCAAGCGAGAGCGGGTCCTCGGAAAGCGCTTCTTCGACGAGGTGGCGCCGTGCATGAACGTCCGGCAGCTCGCCGGTGCGTTCTTCGATCAGGTCCACGCGGGGACGCTCGATACGAAGATCGAGTTCTCGTTCCCGTTCCCTAACGTGTCGCAGCCACGCGATGTCTTCGTGCGCATGGCTTCGTTCATCGCAGACGGAGCACCACACGCACTCCTCATGGTCGAGGACGTCTCGATGCAGCGCTCGGTCGAGCGGCTCAAGGACATGCTCTCGACGCTCCTCGTGCACGATATGAAGAGCCCGCTGACCGGTGTCCTCGCGAACCTGGAGTTCGTTCGCTCCGAGCTCCATCGCGATCTCGGCCCGAGCGTCGCGCTCGACGCCGTCGCCGACGGAATCGACGGCGCCTTGCGGCTGAGCCGCATGATCCATGACCTTCTCGACATCACCCGCCTCGAGACCGGGACCTTTCCGCTCGATCGAAAGACCGACGACGTCGGCGCCGTCGTGGCAGAGGCGGTGCTAGGCGCGGGGGCCGCGGCGCGAGCGCGAAACATCGTCGTGCAGACGGACCTGAAGCGGCCGCTCGACGCTCCGATCGACGGGGCGGCCGTGCGGCGCGTCCTCGACAACCTGATCGACAACGCCGTCCGGCACACGAAGCCTGGATCGCGCGTCGTCGTCGCTGGTTGGTCAGATGGCGGCGACGTCGTCATCGACGTGGTCGACCAGGGGCCTGGCATCCCGGCGGAGCTCCGGGAGCGTATCTTCGAGAAGTTCGCTCAGGTCGATGGTGGCCGGACCCGAAGCGGCAACCATGGCCTCGGGCTAACCTTCGTTCGGATGGCCGTCCGCGCCCACGGCGGAGACGTGACGCTCGTCGACACACCCGGCGTTGGAACGACGTTCCGCGTTCGCCTCCCGAAGGCGGTCGTTACGGAGCCGAGCGGCTGAATCGCTGCATCGGAGCGTGCGCTGCGTCCGACGTCACCCGCCGAGGATCGTGGCGTGCTCGCCGTCGTCGTCGGACACGAGCTGATCCCGCGCGGTGCGGAGCTCCGTGCGGAGCTCGCGCGCGGACTCGTGGCGGTCTCTTGGATCGATCGCCATTGCCCGCGTGATGATGTCGTCGAGGAGCGGGTCGAGCCCGGGAACGAGCTGCGAGGCGCGCCGCGCGTTCTCCGTGCACTTCTTCAAGAAGAGCTCGCCGATGGTGTACGCGTCGTGCGGTAGCGCGCCGGTGAGCGCCTCGAACATCGTCACACCGAGCGAATAGACGTCCGTCCGCGCGTCGAGGACGTCGCCGCGCGTCTGCTCCGGCGACATGTACGCTGGCGAGCCGCAGAGCGTACCGCTGACGGTGATCTCGACGCTGTCGCCGTCGCCGGGGTCGCGGAGCTTCGCAAGCCCGAAGTCGCACACCTTCACGAGGTCGCACGGCTCGCCGTCGTCGTCCGCGTCCGGGACGATCATGACGTTCTCCGGCTTGATGTCGCGATGGATGACGCCCTGAGCGTGGGCAAAGACGAGGGCGCGGCAGACCTGGATCCCGATGTCGACGACGCGCTTCGCCGGGAGTGGCCCTTCTTCCGCGAGGATCGCTTCGAGGGTGCGCCCGTTGACGAGCTCCATGACGAGATAGAGCTCTCCGCGCTCCTCGCCGAAGTCGATGATGCGCGTGACGTTGGCGTGCTCCAGCTTGCTCGCCGTCAGCGCCTCCGCCTTGAACCGGCGGATGAACTGCGTCTCACCCTGGTTCTCCGCGTGCAGGATCTTCACGGCGACCGAACGGCGGAGGTCGCGGTGCATCGCGCGGTAGACGGTGGCCGCGGCGCCTCTCCCGATCGGCGCGTCGAGCTGGTACTTCCCGGCGAGCACGCGCCCGACGCGCGGATCGATGGGGCGATGGCTCGCGGACGAGGGCGCCGAGGAGCGAGGACCTGCGGAGGACGAAGGGGGCGCCTCGCGGAGCGACAGCTCGCTCGACGGTGCGGGCGGTGGGATCGCCGTTGCGATCGACGAGGGTGAGGGCGCGGGCACGATGTGATCGAAGACGCTGAAATGGCTGTTCGGCAGGACGACGCGTGAGGGGCCCGCATCCACGACGGTGTCGTCCGGCGGGCCACCGGGGGCATCCCACTCGTCCTCGTCCTCTTCGTCGGCCGGAGGGGGATCCGTTCGCGACGGTTCGTCCAGGCGCTCCACGAGCGAGAAGAGCTCGGCCATCTGGACGCGGGTGACCGGTCGGACCGAGAGCGGATACCCGTTCGGGCGCGCGCTGCCGGCGGGCTCCGCCAGCAACGAGACATGGCCCACGCCTGGAATCTCGATCTCGAGCAGGTGCTGCCCCGTCCCGAGGGGAGGTTCCACCAGATCGACGATCTCCGTGCGCAGACGCAGCGCGCCACGGATCACACGTGCGATCTCACGCGTGTCCTGCGTGGCGAGGACGAGACGAGGCAAAGCCACGCCTCATTCTGGTCTATCTGTTCCCAGGAAGGAACCCTCGATGGACGCATGTGTCGATCGAGATGGTCGGCGATCCGACCGGCGGATTCGATGGCCGCGACGCTTCCGGTGGTTCGTTCGCGGGCTCTTCACACGCGAGCGCGCTTCAGAGATCGACTTGTTCGGCGGCCCCCGCTCGCGCGCCGAGGAAGCGCGTGGCGGTCTCGTCGAAGGTCTTCGGCACGTCGGTGACGAAGAGGCTCGTGGTCCCCTCTGTCGAGCTCGGCTCGCGCAGGAGGTTCCGCTCGCCGAGGAACGTCGCGACCTCGCGCGCGACGACCGACGCGCTGTCGAGGATCGTCACGTCCGGGCCGAGCATCACCTTTGCTTCGCGCTCGATGACGTCGAAGAGCAGCGGATAGTGGGTGCAGCCGAGGATGACGACGTCGACGCCCGCCTTCGCGAGCGGCTCGAGGTAACGTCGCGCCGCGAGCGCCGGGACCTCTCCTTCCGTCCAGCCTTCTTCCGCGAGCGGCACGAGCAGCGGCGCAGCCTGTCCGTAGGTCTCGATGCGGGTCGAGCACGCCGCGATCGCGCGAGGATACGCCCCCGAAGCGATCGTCCCCGCGGTGGCGAGGACGCCGACCTTGAACACCTTCGTCGCCGCGGCGGCTGCGCGGGCGCCCGGCTCGATGACGCCGAGGACCGGCAGATCGAGCTCGACGCGGAGCCGCTCCGGCGCGACGGCGCTCACCGTGTTGCACGCGATGACGATCGCCTTGACGCCGCGCGACACGAGATGGCCTGCACACGCGAGGGCATACCGCGTGACCGTCCCCGCACCTTTCGTTCCGTAGGGAACACGCGCGGTGTCTCCGAGATAGACGATGTCTTCGTTCGGCAGGGCGGCGCGGAGGGCGCGGACGACGGTGAGACCGCCGAGGCCCGAGTCGAAGACTCCGAGCGGCGCGTTCCGGCGCGATTGCGAGCCGCCAGCGCTCACGCGGGACGGGAGCCCCCGAGAAGAAGCTCGAGCACCGCCATGCGGACGGCGACGCCCGCTTCGACCTGATCGAGGATCACGCTGCGCTCGCCGTCGGCCACGTACGGGTCGAGCTCGACGCCGCGATTGACCGGGCCAGGGTGCATGACGATGGCGTCCGGCTTCGCGCCCGAGAGCTTCGTCGCGTTGAGGCCGAACGTGCGCGCGTACTCGCGCGTGGTGCTCATCATCGCGCCGGCGAGGCGTTCGTTCTGGATGCGCAGCATCATGACGACGTCCGCGCCCTCGATCGCCGCCTCGAGGCGGGGGACCACCGTGACCGACGAGCCGAGGGTGTCGGCTTCCTTCGGGATCATCGTGCGCGGCCCGGTCAGGCGCACCGACGCGCCCTTCTTGCCGAGGAGAAGCGCGTTCGAGCGAGCGACCCGCGAGTGCGCGATGTCCCCGCAGATGGCGACCGTGAGGCCCTCGAGGCGCCCCTTGGCCCTGCGAATCGCGAACGCGTCGAGAAGGGCCTGCGTCGGATGTTCGTGCGCGCCGTCGCCGGCGTTGACGATCGCGCACGAGACGCGACCGGCGAGGAACGCGGGCGCTCCCGAGCTCGAATGGCGGACGACGAGCGCGTCGGCGCGCATCGCTTCGAGGTTCTTCGCCGTGTCGAGCAGCGTCTCGCCCTTGCTGACGCTCGAGCCCGAGGAGCTCACATTGACGACGTCGGCGCCGAGGCGCTTGCCGGCAGCCTCGAACGAGGTCCGCGTGCGCGTCGACGACTCGAAGAACAGATTGATGATCGTGCGGCCCTTGAGCAGGTTCGTCTTCCGCTCGGGTCCGCGCGCGAGCTCGAACCACTTGTCCGCGTGGTCGAGCACAGCGTCGATGTCGTCCCCCGACAGGTCCTCGATGCCGAGCAGATGCCGGTGCGTCCACATGCGGGCGGACGATTACCACTGACAGGCTCCAGGCTCCAGGCTCCAGGCTCCAGGTTGGAGAGGTGCCCCCGCGCGTCACCGCTGACGAGCGAGGAAGCCGAGAGTCACGCTGAGCTCCAGGGCCACGCTCGCTCCCTCGCGCGCGCGGTCTCGTCTCTTCCCCTCTGAAGCCCGAGGCCCTCTCCCCCTGGAGCCTGGAGCCTGCAGCCTTCTCTAGTTCAGATACCGCTTGTCCTTCGGCGGCTTCCGGTTCTTCAAGTCGTCGTCGAGGCCGCCCTGCACGACGCGCAGCGGCGGAGCCTTGCCGCTTCGTTTCGCCTGGGGCCGAGGGCGGGACCGAGCGTCGTCGCCGAGGAGCTGCTCGACGGTGATGCCGCCCTTCGAGCGGCGGCGCAGCACGCCGAGCCGGAGACGAAGCCAGAGCGCGCGCATGGGCGAGGGGCTTCCCGCGAACAGGATGCCCGTCATGATGCCGCCGAGCGGAGCCGTGGCGCCCTCCGGCGTTCCCTGGAGGAAGACGAGCCCGAGGACGGCCAGGCCAATCGTCAGCCAGTAGAGCGTCTTGCCGCTCATCGGCAGGAAGAACATGAACCGGATCTGCCGGTGCGAGTTCTCCTTCGACCACGCGATCACTGCGGCGGTGATCGCGGCCATCGGCCCGAGCACGACCGGGGGATTGAACGCGGCCTTGGTCGGAAAGACGAAGGCGCCGGCCGTCGCGGCGAGGTTGCCGAAGACGACAGCCGTCAGCAGGAATCGGACGAGCCGCGCGCCGCCCCACCGCCTCTCGAGGTCGGGCGTGAGAAAGTACAAGCCGACGAGCGACCAGAGCGCGTGGCTGATGCCTTCCGGCATCGTGAGCACACCCGACGTCAGGATGGCCCAGGGCTTGTGCAGCGGCCGGGTCGGCTCGTAGGCGAGCAAGTCGAACAGCGCGATGCCCGCCGGCGGGCCAGGGGCCCAGTTGACGACGACCGCTCCGACGATCGCAAAGCCCGCGATGACCGCGAGGATGGTCTTCAGCGCGCGTCCAGGACGCGGGAAGGCGGCCGCGATCTCACCGGGCTCTCTCATCCTCCTTAGACTCTAGTTTCGCGACGATGTTGGAGCAAGGTCGCCCGGCACACGAAACCGCGGCAGAGGCGAGATTCGGTCGCGGGCGTGACCGCCTGTCTCCGTTACGGGCCTGGTCACGGGCGGCGCGAGGCCCGCGCTCGTCGTCACGGACCCGTTCGGTCTGCGCGGCCCCTCAGGGGCAAACGGCCGAGCTCGTCGCGCCCGGCACGCTCGTCACGGTGCACACGGTCTGCCCGTTCGTGACCAGATTGCCCTTCCCGTCGAGGAGCGCGACGTCGAGCTCGTAGCGAACAGGCTCGGGTGCCACGTCCGCCAGGTACGCTGCAGGGCAGGCGAGGTCGACCGACGGGCCGGCGACCGTGGCGTTGACGCGCGGACGGACGCGGACGGTCGTGAAGTGGACCGGCGCACCGGCTTCGGGAGCTGACGCGTCGCTGGAGGCGTCGCCGTCCGATGCGTCGGGGCCGGACCCATTTCCGCCGTCCCCGCCGTCGAGCCCGTCGCCGCCGTCCGGGCTAGCCGGATCCGGACCACATGACGCGACCGCGCCGTTCGGCAGGTTGAAGCGCGCCGTCGCGAGCGTGATGCGCGTCGCCCCGGCCGTGCCGCCGAGCCCCGAAAGGCCCGGCGCGAGCGGCAAGCAGCTCGCGAGCGCCTGCACGTCCGCCTGCTGCGTGGCCGAGCACTCCGTCGTCCAGGTGGGGCTGGTTCCACGGAGGCCTGTCGTG
The DNA here is from genome assembly GCA_023423895.1 of Pseudomonadota bacterium. Lineage (GTDB taxonomy): Bacteria > Myxococcota_A > Polyangia > Polyangiales > Polyangiaceae > Labilithrix. Next base: position 10,412 of record JAFAER010000264.1, read on the forward strand.
TCCGTTCCGGCCGTGTCGATCGTCGTACGCGCCGCGGCGTAGGCCGGCTCGTTGAACGCGTAGACCTCGAGGCGGAAGGTGAAACTCCCGTTCTTCGGATCGAGTGAGATGAACGCGCCGTCGCTGAAGCAGTCGAAGACGTTGCTCGTCACCGCCTCGGTGTAGCTGGAGCGCGCTGCTGGATCGCCGGTGCCGCCATAGCCGAAGACGACGACCGCATATTTGAACAGCTGGGTCGGATCTCTCCCGCAGCCGTGTCCGGCCGTCAGCGTCTCGGCGCGGATCAGGATCCCGGTCGTCGGAGGGAGCGCGGTCGAGGACGAACCGCTGCACGCCGCGAGGCCAGAGGCCACGAGCAGCGTCAGGACCGCAATCACGCTCGCGACGAGCCGTCGTGCCGAGGAACGACGGCTCCTCTCGAGAGGCACGGAAGCCTTCTTTCGTCGACGAGTCGCCGTTCGATCTCCGAAGCCAAGCACGCGAGCCTTTTACCCCGACGGGAGCGCGGCACCAATGCTCTTTGCAGAGCCCGACATTCAGCTCGGCAAGTGGGGTTTGACACCGCGGAAGGAGAGGGCACATAAGTGTGGCCCATGACCTTCTTCGAAGCGCAGCAGGCCGTGAAACTCGCGACTGCGTCGATCGGCGTCGCGCTCCAGACGCAACCCACCGACGTCGCAGCGCCGGGCGGGGGAGCAGGCGGCGAATCGCGGCTCGATCCGATGCAGCTCGTGCTGCATGCGTCGATCCCGGTCAAGCTCGTGCTCGTCGTCCTCGTGGCGTTCTCGGTCCTGTGCTGGATCGTGATCTTCGCGAAGGCGCTGCACCTGATGCGCGCGCGAAGCGACTCCGATCGCTTCATGAAGGCGTTCGACTCAGCGGGCTCGCTCGACGCGCTCGCGCAGCAAGGCCTGTCCGGCTTCAAGGGCTCGCCGTTCGCGCGCATCTTCGCCACCGGCTACGACGAGATGGTCCGCCTGACGAAGGGCGAACGCGGTCGCCGCCTCGACGACGCTCAGGGCGTCCACGTCGAGAGCATCACGCGCCGCGCGGCGGCCTCCGAGGTGACCCACCTCGAGAGCTGGATGAGCCTGCTCGGCACGATCGGCTCGACGGCGCCGTTCATCGGGCTGTTCGGCACGGTCTACGGCATCATGGACGCGTTCCTCAGCATCGGGAACCAGCAGAGCGCGAACCTGCCGGTCGTCGCCCCGAAGATCGCCGAGGCGCTCATCGCGACGGCGATCGGGCTCGTCGCGGCGATTCCGAGCGTCATGGCGTACAACTACTTCTCGCGTCGCGTCGGTGAGCTCGCCGACATCATGGACGCGTTCGCTGCCGACGTCGCCTCGCGCGCCAAGCTCGGGGGCGTCTAGCCATGGGCATGGGAGGCGGCGGGGGCGGCGGCGGAGGCCGACGCCGTCGCATGGGCGGCATGAACGAGATCAACGTGACGCCGCTCATCGACGTCATGCTCGTTCTGCTCGTCATCTTCATGGTCACCGCGCCGCTGCTCACGACGGGCGTGCAAGTCGACCTCCCGAAGGTGAAGAGCGCGCCGATGCAGACCGACGACTCGAAGATGCTCGTCATCGTCACCGCGGACGAGCACGTCTATCTCGGCAAGGACGAGATTACGTCTGCGATCGAGGATCGCCTCAAGACGAACGCCCGGCTGCAGGAAGAAAAAGAGCTCTACGTGCAGGCGGACGAGAACGTGAAGTACGGCGTCGTCCTCCGCGTCATGGCCGCCGCAAGGATGGCGGGCGTGGAGAAGCTCGGGATGGTGACGGATCCGTTGGTGGTGAAGTGAGAGGCCAGGCCTTCGGCCAGGCCTTCGGCCTGGCCTGGCCTCAGGCCTCAGGCCTCAGGCCTCAGGGGGGAGAAGAAGGCTCCAGGCTCCAGGCTCCAGGGCTTGGAGGCCAGGCTCCAGGGCTCCCGGCTCGGAGGGAAAACTCAGCCGTTCTCGTGCATGGACCGTTCGCGGCGGTCGTTCGTCTATTCTCTCGTCCGCTGAGGCCTGAGGCCTGAGGCACGAAAAAACTGAGCCGACCGAGGATTGACTGCCGACCGAGGCCTGAGGACCGAGAACCGACTGAGGACTGCGGACCAGGACTGAGAACCGACTGAGGACTGAGGACTGAGGACTGCGAGGACTGAGAACCGACTGAGGACTGAGGACTGAGGACTGAGGACTGCGAGGACTGAGGCCTGAGGACTGAGGACTAAATGAAACTCCCCGGCGTCCCCTACACCCCGCGCTACACGAGCGGCGAGATCACGATCGGCCTCGTGCTCGCCGTGGTGCTGCACGTGGGACCCGTCGGCGCGCTCCTCTACAAGCGAGCGTATCCTTCCGCCGCCGAGCAGGACGAGGCGCCGCTCGTTGCGCGACCGGTGGTCCAGGCTTCGCTCCTCAAGCTCGGTAAGCCACTCGACCCGAAGAAGCTGCCCGATCGCTTCGTGCCCCAGCAGCGGACGGCGCCGAAGAAGCAGCTGACTGCCTCGCAAGAAGACCCGGGCAAGAAGCCGCCGGACGCAGGCGCACCGCCGCCGACGAATGCGGAGGACTCCGACCTCACGAACCTCGTCGCGAAGAGCGATCCGTTCGCGGAGGACGGCGGCAAGCAGCGCCCGGAAGAAGGCCACGAGAGCGGCGTCGACGGCGGCACCGAGACGGATCCGAACAAGGTCCGCGCCGGGGACATGTACGCGACCCAGCTCGGGCAGTTCTTCGGCCAACACCTGAACGTGCCGAGCGTGATCTCCGTCGGCGAGGAGCGAAAGCTCTGTGCCGTCTACGAGATCAACCTCGGCAGGAACATGGTCATCTGGCACGTTCGCAACGCGCCGGTGAAGGGCTCGGGGAACGAGCTCTTCGACGATGCGGCGAGGACGATGCTATTGAAGCTCCTCGACGACAAGACACCGCTTCCGCAGCCCCCCAAGGAAGTCGACGAGCTGTATCGCGGCCGCCGCATCCAGATCGTCGTCACTGGCCGAAACGGAGACGCTTCGAGATGCATGCCAAAGTAACCCGCTTCGCTTTCCGGACTTTCCCCGTCGTCGTCGCGCTGGGCGCGGGGGCCGTCCTCACGCTGACGATGCCCGCGGTGGCGCAGCCGGCGGGGCAGGGCACAGCGTCGCCGCCGGCCGCCAGTGCGCTTCCGAACGCGACGAACAACGGCGCGGTCACCACGGTCGTCGTCCAGGGCGGAAGCCGCTCGCTGTTCAAGATCGCGGTCACACCGCCGGTCGGTGACGGCGCGCTCGGGAACCAGGTCGTCGAGACCGCGACGCGCGATTTCACGCTCTCGAGCCTCTTCCAGGTGCTCGACCCGAAGAGCTTCACGGCGAACCTGACGCAGGAAGGTTCGTCCATCGAGCCGAGCTCCTGGCGCAACGTCGGCGCCGAAGGTGTCGTGAAGGGCAATGTCTCGCCCCGCGGCAACAACGTCCACGTCGAGCTCCGGCTCTACGTCGTCTCGCGCGGCTCCGATCCGGTCCTGAAGAAGGAATACGACGTCGCGGCCAACTCGATCCGGAGCGCGGTCCACCAGTTCGACAACGAGGTCGTGAAGTACTTCACGGGCACGGCGGGCAGCTTCGGCGGACGTCTCGTGTTCAGCGCCACCACCGGCCGCGGCCAGAAGGGCATCTTCTCCGTCGAGAGCGACGGGCAGGGGCTCGGCCGCCTCCAGGCGGTGTCGAACGTCGCGCTCGCGCCGGCTGCAGGGCCCGGCGGCATCTACTACTCGGCGGGCCTTCAGGACGGCAGCTACCAGCTCTTCAAGGTCGGAAACCCGGCGGCCGTGCTCAAGCACGCCGGCCTCGTCTTCGGCGTGGCGTTCGGCGGCAACAAGATGGCGCTCGTCATCTCGCAGAACGGCCAGAGCGACATCTGGACCGGAGGCGTCGACGGGTCGAACCTCACGAAGGTGACGAACGGCGGCCTCAACACGCACCCGGCGTTCGGACCGGGCGGCCAGCTCGCGTACGTCTCGAATCAGGGCGGTAACCCGCAGATCTTCGTCGACGGCAAGCGCGTCAGCTTCCGCGGGACGTACAACATGGCGCCTGTATTCTGCAATGATCCGGAGGGGCAGAAGATCCTCTTCATGGGTCGCGACGGCGCCACGTGGGACATCTTCAGCGCGGACGTCGGCGGCGGGAACATGAAGCGCCTCACTCAGGACCAGGGCTCGAACACGTATCCCGCGTGCTCGCCGGACGGTCGCATGGTTGCGTTCTTCTCGACCCGCGGCGGTCTGTTCATCTCGAACCCGCAAGGACAGAACCAGCAGAAGATCGCCAGCGTCACCGGCGAGAGCCTCCGCTGGGAAGGCAACTGATCTCTTGAGTCGTCTCGCGCCTTCGAGCAGCGGCGCTGCTGCCGTCCACGAACGAGCCATCGTCTTCTACGACGTGAAGGGGGCTCGCGTCGGCGAGCAGAAGCTCGACAAGCGCGGTGACGGCATCGCTCCGTTCTGCGACGAATGGCTCGTGCTCTGCGAGAAGCAGAAGCACCTCGCGCGCGTCAGTGACGGCGCGCGCCCCGCGCCGTTCGCGGCCGGGAAGGGGACCATCGGCACGTTCACCGTCGGTCGCGACGATGCCGTGGCGGTCGCTCGTGGCGAGGCGGTCGAGCTCTGGTCACGCGACGACGAGAAGCGTTGGACTGCCAAGGGCGGACCGTTCGTCCAGCTCGCCGTCGCGCCCGACCACGTGATCGCTCTCGGCGAAGACGGCGCGCTCTACTTCTTCGCGCGCGAGAATGGCGAGCCGCATGGAGCGCTTCGGCTCGCATCTCCGGATCCGGTGTCGACCTGGCGGCTCGCACACGTCGACGGAAACGTCGTCGTCCTCACGCTGGGCGAGTGGCTCGTCTGGATCGACGCACGCACACGCAAGACCGTCCGCCGCGTTCGCGCGCGCTCCAAGGTTTGTTCTGTCGTCGCGGATCCGACGCACGTCGTCGTCGCGGTGGAAGAAGGCTTCGTCCAGGCGTTTCGCTCCGCGACCGGCGAGCCGCGGGCGTCGTTCGCAACGGATGACGACGGCGTGCTCGGTCTCGCGCTCGGCGCAGACGTGCTCTTCACGATGGGCAGCGCTGGTCCGGACGCGGTGCGCGGCTCCGACCGGCAGGCGCTCGACGTCACGGTGCGTACCGCTTCGCCCGTTTGCTCGATCGCCGCCCGGGGCAGGCTTGCCGCCGTCGGGGATCGTTCGGGCCGTGTGCGTGTGCTCGAGTCCACGTCCGGTGATCTGCGGGAGATCGCGTCGGTCGATGTGGCCGAAGCCGCATCGAGCCTCTTCTTGGCGAAGGACGAGTCGGTCGTGGCCGCATCGCCCCGCGTCGTGCTGCGTGTGGCTCCGCCGTACCAGACGCCACGTCCGATCACGCTGCGCGCAGCGCCCACGGCGTTCGCTGCGGACGATGCCTACGCGTTCGCCGGTACGCAGACGGGCGCGGTCGAGGTCTACGATCTCGCCGCGGGACGTCACATCACGACCTACGCGCTCTCCTCCGACGACCGAATCACCGCGCTGGCGCGCCTCGCGGGGGCGATGCTCGTCGTCGGCACCGGAGCCCTCGACGGTCGTGTGCTCGTCGTCGACGTCGCGGACGCGAAGGTCGTTCATCGCATCTCGCCGCACGAAGAGGCATTCGGCGTCACCTGCCTCGCGGCGGACGCTCGCGGACGCATCGTGGCCTCGGGCGGAGACGACGGGAGCATCGCCCTCCTCGATCCCGCGAAAGGCCGCATCCTCGCGAAGCTCCGCGTCGTCGAGACGCCAACCGCGATGGCCTTCGAGCCTTCCGGCCGTCGGCTCGCTTGCGTGTTCGCCGACGGCACCGCGGCGGTCGTCACGTTCGCGCAGAAAGGCGCGACCGTCTCGGACCTCGGCCTCCGCGGTGCCACGCACGTCGCCTGGGGCGACAGTCTCGTGTTCGGGTTCAAGGATGGCCACGCCGAGAGCGCCGATCGCCACACGCGCCCGTCGGAGCGGCCGACCGCGGCCCGACAGTGATCGCTCGTCGGCGGGGTGTCTCCGGACGTTCGGGGCGGTAGAGCTCGTGAACGCACGAGAGGCAGTGGTCGTGCGCAGCAGGCGCGTTACGGTGCTGGCATGAGCCTGGACACGATCGCCATCTTCGACGTGCCGATCCCGCTGGAGCCCGCGTCGCTCCTGCATCGGCTATCGGCCGAGCCCGCGCTCGCCGCGCTCGTGCCGCGTTTCGGGCCGGAGTGGGAGGTCACGGAGTGGAGCGCGCAGCCCTCGACGAGCGACCCTCGGATCGTCGACCTCGTCGGGCCGGGCGGGCTCGTGCTCCGCCTCGGGCGGCGCAGCGTCGAGGTCTATCAGCTGCTGCCCTTCTCTTCGTTCGCCGCCGGCGGTGAGGACCATGAGATCGTCCGGCGAGCCTTCCGCGCGATCGCGCGCATCGTCGGCTCGCGCCGCGCGGTCTACACGCACGAGCTCGCCGCCACGGACCGCGACCCGGACGAGGGCACCGAGCACGTCATCGCGAACCTGACGACGGCCGCCGGCCCGGCGTCGAAGACGTTCGCCGAGCTCGCCAGCGCCCAGAACTACCGAGCGGGGTCGTGGTACGTCGACACGTTCCCCGAGCTCGAGGTGAATTGACCAGCCTCAGGGCTGCGCGATGATCCGCTCGACGGTGCGCGTCGTCATCGCTCCCTCGACCACTTCGTCGTCGGCCAGGAGGCGCTTGTGGAGCGCGATGTTCGTGCGGATGCCACCGACGATGAATTCGTCGAGCGCGCGGCGCATGCGGACGATCGCCTCCGCGCGCGTGGGCGCGTGGACGATGACCTTTGCCAGCAGCGAGTCGTAGTGTTGCGGGACGGTCCACCCGCCATAGACGCCGGAGTCGACGCGGACGCCGGCGCCGCCGGGCGGGAAGTACTCGGTGATCTTGCCGGGCCACGGCGCGAAGGTCTTCGGGTCCTCCGCATTGATCCGGCACTCGATCGCGTGGCCGCGGAAGCTCCACGGCCGCGTGTCGGGCAGCTCGAGGCGCTCGCCGGAGGCGACGCGGATCTGCAGCGCCACGAGATCGAGGCCCGTGACCATCTCGGTGACGGGATGTTCGACCTGCACGCGTGTGTTCATCTCGAGGAAGTAGAGCTTCCTGTCCTCGTCCATGATGAACTCGAGCGTGCCGAGCGACTGGTAGCCGGTCTCGCGGACGGCGCGCCGGATCGTCTCGCCGATGTCCTGGCGGAGCTCCGGCGTCATCGCGGGGCTGGGAGCCTCCTCGATGACCTTCTGGTGGCGGCGCTGGAGCGAGCACTCGCGCTCGCCGAGCGTCCACACGTTGCCGTGCGCATCCGCGAGCACCTGGAACTCGATGTGCCGCGGGCGCTCGACGAACTTCTCCATGAAGACGTCGGGGTTCTTGAAACCGGCTTCGGCCTCGCGCGTCGCCTGCGTGAAGTTCGCCGCGACGTCCTCGGCCTTGCGGACGATGCGCATGCCGCGTCCGCCGCCGCCGCCCGACGCCTTGAGGATGATGGGGAAGCCGATGCGCTTCGCTTCCTCGAGCGCGTGATCGGCGTCGCGCAGGACCTCGCTGCCGGGGAGGAGAGGCAGGCCGTACTTCTTCGCGTTGTTCCGCGCGGCGACCTTGTCGCCCCACGCGCGCATGGCCTCCGGCGACGGGCCGATGAACGTGACCCCGCACTTGCCGCAGAGGCGCGCGAACTCGGCGTTCTCCGAGAGGAAGCCGTAGCCGGGGTGAATCGCGTCGGCGCCGGTGATCTCGGCCGCAGCCATGATCGCCGGGATGTGAAGGTAGCTGCGTGCTGCGGGAGACGGGCCGATGCAGACGGCTTCGTCGGCGAAGCGCACGTGCAGCGCGCGGGTGTCGGCCTCGGAGTGCACCGCGACGGTCGCGATACCGAGCTCGCGACACGCGCGGATGACGCGGAGTGCGATCTCGCCGCGGTTCGCGATGAGGATCTTCTTGAACGGCGGCGTTGCCGGGCGGACCGGCATCGCGCTCGAGACGGGTCCGTTCGCCACGGCTACTGCCTCAAGCCTTCTTGACGCGGAACAGCTTCTGGCCGAACTCGACCGCCTTGCCGTTCTGCGCGTAGATCTCGACGACCGTGCCGGACATCTCGGCCTCGATCTCGTTCATCAGCTTCATCGCCTCGATGATGCAGAGGGTCTGACCCGGACGAATGACCGATCCCACGTCGACGAACGCCGGCGCATCCGGGCTCGGCGAACGGTAGAACGTCCCGACGAACGGGCTCGTGACGTCGACGACGTCGGATGGCGTGGATTCCACCGCCGCCGCCGCCGGAGGCGCCGCCGCCGGAGCTGCTCCAGGCATCGCCTGCATCATGGCGGGCATCGCGGCGGCGTAGCCACCACGCACGATGCGCACTCGGACTCCCTCGGACTCATGCTCGAACTCCGCGACGTTCTCCTCGCCGAGGACTGCGAGCAGGGCGCGTAGCTTGTCGATGTCGACCGTCATCGCGGCGCGACCGTAGTCGCACGCACGCTTCATCGAAAGCTCTATTTTTGCGACGCGAATCGGCATTCGCGCCGCGCTCGCGGTCGCGTTCCCCCGACACGCTGCGGCATTTCTCGGAGCCCGCGAAAACGCGAGGGGACGGCGCGGCCGCCAACCCACGACGCATCGGCCCGCGCGACTTGCCGCTGCTGAGCGCCGCACGCGCCGGGCACCGCGCAAGGGCCTGCGCGTCGAGAAGCACGGTCACCGGAACGCGCGTTGCACCCTTTGCCCTCGAGGGAGACAGCCATGAGCATCATCACGAGCACCCTCGCGGTCGCGGCCGGCGCGCTCGCCGCGATGGCGTGCACGCAGACGCAAGAGTCCGATCAGCGCGCCGGCGCCGCGAAGCTCAGCTCCGCGACGGAGAGCGCAGACGGAGATCCCGCGAAGCACGCACGAGGCTTCGTCGAGAACATCGAGACGATGACCACGCAGAACCAGGACTTTCGCCGCGTCGTCTACACCGGAAAACATCTCCAGCTCGTCCTCATGGCGTTGAAGCCCGGGGAGGACATCGGAGCGGAGGTGCACGATGTCGATCAGTTCTTCCGGGTCGAGGCGGGCACCGGCGAGGTCGTCATCAACGATCGGCGGACCCCGATCGGACCGGAGCGCGCGATCGTCGTGCCTGCCGGAGCACGCCACAACGTCATCAATACCGGACAGACGCCGCTGCAGGTCTACACGGTGTATGCGCCCCCGCATCATCGCGACGGAGTGGTGCACCACACCAAGCCGGAAGCGGAGCACGACAGCGAGCACTTCGACGGTCGCACCACGGAATAGCGCGGCGACGCGTCTGCTTCAGCGAGCGCTCTGCTTCGCGAGCCAGCGCAAGAGCCCCTCGAGCGCCAGTTCGTAGCTGTCCGCGCCGAAGCCGCTCACCTTCGCGATGCAGGCGGGGGCGATCTTCGACGTGTGCCGGTACGCCTCGCGCGCCTCTGGATTCGAGATGTGGACCTCGACACAGGGAACAGCGACCGCCTTGATCGCGTCGAAGAGGGCGAGGGACGTGTGCGTGTACGCGGCCGCGTTCAGGAGCATGCCGTCGAACGCGCCGCGTGCTTCGCCGATCCAGTCGCAGAGCTGGCCTTCGTGGTTCGACTGGCGTGCCGTCACCTCGGCGCCGAGCTCCTCGCCGCGCGCGACGAGCTGGTCGTGGATGTCGGCGAGCGTCAGGCTCCCGTAGATCTCGGGCTCACGTGTCCCGAGGAGCTGCAGGTTCGGCCCCGAGAGGCAAAGCACCCGGACCGGGGCACGTCTCCGGGGCGCCGGCTCGCGTTTCGCCCGTCCCGTGGGCCGCTTCGTCGCCGCCATCCGCGGGGCGGCTCAGAGCTCGGCCATGAGCTTCGGCGCCGCAGTCCGCATGAGGTAGCGGCCCTTGCCGAAGTTGCCGCCGGGCGTGATCGCGAGCGCGAGGAAATAGGTGTCGCCGAGCGTGCGGATCAACGTGATGAGCCGGTCGGTCCCGACGGCGATCTCGTTGGCGCTGCCCGCTTCCAGCATCTCTGCGGCACGCTTGATCTGACCGATCACCACACCGAACTCGATGCCGATCGCATTGATGTCGAAGGGGGAGTCGCCCTTCGCGTAGCTCTCGAGCGCGATCCCGCTGGAGTCCATGAGGAGGCCGGCCAGGCCGCCTTCGGTTCCCTCGACGAGGTCACGCAAGGTCTCTTTGAACATGGCTTTCTCTTGTCGGCGCGAGCGTCTCGCCAAGCGGAGGCGAGCGCCTTCCGCCAGCATCGTGCCCGCGAAATCCAGGCTACGAGGCGGGCTGCCAGTCCGTCAACAACGCGGTCGTCCGCGGTCCTTGACCGACAATGAGGGCAACGTTTAAGGTGCGCGGCGATGCGCGCACGAGCAGGGGATCCGCCCCGCACGATGGCCCAGAAGATCCTCGCCGGACGCTGCGCCGACCCGATGCTGGCTGGGACACAGGTCAGCGTCAAGATAGACCAGATCGTTTTGAGCCGGTCGCCCCTCCGGGCGATTGCCGAGGCGCGTGAAGCGGGCCTCAAAAAGACCTCGGCCGAGGTCGCGATCGTTTACGACACCCAGTGTGTCACCTCCGCGCCCCGCCCTGGCGCCGAGGACCTCCACGGGGCAACGCCAGAGCTCTTGGGCCACGGCGTCGTCCTCGCCCGGCCCGGCGTAGGTTTCCCCGCGCCGGTCCACCTCGAGCGCTTTGCGAGCCCCGCGCGCCTCTGCGTGACCGACGACCCGCGCCTCGCGAGCGTCGGCGGCATCGGCATGCTCACCATCGTCGTCTCGCCCGGCATGCTCGGCCAGGCGCTCGCCCAGGGGAGCATCGTGCTCCGCCCGCCGCGCAGCGTGCAGGTGCTCCTGTCCGGTCGAACGCGGCCGTTCGTCTGCGCGCGCGACATCGCCCACGAGCTCGTCCGTCGGGGTCTCGGCGAGGCCGTCAGCCGGATCGAAGCCGAGCACCAGGCTCCGGTCGTGATCGAGTTCGCCGGGCCGAGCGCTCGTCTGCTGTCCGTCGGTGAGCGTGCGGTGCTCGCGGGCATCGCCCCGCAGCTCGGCGCCGCGGGCGCGATCTTCGTGAGCGACGAGCGAACGGAGGTCTTCCTCCGCGATCAGCGCCGCTCGAAAGCGCATCGCGCGCTCGTTCCGGATGCGGGAGCTCCGTGCGACGAAGTCCTCAACGTGGACCTCGGCGCAGTCGACCCGCTCTACATGGACGAGACCGGGCAGGTGAGAACGGTCCGCGACATCGCGGGCAAGCCCGTCACCCAGGTCCTGCTGGGCGGCGACAGCGGATGCACGCTCCGCGACCTGTTCGCGGCCGCAGCGCTGCTCAAGTCGAAGCGCGTTCCTCCGCGCGTCGAGTTCCTCGTCGCCGTTCCGTCGCGGCAGATGCTCGAGGTGCTGAGCTCTGCAGGTGCTCTCACCGATCTCATCGCCACCGGCGCACGCCTCATCGAGCCGGACGCGCGCGTCATGACGGGTGAGCTCTATCCTCCGCCTGTGAGCGGCGGGCTCTCCGCGCGCACGCACGACCTCGAGCCGGGCGTCACCGCGCCCAAGCCGGTCGCGATCGCCTCGGCCGAGGCGCTTGCCTACGCCGTGGCGACGGGCGAGATGGGCGATCCACGAAGCTTCAAGCGGCCCGTGCGCGTCACCATTCCGCGTGCGCTTCCGACGGACGACGTCCTCGTCGTCCGCGATCGCAAGGGAGCAGCGGGAGACGCGTCGAAGAAGGCGGCGATCGTGCCCGCACCTCCCACGCCGTGGAAGGGCGGACAGACGCTCGATCTCGTGGAGGGCCCCGCGCATCTCTCGAACGGCAAGGGCGCAGCACCAAGCGCGAGCACGAACGGCGTGGCCGTTCTTTGCTCGACCTTGGACGAGGTCCGCGAGCTCGCTGCGCGCGCCACCGAGATCGCTCCGAACGTGCGGGCGATCGTCGCGCCGTTCATCCCGTCGAGCTCGGTAGCGCTCTTCAGCGGTCTCGGGATCGCAGCGCTGCGTGTCGACGCGGCCGGCGCCAAGGGCCTGAAGGGGCAGCGGACCATCGCGCTCCCCGAGGCCAGCAAGTGGACAGAGAAGGGACCAACCGTCGTCACGCTCGGCACACAAAAGGTGCCGCTCACGTGGCTGGCTCTCGGCTCCGAACGCACATGGGCGAGCGCCGGCACGGCTCGTCCGACGGTCTCGCGATCCAAGGCCTGATCCTCTATGTTGGGTAGGCCCCGCGATCGGGGCACTACCCGGAGATGCTGGTTTGTCCAAAGGCCGCCTGACTCGTCACGAGCTGAGCTGGCTCCTCACGCAGGAAGCCCAGAACGCGGCCGAGCGACTTCGCGTCGGTGTCCAGTTCCTGCGGACGCAGGCGCCTCCGCCGCCCGCGGACGACGATCCTGCGCAGGGCGTCGAGCATTCGCTCGATGCGCTCGACGACGTCATGAAGATGTTGTCGAACCTGAACCAGCGCGCGCAGCCGCAGGCTCCGAGCATCCCGGCGGGGCGCCGCGGACGCATCGACATCGCGGCGCTCATCGTCGAGGCCGTCCCGGATGCGCGTGTGTCGATCGAGCCGGGCAGCGGGACGGAGGTCTACGGCGACGAGGCCGACTTCCGCCGCATGATCCAGGTGCTCGTCGGCCAGGGCAGCGGCGAAGGCGCCTCGATCACGGTGCGGCGCGACGGCGACGACGTGAAGGTTGCCGTCGTGCTCGGCCCCGACAGCTCACCCACGGCCGAGACCGAGCGCGCGTGGCTCTCGCGGGTTGCCCTTCGGTACGGTGGACGTCACGAGCTCGAAGGCGGGAGCGAGGTCCTCGTCTTCCCGGCGGACGGCGCGAGCGATCGGAACGAGAGCGCTGCTCTCCGCAAGGAGCTCGACGAGGCGCGCAAGCAAGGTGAGGTCTACGCACGCGAGCTCGCGGCGGTCTTCGACCGCGGCGAGGAGGTGACGGCGGCGTCGACCATCCCGCCCGCACCCGGCGTTCCGTCGACGGCCCGGTTCTCGGCGATGACCAAGCTGTGTGCGGGCATCGCGTCGGAGCTCCGTAACGCCCTCGGTCCGGCGAAGAACGACCTCGCTTCGATGCGCCGGCACGACGTCACGGACGAGCAGCTCGACACCTTGCGTCGGCGGATCGGGCACACGACGGACATCGTCACGGGCCTCGCGGCCATGGGCGAGCTCCGCGCCGACGAGATGGAGATCGAGGTCGACCTCGTCGAGCTCGCACGCGGCACGGTGCGGGCGCTCGCCAACATGGCCGAGCGCGCCGAAGTGAAGGTCTCCGTGTCGGTCACCCCGGAAGGGAGCCGTGCGTACGTGCGTCGTGGCGCCAAGGCGCTCGGCGTGCTCGTTCGCGAAATCGTCGTGCATGCGATAGAGGCTTCGCCGCGCGGCTCGAGCGTCGCGATCACGGTCGTGGCTGCCGAAGGCAACGCGGGAGCTCGGCTCATCGTCGACGACTCGGGCTCCGCGCTTCCGGCGTCCAGCCGGCGTTCCTTCCTCGCGCTCGAGACGCACGCGGGCTCGTACGGCCGCCCGAGCGGGCTGCCCATCTTCCTCGCGGCGGAGCTCGCCGCGTGTCAGGGCGCGATGCTCGAGCTCTCCGACGCGCCCATCCAGGCTCCGGACACCGGTCCCGGCGGGCTTCGTGTCGCCATCACGTTTGCTTCGAGCTGAGCAGCTATCCGAGCTCGATGCCCCACGCAGGGTGGGAGGGAGAAAGACGGACTTTCATGCGAGTGTTGATCGTCGAGGACTCGGACTCGATCGTCCGGATGATCCAGGCCCTCATGTCGGCGCGCGGCTTCGAGGTCCGCAGTGCTCCGTCGGGCGCGCGCGGGCTCGAGGAGGCATTCGCGTGGAAGCCGCACGTCATCCTGCTCGACATCAACCTGCCGGGCTCGTACGACGGCATCCAGGTGTGCGAGAAGATCCGCGCGCACGCGGACATCAAGGACACGCCCATCATCATCATCAGCGCGATGAACGATGACGAGGTGAAGCGCCGCGCGCACGAAGCTGGCGCGACCGCCTACTACGAGAAGCCCTTCAGTCCGCTGGCGCTCTTGAAGGAGATCGAGTCGCTCCAGCGCCGAAGCGGGATCTTCTCGTAGCGGTTTCCCGTCGGCCGCCCCGCGAAGCGTCGGACGCGGCCGCATCCACGCCGCGCGCGGTGGAACCACGGCGGCGTGTCCGTCGCGCGCTGCGGTAGACGGCGCGTCCTCTGGCTCTCTCAGACGAGCAGGCTGAGGTTCTTCTTCGCGCGCGTCTCCGCTTCCGCGATGACGTGTTTCGCCTCGTCGTCCGGGATCCGGAGCTTCGCCGCGAGCTCGACGAGCATCTTCGATTCCGAGACGTCCTGGTGGCCGTCGGCGAAGCTGAGCAGCACCGCGCACTGGAGGAGAACGCGGCGGTCGCCGGCCGAAAGCTCCTGCAGATTGATGTCGTCGAGGGTCCGCTTCTCCTTCGCGTACTCGCGGAGCTCGCGCTTCTGGTCGTCGTTCGCGCCGTAGGCGTCGAGGAGCGCCTCGAGCATCTCCGTCTCCTTGTCGGCGAAGGTCCCGTCGGCCCACGCGACCGGAACGAGCCCTCGGACGATCGCGAATTCTTCCTCGTTCATGGCTGCAGGATGCCGCCCGAACGGGCTTCGGGTCAACGCCGATGCCGCATACGTCAGCGCCGACGTCGCTCGGCGCTCGCGCGCGCCGAGACGCCGGAGACACGGAAGCGTTCGGTCAGAACGGCGCTTCGGCCGCCGCGGACCACTGCGTCCGCTCGAGGTAGGCCTGGCTGCGCCGTCCTCGTACGGTGGGCGAGCAAACGACGTCGGCGCCGCAGCGCCGGTGACAACGAACATGCCCATGGACGCTAAGCTCTTCACTGGATGTCGACCGGCGTGCAGCCAGCGTCAGGCATCGCCAAGTATCGAATTCTGCGCGAGCTAGGAGCTCGCTCTCAACGTTCGTACGCGGCGATCCGAGAGCCTCATGACCTGGTCGTCGTCCATCGTTTCGTCGGCGATGGCGCCGGAGGCAGCGGGAACGGCAAGCCGACTGGCGACGGACCGACGCGTGTGTCGCCCGAGGCGCTCGGGTTCTTGCTTCGCGACGCGCACTGCCTCGCGAAGCACTGGCATCCCAACATCGCGCGCATCAAGCACGTCGATCTGGTGAACGGCGAGCTCACGATCGCGTCGGAGCTCGTCGACGGCTCCACGCTCACCGACCTCGCGTCGCTCGCGACGGCAGACCGCGGCACGTTCCCGCTCGATGTCCTCGTGCGCGTCGTGCTCGACGTGCTTGCGGGCATCCACGGCATCCATGGGCTTCGCGACGCGCGCAATGTGCCGATCGGCGCGATCCACGGCGAGCTCTGTCCCGCGAACATCATCGTCGGACGAGACGGCGTTGCGCGCATCGTGAACGCGTTGCGCCCGCGTCCCCTGCGTCTCGCCCCGGCCTCCGAGGGCGTCGGCTACGCCGCGCCGGAGGCTCTCGACGGGGGCGCCGTCGACGCGCGGGCCGACGTCCACGCGGTCGGCGTCATCCTCTGGGAGATCCTCTGCGGGACGCGACTCCACGAAGAATCGGACCCCGCGCGTGTGCTCTCACGGCAGCGCGAGATCGACATCGCGGCACCCCCGCTCGCGGCCGGCTCGCCGTACGCCCCGCTCGCCGAGATCGCGATGCGCGCGCTTTCGTTCGATCCGGCCCTGCGCTTCCGCACCGCTGCGGGCATGGCGGCGGAGCTGCGGAAGCTCCCTGCTGCTCGCATCGCCAGCGGCGCCGTGGTGGCGAGCCGCGTGCTCGCGCTCGACGGCGAGCGGATCCGCCGTCGCCGTGCTGCCCTCGATCCGTCGTCGTCGGCGGGACGTCGGCGCGCGAGCCAGGTCGCGATCGCGGCCGCCGTCATCAACGATGACGCCACGCCCGGGCCCGCCGCGGCGAAGCCTGCGGGCGCTGCGCCCCCACGGCCGGGAACGGCCGCTGCGCCGAAGCCGGCACCTGCTCCTCGGCGCGCGTCACCGCCCGTTCGCGCCGACGTGGCGCCCGCGAGTGAGCCGCCGGCTTCGCTCGAGCTCGAGCTCGAGGTCGAAGAGATCCCCGCCAGCGCGCCGGATACCGTCCGACACGACCAGCGCGGCGCCGCCGCGCCGCCTCCGCCGGCGCCGCCGCGTGTCGCGCCCGCGCCGCCGAAGCTCGCCCCGAAGTCATCACCCGTCGTGACAGTCGTGACGGGCGTGACGGCCGTGACGGCCGCGAAGAAGGCCGCTCCGGCGGCGAGCGCCGACGCGCCGCGACCCGCATCGGAGCCGGCGATCGAAGAACGGCTCACGGTGCCCGGTGCGGCAGCGCCGGAGGATCGCGTCACGGTTACCGGCGGCGTCGTCGCGGAGCCTCCGCTCATCTTCGTTCCGGTGGCGACACTCGCGCCCGTCATCGAGGAGCGCGTCACGGTCACGCCGTCTGCGCCCAGCGCGTCGGTGGACGTTCGATCGAGCTCGCTCGTCGCGAATGAAGTCGCGAACGAGCTCGCGACCGAAGTCGCGAACGAAGCCCGTGCGCACTCTCCGCTCGCGCTTCGACCGGAGAGTGCGCCGCTCGTGCTCGATCCGTCGCGAGAGCCGGTGCCGATGGCGGGCGAGGGCGTCGGCACCGACTCGCTCGCTCGGTCGACGGGCAGCGTCGTCGACGCGCCGAGCTCGATTGGGGCGGTCGGAGCGATCGGGGCCATCGGGACCAGCGTGACGGTCACGGGGATCGCCGACTCGCGCGACGACGTGGAGGTCGTTCCGCCGCGGTCGACGAAGAGACACCGCTGGTGGCTCGCGGTCGCCACGCTGCTGCTGCTGCTGCTCGGTGGGGGAGCCACGCTCGTTGCTGGTCGAAGTCGCCCGGAGACGACCGGGGACCGAACGGCGTCGACGCCATCGACGCCAGCGGACGAGACGAACGACACGACCCCGGCGACGGCGCGGCTGCAGCCGCTGCCGCTGGCCACGGACGAGACGCCGTCGACGACGTCTGTCTCGGTGCCGACGAGCGAAGCGGCCCCCGCCGCGGCGCCTTCCATGGACGAGCCGGCGGTGTCGCCGACGGTCGCTCCGGCCACGACGCCACGCTCCCAGCCCGCGTACTCCCCTCATGGCGACGGCGCACCGAAGCCGACGCCGCGCCCGAGCAACCGACGCTACGAGCCTCTTGGAATCTGACGATCGATGAACCCTCGCCAACCGCTCCGACGTCGATCCTGCACCTTCCTCCTGGCACTCGGGCTCTGCGCGCTCGCGCCGTCGACGAGCTTCGCGGCAGGCGTCTCTCCGGCGAGCGCGACGCCCGTGCAGCGCGAACAGGCACAAAGCCGCTTCATCAAAGGGCGTCAGCTCTACAACCAGAAGAAGTACGAGGCGGCGCTCACGGAGCTGAACGCTTCGCTCGACCTCGTCGCGAGCCCGAACACGCGGCTCTACATCGGGCGCTGTCTACGTGACATGGGGCGGACCGTCGAAGCTTACGTCGAGCTCGGTCGTGCTGCAGTCGAGGCCAAGGAGCTCGTTCACGCGGACGCACGATACGAGCAGGCCGCCACCGCCGCGAACGACGAGCGTACGCAGCTCCAACCGAAGCTCGGGTTCGTCGAGGTCACCGTGACCCATCCCGCCGAGTCGACGACCCTGCGCGTGGCCGGCGACGAGGTCCGCCGCGGCGGATGGGCCGAGCCGGTCCCCGTGCTTCCAGGCGAGGTCCGCGTCAGCGTCGAGACTCCAGGTCAGGCGCCGCTCTCGGAGACCGTCGCTGTTCGGGCTGGTGAGCACAAACAAGTCGCCCTCGACGCCGGCGCCGAGGGCGCATCGTCGTCGCCAGAGGCACCGGCGGCGAGCACGGTCGCCGTCGATTCGGACGGCGGCTCGCGTGCCGTGATGCGCCCGCTCGCGTACGCGGCCGGCGGCATTGCCCTCGCCGGGCTTGCGACGTTCGTCGTCGCAGGCGCGATAGCGAATGGCACCTATTCGGATCTCGAGAAGGCGTGCGGCAACGGCCCGTGCCCGCCCGGGCACGACGGTGACGTCTCGAGCGGCAAGACGCAGCAGACGCTGGCCAACGTCGGCCTCGGCGTGTTCGCGGTCGCGGCCGCAGCGAGTGTCACGCTATTCGTGCTCGGCACACCGAAGAAGTCGACCGCGAGGTTGCCCGCGTCGCCGTCCGCGAAGCTGACGGCCAGCCCGTCCTTCGTGACGCTTCAGGGGGTCTTCTGACATGCGCCACGTACGTCACGTGCTCGTCGCCTTTGCAGTGCTCGCCGGTGTCGCCGCGTGCATGAACGACTTCGAGAAGTTCGAAGATGTCGGCGGGCAGGGCAGCGATCCGCTCGCCGAGCAGGACGCCGCTTCGTCGAGCGACGCGGGCGCCTCGGTGAAGGACGCCTCCGTCGAGGACGCGGTTTCGACCGACGCCGGCGGCGATGCCTGTGCAAATGCGCCCGCGTGCGAGGCGACGATGGCGACCTGCCGCTCGGCGTGCGAGGACGCGGAGGAGACCTGCCTCGGCAAGTGCAACAACAACGGCTTCTGCCGACTCGAGTGTCGTCAGACGCGCGACCGCTGCTCTCGCGATTGTCGCGATGCGTGTCGCTCGTGCGCGTCGGGTTGTCGTAGCGCCTGCGATTGAGCGAAAGCGCGGACTACTTCTGCGCTTCTTTCGCGTTGACGGTGACGACCTTGTTTCCCGAAGGATCGGCTTGCGTCGCAGCGATGTCCTTTTCGCTGACATGCAGCCGTCGCCGGAGCGCGGGTGGCCCGGCGAAGAGCACGTCGATGTCGCCATCGCAGCGGAGCTGATCGATGCGCGCCTCCGGGCCGAGCCCGGCGAGGAGCCACACCTCGGCTCCGCGCACGTTGGAGACGACGTGAACGGTGCCGGGCGCGCCGGAGCCACCGACCTGGCTGCCGGGTTCGGCCGCGGGCCAGGGATCGACCGTTCCCGGCTTCGCCTTCGAAGGGTCGAGCTGGATCGGGACCTCGATGCGCGGCTTGCCGTCGGGCCCCGTGTCCCAGGGCGACTCACCCTTGATGACGGCGCGGCGAGGCGCATGACCCTCGGCGGTGGCGACGAACTCGAGCCGGGTGCCGACCGGCATGCGCTCGACGTCGACGGGCGCTTGCCCCATCAAGAGGAGGATCTCCGCGTTGGCCGGGACCTCCGCGAGCACGAGCGCGACCTTGCACTTCGGCGCCGCGGGGACGGAGGCGCTCGCCGCCGGCGCCGTCGACGCGGCGGGCTTCTTCTTGCCCGTGAAGACCTGGGGGGCGAACTTCCAGACCGCGACCGTCCCGCCTGCGAGCACCAGCAGCGCGAAGACGAGCATGGCGAGGCCGGTCTTCGGCGCGCGCGGGCGCTGGCCGCTCGCCGTCGCGCGTGAACGCTTCACACCGGACTGCGACGCTGCCGCTGCGCCGCCGTCGGTCGCGACCCGCACGCGTGCGCCCGTCGTCTTGGCAGCTGCCGGCGGATCGGCGAGCCTCGCCTTCGGCGGCTCGATCTTGGGAGGATCGGGCTGGCGGAACGAGACCTCGGCACGCGGAGACTCCTCCCGCGGAGCGGGCGGCGGCACGGCTTCCGTCGCCTGGCGCAGCGCTGCGGGAGCGCCAGGCGCGGAGGCGGCGGCCGACGAGCTCGCAGCGCCGGAGCCGAAGATGGGGCTCGGCGGCAGGTTTGCGGGAGGGGCTGGCGGAGGCGAGGGCTCGGCAGGCGCCGCGGCGGGCACCTTCGTCGACGATGCCACGCTCGGAACCGGAGCGCTCGCGTCGGTCAGCGCAAGCAGCGCCTCGACGCTGTCGCCGTCGAGGCCGAGCGCTGCTTTCGGCGGGAGGCCTTTGCCGACGTCTTTCGTCAGCTCCGCGAGCGTCTTGGCGTCCGGCGGTGGCGGCGTCGGCGACAGGCCCGCGATCGCCTTGAGCTCGCGCGCCATCTGCTTGTCCTCGTGGGCGCTCGACACGCCGAACGAGTCGAGCAGGCTCTCCACCTCGTCGCCGCGAAACAGCGTCGGCCCAGGCACATCGGGTCGAACCTCGGCGACGACCGGCGCCGGCGCCGGATCGCGCTTCGGCGGCGGAGGAGGAGCCGGCGGTCCCGACGGCGACTTCACCGGCACGGGCGGCAGCACTGCGGCGGGACGCGTCGACGCGGCTGCCGGAGGTCGACCGGGCAGCGGCCCGGAGACGTTCGCCGGCATCTCCGGCTTGGCGTCGACGCCGACGCCGACCTTTGCGTCCTGCGTTGCCGGGGTGCTGTCGACGGCCGCCATGTCGGAGGCGAGCTGCGCGAGCTGGTTCTCGCGCTTGGCGGTCGTGGGCTCTTCGCCGAACGAGCCGAAGCGGCGAACGCTGTCCGGCGGTCTCTTGGAGCCCTCCGTCCTCGGCGGCGTCACCTTCGGGTCCGACTTGCGATCGTCGTCGCGCTTGCGCAGTGCCGGGCGCGCGTGAGGCGCAGGAAGACTCGCCACCTTCGGCTCGCTGCGGCTGACGGCAGGGTTGGCGAGGGATGCATTGCGCCCGACCCCGAGCAGCACGCGCTTCACCTCGCGTACGAGCCGCGCGAGCGCGCGCCGGCCCGCCGCACGATTGACGGGGATGAGTGCGGCCTCGAGCTCCTCGACCAGAGCGGGCAAGCCGTTTCCAGGCTTCCGCTTTGCAGCGGTCGTGAGGGCCGGAGTGCCCGAGCCGCTCGCGTCGAGCAGCTTGTTCAGCAGCGCGCGTACGCTCGCTTCCGCTTCGCCCGTGATCGGGTCTTTTTTCGGGCGGACGAGGGCGACCGTACCCTCTTCGCTGATGAACACGGTCTTGGGATCGACGTTGCCGCTGCCTGCGTCGGTCCCATCGGCGATCTCGAGAGCGAGATAGCCGGCGAGCTCGGGGGCGAGCGGGACTCGCTTCGCCTCGACGACGGTGAAGACGTCTTCGAGCGTCACCGACGTCTCGAGCGAGCTCACGCGTGAGCCTCCACGTCCGGTTCGGAGTCGGTCCGCATCGGGATCCCCGCGCGCGCGAGGAACGACTTCGCCTGGCCGATCGTGTACGTCCCGTCGTGGAAGATGGATGCTGCGAGGATGCCGCTCGCGCCCTCTCTCGCCGCGTCGACGAGGTGTTCGAGTGTGCCGGCGCCGCCCGACGCGATGACGGGCACCGACGCAAGGGGACGGATCGCGCGGAGCAGCGTGAGGTCGTAGCCGGCCAGGGTCCCGTCGCGATCCATGCTCGTGAGCAGGATCTCACCCGCTCCGAGGTCGACCACGCGCTTCACCCAGTCGAGCGCGGCGAGGCCGGTGTTGGTCCGACCTCCGCGCGTGTACACGTCCCAGCTCGGCTCGGCAGCCGCCTGGTCGCGCTTCACGTCGATCGCGACGACGATCGCCTGCGAGCCCCAACGCCGCGCGCAGCGCGCGATGAGGTCGGGGTCGCGGACGGCGGCCGAGTTCAGGCTCACCTTGTCCGCGCCCGCTTCGAGCAGCGCCTCGACGTCCGCTTCCGAGCCGATTCCGCCGCCGACGGTGAGCGGCGTGAACGTCGCCTCCGCCGTGCGAGCGACGACGTCGAGCATGGCGCGACGCCCTTCGGTCGTGGCCGTGATGTCGAGGAGGGTGATCTCGTCAGCGCCCTCCTCGTCGTAGCGGCGGGCGTGCTCCGCCGGATCTCCCTTGTCGACGAGGTCGACGAAGTTGACGCCCTTGACGACCCTGCCGTCCTTTACGTCGAGGCAGGGGATGATCCGCTTCGTGAGCATGTCCTGAGAGCCGCTGGTAGGAGGTTATCGTGTCCGCGCGAGGGCGCGGGGACCTCCGCAGACGTGGAGGGCCCTATACCCTCACCGTGTAGCCCTTGCTCTCGTGGACTTCGAGCAGCTTCTCGACGGAGCCGAGGTTGTTCTCGATCGACTCGTGGATGATCTGGGTCATCACCGCGCTCGAGCCCTTGAGCGCCTCGTAGTAGCGCTGCCGCTCCGTCGAGTGGACGATGGCCGGCGGGTAGCCGTTCCGCAGCAGCAGCAGGTTCATGAAGAGGCGAGCGACCTTGCCGCTGTCCGTCGCGAACGGGAACACGCGCAAGAGGTCGTAGTGCGCACGCGCGGCGATCCGGACTGCGCTGCGGGTGCGGCGGGTCTCGGGATCGTTCGTCCAGTCGAGGATCTGCCGGACCTTGTAGGTGATCTTGTCCGGCGGCGCGTACTCGTGGAAGTAGAGACGGTGCTGCGGGATGTCCTTGCGGTACTTCACCGTCTTGATGTCCCCCTCCTCCGGATGGAGGATGAGGTAGATCTTCTTCACGACGTCGATGTTGATCGGCTGGCGCTTCTTC
>JAFAER010000266.1 GCA_023423895.1 Pseudomonadota bacterium
TCGATCCTCGGAAGCTGTTGCGGCACGACTCCGGCGCATACCTCCGCGCTCGCGCAGCTTTGAGTCCCTCGGCTCACTTGCATTCGAGCTTGCGGAGCGCCTCGATCTCCGCGAGCAGCTCCGGCTCGTTCACGAGCGGAACGATCGCTTCGTCGTCGAGACCGAGCTCCTTCATGTCCTTGGTCGCGTCGAGGTAGAGCCACGCACGATCCCAGATCGTGAGCGTCGCCTTGCGCCAGCACTCGTTCTCGCTGATGAGCTGGTAGGCCTCGGGGTATTCGTTCCGCGCGATCGCGAGGTACCGCTCGATGTACCAGAGGAACGTGAGAATGCCGTCGCGCTCGCTCGCACGCGAGCCGGCATATGGCTCCCGGAACGCGAGCGCCGTCGCGAGCGAGTTGACGTACTGCGCCGCCTCCTCGAGGACGAAGTTGTAGCCCTGCTCGCCGCTGCCGCCGGTGAGGTACGTCGTGCCGTACGAGTCGCAGCCCTTTCCGCCTCCGCCACACGGCCTCCGCTTCGCGGCGTGTGCGTCTCTCGTGAGGAGGCTTCGCGCGAAGGTCTTTCCACCACGGCTCGTCGTGTCGCCGCTCTCGCATGCGAACGTCAGATCGGGGCGGATGACGAGCGTGGACGTGGTGCCCTTCGAGAGGCGCAGATCATAGAAGTGCCCACACTCGTGCACGGTCGTGGCGGCGTGGCGAAGCACGCCGTCGGCGCTCGACTTGTTCGTGAGGAACACGTCGAGGCAGTTGCCGTAGACGCCTTCGCTCGACATCCCGCCTTCGACGATTGCCTTGCCGACCGGATACCGGAGCGCGAGCGCGCCGAGGAGGAAGTCCGCGGCCTTCTCGCGCGAGAAGGAGAGCCCGGCCAAGCTCGCCTGCGTCGGCAGCGGCTCTTCGTACTTGGGACACGTCGGCGCCGCGGGCGGCTGCGTGGGGGTCTCGGGGTCGCCCCCGACCTCGGTCCCGTCCTGACCGTCGTCGCCGCTCGCGCCGGGGCCGTCGTTCGATCCATTCGAGCCGCCAGGTCGGACTTCGGTGGGATCTTCGCTTCGATTCGGATCCGCGTCCGGGTCGGCCGACCCGCAGCTCGCGGTGCCGAGCCCCGAGACGACGAGCCCGATGGTGATGAGGTGGAGTGCTCCGAACGACTTCGCCATGCGATGACCCATCGCACGCTCGCCGCTGCCGACGGAACCCGTGCGGGCGCTCGGAGACGTGCTTTTTGCGCAGCTCAGCGGCACGTTGCGAGCTCACGCGATGACGGTCGCGTTCGCGATCGTGCGTCAGGACGACGTTTCGCGCGTCACGAGAACGCGCTCCGTTCGCGTTGGCCTCAGAGGACGCCGGCGGCGGCCTTGTCGAGCCACTCGTCGATCGCTGCCGTGACCTTCGTGTTGCCGTCCTGGCGATAGCCAGCGAGCTTCTGCTCGCATCCGGGGATCGCGTCGAGGAAGTCAGTGATCGTCTTCGGATCGTCGAGCGTCTTGGCGTACCGGCCGTAGCCCTCGAGCTCCAGGTAGCGAGCATTCAGCACCTGCTCGAACTGACGGGCGAGCGGCACGGCCAGCATCGGCTTGCGGAGATACACGGCCTCGCCCATGAGCGTGAAGCCGCCGCCTGCGATCACCGCGCGGCAGGACGCGAGGTCGTCGATGAACTTGTCCTCGCTGAACGGCTGGAAGCGAAGGTTTCCTTCGACGACCTCCGCTTTCAGGTCGCGACGCATCCCGTAGATCCGGCACTCGATGCCCGTCTTCTCGAGCGTCTCCGCGAACGCGTCGTTGCCTTCTCCCGTCGTGTAGACGAGGAGATGGTCGCCCGGGCGACGGTTGGCGCCGAGGATCTCCGGCCGCAGGATGGGCGGGAAGAGCCGCGTCCTCTCCTTGCGGACCTCGGGATGGAAGAACGTCGTGATGAAGTACTCGTCGCAGAACGGAAGCTTGCTCTTGATGAACGCCTTGGTGAGCTGAAACTCCGTCTGGTGTCCGGCGATCACCTCCGCCGGCAACGTGCAGCGATTGATGATCTGCATGTTGTCGACCGAGAGCACGGGCAAGCGATGCGTCTTGCCGTACAGGTACGTCCACGACTCGAAGTCGCTGATGACCGCCTGCGGGCGGAAGCTCGTGACGAGCTCGAAGTAGGCGGCGATGTTCTTCGGCAGGCCGGTCGCGCCGGTCGTGACGTTCGACAGGAGCGTCTTCATCGGCCGAACCCGGTTCTCCTCGTAGATCATGTGGAGGCCGTGGATGCGGTTGACGCCCTCGAAGCGCTTCGAGAGGAAGTCGACCGCACGTCCCGACGCCATGATCTCGACGTCGTGCTCCTGAGCGATCAAATGCTCGAGGATGACGCGAGAACGCATCGCGTGCCCCATGCCTTCGCCGACGACGCCGTAGAGGATCTTCATCGCTGAGCTCCGATCACGCGGTTCGCGACCGAGCATACGCTGGCGCGCGGCTATCATGTAGATGTACGTCCGCCCATGGAGACTCGCCGCGTCTACTGCGAGACGCTCCCGCATTCCGATCTCGTTCGCCCGCGGCCCCTCGCGCTCTTGGCGCGGTATCGCCTGGAGGTCGTGCTGGCGGTGCGTCCCTGGGACCAGCGCGGCCTCCCGGACGTCGCGCGGGCGCTGCGCGATGCAGGCGTGTCGCTCTCGATCTGGCCGATGCTCTCGGACGAGCACGGACGATGGGCGAGCGTCCACAACGCAACGGAGTTCAGCCGCCTCACGCTATCGGTGTGTGACGTCCTCGAGGCTGCCGGCGCCCGACCGCATGACGTCCTGTTCGATCTCGAGCCGCCGTTCGCCCAGGCGCGTTCGCTGGCGGCGGCCGTCTCCGCCAAGGGGCGCGGCGGCGAGGGCCTCTCGCGACTTGCGGCCGGGCTGACGCGGGCGCCGGCTCCGCTCTTCGATGTGGCGTCGCGCGCGTTCGCCGAGACGGTTCGTGAGCTCCACGCGCGCGGGATAGCGACCTCGATGGCGGTCTGGCCGCTCGTCGCGCTCGATCCGCCTGGTGCGAAGCGCTGGCAGTCGCTCCTCGGGACGCCTGTCGACGCCCTCGGCACCGGGCACGTGAGCGTGATGATGTACACGTCGATCCTCGAAGGCTGGTCCCGAGGCACGCTCCGCCGGCATGACACGAAGGCGCTCCTTGCGGCGGCGGCCGCGCGCACGCTGCGGCGATGGGGAGACGGCGCGGGCATC
Source organism: Pseudomonadota bacterium (assembly GCA_023423895.1). Lineage (GTDB taxonomy): Bacteria > Myxococcota_A > Polyangia > Polyangiales > Polyangiaceae > Labilithrix. The sequence continues at coordinate 3,220 of JAFAER010000266.1, forward strand.
TCGCTCGGCTGCGTTGGCACCGGCGCGCTCGAGGACGAGCCCGTCTACCGCGACCCTTCCGAGCTCGCGGACGACGCGGCCATCGCGCGAGCCTCGGGATGCGAGCAGCTCTCGCTCTTCGACCTCGGAGGTGTCCTCGCGCGGGAGCCGGCCGAGGCATGGCTCGACGCGTTCGTCTACGCCGGAGAGGCATCGTTCGGACGGAGTGGAGCGGAGACGAGCAAGCGCGTCCGCGCCGCACGCACCCTCGCGCGCGCGGCGACGTGGGCGCTCGCGTTCGGACGATCCCGTCAGGGGCAGTGAGCGGTGTGGTACTCGATTCCGTCTTCGGTCCGTAGCGCGAGCACGATCGTGCCGTCGTCGCCGATGCTGAAGTCCCGGAACGCTTCCTCCGGTGTCGCGCTCGTCGGAACGGAGAGTCGCCCGATGGCGTGCCCGTCTCCTGGATCGAGACACGCGATGTGGACCATCTGCGGGTTGCCGCCGAGGACACCCACGTAGACCGTCCCGCGCATGTCGGAGTCGAGCAGCATGATCTGCCGCGCCGGCCGCGGGAAGTGGATCGCGCGGGCGAAGCGCAACGAGCCGAGCTTCCGATCGAACGCGTTCAGCGTCACGCGCGCCTCCGCCGGCGCGAGGACGGCCATCAGCAGCAACGTTCCGTCCTTGCTCGGGCGACCTGTGAGCTCGGCAGCGTCGGCGGAGCTCCCGTCGGTCGACCCGATGCGCGTGAGCACGCCGTGCTCCTTCTCGACATACACGTCTTTTCCGTCGACGAAGACGCCGGTCACGAGTCCGGGATCGTCGACGCGATCGGGCGGCAGCGGGAGCGCGCCGATGGGCCTTCCGTTCTTGTCCACGAGGCGGACCGTCTTGTCGACGAGACGATCGAGCAGCGCGACGGTGCCGTCCTTCGCGACGGCGAGGTCTTGCGTCGTCGCGGTCGCCTCGAACGTGCTGCGAAGCTTCCCATTCGCGTCATAGCGCGCGACGCGACCGTTGACCTGATCGAGCACGAGAAGCTCGTCGCCCGCACGTACGAAGCTCATCGGACCTTCGGGATTGCCTTCTTGCGGGCGTGAGCGACCGAGCTCACCGCGGCCCGAGCCCCATCGCGCTGCCACCAAGGCCGCCGCGCTTGCGCCCGTGTCGGCTTCAGCGGGATCGCCGACCGGCGCCGCTGCGGCCGTGACGATCGGCGCGGGTTCGAAGCTTCCGGAGGACAATCCCTGATCGGCGCTCGAACCCTGCCGCGCGGTCACTGCAGCAGGCTTGGCGTCGCGTGAGACCGTGACCCACATGACGGTGGCCATCGCCGCAATCAGCAGAGCGCCGACCATGATCGCGACGAACCTGGTGCGCGTCTTCACCACGTCGGCCCTCGCGAACGCAGCGCGAGCCCGCGCGAGGATGATCGTGAAGCGACGCGAGTGTGATCTCGCAGGGTGTGCGACGGAGCGCGAACAAAGAGGTCCGATCCCGCAAAAGATCCACTGAGCGTGTGACCTTCCGAGAACGCCTTGCAACTGCGCAATTTGGTTCGGGGCTTGCTCGATGCCGAGGTCATGCGTTCGCTGCTCGTTGCCATCATCGCAGGTCTTTCGGTCGCCGTCGCTGCAGGCTGTGGGCCGACGTCGGACCCGACCGCAGGTGATGGCTCGGGCGAGATGACGCTGGTGGGCGCCGGCGCCGGCGCCGAGCTCGATGTCGACGAGAGCTCGGAAGGTGACGTCGGCGACGAGAGCATCCTCGATGACGACGAGCTCGTTCCCGCCGATGATTCGATCCCCGGCCTGCCGGACACCTCGCAGGTGATGGCCGCCACGACGAAGGCGCGCGCGACCGCGAACCTGAATCTTCGCAAGGCCGCGAACACGAGCTCGGCGATCCTCGCCGTCATTCCGTCGGGGACGATCGTGACGCTCGCCGCGCCGACGCCGACGAGCGGCTTCTACAGGGTCACGTACAACGGCGTGACGGGCTACGCGCACTCGGGATACCTGACGCCCGTGGCGGGCGGCAGTAGCGGTGGCGCCGTCGACGTGGACGGCCCCGCGTCGCCCGCGAACGCGATCGCGCGCGCGAAGGCGGCCGTGGGCTTCTCGTACTGGTGGGGTGGCGGCGCGTGGCTCGAGTCGGGCCCGACCTCGAGCACGCGTGGCTCGTGCAGGGGTAGCTGCCCCTCCTGCTCTCACTCGGGCAGCTACGGCGCCGACTGCTCCGGCCTCGTCGCGAAGGCCTGGCAGTTCGGCACCAAGAAGCTCTCGGTGAGCTCGCATCCCTACAGCACGTCCGACTTCGTCGTCGACGCGTCTGGCCGCTGGTCGACCGTCTCGCGTGGCTCGCTTCGCGCAGCCGACGCGCTCGTGTACCGGAGCGGCGGCGCAGGACACATCGCGATCTACGAGAGGGGCGATGGCTGGGGCGCGCCCACGGTCTACGAGTGCCGGAGCTGTTCGTACGGTTGCGTGCACAATGCACGGAGCTTCTCGGGGTACAAGGGCATCCGGCGTTCGGGGTTCTGAGCGGCTTCCTTGTGCTGTCGTTGTGCGGCCGTCGCATGGTCTGTCGTTCGAGCACGCGGCGCGGCCGTGCTCAGCGGCATTTTCCGCGCTGGCATGCTTGCGCTCTCTTGCCTGAGCCGAAGGAGCCTCTGCGCGCGGTCATCAGGTGAAGCTCATGCGCCGCATGTCGCTTGCGGGTGTCCGCTTGTCGTCTCAACCAGGACTCGCTCCTTGCCGCCCGACGGAAGTGGGGGTTTAGGTTCGCGCCGCTCTTGCTCTTGCCTGCTTCGAAGCCAGAGTCGTCCCCCCCAAGCAAAGGAACGCATGATCGCGAACCGCGCGCTTCCGGCCCTCACGCTGTCACTCTTCGCCTCTCTCTCCGCTTGCTCCTCGGGGGAGGACACGTCCACGTTCGGCGCGAACGACGCCGTTCGACAGGCACGCAGCGCCGTCATCAAAGGCAAGCCCTCCGATCCTTCGCAGGACGCGGTGGTGCTCCTCGTCCACTACGATCCCGACACGCGTAGCTTCGGTCAGTGCACCGGAACGCTGCTCGCTCCGCGGCTCGTGCTCACGGCACGCCACTGCGTCGGCGACACGGACGCGTACGCGGCCTGCAAGGAAGACGGCACGCCGATCATCGCGGGCACCATCCGGAAGAACCACAAGCCCGAGACGATGTACGTCTTCACCGGCACGGACCGCCCGGAGTTCGGTGGTGGAGAGGTCGAGCCCGCAGGGCAGGGGATGAAGATCCTCGACGACGGCGGCAAGAATCTCTGCAACCACGACATCGCGCTCATCGTCTTGAAGGAGCCGGTGAAGGACGCGCAGATCGCGCCCATCCGCCTCGATGCCGACGTCGAGGTCGGTGAGATGATCACCGCCGTCGGCTGGGGCGTCACCGAGAAGACGCCGCAGCCGGATCAGCGCATGCAGCGCAAGAACGTCGAGGTCATGACGGTCGGTCCGGACAGGTCGGCGGGCGCCGTTCCGCCGAACGAGTTCGAGGTCGGCGAGTCCATCTGCTCCGGCGACAGCGGCGGGCCCGCGTTTGCGCAGGAGACGAACGCCATCGTCGGCGTCGTCTCGCGCGGCGGCAATGCGGCGGCGCCGGAGAGCAGCAACCCGGCCGCGAACTGCATCGACGGACGCAACCTCTACACGAAGGTCTCTCCGTTCAAGGACCTCATCTTGAAGGGCTACGAGCTCGCCGAGGCGGAGCCGTGGCTCGAGGGCGGGCCCGACCCCCGGAAGCTCAAGCCGAAGGAGGCCTGCGCGAGCGGTGACGAGTGCCGGTCTGCGCTCTGCCTGCCGGACCCGGACGCCGCAAACGAGACGACGTGCGCCGAGGATTGCTCCGCCACCGAGACGTGCAGCGTCGAGGGCGAGCTCTGCGTCGCAGAGGGCGACTCGAAGGTGTGCCGAGCACCGAAGCCGGAGCCCGCTCAGGACGCGAGCGCCGGCATGTGCTCCGGCAGTCCCGTGGGGACGTCGGGGCCCGGCGTCGTCTCGATCGTCTTCGGCCTCCTCGCGCTCGCGAGCCTGCGCCGCAAGCGCTGACCCGCCGCGTCGGGCGCTACCGTCGGAGGCGAAGGGCCATCGTCTCCGCCGCTCCCCTGAGGACCTCGAAGACCGAAGGGGCGGATTTCTCCGCGGACCGCTCGTCGACGATGGCGAGATCGTAGGCGATCGTTCCGTCGCCGCACTCCGATGGGACCTTCGTCGCGCCAGCGCGCTCGAGGATCATGCGCATCGTGTCGTTGTCCGCGAGCACCTCGGCGCGGATCCTGCGGATCCCTCGTGCCTTCGCAGCGCGGAGCAGCTCGACGAGCAGGACGGTGCCGAGGCCGCGGCGCTGCATGTCGTCGACGACCGTGATCGCAGCCTCGGCCGTGTCTCGCAACCCATCGAGGCGAACGAAACGAGCGATGCCCACGCCACGCTCCGTCTTCAGATCGGGAGACTCGATCGACGCTCCGATCGCGATGTGGTCTCGCTGGTCGACCTGCGTCAGGTAGTCGAGGAGCTCGTCCGTCGGGAGCGTCGCGACGTGCATGAAGCGGAGGTAACGCGACTGCGGCGAGAGCTCGAGGAGACCTCGTCGAATCTCCTCACGGTCGTCGGGCGTGACGGGTCGAAGCGTCACGGCCGTGCCGTCGCGGAGGACGCGCGTCACGCGCCACGAGGGATCGCCGTCGAACGCCCTGTCCGGAGACGACGATCCGGGCTCCGGAGGCGAAACGGCCGGCACAGCGCGCTATCCTAGCAGGCAACGCGGCGTCTATCCTGCTGGCCGTCGGAAGGACGGAGGAGAAATTCACGATGGCGAGCGCATGGGACTTGTGCGTGCTCGGTGCGGGACCTGCAGGCTATGCGGCGGCAATGCGCGCGCACGATCTCGGCAAACGCGTTCTGCTCGTCGAGCGAGAGCGCGTCGGCGGCTCCGGGATCCATTCAGGCGCCCTCTCGTCGAAGACGATGTGGCACCTGTCGAACGACTACTCGATCGCCAAGCAGACCGACCGCGGCTACCGCGCTCCGGGCGGAGTCGAGGCGAGCTACGCGTCGGTGATCGAATGCGTTCGCCTCGCCGTCGCCGAGCGCCGCGCGCTGCTCGACCGTCAGCTCGAAGGACTCTCCAGGCCATCCGCGAAGGGTGGCGTCGTGACGCTCGTGCGCGGAGAGGCGCGCTTCACGTCGATGCACGGCATCGAGGTGAAGAAGAACGACGGCACGGTCGAGGCGATCGCGGCCAAGAATTTCCTCATCGCGACTGGCTCTCGCCCGCGCATTCCGGACGGCATCCCGATCGACGGCGACGTGGTCGTCACGAGCGACCAGATCGAGTCATGGTCGCACTTCCCGGAGAGCATGGTCATCGTCGGTGCTGGCGTGATCGGCTGCGAGTACGCGACGATGTTCGCCAACTTCGGGCGGACCAAGATCCACATCATCGATCGACAGCCGCGCATCTTGCCGTTCGAGGACGAAGACGTGGCCGAGGAGGTCGCGCGGAGCTTCGAAGCGTCGGGCGTCACGATTCACCGGTCTTCGAAGCTCGAGCGGCTCGAGATCAAGAACGGACGCGTCGAATACGTCATCACGAACGCCGACGGCCAGAGTGAGACGATCAACGTCGAGAAGGCGCTCGTGTCGATCGGGCGCGTCCCGAACACGCAGGACCTCGGCCTCGAGACGGTCGGCGTGAAGGTCGACAAGGGCGGGAGCATCGTGGTGAAGGACACTCAGTCCTCCGTGCCGCACATCTGGGCAGCGGGCGACGTCACCATGGACATCGCGCTCGTCAACATCGCGGAGCTCGAAGGCCGCTACGCGGTGGAGAAGATGTTCGCGCTCGATCCGCGCCCCATCCACTACGAGGCGCTCAGCGCGATCATGTTCCTTCGCCCGGAGGTCGCGAGCGTCGGTCTCAACGAGACGCGCGCCAAGCAGCTCGGCATCCCTTATCGCGTCGGTGTCGTCGGCAACCGGCTCGTCAGCCGCAACGTCGCGATGCGCTCTACCCGGGGCTTCGTGAAGCTGCTCGCGGCGAAAGAGTCGGACAAGATCCTCGGTCTGCGCGTCGTCGGGCCGCAGGCATCGAGCACGATCCAGGGGATCGCGTTCCTCATCCACATGGGCGCGACGCTCGCGGACATCGACCACTGCGTCCACCCTCATCCGGCGATCCCCGAAGGCGTGCAGGAGTGCGCGCGCATGCTCCTCGGGCGCTCCGTGCTCAAGGTCGACGTGTTCGGCCCCGAGGGCTTGCTCCGATACGCCGAGGGCTGAACGCGCGTCAGCTCGAGCCTTGCTACCGAGGAGCTGGTCCGGGCATCTCAGCCTTCATGCGAGGTGCGAGGTCGCGCCGTGTCGAGCTCACCGAACCGAGGTAAGTAAGGTCCGAACGACATCCACAAGCCTTCACCCTTGAGCCCTCCGCCCCGCCGCCTACCACCGAGAGATCCTCCCAAGCAGCCGCTCGGCGTAGCTCTCCGCGAGAGCGCGCGTTTCATCCGGCGGGCGCTCGGCCTCGTGTGGAAGGCTTCCCCGGGGCTCACCTCCGCGTTCGGCGTGATTGCGGTTGTCTCTTCGTTGCTCGGACCGGCGATCGCCCTCGCGGGCAAGCGCATCGTCGATTCCGTCGTCGCCGGATTGCGCGACGAGACCGTGTTCTGGGTCGCGGTCGAGCTCGGTCTTGTCGTCGCCCAGGCCACGATCAATCGTACCGGCAGCCTCGTCCGCACCGTCCTAGGCTCGAGACTGGGGACCGACATCAACGTCGCGATCCTCGAGCGCGCCCAGCAGCTCGAGCTGCGGCACTTCGAAGACCCGGAGTTCTACGACCGGCTCACGCGTGCGCGGCGCGAGGCGTCGTCTCGGCCGTTGTCTCTCGTCTCCGAGACGTTCTCGCTGGTGCAGGCCGTGCTGACGCTCGCGGGGTACGCGGCGCTGCTCGTCCGCTTCAACGCGTGGGTCGTGCTCGTCCTGATGATCGCGACGATCCCGGCGACGATCGCGGAGATGAAGTACTCGAAGCAGGGCTTCCGGATGCGCAACTGGCGGTCTCCGGACACCCGGCGCCTGACGTACCTCGAGTACATCCTCGCGAACGACAAACACGCGAAGGAGATGAAGCTGTTCGGCCTCGGGCCGCTCTTTCTCGGGCGGTACAAGGAGCTCGCCGAGCGGTTTCATCGCGAGGACTCGAAGCTCGCCGTGCGGCGAACGATCGTGACCTACGGCCTGTCGTTGCTCGCGACGCTGGCGTTCTACGGCGCGTACGCATCGATGGCCGTCCTCGCGGCGGTCGGCCGGCTCACGCTCGGCAACATGACGATGTACGTCCTCGCGTTCCGGAACGGTCAGTCGGCCTTCCAGTCGATCCTGAGCGGGATCGGGAGCATCTACGAGCACAACCTCTACATGTCGAACTTGTTTGCTTACCTCGACGCGGATCTCGAGGCGCGGGCCTTCGTGAACGAGGTCGAGCAGGTGGCCGAGGGAACAACGAACGGTGGGCGCGACCTTCTGCCTTTGCCGTCCGACCCCGCTGCGGGCCCCGTCGCGACGTCGAGCGCGCTCGCGGCGCCTCCTGCTTCCGAACGCGGCATCCGGCTGGTCGACGTGAGCTTCCACTACCCGGGGCAGAGCAAGTGGGTGCTCCGGCACGTCGACCTGTTCATTCCCGAAGGGCAGAGCGTCGCCATCGTCGGGCAGAACGGCGCCGGCAAGACGACGCTCATCAAGCTTTTGAGTCGTCTCTACGAGCCGACCGCGGGGCGCATCTTCCTCGACGGCAAGGACCTGCGCGACTGGGACCGCGCGGCGCTCCTCCGGAGGTTCGGCGTGGTCTTCCAGGACTTCAACCAGTACCAGCTGAAGTTCCGCGAGAACGTCGGCGTCGGTGCCGTGCAACATCTCGAGGACGAATCGCGGATCGTGCGTGCGGCCGACCAGGGCGGAGCCGCTCCGGTCCTCGCCGGGCTTCCGCAAGGGATCGAGACGCCGCTCGGCCGCTGGTTCCAGGACGGCGCGGAGCTGTCGGGCGGACAGTGGCAGAAGATCGCGCTCGCGCGTGGCTTCATGCGTGAAGACGCCGACATCCTCGTCCTCGACGAGCCGACCGCTGCGCTCGACGCCGAGGCGGAGCACGCCGTGTTCGAGCGATTCCAGCAGCTCACGAAGGGCCGCACGACGATCATCATCTCGCACCGCTTCCCGACGGTGCGCATGGCCGATCGCATCCTCGTCGTCGAGAACGGCGTCATTGCCGAGGATGGAACGCACGCGGAGCTCGTCGCCGCGGCGAAGACGTATGCGCGGCTCTACGCGCTGCAGGCGCGCGGCTACACCTGAGCAACGAGCTCTTCCGGAGAGATCGCGCCCGGCGCCCTCAAGTCGTCCGCGCTCGTGCCGTTTCCCCCTGGGGAGAGCTACCCATGCGAAGGGCAGAGAGCGCGCGACCGGTCCCGAAGCTGTTGGACTACGACGATGAAGAGGAGGAGAAGACCCTCCAGCGTCCGGCCGGAAGGGAAGTCCAGCGGCAGATAGCATGCGCGTACACGACCCGCGTCACGCGGGCGATGCCGCAGATCGACCCGAAGTTGATCGCGATGGCGCGCGGCGAGATCGAGCCACCGCGACCGACGGACTCGGACCTTCCACCGACGGTCCCGCCGCCGCGTTCGGCGCCGCCGTCGGTGGTTCCGCTCACGGAAGACGACTTGATGGACGTCGACGAAGCCTGGCTGAGCTTGGCGGTCGAACCGGACCCGTTCCCCACGAAATGACGCGCCGAGGCCCTGCCATGATCAGCAGGCGCTTCGTTTCGGCTCGACGCCGGGCGCTCGAGCTCCAGCTCCAGCGTGAGCCGGGGGATCCGGCGGAGCGTCTGCCGGTGGGTGCCCCGAGCCCATTCGATCTCGGGGCGATGCGCTGCGGTCCTGCAGAGCACGTGCGGGCGGTCGCACGCGTGTGCCCGCTCGCCATCTCCGCCGTCACCCTGGACGGCATCGTGCAGGCGTGGAACCCCGCTGCAGAACGGCTGTTCGGCTGGTCGGCCGAAGAGATCATCGGGCGGCGCATCCCGATCATGCCCACGGGCACGTGGGAGGATCTGCTTGCCATCCTCGCGAGCCGCGCGCGGGACGGTGGTTTCGGCCAGCACGAAGGTCCACGCGTCCGCAAGGACGGCACGCTGTTCGAGGCGAGCATCACGACAGCGCCGCTGACGGATGCGGAGGGGCGCATCGTCGGGATGTTCGGGATCTACCAGGACATCGGAGTGCGCAAGCGACGCGAGGCACAGCAGCAAGAGCAACTGAGCTTGTTGCAGGCGATCGTCGACGGGATCCCTGCGCCGATCTTCTACAAGGATCCCGAGGGCGCGTACCTCGGCTGCAACGCCGCATTCTGTGCCTACGTCGGCGAGGAGCGCGACGAGATCATCGGCAAGACGGTCTACGACAAGTGGCCGAAGGACCTCGCCGACGTCTATGACGAGGCGGATCGCAAGCTGCTCGAGAGCCGGGCAACGCAGATCTACGAGGCCGCCGTGCGCTACGCCGACGGCATTCGGCGCGACGTGATCTTCCACAAGGGGGTCTTCTTCAGGCCCGACGGTCAGGTCGGCGGGCAAGTCGGGACGATCCTCGACATCACGGACCGCAAGCGCGTCGAGCTGGCCCTACGAGAGAGCGAGGAGCGCTATCGCGCCGTGGTCTCGTCCCTGCAGGAAGGCATCCTGCTCAAGGACCGAGAGGGGCGGACGCTTGCGCACAACGCCGCCGCGGAGCGAATCCTCGGCGTCGACGGCGACGCGCTGATGGCGCACGTCGGGGTCCTGCCTTCAGAAGACCTCGTCGACGCGACGGGAAGACCGTTCGCTCAGGACTCGTTTCCGATCGCCGCGACGCTCGCAGACGGGTCGCCCATCTCCGACGTCGTGGTGCAGATCACCCGCCGTGACGGAACGCGTGCGTGGCTCTCCATGAATGCACGCGCGCTCTTCACGCCGGGAGAGCCAGCTCCTCACGCCGTGGCCATCTCGTTCTCCGACGTCACGGAACGCAAGCTCTCCCAGGAGCGTCTGGCTCGCCACGCCTACTTCGATGCGCTGACGAACCTCCCGAATCGAGTCTCCTTCCAGCGACGGATGGAGGAGGCGATCCGCATCTCGTCACGATCCGGCGGGAAGTTTGCCGTCCTCTACATGGACCTCGACGGGTTCAAGCGGGTCAATGATTCGTTGGGCCACGCGGCCGGCGACGCCCTCCTCTCGGTCGTGGCGGACCGTTTCCGCGCGTGCGTTCGCGACGGCGATACCGTTGCCCGCCTCGGCGGCGACGAGTTCACGATGATCCTCCCTGACGCGCATCGACCGTCGCAGGTCTCCGTCATTGCGAGCCGAGTGCTCGCGTCGATCGCGGCGCCGATCCGCCTGCCGGGACAGGAGGTCCTCATCGGCGTGAGCATCGGGTGCGCCGTGTTCCCGGAGGACGGGACCTCGTTCGAGGAGCTCGCGAGGGCGGCCGACCACGCGATGTACCAGGCGAAGAAGGCGGGCAAGAACCGGCTCGTCTTCCACTCGCACGAGGCCGAGACGCAGCCCGATCCTCGACGCGTGACGGAGAACGAGCTTCGTCGTGCGATCGAGGCGGGGAACGTCGAGCTCGAGCTCCACTACCAGCCGCAGATCCACGTCGGGTCGGGCATGCTCACCGGCCTCGAGGCGCTCGTTCGCTGGAATCATCCGACGCGTGGGCTCCTCAGCCCGGCGGCGTTTCTGCCCGTTGCGGAGGAGGCGGGGCTCATGGTGCCGCTCACCGCCTGGGTGCTGAGGCGTGCCTGCGAGCAGAGCGCCGAATGGTTGCGCGCGGGGCGGGCGCCGCCGCGTGTCGCGGTGAATGTCTCGGCGCGGCAGGTGGACAGCGACGTGCTCGTCGAGCTCGTCACGAGGGCGCTCGGGGGCAGCGGCCTTCCCGCGTCTTTCCTCGAGCTCGAGGTGACCGAAGACGCGCTGATGACGAACAAGCGAGCCTCCGCGAGCAGCCTGTCGCGCGTGCGCGATCTCGGGGTGACCGTGGCGGTCGATGACTTCGGAACGGGCTACAGCAGCCTGAGCTACTTGCAGCAGCTCCCGATCGACACGCTGAAGATCGATCGCTCGTTCGTCACTGGCATGCATCCAGCCGCGAGCGCGAAGACGAGCACGCGTCCGATCGTGCAGGCGATCATCTCGATGGCGCAGGCGCTCGGGCTCTCGGTCGTCGCCGAGGGCGTGGAGACGGGCGAGCAGCTCGCGGCGCTCGCCGAGCTCGGGTGCGAGAAGGTCCAGGGCTACTACATCGGCAAGCCGATGCCTGCCCGTGAGCTCGCGGAGCGCTTCTTGCGCGCGGCCGAAGGGCCTCGCCCGCGGACGGGGTGAGCGGACCGGGCGCAGTCGTCCCGTCGTGCTCGTCGCGGGATGCCTGCGCGTGTCAGTCGCCTGGTTCGCGGCTAACGCCAGGCTCACTGAACTGCGTAGAGCTCACCATCGGCGCCGACCCCGAAGGCGCCGCCGGGAGTCGCCACGGCCGCACGAACCTCGACCGGCGAGGAGAGGGGCATCGTCATCGAGCCGATCCGCGCCATCGTCGACGAGACGACGGCGTTCGTCTTGGACGTCTCTGTCCGCCAGACCCCACGCTTCGTTACCACGTGAACCGGGAGCGCGATCGGTTGCTCGGGTCGAGCGTCGTCGGGGGATGCCTTTCGGCTCGTCCAGGTCCAGCTGCAATGGCGGTATCCGAGGGACAAGTAGGCCCGTCCGTTGTCGCAAGGCCCGCTGCCTTCTCCTTCGATCACGATATCCGGCTCGCCGACGATCTTCGCTCGACAACGCGTGTACTCGTCGCATGTCAGGGTCACGGCGCGTAGGGAGCTCGTCACGCCAACATCCACCCGTTCGGCTACGAGCAGCTCGCTGTCCTTCCGCAGCAGCTCGGCCTGCTCCCGCAGGCTGACGAACGTGCTCCTGATCAAAGGTAGGCGGCGCACTGCCTCATACTCGCTGGGGTCATGGTACGTCGCACGCCATCGGCTGGCGTCGACCGTCACGTGAAGGATCGTGCCGCCGTCGCCGACCGCGATCGCCTGGCCTCCGGCAATCGCGACGGCATGGAGATCTTCGAGGGTCGTTGTCGACATCGCTCGACATTCGCCGGAATGACAGTTGAGAAGTGCGCCGCGCCCTCCAACGGCGAAGACGCGAGGCGTCGAATCCTCGAGCAATGCTGGTCCGTCGCCGTAGGCCACGGCACGCAGATCGGTGTCGACGACCGCGGGTATCCGCACCCACGGCTCGCGTGTTTCCTTGCCAGCTGCGCCGGCAGTCTGGCGTGCGATCACCGCACCATGTTTTCCCACGGCAAAGACCCGCTCCCCGGACCAGTCGCTGCATACGGCGGTGAGCGGGTCGTGGCTTGGTAGCGGCTGCCGCGCGAGCCTGAGCTCCGCTCGAGATCGTTCCGGCAATGGGAGCCATCCGATGAAGCCGAGGGACGCTATCCCGAGCGCGAGGAGAACCCCGCGAACGTGATTCCGCCGAGTGCCTGGCGACTCGACGGGACGCGCGTTTCGTCGATAGACGGACGCCTCGTGTCCCGCTTCCGTCATCTCACGGTTCCTCCCAGGCAAAGCAACACGCTGGATGCGGTGCCCATTCCTCATGGACGTTCGCCGATGGACATCGAGCCAAGGTCCCGCCCTTGGACGCTCGCGCGAGTGCGGCATTCACTCGTCCCCCACTGGCCCCGTGCCGGCCCCGATCTGGCCCAGGCCACGTCCGCGCCGTCGCATCCACGCGGAAGCACTCGACCGCGCTGCTGGCCCGGACCGTGCTGAGGCGAACGGCATGAGCGAAGGACGCGATGTGGCAGTCCCTCGTTGCGAACACATCAGGAGGCACGCATGTCAGAGGGACTGAATCTGGTCACGTTGTTCGGAAACCTCGGCGCCGATCCGGAGCTGAAGCTCACCTCGAAGGGACCGGTGCTGAAGATGCGCCTCGCGACGGAGCAGTCGTGGAGGAACAAGGAGACGAACGCGAAGGAGAAGCGGACGGAATGGCACAGCCTGACGATGTTCGGCACGCGCGCCGAGTCGATCTCGAAGCACCTCCGCAAGGGGGCGCGCATCATGGTCACCGGCCACCTCCGCACGGACAGCTACGAGAAGGAGGGACAGAAGCACTACCGCACGGAGGTCATCGTCGATGACGTCTGCTTCGGCGGCGGCCCGTCCAACGGCGCGTACGTCCCCGTGCCGAAGGAGGCGGCGCTGGGATCGGCGGACCTGCCGTTCTGACATCGAGAGCTTCCCCCGCGTGCGAGAGAGCTCTCGCACGCGGGGAGCGGCTCGTCTGTCCGATCGATCCTCGACGGCGCGTCAGGGCGCCGGATGGATGAGGCCCCGCTCGAGCAGGTTCGCTCCGAGGCTGCAGAAGTAGAGGTACCCGCGGCGGTCGCCGAAGCGTTCGACGACGCGTTGGAGCGCCGCTGGGGACTCGAGCGAGAGCAGCGCGCCGAGCCCGCGTTGGACGCCGACGTCTCCGGACGGAAAGACGTCGAGGCGACGGAAGCCGCGGAGCAGCACGAGTGCCGCGCTCCACGGCCCGATCCCCGGGAGCTCGGTCAAGGTCTCGAGCGCATCGGCCGTGCTCTTCTCGGCGAGCATCTCGCCAATCAGCCCGCCCGAGGCGACCTCGCGCGCGAGCGAACGAAGCGACTCCGCTTTTCGTGCACTGAGCCCACATCGGCGGAGTGACGGGAGGCGCGCGTCGGCGACCACGTCGGCCTCGGGGAAGGCGTAGAGCACGCGCTCGCCGTCCTCGACCCGCGTGCCGAACCGCTCGACCAGGCGTCGAACGACGGCGACCCCTGCGTCCAGGCTGACCTGCTGGAAGGGGATGACGTTCGCGAAGGTCTCGAAGAGCGCCGGAAATCGCGGCGGTCGCATCCCGCGCAGCGCCGAGGCCGTCGGACGGAGCTTGCGCTCGGCGTCGGCGAGCTTCTGGAGTGGCGCCGGATCCACGTCGAGCCCGAGGATCTCGCGGACCGCGCGCAGGACGTCTTCCGTCGGCGTCACGGCTTCCTTGCCGAGGCGCATCGAGACGCGAACGTCCGGCGCGTCGATCGTCCCGCCATTGTCGACCTCCACGACAGCGTGGCCGCGCTCGGACCGGAGCACTCGGACGTAGCGGCCGTCTTCCCATCGATCGACGAGGTTCGTCGGACGACGCTGCAGCACGCGCACGGTCGCCTCGAGGTGGAAAGGCCCGCGCGTGATGAGGCGCGTGTTTCCCGCTTCCTCGCCGGGATACGTGACGGTCCTGTCTTCCACCTTGGCGAACGGCGTCAGACGATGCGGCCTGGGGTGGCCTGGCCCGATGATGTGCTCGACGGCCGCGCCTCGGCTCGTCAGAACATCGGCGATGAGCGAACGGTGGCAGCGCCACGGGACTGCTTCGGCGCACATCAGGGCGACGCGCTGCTTCGCTGCGAGGGTGCGGAGGTCGACCAGCCCTTCCTCGAAGCCCTGCGTCTGCATGTAGTCGGCGTACCCGCGGAAGCTCGCGTTGTGCCAGGCGCTGTTGGTGACGGAGTCCTTGCGAGCGTGACGCAGGCCGCCGAGGGCCGGAAGGTGGACGTATCGGATACGGCCAGCCGGTAGCAACGTCGGCAGCGTGTCGCGGTTGAACTGGGGATGACGCCGTGACCGTGGGACGGTCCGCACGTCGACGAGCACGTCGACCCCGCACGCGTCGAGCAACGTGAGCAGCTCGTCGAGCGTGCGCGTCGAATGACCGATCGTGTAGAGCCGGATGCCGCTCCAGCTACCCGCGAGGCTCATCGCCTTCGGAGGCGCTGCTCAGAACGACGAGCCGGGCTGCTTGAGGAACTCGATCTCGTCGGGCGTCGACGTGCGACCGAGGATGACGTTGCGGTGCGGGAAGCGCCCGAAGCGCTCGATGATGTCGGCGTGACGGCGCGCGTAGTCGAGGCCGCTCTCGGCGAACTTGCGGAGCTCCGGAGGAGCGTCGTCGCGCAGGCGCTCGAACTTCGACACGCACTGGCGCTGAAGCTCCACGTCCTCGGCGTGCTCCAGCGGCATGTAGAGGAACGTTCGCTCGACGACCGTGAGCGAGGCCTCGTCGCCCGCGGCGATCGCCTCGAGCGCGATGCTGCGCGCACGCGAGTCCTGCGCGAACGCGCGCGGTTGGTTGCGGTAGACGTTGCGCGAGAACTGGTCGAGGAGGATCACCAGCGCGATCCGGCCGCGCGGGCTCGTCTTCCATCCGTCGAGCGCGCCCTCGGCGCCGTGCTCCAGTGCGGCGCCGAAGCGGGCCTCGATCTCACGGTCGAAGCCCTCGTCTTTCATGTACCACTTCGTCGCGTTCTCGAGCGGTGAGCTCCCCGGCGGGCCGAGCCAGAACCGCAGCACGTCTTCGGGTGTGACGGTCACCCCGTCCAAGCGGCTGTTGCGATCCATCGTCGGTCTCCTCTTCGCTCCGAGTAGGAAGCGAGCTTGTCAGGCTTTGCTCAGCAGATCATCGAACGCGCGATCGAACTCGTCGTCCGCGCCGACGGCCGCTTGCCGCATGTTCTGCTTCGGCTCGGCCTTTGCGAGGCGACGCACGCGCTCCTGGACGTCACGGTAGTTCGGATCGCGCCGCATCGCCTTCTGGTAGTACGAGAGCGCGTCCTTGTTCATCTTCTTCGCTTCGTACGCGGCGCCGATCTCGTAACAGAGCACCGTCTCTTGCGAAGGATCCTTGATGGGGGCGTTGAGCCCCTGGAGGAACGCGTCGATCGCCTCGTTGATGTTGCCGCGCTCGATCTGGATCATGCCGATCATCGAGCGGCACACGCACTCGCGCTTCGGGTCCAGAGCCGCGAGGTCGAACTCGCGAATGGCATCGTCGAGGAGGAGCATCTCCTTGTAGGCGATGCCGAGGTTGTAGTGCGAGTCGGAGTCCTCGACGCTGATCTGCTTCGCGACGCCTTCCTTGAACTTCGCGAAGACCTCTTCGACGTCGACCTGCTCGTCTTCTCCGGCATGGCCTTCGGCGGCCTGGATGTTCGCGTAGTCGAGGCTCTCGAGCGCATCGAGCGACGAGCCGATGTCGAGGACGCGGTCGGATTCGTCGCGCGGCTTCTCACGCGCGCCGCTGCCACGCTGCGCCTCCTGCGCGTCGATCTCGACGAGACGCTCGCGGAGGAGCGGGTGGTTCGGATGCTTGTTGAGCTGCTCGTTGAGGATCGCGCGCGCGTCGTCGAAGAGACCACGCGAGCAGAAGAACTCGGCCTCGTCGAGCGCGTCTTCGAGCTCCCGGCTCGCCGCGGCGGCGATCGACGGCGGCCTCGAGACGTGTCCCGGAACGCCGGACGGTGTGCGACCGAACGCCGGCTGGTGGCCAGCATCCAGATCGTCGCCATCGCGGTGGAGCGCCTCTCCGCCTGCGTGTGCGGGCTCGTCGTGGATGTCCGCGTACGGGTCGTGCCCGTGCGAGTCGTGGTCGAGCGGGAAGCTCGGGAGCTGCTCGGCCCCGCCCTGCTCGTCTTCGTAGGCTTGCGACCGGCCGACGTGGATCTGGCGATCGTCCGCGTATTGCGGCGAGACGTCCGCCGGTCCCATCTCCTCGAGGTCGTACGAGGGGAGCCGCGGGTCGTGCATCGCCGCGTGCCCCGAGTCGGCCGTGTCGTAGCTGACCTCCTCCGCCTGGCCGCCGACGCCTTCTTCGTTCTCGTCGACGATCTCGTAGCCGAGCTCCTGGAGCATCTCGATCGCGCGAGCGTTCTGCGGATCGAATGCGAGGACATCCTGCAGCGCTCGCGCGGCGGAGTCCCCGTCGAGGGCGTCGACGTAGAGGCTCGCGATGACGAGCATCTCCTCGACGGCTTCTTCGGTCTGACCCGACTCGATGAGCACGTCGCGATAGACCTCGCGCAGATCCATCGAGCGTGGATCGACCTCGAGACCTTCTCGAAGCGTCTCGAGCGCCTTCGCGTAGAGGCGCACGCGACGGAACGCGTTTGCGTCCGCGAGCGTCTTGGCGACGAGCTCGGCGGTGTCGGCCTCGGACGCCGGCGGGACGTCCTCTTGCGCATTTCCGAGCGCCGACGCGTCATGCCCGCGATCGCCGTCGGCGGTCTCGTACTCCTGACCGTGCTCGAGGTACCCCTGCTGGTACTGGTCGCCGTAACCCTGCGCGGCGTACGCGTTCGGATCTTCGGCGCCCTCGACGTACTCGCTCTCTTCGCCGACGTAGGCTTCGGCCTCGCCGTAGCTGACCTCGGCGTACGAGCCCGCGTCTTCTTCTTCTTCGACGACCGCGTCGTCCTCGATGAGCTCTTCGACGTCGTCGTCGTACGCGGCGTATTCTTCCTCTTCGGCCTGCTGCGGTGGCGGAGGAGGCGGCTGCTGGAACGCGTTCGTCTGCGGACGCTGGAGCGGCTGCGCGTTCGGTCGCGACCCGTACAGGTTCTGGGCCGAAGACGGGGCGGGCGGCGGCGCTGCCTGCTGGCCCCACACGGCCGGAGGCTGCTGCGGGTAACCCTGATGCGCGTGACGAGCCGATCCGGAGCCTTCGCGCCGCGGAGGAACGGGCTCGGGCTCCGGCTCTGGCTCCATCGCAGCCGCGCCGTACGGGGGCACGCCCTGGACGGATCCGGTCTGCTGCGCGAGACGGCGAACGCCTTCGTCGTGCGGCGCGACCCGCATCAGCCGCTCGAGGATCTCGCGGAACAGATCCAGCTTCCCGGTGTCGCGCGCGACCCGGGCCATCTCCTTCTGGACCTCGATCGCCTTGGCGCCCTGGCCGATCGCGTTGAACGCACGGGCGAGCAGCGACAGCGTGTCGAAGTCGCGCGGGTTCGCCTGGAAGCAGATCTGCAGCTTCGCGAGCGCCTGCATCCCGTCCTGCGGCTGACCACGCGAGAGATAGAGCTCGGCGCAGATCTTCGCCTGCTCGGCGTCCGGCTTGTGATGGAGGAGGCGCTCGAGGACCTTGAGCGCGTCGTCACGGCGGCCGATGCCCGCGAGCTGCGAGGCGGCGGTCTTGAACTCGTAGACCGCGCCGTCGACGTCCTTCACGCGAGACAGCGCCTCGGCGAGCCGCAAGTGCGGCAACGGGTTCGTCGGATCGAGCTCGACGATCTTCCGGAAGACGTCGATCGCTTCCTGGTCCTTCTGCTGGCGCTGCAGGCGCGTCGCGACCTCGTCGAGGGCCGCGAGCGCATCGCTCGTCAGACCGAGCTGCTGATAGAGCTCCGCGAGCTTCGGCGCGATGTGGCCATAGCGCTCTTCGAGCTGCGGGACGTGCT
>JAFAER010000063.1 GCA_023423895.1 Pseudomonadota bacterium
GCTCCCAGAGGATGCCCTTCTCGGTGTGGTCGGGGCACGCCGGGTAGCCCGCGGCCGGACGGATGCCGCGGTACTTCTCCTCGATGAGCTCCTGGTTCGAGAGGCTCTCTACCTTCCCGAAGCCCCACTCGGCGCGGACCTTCTTGTGGAGGCACTCGGCAAACGCCTCCGCGAGACGATCCGCAAGCGCCTCGGCCATGATCGCGTTGTAGTCGTCGTGCTGCCGGCGGAAGTCGTCACGGAGCTTGTCGAGCCCGATCCCGGCGGTCACCGCGAAGCCGCCGATGTGATCCGGCAGCCCCGTGTCCTTCGGCGCGACGAAATCGGGGAGCGACTGGTTGGGCGCGCCCTTGTCCTTCTCGATCTGCTGGCGGAGGAAGTGGAACCGCGTGAGCACCTGCTTGCGGGTGGCGTCGGTGTAGAGCTCGACGTCGTCGCCGACGGCGTTCGCCGGGAACAGGCCGTAGACGGCGCGCGCCGTCAGGAGCTTCTTCGCGATGATCGTGTCGAGCAGCTCGTTCGCCTCGGCGAAGACCTTCTTCGCCTGCTCGCCGTACTTTTCGTGCTCGAGGATCCGCGGGAAGACGCCGCGGAGCTCCCACGTGTGGAAGAAGGGCGTCCAGTCGATGAAGTCGCGGAGCGTCGCGAGCGAGAAGTCCTCGAGGACCTGGACGCCCGTCAGCTCGGGACGAGCGATGTCCTCCGCGCGCCAGGTGACCGGCGTGCGGTTGGCGCGCGCCGCCTCGAGCGAGATCGTCTTGTGCTTGGGCGTCGAGTGGATGCGCCGGATCTTCTCGTATTCGGCGCGATGCTCCGCGATGAACGTCGCGCGGCTCTCGTCGCTGAGCAGGCTCGTCGTCACCGGGACGGCGCGGCTCGCATCGAGCACGTGGACGACCGGCTCGCTGTAATACGGGGCAATCTTGACGGCCGTGTGCGCACGGGACGTCGTGGCGCCGCCGATGAGAAGCGGCAACTTGAAGCCGAGGCGCTCCATCTCGCGCGCCACGTGTGTCATCTCGTCGAGCGACGGCGTGATGAGACCGGACAGGCCGATGAGGTCCGCCTTCTCCTCCTTCGCCTTCTGGAGGATCTTCTCGCAGGGCACCATGACGCCCATGTCGATGACCTCGTAGTTGTTGCAGGCGAGGACGACGCCGACGATGTTCTTGCCGATGTCGTGCACGTCTCCCTTCACGGTGGCGAGCACGATCTTGCCCTGCGTCTTCGTGACGTGGCCCTGCGCGGCCAGCTCGGCCTTCTCCGCCTCCATGAACGGCGTGAGATAGGCGACGGCCTTCTTCATCACGCGGGCGGACTTGACGACCTGCGGCAGGAACATCTTCCCTGCCCCGAACAGATCGCCGACGACGCTCATGCCGGCCATGAGCGGGCCCTCGATGACGGCGAGCGGGCGACCGAGCTTCGCGCGGGCCTCTTCCGTGTCCGCGTCGATGTACGTGTCGATGCCCTTCACGAGCGCGTGCGAGAGGCGGTCCTCGACGCTGCCCTTGCGCCACTCCTCTTCCTTCTTCTCGCCTGCTGCTGCGCCGCCGCCGGCGGCTTTGAGCTTCTCGCCGAAGTCGACGAGGCGCTCGGTCGCGTCCGGCCGGCGGTTCAAGAGCACGTCTTCGACGAGCTCGCGGAGCTGCGGTTCAATCTCCTCGTACACCTCGAGCATGCCCGCGTTGACGATGCCCATGTCGAGGCCGGCGCGGATCGCGTGATAGAGGAACGCGGAGTGCATCGCCTCGCGGACGACGTTGTTCCCGCGAAAGCTGAACGAGACGTTCGAGATGCCGCCGCTCACCTTCGCGTGCGGCAGGTTCTGCTTGATCCAGCGCGTCGCTTCGATGAAGTCGACCGCGTAGTTGTCGTGCTCGGAGATGCCGGTCGCGACGGTGAGAACGTTCGGGTCGAAGATGATGTCCTCGGCCGGGAAGCCGACGTCGACCAGGATGTCGTAGGCGCGCTTGCAAATGCGGATCTTGTCGTCGAGCGTGGCCGCCTGGCCTTGTTCGTCGAAGGCCATGACCACGACGGCCGCGCCGTACTGGAGGATGGTGCGGGCGTGCGCGCGGAACGTCTCCTCGCCTTCTTTCAGCGAGATCGAGTTCACGATCCCCTTGCCCTGCAGGCCCTTCAGGCCCGCCTCGATGACCTCCCACTTCGAGGAGTCGATCATGAACGGGACCTTCGCGACCTCCGGCTCGCTCGCGAGCAGCGAGAGGAAGCGGCTCATCGCGGCGACGCCGTCGATCATCCCCTCGTCCATGCAGATGTCGACGACGTTCGCGCCGTTCTCGACCTGCTGCCGAGCGATCGCGACGGCGTCCTCGAACTTGCCCTCTTTGATCAGCTTCGCGAACTTCGGTGAGCCAGCGACGTTCGTGCGCTCGCCGATCATCATGAAGACGTTCTGTTGCTGTGTGAACGGCAGCGACCCCGAGAGGCGGAGCGGCTTGGTGGACGGCACCGGCTCCGGCGCTGCCGCCTTGCGGAGCGGACGCGGCGGACGGTTCTCGAGGGCCTTCGCGATCGCCTCGATGTGCTCGGGGGTGTTGCCGCAGCAGCCACCGGCGATGTTGACGAGCCCGCTGTCGGCGAACTCGCCGAGGAAGCGCCCCATGTCGGGCGGACCGAGGTCGAACCCCGTCGGCGAGAGCGGGTTGGGCAGCCCGGCGTTCGGGTAACAGGAGATCGCGACACCCGCCTTCTCCGACAGCTCCGAGAGGAACGGGTACATGAGGTCGGGGCCGAGCGAGCAGTTGAGGCCGATCGACAGCGGGTTCACGTGCTCTACGGCGTTCCAGAGCGCCTCGACGGTCTGCGCGGAGATCATCGTCTCGCCGCCGCGGCCGACGGCGGCCGAGATCATGACGGGTAGTCGCTTGCCGTCCTTCTCGAACACCTCCTGGAGGGCGACGAGGGCGGCCTTTGCGTTGAGCGAGTCGAAGATGGTCTCGACGAGGAGCACGTCGACGCCGCCGGCGATGAGCGCGCGGACCTGGTGGACGTAAGCCGCCTTCACCTGATCGAACGTGACGACGCGGAAGCCAGCGTCGTCGGCGTCGGGCGAGTTGGAGAGCGAGACCGTGAGCGGTCCGACCGCTCCCGCCACGAACCGCTGGCGTCCGGTCTCGTTCGCCGCGCGGTCCGCGGCCTCACGGCACTGGCGTGCGGACTCGACGTTGATCTCCCAGGCGAGGCTCTGAAGGAACTGGTCGTCGATGATCTTGGCGTAGAACTCCGGGTCTTTCCGGCCGCCGTGCTCGCGCGGGTCGTCGACGAAGAACTCGCTCTGGGTGATCGTCGTCGCTCCGAAGGTGTTGGTCTCGAGGATGTCCGCACCCGCCTCGAGGAAGCGCCGGTGGATGTCGAGCATCATCTTCGGCTGGGTGAGCGAGAAGAGATCGCCGTTGTTGAGCAGGTCCTTCTTCGACGACTTGAACCGCTCGCCGCGGATGTCGGCCTCGGTCATGCCGTACGTGCGGACCGTGGTGCCCGTCGCTCCGTCGATGATGACGATGCGTTCGGAGATCAGCTTCTCGAGCGGATGTGCGTGAGCCATGATCAACCTGTCTTGGCGGCTTTGGAGGAAGAGGACTTCGTTTCGGGCTTGTCGGCGATCGCGAGCACGACCTGGAAGTGAGGCTTCTTCGTCTCGCGACAGGCGACCTCGGAGAAGGCGACGTCGAGGCCGGCGCGAGATAGCAGGGTCCTGAGCGCGCGAGGAGAGAACCCTGCGTGTCGCTCGCCGTACGGCGCGGTAATGTCGCGCTGTTCGTGCTGGTCGAGCGAGAGCACGACGAGGCGGCCGCTCGGCCGTAGAACGCGAGCGCACTCCTCGAGCACGCGCTGCGGGCGCTCGGCATACGCGAGCGTGTGGAAGACGACCACGGAGTCGAAGGACGACGCCGGGAACGGAAGCTCGTGCGCATCGGCGACGCGCGCCTTCACGTTCGCGTGACGGCGAAGGCGCTGCTTGGCCGCGGCGATCATGCGCTCGCTCGTGTCGATGCACGTGAGCGATCGGCAGTACGGCGCGAGGTATCCGGCCGCCGCGCCGTCGCCCGAGCCGACGTCCAGCACGTCGCCGAGACGGAGCAGCGCCGCGAGCCCGACGGCGAGCGACTGCCACGTGCGGCCCGGCGAATAGTGCCGCTCCATCTCGCCGGCGAACGCGTCGAGGCGCCCGTTCGATGCTTCGAGCGCGGCAAGACGCCGTCCGTCTCCTTCGAGCGTGACATCGGATGAGCTCATCGCCTCGTCGAGGACGGCCTTCGCGGCGGCGGGAAGCTTGTCCACGGCCAGCGCATAAAACGCGTGCGGCCCGTCCCTGCGGTCGCGCACGAAGCCGCCTTCACGAAGCCGCGCCAGGTGCGTCGAGACGCGCGACTGGGAGATGCCCGTCACACGGACGAGGTCGGAGACGCTGAGCTCGCGCTGGCGCAAGAGCGCGCACAAGCGCATGCGGCTCTCATCGGCGAGCAGGTTGAGCGTTCCTACGTACTGCGCGAGGCTCATATCTGGATATCCGGATGAGCGGATATGGCTGCATCATGGTTCCGAGCCCTACCGCCCGTCAAGGCGAACGGCACCCATCCCCCTTGTGCGAGCGTCCAGCTCCCAGCGCGAGCCTTGCTGCAATCAATACCGGCTGTGGTTGCTACGCCGAGGCGGCGCGAGCCGCGGCGGCGCGATCTGTCACTTCAGGGGCGTGCTCGACGAGGTCGCCATCTACGGCAACACTGCCCATCGAGCGCATCCGCGCCCACCATCGTGCGGGCAAGGGCGACCCCTCGTAGGGAGCCGAGCGCCGCACAAACGCGAAGCCCCCGCTTGCGCGAGGGCTCCGTGGTCGACGTCGTCCGTAAGCCGAGTTCTGTTCCGCAGCGAGGTCACCCGCGCTGCGGCGGCGAATCATTCCTCTAGGACGACCGTTACCGGTCGCCTCGAGCAGCCTACCCGCGAGCTTGGACGAGCCGTCCTTCGCTGCTCCTCGGAAATCCTCGGAGGCAGCACGCCCGCCTATGTGGCCTTGCTCCCGATGGGGTCTACCTCGCCGTCGCCGTTACCGGAGACGCGGTGGGCTCTTACCCCGCCGTTTCACCCTTACCCGGCGGGCGCTCTTGCGAGAGCCGGCCAGGCGGTCTGTTCTCTGTTGCACTTTCCTTGGCGTTCCCGCCACCGGGCGTTACCCGGCATCGTGCTCTGTGGAGCTCGGACTTTCCTCCCGTCCTGGTGCCTGCCCGCTTGCGCGGGAAGACCCAGAACCGGCGATCGCCTGTACGGCGTCGACCGCCGAAGAATGGGCCCGTCCGGCGTATTCTGCAAGGGCAAGGTCGACGGGACGCTCACGTCGCCGTGCGCGGCCAGCGGACGAACGCGAGCGCCGTCACGAACGGGACGACGACGATGCCGTACCGGCCGGCGCCGAAGAACACAGCATGGGTCAGCGCCGTCGCGACGATCACCCATGCCGTGAGCGGGACGACGATCGGCGCGCGCTCGAACGTACGCCATCCAAGGGCGCCGATCGCGCCCGCCAGCATGAGGTAGCCGATCGTCCCCGGAACCAGGACACACGCGACGAGCCCGATGCCCGCCAGCGCCATGCGGAGCTTTCGCAACGACGGGCGTTCGTCCGGCCCTTTCGCTCGAAGCAAGGCGACCAGCGCTGCCGCGAGGAGGACCCGCGACGCCAGCGTCTCGACCGTGCCGAGCACGACCTTGGCTCGGTACGGAAAGCGTTCGGCATTTGCATCATGCAAGTACCAAGGGGCCGCGCCGAAGTAGTCGAACGTCATGCGTAGCTTCGCCGGAACGCGGGCGAGCCATGCACCGGGACGGCGGAGGATCTCCTTCTTGGCTTCTCGTCCGAAACACTCGTCCTTTGCCGCCTCCTGAAAGACCGTCTTGCATGCGTCCGGAACGATGAGCTCGTGCCATCCGCCGCTCTCCGTCTGCGTGCCGATGGCGAGGTTCCAGCCGCCGTTGACGCTCACGAGGGCGCAGCGCTCCATGCGCCGGCAGTTCCGCGCGGTCCACGGCGCGCAGGTCAGCAGCGCCACTCCCGTGACGAGGGCCGCGCCGACGGCGCCGCGAAGGAGACGGACGCGCCATTCTCCCGAGCCGCGTCCCGAGACGCCGGCCGAACGATCGCGCGTCGCGAGCCAACCGAGCACGGGCGCGAGCGCGAGCGATTGCGGGCGTACGAGTGTCGTGAGCCCCATCACGAGCCCGGCGACGACGAGCCATCGCACGCGCCGTTCGGACTCCTGCGCGCGAGCCGCCAGCGCCCCGGCGATGACGAGCAGCGCGGTCGTCACGCCCTCGGTCATCAGCGCCGCCGTGTACGGCACGAGCGCCGGATGAAGCGCCACGGCAAGGCCGGCCGTGAGGGCGAGCCGCCGCGAGGACGCACGACGCACGAGCTCCCACGTGGCGACGCCTGCGCCCGTGCCCACGACGGCGTTGAGGATCATGCCGACGGCGGGCTTCGCGCCGAACGCCGCGTAGCCGAGCGCAAGGAGCGCTGGGTAGCCGACGGGAAAGTGGGCAGCGTACGTGACGACGCCGTCGGGCCAGAGCCACGTGTACCCCTGCCCCTCCGCCAGCCTCACGGCGAGCTTGTCGTAATACATGCCGTCGGCGGCCGGCGGGATCGTCCCCGCGGCCCACGCGACGACCGCCAGCCGAGCGACGAGCCCGACAGCGGCAACGACGAGCGCGTCCCGCCCCGCGCTCCGTCGCCTCACCGCCAGAGGCCCAGGCGTTCGAGCGCGACGATGACCTCGCAGGCGGGCAGGCCGACGACGTTCGAATACGAGCCTTCGATGCCCGACACGAGGCCCGCGCCGCGCCCTTGGATGGCGTACGCGCCGGCTTTGTCGGTCCCCTCGCCGCTCGCGACGTACGCGCGAACCTGCTCGGCCGTGAGCGACCGGAAGGTGACGCGCGTCTTCACCGTCTCCTCGTGCAGCGCACATGGCGGCGACTCGGGAGCGCCGATCGCGAAGCGCGTCCACACCTCGTGCGTCTTTCCCGCGAGCCGACCGATCATCTGCTCGGCGTGCTCGGCTCCGGAGGGCTTGCCGAGGATCTCGTCGTCGGCGATCACCGAGGTGTCGGCGACGAGCACCGCGCCGGCTGCCGACGCGATGTTGATCCCCTGGAGGGTATCGCCACGCCCTACCGCCGCCGACCTCGCGAACGGCACGCTCGCGGCGGCCAGCTTGTCGCCGACGATCCGGATGAGGTACGCCTCCGGGGTCTCACCCGGGCGGACGGACTCGTCGACGTCGACGGACGTGACGAGGGTGGGCACGCCGAGATTGGCGAGGATCTCGCGACGGCGCGGGGATCCGCTCGCAAGGAGGAGCGGCTCTGCCTCGGAGAGCACGGTGCGAATCGACGGCGACTTTCGGGCCATTGGGCCGACGTTCTTTTCCCAATGAAGCCGAAGAGTCAACTCTGGTATGGTGCGCGAGCTCATGCGACGGGTGCTTGCGCGCGCAGGTGGATTGGCCGCGGCCTGCGTCTCTTTCCTTTCCTTCCTGGTGGTGGGGGAGTCCGACGCACGTGCGCAGCAGTGCTCGAACCCCCTCACGAGCACGTGCATCAACAGCGACACGCTCTGGCCCCATGCGGGTCCGCAGCGTTTCGTCGGAGTGGGCTCCGCCGAGACGGTCGCGGCGCGGCAGATCGCCTTTGGCCTCCTCGCGTCGTACCAGTCGAGGCCGATCGTCATCAACGGGCCCTCGCCCGGGGGCTCCGGCACGGACCAGTACGCGATCGACAACCAGGTCAACGCGAACTTTCTCTTCGCGTACGGCATCAGCGACCGCTTGCAGCTCGATGTCGGTGTCCCGATCACGCTCGTGCAGACGGGCGCGGGGACGAGCCCGATCACGGGCGGCCGCGCGATCCGCGACACCGCCGTCCGCGACATGCGGTTCGGGGTGGCCTATGCGCTCATCCCGCGCGCGCGCATGGATCTCCAGAAGGCTGCCGATCAGGGCGGCCCGGGGAAGGGGTTTGCGCTCGCGTCGCGCTTCACGGTTTCGGCGCCGGTCGGCGACAACACCGACTTCGCCGGAGAGCGCACCGCCGTCTTCATGCCCAGCATCGCCGCCGACTACCGCGTCTCGCGGATGTTCTTCGGCGCGGACATCGGCGCCCGGCTCCGACCCGTGACCGAGTTCGCCGGGGCGCGCATCGGAACGCAGCTCACGACGGCGCTCGGCGCCGGCGTCGACATCCTTCCGCGCGAGGTGCTTTCGGTGTTCCTCGAAGGCCGGGCGTACGTGAACTTCGCCGAGCAGCACACGAGCCAGCAGAACGCGTTCGGCAAGATCGACAGCATCCCGAACGGACGCCGGATCGTGCCCGCCGAATGGATGCTGGGCCTGCGGTCTGCGCCGGTCCTCGGAGGCGACGTCTCCTTCTTCGCGGGCGGCGGCGGACCGATCCCACTGTCGGACTCGCCGATCACCGTGCCTCGCTTCCGCTTCGTCCTGGGCGTGACCTACGCGCCGACGAACCGGGACAGCGACGGCGACGGCGTGCCCGATCGCATCGACCGTTGTCCGACGGTTCCTGGAGAACGCGGCGGCGAACGCCCCGGCTGCCCTGCGCCTCCTCCTGATCTGCCTCCTGAGCCGCCGACCGAACCCGCGGCGACGCAAGCGCCCGAGGGCGCGGCCCCGGCGTCACCCCCGCCGGCAACAGCACCTGCAGCAGCACCCCAGCCTGGAGCCTCGCCGCCCCAGCTTCGAGAGAATGTGGAGATTCGGCAATGACGGTGACGGTGACGACGTCGAGCGTGCGGCACGTGCTCTTCCGCCTCGCGGAACCCGCCCGCCTTCCTGACGCGCTCGTCGGCACGCTGCGGGATGAAGTGGTCACCGCAGGCTGGATGCGCGCGAGCGGCGTTCTTCACGACGTCCGCCTCGCCGCCCTCGGAGGCACGACGGTCCGCTCGCTCACGGGCAGCTTTCAGGTCGTGAGCCTCGAAGGCAGCGTCGGTCTTTCGGCTGGCGACGTGACCTGCGGCCTTCGCGCCGTGCTCGCTCGGGAGACCGATACCGGGCTCGAGACCGTCGCAGGTGAAATCGTGGATGCCCGCGTGGGTGCGCTCGAGGTGCTCGTCGCCGCGTTCGACGACGTGAGCGCCACGCGTCAGGCGGGCGTCGCCGGCGTCTGGGTTCTCGATCCGACGGTCCAGGGGCGCGCGGCAGCTCCTCCAGCTCCAGCTCCTGCGCCTGCAGCTGCTGCTGCCGCGCCGCCGCCGCCGCCACCGCCCGTCCCGGCTCCTGCTCCGGCTCCGAGCGAGCCGAAGCCTGCGGTTCCGAAGCCGTCCCCCACGTTCAGCGCCGGGGCTGCGATGCCACCGAAGCCCGTCCGGCCGCCTCAGGAGGAGGAAGAGCACATCTACCCGGACGCGGGCGACGTGGTGGAGCACTTCGCTTTCGGCCGCTGCGAGGTCGTGAAGAGCGACGGCGATCGCCTCCATCTTCGCCTCGGCAAGGACGGACGCATCAAGGAGATCGCGCTCGAGATGCTGAAGGTGACGCCCCTCCCGCCCGTCGAAGGCGCGTCGGGGCGGCACTACAAGCTCGATCGAAAGCTCTGAGCGAGGAGAGCGGTCTGAGCGAGGAGAGCGGTCTGAGCGGGGAGACCCGTCCGCGCCGTCAGCCGACGACGCGGGCGCCGCGCTCACCGACACGGAGCTCGGTGCCGGCGTTCGTCTGAGCCCACTTGATCATCGCGATCGCCACCGGCTTCTTCCCTTCCGGACCGAGCACGGAGCTGCGGACGTCGCCGACGACCGCGCCGTCCGCCGTCGTCACCGCGTCGCCCTTGGTCGCCGGCGCGTCACCTTCGAGCTCGAGGCGAACGAGCTTTCGCTTCGGTCGTCCGCGGTTCTCGAGCATGTAGACGACCTCCTGGCCGAGGTAGCAGCCCTTGTCGAACGAGACCGCCAGCTTCTCGAGCCCCGCCTCCTGCGGAAGGAGCGATGTGTCGACCTCGACGCCGAAACGCGGCAAGCCACGCTCGATCCGGATCGCTTCCCACGTGTCCTCGTCGGCGACCGCGCCGCCCCCAGCTGCAACCACGCCGGCGATGCGCTCGCGCATGGCGCCGGCCTCTGCGGAGGGCGAAGCGAGGATCGCGCCTTCGAGCCCGCCGAACGTGAGCGTCCCGGCGAACGGCGCTCCGATCTCGTCGGCGATCGCCGCGGCTCGCGGGCCGACGAGCCGCCAGAAAACCAGGTCTGCGGCAGTGAGCTCGGCGTCCTCCATGATGAGGTAGTGGTCCAGCGTCTCGAGCATCGAGCTCTGGAGCTCCGTCGGGACCGCGAGCGCGAGGGTGTCGGTAGCTGCGCCCGGGACCGCAAAGAAGTCGGTCTGGATGCGCCCCTTCTTCTCGAGCACCAGCCCGTAAGCTGCAGCTTTCGGCGCGAGCTTCGCCAGATCGCACGTGACGAGACCGTTGAGCCAGCTCGTGCGGTCTTTGCCACTCACGAGGATCCCAGTGCGATCGCTCATGGTTACCGCAAGCACGGTCTCGCGGACTGCCGTCACGGCGCGTTCCCTCTCGGTCATGGACGGTATGTGGCACCGAGTCGGGCAGAAGTGGAGTGTGAAATTGCCGGCCCTTCGCTTGACGAGGCACCCCTCGAAAGGTCAGGCTGCCCTCGCAGTGCCTGGTATCGGAGTGATCTTCAATCCGCGCAGCGGCCGTAACCTGCGCGATCCCCGCGCTGCCCGGCGCCTTGCGCGCACGCTCGGAGACCACGGCGTCATCCGCCAGGCCGGCTCGATCGACGAGCTCTACCGCGTCGCCGAAGACTTCCGGAAGCTCGACATCGACGTCCTCGGGATCAGCGGCGGCGACGGTACGAACGGCACCACGATCACCGGCTTCCTCGACGTCTATCAAGGCAACGCCCTCCCCCAGATCGCGTTCCTCCGCGGCGGTACGATGAACACGGTCGCGAATGCGGTCGGCGTGCGGCGCGGCCGGCCGGAGGGCCTGCTCGACAGGCTCTGCCAAGCGTACGTCGCGCGCGCCGCGAGCCCGCTCGCGAACGTCGAACGCCACGTGATGTGCATCCGTGGCGAAGGAGCTCGAGCGCCCGGCATCAACCTGAGCTCGGACGACGACGACGCCCCTTCGTCGATGCGCCGCGGCCCGGCCCTCGCGACGAAATACGGCTTCAACTTCGGTACGGGCGTCGTCTGCGGCTTCCTCTCGGAGTACTACGCGTACGGGCAGCCACCGAACCCGGTCGTCGCCGCCAAGACGCTGCTGCGCGGCGTCGGCAGCGCTGCGGTCGGCGGCGAGATGATCAAGCGGATGGCCGCGCCCTTCCGGGGGTCGATCGAGCTCGACGACGGCACCGTGTGGCCCGAGCGCGACTATCTCGCCGTGGCCGGCGGGACGGTCGATCAGATCGGGCTCAACTTCCGCCCGTTCTACCGCTACGCGGACCAGCCGAACACGTTCCACATCCTCGGCATCCACACGTCACCGATGGGATTCGTGTCCCAGCTCCCCCGCATCTGGCGCGCCGCTCCGATGAAGGCGGAGCACACCTATGACGCCGTCACGCCGCGCGCGACCATCCGCTCCCCCCGCTCGCAGCTGCGTTACATGATCGACGGAGACTTGCACGAGTGCGGCGGGCCGCTCCACATCTCGGTCGGACCTCGGGTCCGTATCGTCGTCGGGACCTGATCCGCGGGCGTTCGAGCGCCCGAGAATGGCCCATGCCCGGAGAGCGTTCCACGTTCATCGAAGAAGGCTGGCCGCAGCGGATGTCGCGCTGCCGACCGACTGTCCGTTCGTGACGAGATGCCCGTCGCTCGCTTGCACCGGTTCCCCCCGCCCCTTAATCTGCGACGGACCACCATGCGTGGACTTCTCGCGCCCCTCGCCTTCGCCTGCGCCTTCGGCGTCGCGACGACGAACGCCCGCGCCGAACGCCTCACGCCGGAGGAATCGGCTCGGCTCGCTCGGCGCGAGACGGTGATCCGGGAGCATACGCTCCAGCGAGGCGACCACCGCTGGATCGGGGGCATCACGTACACCGTGATGGACGCTCCCGCGGCCGAGGTCGCCGCCGTGATCGACAACGTCGAGTCGCTGAGCCGTGTCCTCCCTCGGACGAAACGCGCGCGCGTCGTCGGGACGGCGAGCGGTGGAGACCAGCTCGTGGAGCTCGTGCAGGGCAACGCGCTGATGGAGGCCCAGTACACCATCCGGGTCCGGCGCGAGCCGGGGGAAGCACGCTTCTGGCTCGATCCGACGCGGCCGCACGGCATCGACGACGCCTGGGGTTTCTTCCGTTACGAGCCTTTCATCGGGCCGAGCGGCGAAGAGCGCGTCCTCTTGACCTACGGCGTGCTCGTCGACGTCGGGCCGGGGCTCGTCCGTGATTTCTTCGAGGAGCGCGTCCGGGCAGCGTTGCTGTCGGTTCCTCAGCTCGTGCGCCGTCAGGTTGCAGAGCTGCGGCGTCCGATGTGATAGTGCCAGGAACGTGGGGCATTCCACGCCCTGACTGACGCGTACCGTACACCTATGTTCGGCAGAGTCTTCGCCATCGCGATGAACACGTACCGCGAGGCCGTACGGGCCCGCGTGCTCTTCGGCCTCATGGCCGCCGCGCTTGCCGCGAGCGCCTACTCTCTCGTCATCGCGTCGATGTCGCTCCGTCAGGAGATGCGCATCGTGGCCGACCTGGGATCGAGCTCGATGTCCGCGTTCGCGGTGCTCGTCGCGATCATTCTCGGCGCCACGTCGCTCTACCGCGAGCTGGAGCTGAAGACGGTCTTCCCGATCCTCACGCGGCGGCTGCGGCGGCACGAGTACGTCATCGGCAAGTACCTCGGGATCCTCGCGGTGCTGTTCGCCTTCGTCGCGATCGACGGAGCCTCGGTGCTCGCGATCATGGCGTTCCAGTCGAACGAGAAGACCGGGCTCACGATCGCGGTGCTCGCCGCGCTCTTTCTCGTGCTCGGTCTCGGCCTCTGGCGAGCAAAGCTCACGCGGGTGTTCCTCGTCCTTCCCTGGGCGCTCGCGGCGTTCGTCGCAATGGCGATCGTATCGAGCGGCGCGGGGGGCGAACGGCAGCTCGTGATCGTCTCGGCCGTGCTGACGATGGCCGAAGTCGCGATCGTGACCGCGGTCGCGATGCTCTTCTCGTCGTTCTCGTCGCCGTTCCTGACCGCCATCTTCACGGTGATGGTGTTCCTCATCGGACGCTCGGCGGACACGCTCGGGAACCTGCCGGCGCGCGTGTTCGGCGAGACCGTGAGATCGATCGGCATCGTCCTCGCCAAGGTCTTCCCGAACCTCTACATCTACGTGCCTGCACGCCCCGTGCTCCTCGGCCAGGTCCCGAACATCGCGCTGCCGACCTACGTCCTCGGCGCATGGGGCAACGCCCTCCTCTACGCGGTCGTCCTCCTCGCGGTGAGCGCGGTCGTCTTCCGGCGGCGGGACTTCCAGTGACCGCAGCGTGGCGTCGCGGTCTCTGGGCCGTGACGCTCGCGGTCGTCGTGGTGCTCGGCGCATGGGTGGGCCGAGTCTCGGAAGGTCGCCGCTCGCTCGAAGCCTCGGACGCTGCGAAGGCGCGAGGCGATGCCGTCGAAGCGATCGTGCTCGCTCGCGCAGCCGCCGAGGCGCGCTGTCCGTGGTGCGAAGCGCCCGAGCTCGGGTACGCGCGTCTCTATGCGATCGCCAAGGAGGCCGAGAGTCGCGGCGACGACGTCACGGCGGTCTCGGCGTGGCGCGCCGTGCGCGCAGCAGCGCTCGGGACGTCGGTGGTGGTGACGTCGACGGCGCGACGCGTCCGGGCGGACGCCGAGATCGCGCGCCTCGAGCACCGCATCGACGCGGCGGCGGCCGCGGCTGGTGGAGCTCGGTCGCCGGCGGCGGCCGAAGATCGGCTGCGGGTGGCGCTCGCGTCGAGCTCGGTGCCGTCGGGAACCGTGTTCGTCCTGGTGGCCGTCGGAGGTGTGCTCTTCCTGCTCGGCGCCGTGCGCTTCACGCGAGCGAAGTCGTTCCGGACGACCGAGCTCGCGATCGCGCTGTCCGGCGCGGCCGTGGCCACGGTCGGGATCCTGGTGTTCTGAGCCTCCGGGCTTCCGAGGTCCTCCTCGTTTCGGGAGCCACGAGCCCATCCGATGCTCGCTGGCGAGGCACTGCGGGGGGTGACACACGCGAGATCTCATGGCACAAGCACGGGCATGCGCGTGCCCATGGACGAGAAGAAGGTTGCGCGTTGCCGCGAGCTTGCAACCAAGGTCGCGGACGACGTGCAGCGCTACATCGACGGCCATACGTCGGTCGGTGCAGAGCGCACGTTCCTCCGTGCGTACGGCGTCGACGGCGTCGACGATCAGGGCGCGCCGCTCGTGAACCTCGTCGTCGACCGCTACCAGAAAGCCGGGCTGCTCGGCCGAGGCATCTCGTACTGGCTCGGGCGTGCGCTGGCGAGCGGCGCCGCCGACGTCCAGGACGCGGCGGAGCGCCTCGCCTACGGCCCCGACCTCGACAAGGGCGAAGGCGGCCCGAGCCTCGATGCGGTGCACGCGGCGCTCGCACCGTGCGCGGAAGCGGCGCTCGCCCGCGTCGACAAGGCGCGCGCCGAGCGCGAGGCGAACAAGGCGCGGACGAAGCCGGGGCCGAACCCGCTCAAGTACGTCATCGTCGCGACCGGCAACATCTACGACGACGCGGTCCAGGCCAAGGCCGCCGCGTTCGCCGGCGCGGACATCGTCGCCGTCATCCGCGCCACGGCGCAGTCGCTGCTCGACTACGTGCCGCACGGCGCGACGACCGAGGGCTACGGCGGGACCTTCGCGACGCAGGAGAACTTCAAGATCATCCGCCGGGCGACCGACGAGGCCGCGCTCGAATACGGCCGCTACATCCACCAGACGAACTATTCGTCCGGCCTCTGCATGTCCGAGATCGCCTGGATGGCGGCGGTCGAGCGCCTCGACATGCTGCTCAACGACGCGATGTACGGGATCTTGTTCCGCGACATCAACCCGTGCCGGAACTTCATCGATCAGTACGTGTCGCGACGCTTCATCGCGCGCTCCGGGATCACGATCAACACCGGCGAGGACAACTACCTCACGACCGCCGACGCGGTCGAGAAGGCGCACACCGTCCTCGCGAGCCAGTTCATCAACGAGGCGTTCGCGAAGCGCGCCGGCGTCCGCGAAGAGCAGATGGGCCTCGGTCACGCCTACGAGATCGATCCCTGGATCGAGAACAGCTTCCTCCTCGAGCTCGCGCAGGCGCAGCTGATCCGTCAGGTCTTCGACCGGCATCCGATCAAGTGGATGCCGCCGACGAAGCACAAGACCGGCGACGTCTTCCAGAGCCACGTCCACGACGCGATGTTCAATCTCGTCGGCGTCATGACGAACCAGTCCATCGAGCTGCTCGGCATGTTCAGCGAGGCGATCCACAACCCCATGTTGATGGACCGCTATCTCTCGCTGAAGGCGACGAAGTACGTCTTCGGCGCGGCGAAGGCGCTCGGCGACGAGATCACGGTCCGGCCCGACGGGGTCATGGGCCGGCGCGCCGTGCAAGTGCTGAACGAGGCTCACGACCTTCTCGTCGAAGTCGAGGGGGAGACGATCTGGAAGGCGATCGAGGACGGCGCCTTCGCGGACGTGAAGCGAACGCGCACCGGCGGCAAGGGCTACGCGGGCGTCTGTGAGCGCGCGCCGGACTACGTCAACCCGATCCTCGTCGCGCTGGAGAAGAACTGATGCACCCGACCTCTCCTGCAAAGCCGCTTCGCGCCTACGGCGATCGCCAGGGCGACGGCATGGTTCAGATGTCTTTCGTCCTCGAGATGCCGCCGTCGGCGCGTGCACGCGAGGCCGCCAAGAAGTTCGCCGAGCTCCACGGCGTCTCGGAGCCGCTCGTCTCGACGATGGAGACCTGCGCCGAGGGCTACACGTACTTCGTCGTCTACGGGCACTCGCAGCACGCCGTGGACCCGTCGCAGATCGACGTCCCGGAGGTCCGCACGGAAGCGCTGAGCCGCGAGGAGATCCATCATCGCGTGGAGGCACGGCTCGGCCGGAAGATCATCGTCGTCGGTGCGTGCACCGGCTCGGACGCGCATACGGTCGGGATCGACGCGATCCTCAACTACAAGGGCTACGCGGGCGACAAGGGCCTCGAGAGCTACAAGTGCTTCGAGGCGTACAACCTCGGCGCGCAGGTCGACAACGAGGCGCTTGCGGAACGGGCGCTCGCGCTCGGCGCCGACGCGGTGCTCATCAGCCAGATCATCACGCAGCGCAACTGCCACAAGGAGAACGCGGCGGCGTTCATCGAGCTCGCCAAGCGCGGCGGCTGGCGGAACAAGATGGTGCTGCTCCTCGGTGGTCCGCGGATCGATCACAAGCTCGCGCTCGAGCTCGGCTTCGACGCGGGCTTCGGCCCTGGCACGAAGCCGGCCGACGTCGCGTCGTTCCTGGTCGAGTGGCTCTGCGGCGACCGCGACAAAGCCGTGATGACCTGAGCGGCGGAAGCGCCGCGTGCTCTGGGCGTCTCGAGACTCGAGTCGAGAAAGAGACGCGCTCCGGGCCGCCGGCTCAGGCGGCGCGCGTGCGGACCAGCGCGCTTTCGGGGACGAGGCGTTCGGCCGCCGCGGCCGGGGGCCGGCACGCGATGGGCGCGCAGTCCTCGACGTGATCTTCGATCATCTGCCGGATCATGCCGTGGCAGGCGCCGCAGTCACCACCAGCTTTGCAGGCGCGCGTGACGTCTTCTCGCGTGAGCGAGCCGTTCTCGATTGCTGCTTGGACTTGGGCGTCCGTGACTGCCAGGCAAACGCAGACGTACATCTCCCCGCTCAAGATAATGAAAGCCGTTTTCATTTCAAGGCGGTTTTGATGGGCACGGGCCTCGAGGTGCAGAAAAGCGAAGCCATCTTCGCTACATAGGCAGAGGTCTCAAACGTGGTGTCGAGGCTGGGTTCAACGGCTTTTCAGCGCCGCGCGTGCGTGATTCCGCTGCCGAGCGCGACGATGCGCGCGCGCGTAATTCCGCTGCGGAGCGCGACGATGCGCGCACGCATGCCGCTGCCGAGCGCGACGATGCGGGCGCACGCGACCCGCGCGGCGGCGCCCCCCAGCGCCGTCATCCGCGGATCTGCTGCGCGAGGTAGTGCGCCTCACCGAGCTGCTTGATCTGCTCGAGCTGCGCCTCGAGCCAGTCCACGTGCTCTTCCTCGCTCACGAGGATGTTCTTGAGGAGCTGCTCGCTGCCGTTGTCGCCCGACTGACGGCAGGTCTCGATCGAGCGGTTGAGGAGCGGGATCGCAACCGCCTCGATCGCGAGATCGTTCTTGAGCATCTCGACGACCGTCGTGCCGATGTTGAGCTTCCCGAGACGCTGCAGGTTGGGCAGCCCTTCGAGGAACAGGACGCGCTCGATGAGCATGTTGGCATGCTTCATCTCGTCGATCGACTCCTTGTAGATGTGCTCGTAAAGCCGCTCGTAGCGCCAGTTCTGGCACATCTTCGCGTGCAAGAAGTACTGGTTGATGGCGGTGAGCTCGCCCGTGAGGATCTCGTTCAAGAGATCGATGATCTTCGGATCGCCCTTCATGCGTTTTCCCTCTCGCCGAACGTGAACGTCAACGCGCGCTCGCGCGTGCAGTTGGAATCCAGCACCGTGGGCACCGGCGTGCAAGGACAAGACGTGAAAGCGATTCTGAGAATCGCTTTCGACAAGCACTCGAGCGCTAGCAGTGACTTGCATCGTGCATGAATCGCCACACGACGTGAGCCTCACCGCGCATCGTGCGTGACGAATCGCCGCACGGTCCGCGCGCCTGCGCGTGTGCTTCTTCCGAGCCTCGACCACGCTTCCGACGTCGCTCAGAGATCGGCCGCGAAATCGATCGCGACCCACACGTCGACTCCGCTGCGTCCGATGCGGTGTGCGCCGTTCGCACGGAGCGTGACGCAGTTGCATCGATCGCGAAGCTCGATGCCGCCGCGCGCGGCGACGAGCTCTCGGGTGGTCGCGTCCGCATCCGCGCCGAACGACGTCGAAAGCGCGCGCGCCCATGGGATGACCAGCCCTGCCCCGCCGGTCGTCCCGCCGCGGAAGATGAAGCCGGCCGGTGGCTCCAGCGAAGCATCCGAGAGAGCCCGCGCGAGGATGGGATCGACTCCGTCGCGTGCCGCGATGTTCGCGAGCACGCGAGGTCCGTCGTCTCGACCGATGCGCACGCGAGCAACGACGAAGCTGCCGTGTTCGGCGGATGCGTCGCCCGCGACGTGCGCGGTCTCGACCTGCGCACCGATCGCCGAGAACGTCGCCGAGAGGCGGCCTCGTGCGAGGGCTCGCACGTCGCTGGAGGTGGCCGCTTCGTTGGCGCGCGCTGGTGCGCGTGCGCGTGCGCGTGCGCGTGCGTGAGCGTCGAACGCCGCACCGCCCGAGAGCGCGAGCTCGATGGCTTGCCGCTTCCCCCAGCGTCCGAGCGTGGTGACGAGTCCGGCGTCCGCGACGGGCGCCGTTCCGGAGAGCACGGAGGCGCCGCGCCCGGGAAGCGACCCCAGGATGCCGTTGCCTGCAGCGTGCAGCAGGGACGCCTCGGCGAACGGCTCGATGACGTGGACGAGCGGATCGTTCGGGTCCTCCGCACCGTCGTCCGCGCCCTGCCCGAACGCGCGTGCGAGCGGGAGCCCGAGGCGAAGGCGCGCCGTCGCGGCGCGATCGCCGCCGTCACGCCGGCCCTCGGCGGCGAGGTTGCCCGCGCCGCGGGCCATGAGCGACGCAGCGAGCGGGCCGAACGTCGTCGCGGCGAGCGCACCGAGCTCGGCGCGTCCGTAGCTCACCGTGTCCGGCGTGAGCGCGGGTGACTCCCTCGCGGCGGCGCTCGCCGCGGTGCCCGACGTCCGGAGCGCGCCCCCCTCGAACGTCATGTCGTAGCTGACGCTCGGGCCGATCGCTCCCGACGTGCGGAGCGCCGCGAACGGGCCCGCCGCGTCGACGGCGACGAGATCGCCACCGCGTCGCGTGACGGCGCGAAAGCCTGACTCCGCAATCATGGGGCCGACCCGGATGGCCCCCGAAGCCGATGCGCGGTCCCACGGCTTCGCTGCAGCGTCGAGATCCGTGGTCGCGGCAACGCCTCGCCGTCCGCGGAGCACGTCGGCGTCCCACGCCACCGTGGCTCCCGCGCCGTGATCCCCATGGCTGGCGCCACGTGCGTCGACGAGCAGGCCGTCGTCGGCATTGCGCGCCGCCGAACCGGGAACG
Source organism: Pseudomonadota bacterium (assembly GCA_023423895.1). GTDB lineage: Bacteria > Myxococcota_A > Polyangia > Polyangiales > Polyangiaceae > Labilithrix. Next base: position 19,321 of record JAFAER010000063.1, read on the forward strand.
ACGAGCACGGGGGCCTGCGCCCCGGGCAAGCGGTCGTATCGGATCTTCGTCGACGCGATCGGCGAACGGAGCCGCACGTCGGCGACGAAGCCGCCTTCGAGGTAGCCCCCGCCGCGCAGATCGAGCGCCTGCCGCACGCCTCGGTCCTTCCAGGGCAGATGCACGCCGCCGCCGACGAAGAGGCCGTCCTGCCCGCGGTACGCGATGTCGGGCGGCAACAAGCCAACCTTCTCGTCGGAACGCATCCAGAACCACGGCAGGTACATCACCGGCACGCCGTAGATCTCGAGCTTCGGATCCTTGAGGATCAGCTCGCCGGGCGGAGCGACGATCGCCTTCTCGAACTCGATCGTCACCGGTGTGCCGAGGCACGGGCAGAAGGCCAGCCGACCTTTACCTTCGGCTTCGATCCCGTATTTCGTCCGCGTCAGCCTGATGCGCTGGCTTCGCAGGTGGAACGGCGGTGAGTCGACCCTCACGTTGCCGGAGAGCTCCAGGCTCCGCGCGCGGGCGTCGAAGCTCACGGTCTCGGCGCGGGTCCGTACGAGGCCGCGCGTGCCGAACGCTTCTTCCTCGAGGCCGTCGAATCCCTCCTCGTCGTCGTGGACGCCGCCGGTCTCGAGGGCGAGCGCCGGCCGTGCCCCGAGCATCGACGCGACAGCCGCGACGACCGACGCGGCCGAGGCTGCACGCCGGACCGCGGCCCTGCGCTCGAGGATCGAGGACGAACGTGCGCTCTGCACCGTCCGACCCCCTTAGCAGAGCATCGAGCTCGGATGGACGGGTGGCGAGGCGCGTGGGCCCCTCAGGGATTCGGGCCTTCGCCCGGCGCGTCGTCTTTCGGCGCCGCCGCAGGAGCCACCTTCGCCGCGCCCTTGCCGCGGGCGGCTTTGGTCGAGGCCTGGGGCGCTGCGGCCGCGGGTTCACCGCTCGCCGGAAGGTAGTCGCCCTTCGGGAAGTCGATCGTGAGCATCGTCGACTTGTCCTGCGCCTCGGTCATCTTCCAGGTCGGTGTGGCCGCTGCGCGGAGCTCGACGACGAAGTGCAGGTCGTGGCCGTGTGGGACGAGCCGCGCGCGCGAGACCGGCGTGTTGAAGTGAACCGTCACGAGCGCATTGGTGTTGTTGCGCACGCGTGGGCTTGCGCCCTTGAGGACGTACGTGATCGAGCCCTGCGCCTTGCGCTCCTCGACGGCAACGTTCTGCGAGAGGTTCACGAAGAGGCGCGACCCGCCGTCCGCCGTTTGCTCGAAGCCAGGCATGTTCACTACGGGCCCCGTCTTGCGGTAGCGCGCGCGGGTCGGCGCACGCGATGCCGTCGGCTTGTCGGCGTACGCGTACCCCGCTGCCGGCGTGCGCGGTGCCTTCTTCTCCGGCGCCTCGGACGCCGGAGCTTCCCCTGCGTTGCCGTCCTCACCTGCCGGCGGCAGCACTTCCGGTGTCGGCTGAGCATGCGCGGACAGGCCGGCGACGATGAACCCGAGCGCGATCGCGGACGACAAAACGGATCGGGGCAACATGCATGGAGTATGGCACGGTGCCCGGAGACGCGACAAACGGCGGAGCCGAGCCACTCCGTCGAGCTCTCTACTTCGATAAGCGTCGCGAGTGACAGTCGCCGGAGCTCTCGACCGACGTCGCGACGAGGCGCCATCCGCCCATCCGCCCCTCCGCAGCACGCACCACGCTCGGCCCCTCCGCGTGTTCGCGACGTTCGCCGCCTTCGAATCCCGCCGGAAGAACCCGCAGTGCTGCGGGCACTTTGCTCCCCATGAAAGTCCGACGACCCCGTTGCCAACACACCCCTGCGCTGCTACCGGAAGTCCCAGTATGGACGCTCTCCCTGCTACGGAAATCACGGCACTCCTCGGTCGCGGCACCCGCTTCGAAGGCAAGCTCTATTTCGAAGGTCGCGTTCGCATCGACGGCATCTTCAAGGGGGAGATCAAGAGCGACGACACGCTGATCATCGGCGACGGCGCCGAGGTTCACGCCGAGATCGACGTCGCGACGGTGATCGTGCGTGGCGGCGCCGTCCATGGGAACGTGCGCGCGAGCCAGGCGATCGAGATCCACGCCCCGGGTAAGCTCATCGGCAACATCCACTCCCCGTCGGTCTTCATCGAGCGCGGTGTCGAGTTCCAGGGATCGTGTCGCATGGACCCGACCGACGAGCCGAACGCGGCCGCGGACGTCCGTTCGGCGCGCGAGAGCGCGAAGGACCAGACCGCCACCGCGCGCGCGTGAGCGTCCGGAGCAGAGCGCGACGGGCCTTCGGCGCGGTCTGCGTAGCGACAACGACGGCCGCAGTGCTCGCTGCCTGCGCCGGAGCACCACCGGCGTCGTCGCGGCAGCCTTCGGCGCGACCGCCTTCGCCGCCCGTGGACGCTTCGTCCGACGTTGCGGTCGATGCCGCGAGCGCGAGTGAGCCGGTCCCCAGCCTCGATGCGCTCGCGGCGCGCGGGCCCTCGGAGATGCCGCTCATGCGCGAGGTCTTGCGCGCGGCGGACGCGACGACACCGAGCGTCCTCGAAACGGGTGCGGCCGACGCTTGCTTCCGCGCCGTCGTCGCGGCGAGCGCGCCCGTTCGCGCCTGGTTCGAGGACGAAGCTCACGTCGTCCGCGGAGCCGCGCTGTCCGGATCGTCCGGCCTCGTCCCGACGAGAGGACCCGCCTGCGCGCGCAAAGGCGAGCCCCTGCGCCTCGTCGTCGAGCCACCGAACGGGGCCGCGATCACCGCGCGCGCCGTCGTGTGGCAGGCGCCGTGATGCGGGCGCGCTGAAGCGCGCTGACGCGCTCCGAAGCGTGACGCTCAGCGCGGGCGGCCGATGGACTTCGCGGGCGGCCGCGAGACGTGGGCGCTGTCCGGGTCGAAGAACCGCCACGGACGATCGGCCCACTCTCCGGCATACGCGACGCCCACACGCGGCGTGACGGCGATCTTCGGCCTGCGGTCGCGTGCGGCGAGGAAGATGCGCTCTCCGGCGACGAGATCCACCGCGTCGTCCGCGCGCGTGATCGCCAGAGCACGCGTCAGTCGCCCCGGCCCGGCCGTGCTCATCTCGCCCGGGATGCCGGCGACCGGCTCGACGGCACGCACGAGCACCGCGTGGCCTTTGCCCTCCGCGAACGACACGACGTTGAAGCAGTCGTACATGCCGTAGATGAGGAACACGTAGGCGCGTCCGGGAGGACCGTAGAGCGTGCGCGTGCGCTTCGTCACGCCCACGCGCGCATGGCATGCGAGATCGGTCGGGCCGCGGTACGCCTCGGTCTCGACGATGCGGGCGACGCGTGGGCGCGACACATTCGCGTCGCCGCTTCCAGCGCGAGGCAGGACGACGAGACGCGTGCCGACGAGCGCGCGCGCGAGCACGAGGGCGTCCCGCTCGAAGAACGCGCGCGGCAGCGGCTCGAGGCCCGGTTCGACCAAGGGCCGCGCGGGCAGACGCTCGGAAAGACGTCCGTTCGTGTCGAGGTCCGAGCCGTGCACCGCCTCATCTTAGCGACGGCCGCGCGTGTAGAAAGCGCGACCGCTACAGCGCGAGCTCGATGTCCACGCGCCGGTCGAAGGCGTAGCCCTCTTCGCTGGTCCCGGTTGCGTCGATCTCGCCACGGGAGGTCGAACGCATGCGGTCCCTGCCGACGCCGAGGTCGACGAGGTAGCGGTGCACCGTATCGGCGCGGCTCTCGCCGAGCGTCATGTTGTACTCGGGCTCGCCTCGGGCGTCGGCGCGACCGATGAGGACGACGCTCTTCCCCTTGAGCGCCCCTTCGGAGAGGCACCTGGCGAGATCGCCCAGCATCTGCCGGTCGTCTTCGGCCAGCGCAGCCGAGTCGTACTCGAAGCTCGGCGCGGCGGTCTTGCCGCGCGGCTGGATCCCGCAGGCCTGCGCGATGAGATCCGACACGGAGAGGCCAGGCGTGTGGACGGCAGGGACCTGCGCGATGTCCGGGCTCGCGCCGCGGAGGCCGGCCGACGTCGTCGTCGCCTGCCCTATTCCTGCCGGCGCCCCGTTCGGCGGCTGGACCTGCTGGGTCGGCGATTGCGCCGTCTTGGACTTGAAGCCGGGCGCGTCGCAGCCGGCCCCGGCGACGAGCGCGACGGTGGCGAGGGCGAACGCTGAGACGATGGCGGAAGCGGGACGGTGTGCCATGGTGGGTGAATCGAACCAAAGGCCGCCTCGGCCGGGCAACTTTCCCGGGCGTGTGATAGCGGAGGAAGACGCCACCATGGACGTGACCATCCTTCTCGAACCCAAGATCAACCTGGAACGCCTCAGCGAGGTGCTCGACGGCCTCGGTCACGAAGGACGTGTCCACACGATCCGGACGTGGACCAAGCACCACAAGAAGGAGCTGTTCGAGGCGGCGAAGGGCCATCGCCCGCTGGATCTCGACTTCCTCGTGCCCGCCAGCGTCGGCCCTCTCGTCGAGGTCATCCACGAAGGCCACAACACGCTCCCGATGTTCTCGCGCTTCCAGAAGCGCTTCGTGAAGCTCGAGGGAGAGGCCTTCCCCATCGGGGGCTACAACCACCAGTCGATGCAGGCGTTCACCGGCCCGGGCTATTTCGGCGTGACGCAGGGCGAAGGCGAGCACGACGGCGAGCTCGTCATCGACTACTCGAAGATCCCGAAGCGCAAGCCCGAGAGCTGGCCCGAGATCAAGACGAACGACGGCGGCATCGCCGGGATCGTCAACGGCGGAATGGTCGACTATCTCCGCGGGCTGTCGACACACGTGTCGATCGGCGTGGCGTACAAGGACGGAAAGCACCGCAATCAGTGGTTCGCGCTCGTCCGGCAGGATCCGGGCTGACGCTACCTCTCTCGCTCTCCGAGCATCGATCGGATCGCGTCGTGCTCGCCGATCCCTTGAAGGAGCAGTACCCGAAGTGAGCCTCGAGCTGCGCGTCGTCGAGCGCATCAGCGAGGTGCCGGAGGCGGCCTGGAACGCGCTCGTGCGCGACGACGCGTCGCCGTTCGTCGAGCACGCCTGGCTGGCATGCCTCGAGGACGCCGGGTGTGTCGGCGAGCGGACGGGCTGGCTGCCGCGTCACCTCGTCCTCTACGAGGGCAAGCAGCTCGTCGCGGCCGCGCCCGCGTACGTGAAGACGAACAGCGAGGGCGAGTTCGTCTTCGACTGGAGCTGGGCAGACCTCGCGAACCGGATGGGCATCGCGTACTACCCGAAGCTGATCCTCGCGGTCCCGTTCACGCCGGCGACGGGCCACCGCATCCTCTGGCACCCGTCCCGCGACCGCGGAGAGACCGTCGCCGTCTTCGCCGAAGCGATCCGGACGATCACGCGCGAGATGGAGCTGTCGAGCGCCCACGTCCTCTTCCCCGAAGCGGACGAGGCGCGCCTCTGGGATGCCGCGGGCTTCACGCTCCGCCACGGCGTGCAGTACCACTGGTCGAACGCGGGCTTCCGCACGTTCGAGGACTTCCTCGCCACGCTTCCGCAGAAGAAGCGGACGCAGATCCGGCGCGAGCGCAAGCAGCCCGCGATGGACGGGATGACGATCACGACGTTGGGGCCCGAGGACCTTGCCGGCGAAGAGGGCAAAGCGCTCGCGGACACGATGCACGCGCTCTACCTCACGACCGTCGACAAGTACTTCTATGGGCGGCGCTACCTGAAGAAGCGATTCTTCGATCTCGTCCGCCAGCGCTTCGCCGACCGCCTCGCGTGGACCGTCGCGCGCGATAGCGAGGGCGTCGTCGTCGCGAGCGCCTTCAACGTCCAGAAGGACAAGATCCTCTACGGCCGTTACTGGGGCACGACCGTCGAGCGCCCGTTCCTCCACTTCAACGTCTGCTACTACCACGGCATCGACGAGGCGATCCGGCACGGGCTGTCCACGTTCAATCCGGGCGCCGGCGGCGAGCACAAACGCATCCGCGGCTTTGCCCCGACGACGACGTATTCGGCGCACCACATCGAGGACGCGCGGTTCCGCGGCATCGTCGACGCCTTCCTCGCGAGAGAGCGCCAGGCGATCAGCGAATACGTCGCCTCCGGCGGCAAAGACGACGAGTGAGCGCGGATCGTCCTTCGACCTGGTATTTCGCGTAGTTGCCGATCGGTCCACCCGGGATCCAGATCAGCCCGCGATTTCGGGCGATCGAGCGCTGGGGAGAGGTGATCCCACATCTTTTGCGCGTTGGTCCGGCGGCTGCACTTGGGTTCGTCGACGCTGCGAAGCCCCGCAGCCAAGGAGCTCGACGCCAAGATGAAGACCACCTCTCTGCTCGCCCTGCCCTTCTCCCTGGTCCTCGCCAGCATGGTGGCTTCGATCGGCTGCAGCACCCCCACCCTCCAGCCTTACGACGACATCGGTGATGACGACGAAGACGAGAGCGAGAGCGCGTCGTCGAAGAAAAAGAAGACGACGAACAAGAACAACTCGTCGAGCAACGACACGAGCAACAGCAACACGTCGCCCGCGCCGTCGGGGACCGTGCCGCCGCCCCCTGCCGACACGACGCCGCCGCCCTCGACGCCGCCGCCGAACGACGCCGAGGCGTGCATGGACCAGTGCCTCGCGAACGGCCCCGCCGCGCAGTACTGGCAGTGCTCGGCGAGCTGTCAGGACATCCAGTGCGACGACAACTGCTGGTTCGGCTCGGTCTGCGGGCAGCAGGAGCAGGCCTGCGGCCAGGCGATCGAGACGTGCGACCAGCAGTGCGGCTTCTTCGGCGAAGGCTTCTGATCGACGCGCGGGCTACGCGCCGATCTTGAAGGTGTCCTTCGCCTTGCGAATCGCGCCGAGCGCCTCTTCAGGAGAAGCAGACTCGGAGATCCCGAGCGTCGCGCGGATCTCCGCCGACGAGGTCCGCAAGAACGGGTTGTACGAGAGCTCCTCGGCGATCGTCGCGCCCATCGTCGGCCGTCCCTCCTTGCGGAGCTGGGCGGCCTTCGCGCGCGCCTGGGCGACGGCCGCATTGGACGGCTCGACGTGCGCCGCGAAGCGGAGGTTCGACTCGGTGTACTCGTGCCCGCAATAGACCTTCGTCCGGGGATCCAGGGCCGCGAGCTTCGAAAGTGAAGCAAACATCATCGGCGGATCGCCCTCGAAGAGGCGCCCGCACCCGCCGATGAACAGCGTGTCGCCCGTGAAGACGACGGGATCGTCGGGCTCGTGCGAGACGACGTACGCCACGGCTCCGAGCGTGTGCCCCGGGATGTGGAGCGCGCGAACCTTCAGGCGGCCGATCTCGAAGGTGTCACCCTCCTGGACGTACTGCGTCTGCCCTGGGATGCGGCCGCGATCGCTCGTGTGCCCGTAGACGCGGTCGATGCCGAGCTTCGAACGGACCTCTTCGTTGCCGCCGACGTGGTCGTAGTGATGGTGCGTGCTGAGAATGGCGACGATGCGCACGTCCTCACGGTGGTGATTGGCGAGCGTGCTGAGGTCGCGCCGGCTGTCCTGCGTCCCGGCCCCCTGATCGATCGCGGCGAGGACGGGCCCGGCCTCGGAGACGTCGACGATCGCCGCCTCCTTCGTCTCGCGACAGACGATGAGGTAGGCGTAGTTGTCCGAGAGGCACGGGATCGGGACGATGCGCATCGAATCTCCAGCCGAGCCGCGCGGCCATGGCTCATGGTCGCGTAATGACGAGGGTGGCGGGGGCCGCTTATCGAAGCGGCGGCTCGGGGCCGAGCATCCTACTACTTGGCGCCGCCCCCCGCCCCGGACTTTGCGTATGCGCGGTTGAGGCAGCTCGCGCCGCACGCAAATGGCGGTACGTCTCGGATGCTCTTCGAAAGCTCGCGGTAGCGACGCGCCATGTCGTCGAACGGCTCGCCCTTCGTGATCGGGCTCTTCTCTTCCGGATCGGCAGCGAGATCGAAGAGCTTGAGCGACTCTTCCTTGCCGAACGCGATGATCTTCTGCGTCCCGCGGACGAGCGCCCGGCGCTTGTCGTTGTCGCTCGTCATGGGAAGGTCGAGCACGACGTCGCGCTCGGCCGGAGCTTCCTTGCCGGCCATCTCGGCGACGAGGCTTTTCCCTTCGAGCTCGAGGACGCCGCCGTCGGCGTTCGTCTTCGGATCGACGCCCATCAGCTCGAGGATCGTCGGGGCGAGGTCGATCGCGCTCCGCGGGAGGTCGATGCGCTTCGGCGCGACCCCCGGCACGACGAAGAACATCGGCACGCGCACGAGGTTCTCCCAGAGCTCGAAGCCGTGCGCGAACTGACCGTGCTCGCCGAACGCCTCGCCGTGATCCGCGGTGACGACGATGACGGTCTTCTTTCCCCAGGGCTTGCTGTCGACGAAGTCCAGGAGCTTGCCGATGTAGCGATCCGTGTACGTGACCTCGGCGTCGTACTTGTCGCGCGGCTTCGGCCCGTACGACGGGATCCCGTCCTTCTCGTGCGACACGTACATGTCGTGGGGGTCGAGGAAGTGGAACCACGCGAAGAACTTCTTCGAATCGAGCTCGGGATCGGAGAGCAGCTTCTCGGCGAGCGCCTCGTGCGGCTCGCTCGTCACGTTCGGATCGGTCTCGTTCTTGAAAACGATGTTCGGGACGATCTCGTACTTGTCGAAGCCCTGCTCGAAGCCCGCCGCCTTGAAGTAGCCGTGCGCGTGCGCCGAGATCGTCCGTACGCCGCTGGCCTGCAGAACCTCTGGGAACAGCACGTTCTCGGGGGCGTACTTGCCGAAGAAGAAGCCGCTCCGCTTCATCCCGCTCGGAAGCTTGCCCCCGAGAAAACCTCCGAGGCTCATCGACGTGTAAGACGAGATGGCGTACGCGCGCGGGTAGCTGACGGCGCGCTTCTCGAGCTCCGTGAGCCGCGGCGCGATCGGACGGGGATACCCGTTCCACGGCATGTCCGCGCGCAAGCTGTCGATCGAGAGCACGAGGACGTTGTAGTCTGCACCTATCGTGGCGTCGGAGGCCTTCGACGGGGCGCCTTCGGAAGGCGCCTTGCCGACGGCGGGCACCGTGGCGTCGAGAACACCAGGCGAAGCGGGCTGCGCAGCGGAGCTCGGCGGAGCATCGGTGCGCCCAGGCGAGCGATCGCACGCGGCGCTGGCGAAGAGCGCCGGCATGATCGCGGCCATCGTGGCCCAGGACGCGAGCATCCGCGCGGAAGGACGAGGAGAAGCGGGCACGCCTTCGTCTTCTCAGAGGTCGAGAGCACACGCAAGCGCCGCGCTCCTTGCGAATCACGGCCCCATGACATTCGGATCCTGGTCGAACGCTCATGTTGCGCAAGTGTTGCCGGGGCACCACAGCGGAGCTTCTTTCCTTGCGGGAGGCCCATCCGTTCTCTACGTTTCACCTTCAGCTTGCACCTGGGCTCACTCGCCGAGCGGCAGTATCGCCGGCCTTGGTGGGCATGTCGGGGTGGCTTGGTCAAAGGAGAGCGTCGATGCGAAACAAGGGATGGCTTCGTTACAGTCTTGCGTCGTTGACACTGATGGGAGCGGGCCTCGGCGCGTTCCTCGTCGCTTGCGGCGATGACGACAACGTCACCCCCGGACGTGACAGCGGCGTCGACACCGGTATGGGAGAAGACAGCGGTGCGCAGGACGCTGGCCAGGACCAGCAGAGCCCGGTCGACAGTGGCAGCCCGGCGCGACTCCAGCTCGTCAACGCGGCGACGAACTTCGGCGGCACCAACGCCTCCGGAGCGCTGCGCGTCTGCTACGGGCTCGGCGACCAGGGCACCATCGCTCCGCTGCCCCCGCTCCCGGATCGGAAGTCGTCCGATGCCCAGCCGTTCCCCGGCGTGTACATCGGAACCGGCGGCCCGGTTCAGGGCACGGGCGTGGATCTCTCCGCGACGGCGATCACGCCGTACATCATGAACGCCCAGAAGCTCGCCGAGCGCGGTGTCGTCCGCCCGGACGCCGGCGGGGTGGGTCCCGACTGCGCGGCGCTCATCAACGGCGAGGTCGATGCAGGCGGCGCGTTCGTCGAGGGCGTCGACTACTGGAAGCTGCCGACGATCCCGGCCGGGACGCTCCTGAAGGAGAAGAGCTACATCCTCATCCTCACCGGCTGCTCCGCTGACACGACGGTCCCGGCGCAGCAGATCGCAAAGTGCGGCCCGGACTTCACCGACGCGGGAGCCAACGGCAACCTCAAGGTGACCGTGCACGAGGTCGATCGGGCGACGGCGATCGACGCCGACAAGATCGGCACGCAGTTCATCCACGCCTCCGCAGCGGGCGCAGCGGCGCTCGCCGTCGGCGGTGTCCAGGTGATCCCGGGCTACATCAAGGACAAGAACGACCCCGACACCTTCAAGGGCATCACCGCCGGTGACGGCGGTGCAGGCGGGAGCGCGGCGGTCACGCTCGGCCAGAAGACGCCACTCGTCCAGGTCCAGGGCGTCGACGTCGCGACGGACTCGTTCATCGCGAACCCGTCCGCGGCGAACACCGCGTTCACGCTGCAGCAGATCCAGCAGATGTCCTTCGGCGCGAACGTCCCCGCGGCCGGTGGGTACGCGAACGGCAAGGCGTTCACCTTCATCGCCGTCGGCGATCCGGCGGAGCAGCCGACGGTCGGCGGGCAGTTCAACACGAAGGTGTTCCACTTCATCGCGCTGCCGAACGACGCGGTCAACGAGGTCTTCAAGCCCTGATCGGCTGAAGCGTTCGTTGACGCTCCGATGATGGTCGGCGCCGTTCGAGAGAGCGGCGCCGACGTCTTTTTGTGATTCCGATGCGTGTCTCGGCCCGGGAGAACTGCGTGTTGCGAGCCGCAATCCACCGCCGCCGATCGCGGCGTGAACGCCTCGATCGCGTAGCTGCCCGCGCCACGAACGCGTCTCTCGAGCCGGCCGAACGCCGAATCGCGCGAAATCACGCGCGGAGTGCGCGCGGCATCCGGGAGCCGGCTTTGCGCAGCAGGCGCCACACGGGTATCCTTCTTGTGGGGGTCGACAGAAACGCCGACGTTCCAGGGCGCCGGCGTCGCGCTACGCCCTTCTTCTGACGAATGACAGGGTGAATGGCCCGCCAGCGCACGACGAGGATCGGCTTGTTCGCAACCGGCGCGGTCGCGCTCGCCTCCGGTGCCTGCTCGCTCATTTTTGGGACGAGCGATGAGCAGTGCACGACCGACGCCGATTGCCAGAGACGCGGCTCCGCGTTCGCGACGGCCATCTGCGCGGCGAATGCGTGCGTGACGACGACCGACCCCGAAACGGATGCGTCCGATGCCGGAACGCTGACGGACGGCGACGTCGCGGACGGTCCGTTCTCGTGCGCGCTCGATCCGCCGCCCATCCCCGATCCGAACAAGCCCGTCGACGTCGTGATGCGCTTCACGGACTTCACCGCGGGCGCGCCGGTGACGAACGCCAACGTTCGTCTGTGCGGAGTCGCCGATCCGGCCTGCGGGAAGCCACGTGCGCTCGAAGGTGACGGTGCGTCCGACGCAGGTGCGGAGGCTGGCAGCGGCTGGGTCCTGCCGAACACCACGGGCGAAGTCAAAGCAAAGGTCGAGTACGGGTTCGACGGCTTCTTCGAGGTCCTCTCGCCGGCCTACGCGCCGACCTATCGCTTCACCTCGCCGCCGTTGCGCGCGCCGTCGACCCGCTTCGAGCAACTCGTGTTCACGACGAGCGAGGTCCGCTTCATCGCCGAGCTCACATTTGGTGCGGGTGCGCTCAGCCCCGAGCACGGCCTCGTCTTCGTCTTCGCGCGTGATTGCTTCCAGAATCCGATCGGCGGGGCGAGCTTCAGGACGACGGCCCTCGATCCGCTTCTCAAGTCGTTCGTGATCATCAACTCGACTCCGTCCATCGACGAGACGACGAGCGACGGCGCCGGACGAGGCGGATTCTTGAACGTGCCGGAGGGGATCCACACGTTCATCGCCTTCCATGACAACGGGACGAAAAAGCTCGGCTCGGCGCGCGCGTTCGTGCGCAAAGGCGCCGTCACTACCGTGGGGATCGCGCCGTCGCCATGAGCCAATCGCAGAGACCAACACGCGGAGAAGAGTCTGGAGAGCTCAAGGCGCTCGAGGCGCGCGATCTCTCGCTCGGTGAAGAGCTGGCGAAGTATCGCCTGCTCGGAGCGCTCGGCCACGGCGGCATGGCGGATGTCTACCTGGCCATCGCAGACGGGCCCGAGGGCTTCCGCAAGCTGTGCGTGATCAAGCTGCTCAAGGCGTCGATGGCGGAGGACGACGAGTTCCGCGCCATGTTCCTCGACGAGGCGCGGCTCGCAGCGCGATTGAATCATCCGAACGTCGTCCAGACGTTCGAGGTGGGTGAGCTCGGCGGACGCCTCATGCTCGCGATGGAGTACGTGGAAGGTCAGCCCGCGACGCGCCTGCGCCGGCGACTCCCCACCCCTCACCTGCCGCTGACGGTCTGGATCCGCATCCTGTGCGACGTGCTCGAGGCGCTCGAATACGCGCACACGCTCAGGGACTTCGACGGATCGGTGCTCGGGATCGTGCATCGTGACGTCAGCCCGCACAACATCCTGGTCGGCTACGACGGGCGCGTGAAGCTCGTCGACTTCGGCATCGCAAAGAGCTCGGCGGCCGAACAGATGACCCAGGCTGGCGTCCTCAAGGGGAAGGTCGGGTACATGGCCCCCGAGCAAGCAACGCTCGGCGAGGTGGACGGCCGTGCGGACGTCTTCTCGGTGGGCGTGATCCTCTGGGAGACGATCGCCAATCGCCGCCTCGTCGAGGGGCTCTCGTCGAACGACGTCATCGTTCGTCGCGCGTCCGGAGAAGATCCGAAGATCGCCGACGTCGTCCCGGAGGTGGATCCGGAGCTCGCGACGATCTGCAACCGCGCGATGGCGAGGGACCCGGCGGACCGCTTTACGAGCGCAGCGGACTTCCAGAACGCGCTCGAAACCTGGCTCGCGACACATGGCGAGCCGAATCGCAAGGAGTGGGCGAAGCTCTTTCGCGACGCGTTCACGTCCGAACGCGACCAGTTACGCGCGCTCGTCGAACAGCGAATGAGCTCCCTGCAGCATGCGGGCATCTCCGCGAGCTACTCGAAGCTGCTCGCCTCCACGGGCACGCATTCGCTCACGCCCGGCAAGGGTCCCCCGTCCAGCTCGGCGAAGCACCTCGGCGGTATCGCGTCCGTGACGATCCCTCCGGACGCACCGAGCGCGGAGACGCTGCTCGCTCCGGGCCAGCATCCGTCTCAGCGTGGCGGAGCTATCGCGCGTCGAGGCTCGGTCGCGCTCATCTTCGGCGTCGCGGCGAGCGTCGTTCTCGGGGTGGGGGCGATCGCGTACGTCGTCAGCGCCCGCGTGACGGCGAGCGGCCAGACCCCCGCGCATGCCGTCGAGCCCGGGCCGGCACGACCGAGCGAGCTTCCACCTCCCGTGACCGCGGCCGCGACGGCCCTGCCCGTCGATCCAGCTACGTCATCGTCTGCCTCCGCCTCGCAGATTGCCCAGCCGACGCGACCGACCAACACCCCTCCCGTCAGGCCGTCGTTCGTGCGTCCGAGTCATCCCACGCATACCGCTGCGCCGCCCGCAACGACCGCGCCGCCCAGTGCACCCACGACCGCACCGCATCCGCCGCCGCCGTCTGGAACGAAGACTCCCTCGCGTCCTCTCGACGAGAAGGATCCGTACGCCCCATGAAACGCGCTTGCGCTTGGATTGCTCGGATTGCTCGGATTCGATCAGCAGCCGTGACGGTGAGCCTCGCGCTCGCCGCACTCGCCGCCGCCCCTGCTCCTGCGCACGCCCAATCGCAGAATGTCGAGGAAGGCCGCACGCGCTTCAATCGCGGCATCGACCTGTACAAAGAAGGCAACTTCCACGGAGCGCTTGCCGAGTTCCGCGCGGCCTATGCTGCAGCGCCGTCGTATCGCATCCACTACAACCTCGGGCAAACGCTCTATCAGCTCCAGGACTACGCCGGCGCCGTCCGCTCCTTCGAGCAATACCTCGCCGAGGGCGGCGAGAAGATCGAAGCGGACCGCAGGAAAGAGGTCGAGACCGACCTCGCGAAGCTGCGGCCACGCGTTGCGACGGTGACCGTCGTTGCCAACGTTCCGAACGCCGAGGTGCTCGTGGATGACGAGCCACGAGGCAAGCCGCAAGAGCTGCTCGTGAGCGCCGGCCGCCATCGCATCGCCGTCACGGCCTCCGGCTACCAGACCGAGGCGCGCGTGCTCGATTTCGCCGGCACGCAGCGGCTCGAGCTGAAGTTCGAGCTGAAGCCGATTGGCACGATCACCCCGACGCCATCCGCATCAGAGGCGTCTCCTCCGATGCGGCAGAAGAGCCGAACGCCGTTCTACATCGGTCTCGTCGCGACGGGGCTCCTCGGTGCGGGCACGGCCACGATGGCGCTCCTCAGCGCGTCGAACCACTCCGACTACGAGAAGGCGCTCGACACGCCCGACAACAAGCGCGCAATCGACGATGCTCGCAAGAGCACGGAGACCACGGCTCTCGTCGGTGATGTCCTCGGCGGCGCGACGGTGCTCGCGGCCGGCCTGACCGTGCTCGCCTACGCGCTGACGTCCGGAGCGGAGCCGGTGCCGACGGCGAAAGGCGCGCGCCCCAATCCGACCTGGCGCCCGGTGCTCGGCCCATCCAAGCTCGGATTCGTCGGCACGTTCTGACTAGCGAAAGTCGACCGACTCGAGGCCCCGCCGTTCAGGTCGCAGGCTCGGTCAAACTTCGCTCAAAGCGGACAGGAGCCGGGCTGGAAGTCTTCGGCCGTGAACACCGGCGTGGGATCGCCGTCCTTGACCGGCACGAACTGACAAATGTTTCTGTCGGGCTCGAGAGGAAGCTGGATTGGCTGCGTCACGTTCCCGCTCAGGCGTGCGCAGAATCGCTCTGCGCCGAACAAGCCCTCCAGCTTCGCCGCTTCGATGACGACCGGCCGGCCAGTGATGGGATTGGCTTCGCCGGGAACGGTCGTCGTCCCCAGCTCGACCGTGTAGCGTCCGTCTGCCGCAGCGACGTTGGGGGCGGTCGCCGGGACATCCTTCTTGTCCCCTACGACGCCGGCTTTCGACACGTTCGTCGGTGGCGCGTTCTCGCCTGGCTTGAGTGCGAGCGCTTGGAGCGAAAGCCCCAATCTTCCTCCGCCGCCAGGCTCGGGAGCAAACGTCGTTTCCGTGTAGAAGTTGAAGACCAACTTTGGCTGCCCGAAGCCGAGTTGGGACAAGCAAGCACCGTAGTACAGACCCGTCACGGCCTCCGTCGGAGGAGCGCTGGCCTCGAAGCTGCCGCCCCCTTCAGGGACGGTCGGCGTGAATGCGCTTGCCCGATCGCCGAAATCCTCGAAGTCGCCGTCGGGGTGTGGGATGCAGGCCAGGACTGCGACTCCAGCGGCGACGAAGGCGAGCGGGTAGCGAGCGCGCATCTCGAGGTTTCTACCGTCGTCGCTGGTGCCGCGCAAGGCTCGACCATATGCCACGGCGCGTCATCTGCGTAGCCGGATCACCCGTGTTGCGACCGGAGACCGGAGGGTCCGATCCGATCCCACGAGGTCAGCCATTCGTGATACCTCAACAGACCATCATGAGCGCCTCTTCGTCGCGCCGTTCCCGTCGTTTCTGGTTCATGTCCTCGCTGGGCCTCGCCCTCGTCGGAGGTGCCATCAGTCCGCGCGACGCCCATGCGAGCGGCTATCTGACCGCGCGGTTCGGTGCCGATCACGGCACGCCGGCGCAGCCGAATACGTTCGCCGTCTACTTCAACCCTGCGGCGCTCGGCGGGACGACAGGCACGACGATCACGGGCGACATCGCGGTGCTGCTCCGCTACGCGCAATACACGCGCACGCCCGACGCTCTTTCGCCTTCGAATGATACTCTGCTCGCGGACCAGAGCTACGTCGATGCGAACACGGGCAAGGCAACGCTGACGAACTTGCTCGCGTTGCCGTTCTTCGGCGTGAATACCGACTTCGGGACGAAGAATCTGCGCGGCGGCTGGGCCGTGTACGTTCCGTTCGGCGGCCTCGCGACTTGGGACCGAGTTCGCGGAGTTCCCGGGAGCCCCGGCTCCACGGACGGCGTTCAGCGCTGGCACAACATCAGCGGCCAGATCCTGACCGTCTACAACACCTTCGCGCTCGCCTATCGGCTTCACCCGCGGTTCTCCGTCGGCGCGAGCTTCAGCCCGGTCATCCAGAACGTCTCCACGGTTCGCGCGCGCAATTCGAACGGCAGTGACGACACCGTCGTGAACGGCCAGCTCATCGAGGGTCGCTCGCTGCTCAACGCGACCGGCCTCAATTTCGCTGCATCGGCAGGCGTGTATTACGAGCCTACCGACAACCTGAGGCTCGGCCTCTCGTACATCTCGCAACCTGGCTTCGGCGAGAGCCGCTTGAGCGGAAGTCTCGAGACGAAGCTCGGCGCAAACCCACAAACGAAGCAGGACATCGACTTCCTCCAGACGTGGCCGGACGTGATTCGCTTCGGCGCTGACTGGCGCGTGGACCCGCGACTCGTGCTTCGCGGCGACTTCGAGTTCGTCCGCTGGAGCGCCTTCGAGCGACAGTGCGTCGTCAATCCCGGGGAGAAGTGCAACGTCGCGAGCGATGGGCGAGACCTCTCCGGGGGTCGAGTGATCCTCAACGTTCCCCGTAACTGGAACGATGCTGTCGGCGTGCGCGTCGGGCCGGGCTACTGGATCACGGACAAGCTGGAAGGCTTCGGCAGCGTTGGAATGACGACGCCCGCCGTGCCGAAAGAGACGATCGACTCATCGACGGTCGATGCCCTTCGGCTCTACCTGACGCTGGGCGCGAAGTACGAATTCAACAAGCACTGGGCGCTCGCTGGAAGCTACAACCACATCTACTTCTTCAACGTGAACACCAACGGCGCGAACGATCAGAACCTGGCGGCGAATCCCGGAGGCGACTACAACGCCTCGCGCTCCCCGAGCGCCGACGGCCGCTATCGGTCGCAGATCGGGTTCGTGAACATCAACGCTTCGTACACGTTCTAGGAAGCCTCCCATGCGCATCACCCTTTGCTTGCCCGTGCTGGCGCTCGCGCTCGCCGGGGCCACCGCGTCGTGCTCGGAAGACACGCCCGAGCCGATCGGCCCCGCGTCGACGAACGACGGCGGCACCGAAGGCCCCACGCTCGCCACGCCGTCCTCCGCCTGCACCGATGCGGCGGACTCGGTCTACGGCGATCCCGGCCCGTTGACGCCCGACGCGAACGCGCGTGGGAACATCGTCAAGTGCGCGAAGGAGCCTGACCTCACGAAGGACGCGATGCAGGCCAAGCTCACCGAGCTCGGCTTCACGGGCAACCCCCTCACCAGCAACGCGCGCGTCTACCGGATCTCGTACCGCACCGAGCGTGGCGACGCGGCGAGCACACCTTCGGTCTCGAGCGCGCTCGTCTACATCCCGGACACGCCGCGCGCGGAAAAGCTCCCGGTGATCGTCGCAGCACGCGGCAGCCGCGGGCAGGCCGAGCGCTGCGCGGTGACGAAGTTCGATCCCGCGTTCGAAGGGATCAACGGCGACGCCTGGCGCATGGTCTATCCGCTCGTCGGCTACGGCTATGCCGTGATCCTTCCCGACCTCGCGGGATACGCGAACTTCGGCGCTCCGGGCAATCCGCCGAGCGCCTACGCGCAGGCCGCGGACGTCGCTCGCTCGACACTCGACGGCGGCCGCGCACTGAAAAAGCTCTTCCCTGCCCTCGACGACAAGGTCGTCCTCGTCGGCCATTCGCAGGGTGGACACAGCGCCCTCTCGTCGCTCGCTCTCGCGGACTCTTACGGGACCGCAGCGCCCATCGTCGGCGCAGCCGTCCACGCCCCGCTCTGGCTCAGCCAGCGCTCGTGGGGCGCCGTCCTCTTCGAGACTGTCGGCAAGGACTTCCCGCTCGCGGACTCGTCCGTCGGCGCGATCAGCGTCTGGTACCACTACACGCAGGCCGAGCTGCTCGACGGCCCCGGAGCCGGTCGCAAGATGTTCGCCGCCGACAAGCAGGACGCCGTCGAAGCGTTCGTGAAGAACGAGTGCTGGGGATCGACGAAGCTCGCGGAGACCGCGACCTTCGCCCACGAGCTGTTCGATTCGACGTTCGTTTCGGAGATCTCTCTTCCCGCGGCCACGGGTGCCCCCTGCTCGGCGGAGATCTGCCAGCGCTGGGTGGATCGCTACATCGCCGACCGCCCGCACCTCACCGGTGCAGCGGCGAAGACGCCGATCCTCCTCACGTACGGCCTGAAGGACACCACCATCCCGCCGAACCGGATGCAGTGCGCGATCGACCGTCTCAAGGCGGACAACGCAAACCTCACGGCGTGTGTCGATGCCGACCAGACACACGGAGGCATCGTCTCCGCGCGCGGCGAATACGTCGCCGACTGGATCGCGAGCGTGGCCCTCGGCCAGCCGGCTCCCGCGGCCTGCAGCCAGGACGCGAGCGCGATCACCGAGCCCTGCGCGACCCCACCGCCCAACGATTGATCGGGAGATGCCCCGAACGCACGCGCGCAGCCGCGCGGGCAGAGCGCTTTTCGTCTCGGCGACGCTACTGACCGCACTCGCGGCCGGACGAGCGCACGCCGCAGAGGATGACGAGAAGCCCGCGCTGCCGCCGCCGCGCGCAACGACGCTCGAGCGCGAGCCGCCGACGAAGCCGGTCGGCGAAAAGCCGATGACCGAGCACAACGAGTTCGCAGGCGCGCCGATCCTCGGAGGCAACACGGACGTGGGCTTCCAGCTCGGCGTCGCTGCGACGTTCACGCGTGTCTCGCCACGCTACGTGCCCTACCGCTGGAAAATCGACGGGCTGATCTCCGCGAGCGTGAAGGACGGGCCACGCGGAACCGAGGTCGTGCAGCAGAGCCACGACCTGCGGCTCGACATCCCCCGCGCCGTCGGCGGCAAGCTTCGCATCATGCCGGGCATCTTCTTCGAGCGTACGGTCAACGCTGGCTACTTCGGCATCGGCAACGCGACACAAGCGATCTCCATGCCGGACGGCACGTTCGGCAGCCGCTACCAGTACATCCACCGCGAGATCCGCGCGCGTGTGCACTTCCGGCAAACGCTCTCCGGCCCCAACAGCATCATGTACGGGCTGACGCTGCGCAACGTGAGCCCATCGACGTACGCCGGGAGCAAGCTCGATCTCGACTCGAGGCGTGTCGACGACAACGGCGAGCCGCTCGTGCGCGGGCTCGAGGCGCTGAATCACGCGGTCCTCTCGGGCGGCTACGTCTACGACACGCGCGACAACGAGATCACGCCGCATCGCGGCAGCTTCGATCAGTACGCGCTCCGCGCCGGCGCAGCGACGCCGACTCGCGCGGGCGTGTACAACGGCGCACTGAACCTCATCTTCCGCCGCTACGTGCCGCTAGGCGGGCCGTTCGTCCTCGCGGGCCGCGCGCTCCTCGACGCGCAGGTGGGCGAGGTCGCCTTTTACGATCTCTCGCAAGGCGGCGCGTTCATCCCCGTCGATCTCCCCGGCGGTCCGCAAGGCGTGCGCGGCATTCCGAACGGCCGCTACTCGGGGCTCGTGAAGGTCGTCGGAAACATCGAGCTCCGGGCGACGCACCTCCGGTTCCGTCTGTTCGGCGACGACTTCCGCATCGGCAACAACATCTTCTTCGACGCCGGCCGTGTCTTCTCGCGGTACGGCCCCGACCCGCGCGACGGCAAGGGGATCGGCCTCAAGTACGGCATCGGCGCCGGCGTGTTCGTCGTGTGGGGTACCGCCGCCGTATTCCGCGTCGAGTTCGCGTATTCGCCGGACGCGGTCGCTGCGAACCCGAACTTCCCGATCGGCATCTACGCCGCCGACGGCCAGATGTTCTGAGTCGAGGCGGCTCCCGAGGGTGGCGACCGACTCCGGCGCATCCTTCGCTCGCGAACGGCGACGGGACCAAATGAAAACGCGGGCTCGCCTCGCGTGAGGCGGCCCGCGTCTCGTGTGTTGCGCGCCCGAGGGCGAGCGCGCGATCGATCAGCTGTCGATCGTGATCGTCAGCTTCTGGCGGAGAGCGAAGTACTCCTCGCTGACCGAGAACAGGACGATGTCCTTCATGCGCTCCTTCACCGCGACGCTGGTGGCGTCTTCGGTGGAGCGAATGACCTCCGTCGCGAGCTGCAGGTCGTGCGCGAGGAGGAAGCCGACGCGGTCCGACGTGAGGTCGATCGAGGCAACCCACTTCTTCAGGTCGAGCGCGCCGCCCGCCTGCAGGAGCTTCGAGACGACGCTCGCGAGCTTGTCCTTCTCGGCGCCGACGAAGTCCTGGCTCATCGCCTGCATCGCCTCGTTCACCTGACCCATGAGGTCCGGCGAGACGGGGAACTGCGGGACGCACAGCTTGATCGCTGCGAAGAGCCACGCCTTGAGGCCGGTGCCCGTGGGGACGAGGTGGCGGACGTAGAAGCCCGGACGGAACGACGTGAGGTGGCGGCCCGCGAGGAACGCGAGCGACTGGTTCGGGATCGTGTTGTCGAACGCCGCCTGACCGAGGACGATCGCCGGCGTCCGTGCGTGCACGATGCCGAGCGTGCCCTTGTCGTTCGGGTTCTGGAACGTGAGCACCGGCGGCATCGCGAGCACGCCCTGCGCGTAGTAGAGCGTCTGCGAGACCGGGTACGGGTGCATCGACGTGTCGATCGCGTAGCGCGGGTCGAACCCGTGCTGCTCGATCGGCTGGGTGCGGGTGCGCACGATCGTCGGCTGGATCATCGCGAAGAGACGCGTGAGGATCGGATCGAGATCCCAGTGCATCAGCTTCGTCCAGGCGTCGTCGTCGAGCGTCGCCTGCGCGGGAGCTGCGTTCTCCGAGCGGTGCTTCCTGTAGAAGCGCTCCTCGTCCGGCTCGGCGAGGCGGAGGGTCGAGAGCGCCTGGCAGAGGCACCACGCCGGATCCGCCCGCTTCGCGTCCGTGAATAGCTTGCGAAGGAGCTTGTAGCTCTCGACGCGGTACGGGTTCTTCCGAAGGATCCCCGCCTGCGCGGCGACGGCTTTGTCGAGGTACTGCCCCGGGTCGGCCGCATAGATCTCGGCGAGCTTCTCGGCGCGCGTGCGATCTTCGGGGTCGAAGGCCTGCGCAGCCTCGTACGCGTCGACGGCGAGGTCCGGCTCGTTCAGGAACTTCTGATAGAGCTCGCCGAGCTTGTCGAGGACCTTGACGATCTTGTCGCGGTCCTGCGCGACCTTCGCCTGATCGAGCTGCGTCTTGAGAAGGCGCTCGACCTCGTCGTTCTGCCCCTTCGTGCGATAGAGCTCGATCGCCTCGCTGAGGGCCTTTTCGTTATTCGGCTCGAGCTCGAGAGCCTTCTTGTAGAACTCGAGAGCCTTGTCGATCTCACCGGTGTGCTTCGACGCGATCGTCGCGGCCGTGTGCATGTACTTCGCACGCTGCTTCGGATCTTCGACGAAGTCGGCGAGGCGAAGGACGACGTCGACGAGCTTCGACCAGTCCTGCGTCTCGGAGTAGAGCTGCATCAGCTTGGTGAGCAGCTTGCGGTCGTCCGGACGCTCTTCGAGAGCCTGGGTGTAGGCCTTCGACGCGCCTTCGCGATCGTTCAGCTTGCCGAACATCACGTCGCCGATTTCGAGCAGGAGCTCGAAACGCTCGGTGCCCGTCGCGAGCTGAAGGCGCGTCTTGCGGACGTTGATGGCGCTCTGCCACTCGCCCTTCTCGTCGTAGACCTTGGCGAGCGAGCGGAACGGACGCGGGTTCGACGGGTCGAGATCGGCGGCCTCACGGAGCGGCTTGATCGACGCGTCGAGGTTGCCGGAGCGGCGCGCGCTTTCGCCGAGATGATAGAGCGCCTCGGCGCGTTCGGAGCCGGCGAGCATGTCGCCGTACTTCTTGAACAGCTCCTCGGTCATGCTGTAGGCGCTCTGCGGATCGCCGAACTCGAAGAGCGCATTCGCGGCACGCGCGAGCGCATCGACGTCCTGCGGTCCGAGCTTCTTCAGCGCGTCGACGGCCGCCACCATCCTCGGATTCGTGACCGGCGGAGGCGGAACGGAGTGCGGTGCGCCCGGGATGACGGAGATGCGTCCCTGGCTTGCCGGGCCGCTGCCGAGCGAGCCCGACAGGTCCTGCTGCGAGAGCGGGCCCGACGTGCCCGACGACGGCAGCGACGGACGCGACTGGGTCTTTCCGAACGCCTCCATGAAGCGGACGAGCACGCGGACGGCGTCCTCCTTGGCGAGGACGCCCGTGCGGTTCACGAGGCTCTCGTAGTGCTTCGCCGCCTCGAGCATGCGCCCCGCCTCGAACGCGAGGTCGCCGAGGACCATGAGCGCGTCGGCGTTCGACGGGTCGAGCTCGGTCGCCTTCTTGGCGGCCGCCTCGGCCTTCGTCGGATCGACGAGCTCCGAGTGGTGCACCTTCGCGAGCTCCGCCCAGAGGCGTGCGCGCGCGAGATCGCTCTCGGCGGTGTGGAGCTCCTTCTCGATGAGACCGACGACGCTGAGCCAGTCACCGCGCGAGGCGTAAGCCTTGCGCAGCGCCGAGCTCGCGGACGGATCGCGCGGGTTCGCGTCGAGCGCCAGCTTGTAGCGCTCGATCGCGCTGTCCTTGTCGCCGCGCGTCTCGAGGAGACGTGCTGCGCGCATCCACTGCTCGGCCTTCGCCTCGGGCGTCGCCGCCTTCATCGCGAGGGCCTCGATCGCGCTTAGCGCCGCGTGTGCGTCGCCGCTCATCTCGCGGAGATGGGCGAGCGCTTCGAGCGCACCGGCGTGCGACGGCTGGAGCGCGAGGATCTGCTCGTACGTCTTGGTCGCGCGGTCCGGCGAGCCGATCTGCTCCGCCAGCGTGCGGGCGCGCGCCAGGAGCAGATCGATCTTGCGCGACGGCTCCGCTGCCACGGACGCGTGCTTCTCGTAGAGCGCGACGACCGGCTCCCACTTCTCGAGAGCGCGGTAGTGACGCGCGAGCGCGCTGAGCGCACCGTCGTGCGACGGGTCGATCGCGAGGATCTGCTCCAGCGCATCCGCGGCGGCCGCGTGGTCGAGGAACTCCTCGTCGTGGAGGCCCGCGATACGCTCGTAGAGGTTGATCTTCTGGCGCGGGGTGGCCGCTGCCTCGATCTGGCGCTCGAGGATCTCGAGCAGCTCGCGGTACTTGCCGGTTCGGTTGAAGATGCGGTCGAGGCCCTTGAGGGCGCCTAGGTTGCGCGGGTCGACGGCGAGGACCGCCTCGAACCGGCGCGTCGCCTCGGCCAGGTCGTTCAGGTGGTCCTCGTAGACCTCCGCGACCTTCGCGAGCGCCTCGGCCTTCTCGATGCCGCGGCGAGCCTCGGCGCGACGCTCGAGCACCTGCGCCAGGGTAACGAAGTCGCCGGTGCGCTCCGCGATGCGGGCCATCGCGTCACACGCGCGGGTGTGACCCGGGTCGTCCGCAAGGACGGTCATGAAGATGTCCCGCGCGCGCGCCATGTCGTTGAGGCGCGTCTCGAGGATCTCGGCCGCCTCGGCGCGGAGGTCACGAGCCTTCGGCGCGCTCGGCGCGACGTCGGCGCGTGCCATGAGCACGGAGACGAGCTCCGGCCACTGCTGCGCGCGGCGGTAGATGCCCGTCATGCCCTCGGCGGCACCCTCGTTCGCCGGATCGCCGGCGAGCACCTGCTGGTACGCACCGAGCGCCATGTCCGCACGACCGAGCTTCTGCTCGTACCAGCGCGCGGCGCGCGCCATGAGCGCGAGCTGATCGGCCTGCGCGAGCGCGCCGGTCTTGATCGCCTCGCCGATCGAGTCGAGCTGCTCCGACCACGTCGCGTGCTTCGTGCCGCAGAGGCGCTCGACCTCCGCCGCGTATTCGTCGTTCTGCGGCTCCTCGCAGAGTGCCTGCGTGAACGCGACGATGGCCTGGTCCGGATCTTCGAGCTCGGATGCGTAGAGGCGACCGATCTCCGCGAGCGCACGTCCACGCTCCTCGCCCGGAGGCGCGGACTGGCTCTTCTCGAGGAGCATCTCGACGAGCTCTTCGTACTTGCCGAGGGCCTTGCGTGCCTCTTCGAGCGCGACGAGCGCGATGTCGTCCTGCGGATCGAGCTCGATGATCGCCGCGTACGTCTGCTCGGCGCGGGCCTTGTCGCGACCGGCGCCGTCGAAGATGCGCGCGGCGCGGAAGAGGAGCGCCTTCTTCGTCTCGCGCTCCTCGTCGGAGTCGCCGCGCACCTGCGCCGCTGCCGCCGCGAACGCGTCCGCGACACGGATCGGATCGGCGCCCTGCTCGACCGCGTTCTCGAGCGTCAGCGCGACCTCGACGTCGCTCGGCGCCGCGAGCAGGTTGTCGATCATCTGCTGCACCTTCTCGGGCGCGATTCCGCCCGCGGCGCGCATCTGCGCCGACGCGCGACCGATCGACTCGAGCGCATCGAGGACCGCCTGCGCGTCCTTCGGCCGGCGCTCGGGCGCCTTCTGGAGGAGCGTCAGGACGAAGCTGTCGAGGTCCGAGGTCACCCAGCCGCGCGGCGCGCGATGGCTCGGCGGCTCCGGCTCGTGCGAGAGGTGCGCGAATGCGGCGTCCGTCGCGCTCTCGTGATGGAACACCGGCTTGCCGGTGAGGAGCTCGTAGAGGACCGCGCCGAACGCGTAGACGTCGCTCTTCGGATCGGCCGCACGGCCGCGGACGATCTCCGGCGCCACGGTCTTCGGCGATCCGTACACCGCGAGGAGCCCGGTGTGCCCGTTGGACGCGACGCTGCGGAGGCGGAGCCGATCGCTGCCGAAGTCGATGAGGCAGACGTTCGGCTCGCCCGACTCGCCGCGCGACGACGAGACGAGGATGTTCTCGGCCTTGAGGTCGCCGTGGACGAGATGAGCCTTGTGGATGGCGGCGAGCGGCTCGAGGATCCCGCGAAGGATCGGCCGGAGGTCCGCGTATGCAACCGGACCGGTGCGCGCGAGCCGCGTAGCGAGCGGCTGCGCCTCGACGAACTGGTACGCGACGTAGAAGACGCCGGGCTCGATCTCGCCCGCTTCCAGGTGGCGCGGCAGCCCGGGATGATCGACCGTCCCGATGAGCCGGTTCGCCGTGAGGAAGCGATGCACTGCGCGGCGATCGCGCGCGGCCTCTCGGCGGAGGACCTTCAGCGCGTAGACCGCGCTCGCGCTGCCGTCCTGGCGGATCGCCTGGTAGACGACGCCGAGATCGCTCTCGCCGATCTTCTTCTGGATCGTGAAGTCGCCGAGCTGCCGCCCGGGCGCCAGCTCCTCTTTCCCGAGCAGCGTGACGATGTCACGAACGCGCGGATCGACCTCCTTGCGCGAGTGGAGGATCACGTCGACGAGCGCGTCGATGCGGTCGCCGTCGAAGCAACGCTCCGTCAGCGCGAGAGCGAAGCTTCCCTTCGCGCTCTGGCCACCGACCTCGTCCGGCGCGAGGCCGAGCAAGCGCTCGCTCATCTTCGTCATTTCCTCGAGCGTGAAGAGGCGCTCGAGCTCACCGCGCACAATGTCGATCGTCGGGTTCATCTTGCTGCAGTTCCTCGCGGAAAGAGGCCGGCCCGCATGGTCTCGCGATTGGAGGCAACAGCCTCGCGGTCGCGGTGGCGCTCACGGGTGAAAGCCGCGGGAGCTTAGCGGAAAATTCCGTGCGACCAGCCCAAAAAACAGGGCGAAATTCCATGGCGCAAAGCGCCAATCCCACACGAAAATTTCGGGTCACGCGTCACGTCGAATTTCGGCGTCACAACGCCGTCTCAGAGCCACCGACTCAACGTCCGACGAGCCGCTTCAGGACTGTGACGAGCGCCTCCCACAGCGTCACCGCCCGGGGTTCGCGAGCGCGATCGAGGAGCAGATGCGCGCTCGCGCGCGGGACGAAGCTGCCGGCGCAGTCGCTGCACCGGAAGAGCTCGACGCCGGTCACGAGCTCGCGATCGCTCGCGTCGGTGAAGCGATGAAGCTCGGGCGTCAGCGAGCGCACGCAGCGAGGACACGTCCCGGAGCCCCCACCAGGCGGAGCGCCGCTCGCAGCACCGGGCGGCGCCGCGCCACGATCGACCCGCGCGGCTTCGGCTTCGACGGCGAGCGTATGCACCTCGCCGTCGAACCAGTCGACCCACAGACCGCCACAGGTGTCGCAGACGTCGATCTCGGCCGACGGCACCACCTCGGGGCGCATCGCGCTCGCGCACGCGGGACACCGCACGGCACCACCCCGATACGCTGGGCCGCGTCCAGACAGCTCCATGATCCCATCATGAACGAGAAGACGGCGGCGCGTCATGCGCTCCGCGCCGGGCGTCCTGCACCATCGGATGCGGAAACGTCTGTCTCCACGCAGCACGACGCAGGCACGGGTGGAGCGCTGACTGATATGATCGCACTATGCGTTCGTCTGTCGCCGCTGCATTGACCGCCGGTGTCGCCCTCTCTGCATGCGCGCTGTTCGCGGACCTCGGCGGGCTCTCGAATGGAGGCACGGACCTCGACGCAGACGCCGAGCCGAGCCCGATGACGGACAGCTCGGTGACCGCAGACGGATCAGGCGCGCCCGACGCGGAGGACATCTCCGACGCCGGGCCCGGCGCGGAGTGCAAGGGCTCCAAGGGACCAACACCGGTTCGCGTCGGCAGCTACTGCATCGACTCGACCGAGGTCACGAACGCCGACTACGACGAATTCCTCGCTGCGAAGGCGGACGACACGAGCGGACAGCCGCCCGAGTGCTCGTGGAACACAAGCTTCATTCGGGTGTTCGGAGGTCCGAAAGACGGGCCGGTGCAGGCGGTCGACTGGTGTGATGCTCTCGCGTACTGCACGTGGGCGGGAAAGCGGCTCTGCGGCCGCATCGGCGGCGGACCGACTCCCCTCGCCGTCCTCTCGAACGCCGCGGCGAGCGAGTGGTTCCGCGCATGCTCGAAGGACGGGACGCGCCCCTATCCCTACGGAGCGACACGCGACGCGAGCGCGTGCAACGTCTCCGGCGGACCCGGCGGCCCCGTGCCCGTACGCTCGTTTCCCGGATGCGAGGGCGGCTACCCAGGGCTCTTCGACATGAGCGGGAACCTCTGGGAATGGGAGAACGCGTGCGAGGAGGTCGACGGAGGCTCGCGGTGCGTCCTCCGCGGCAGCTCGTTTGGGGCAAACAACAACGGGGCCTGCGGGACGGTCGCGACGATACGCCGCGACCGCGGCAGCGCGAGCGACGTGACGATCCGTTGCTGTTCGGACCTGAACTGACGCCGGGCGTGAACCGATCGAGCCGCCCCGCGGGAAGCGCGGCGCCGCTCAGTGATGAACGTGCTCGCGCGTGAGGCCCGGGTGCGTCGGATCGCCGGGCTCGTGGCGCGGGTTCGCGGTCTCTTTCGTTCCATCACGACCGGCCATGCCCATGAGCACGTCCTTCGGATAGATGAACTGATCGCGCGAGTCGTACGGCACGGCGTGGATGCCGGTGTCCATGCGGATGGCATCGCAGGGGCAGGCCTCGACGCAGAAGCCGCAAAAGATGCAGCGGAGCTCGTCGATGACGAACTTCACCGGATAGCGCTCGTAGCCGCGGCGCTTGTCGCCTTCGGGGTACTCGCCCGCTTCGATGTAGATGCACTGCGCCGGACACGCCGTCGAGCAGCAGAGGCATGCGACGCAGCGCGGGCTCGCATCGTCACGGAGCGTGAGGCGGTGCACGCCGCGGAAACGCTCCGGGTACGGCCGCTTCTGCTCCGGGTAGCTGATCGTGGTCACGCCGTCCGCCCAGCGCTCCGTCACCGGATCGGGACGCGTCCCGCGGAACATGTCACGCGTGTTCTTGAACCAGTGGCGCATCGACGTGCCGATGCCCTTCACGATCTCCGGCAGGTACACCTGCACGGTGGCCGTCTTCTCGACGTACTCGACCGGGGTCGCGTTCAGCGGAGCAGCGGGCTTCTTCGGAAAGGCTCGGGACATGACCGGCGCGGACAATAGCGCCGAAGTGCGGCGAGATGAAGGGGATTTGGAGGCTCCGGGCCTCACAGGCTCCAGGCCTCACAGGCTCCAGGCTCCAGGCTCCAGGCTCCAGGGAAGATAGAGGCCTCAGGCTTCAGGCTTCAGGCTTCAGGTCGAGAGATGGAGTCGCGGAGCTCTGCCAGCCCCTCACGCTCGCGGCGCGTCGCTCGCGCTGATCCACAAAGCGACGAGGCCTGCGGGCGCCGAAGCGCATCCGCAGGCCATCGTGCTGTCTCTCTCTCCTGAGGCCTGAGGCCCGAGGCCTGAGGCCTAGTCCCGGCCCCAGCCCCCAAGGCCTCGGCCCCTCGGCCCCCTACGTCCTGGAGCCTGGAGCCTGGAGCCTGGAGCCTGATCTCACGCCGCTTCCGTCGTGATGGGGCCCGGATCCGTGATCGGGCCTTCTTTCGTTCCGCCTGCCGCGGCCGCGAACTTGGCGCTGGAGCCGATGATCGCCTCCTTGCGCGTCGGCGGACGGATGAACCCGACGATGGCCCAGATGATGAGGCCGGTGAGGAGCGCTGCGGTGAAGCCCTGGGTCACGTCGGCGGCGACCTTGAGCGCGTCCTGAGCGTTCGGGCCGGCGCTCTGGAGCGCGAGCCAGACGATGCCGGTCGCGAAGATGTTCGCGAGCGAGGCCGGGAGCAGGACGGTCCAGCCCAACTTCATGAGCTGGTCGTAGCGGAAGCGCGGGAGGCTCCAGCGGATGAACGCCTGGATCCAGCAGAGCACCACCGTCTTCCCGAAGAACGTCAGCACGCTGATGATGACCACCCAGATGTGGGGCATCCGCGTGTGGAACAGCTCCGTCGCGCCGAACGCGATCGTGAGACCGTCACGGTGCAGGAACGGGAGGTGCCAGCCGCCGAGGAAGATCGTCACGAGCAGCATCGAGCTGGTCGCGATCTCCATGTACTCGGCGAAGTAGAACATGCCGAATTTCATGCCCGAGTACTCGGTGAAGTAGCCGGACACGAGCTCGCTCTCCGCCTCCGGGAGGTCGAACGGGATGCGCTTCGTCTCGGCGATCGCCGCCGCGAAGAAGAGGAAGAACGCGAGCGGCTGGACGAAGATGCCCCACGTGTTCTCGCCCTGCCAGAGGACCATGTCCTCGAGGCGGACGGAGCCGTAGATCATGAACGCGCCGACCAGCGTGAGGCCGAGCGTGACCTCGTAGCTGACCATCTGGCTCGCGGCGCGGAGCGCGCCCATGAGCGAGAACTTGTTGTCGCTCGCCCAGCCCGCGATCGCGGCGCCGACGATGCCCTGCCCGGCGATCGCGAAGATGAAGAGGATGCCGACGTTCAGCGACGCGACCTGGAGCGGGACCGGGGTCGCTCCCGCGACGATGCCGCTGCGCGAGACGGCCGGCCACACGGTCTCCGGTGAGAACCCGGCCGGGCAGGCGCCGTTGACCATCGCCTTGTATTCGGTGCCCGCCTTGCAGACGGTGCGCACGATCGACTCCGGCACGATCGTCTCGCCGAACGGGATGACGGCGACGAGCGCGAGGACCGGGAAGAACGACAGGATCGGTGCGAGGCTGAAGAGGAGCTTGTCCGCCTTCGGCGGCATGAAGTCCTTCTTCGTGAAGAACTTGAGGCCGTCGGCGGCGGTGTGGAGAAGGCCGCCGATGCGGAGCTCGAACTTGCCGATCTTGAGCGGCGCACGGTTCGGGCCGATGCGGTCCTGCATCATGGCGCCGCCGCGGCGGTCGTACCAGGTCAAGAGCGCGCCGGCGTTCACGACGAAGCCGACCATCACGAGGATCTTGATGGCGGTCCAGAGAAGCTGCGTTCCGGTCATGGCGAGGGG
>JAFAER010000079.1 GCA_023423895.1 Pseudomonadota bacterium
GCCAGGATCCCGTCGACACGATCAGCCCGAAAGGGAGCTTCTCGCAGGACATCAACTACACGAGCTGCAACGACGTGCTCCCGGTCGCAGACCTCGGCGCCGGCGCGATCGCGGGGCTGAAGGCGGCTCTCACGGGAAAGCCGTCGTCGATGCTCGACAACAAGTGCGCGGGCCCCGACCACGGAGACACGATCGCGCGCGGCTACGTCACCGTCGATACGGTCAACAAGTGTACGTCCCGCGATCCGTCGGTTCCCGGCTACTTCGGCACGGGCGGAGACGCGACCAACCAGAATCAGCTCGTCGGTGACTTCTTCTTCATCGACGACGCGACCAAACACGTGCAGGCGCAGCCCGCGGTCCACATCGAGGCGAGCTCGTCGGATGCACGCACGTCGACGAACGGCCGGTACACCTTCTACGGTCGCTACGTCGGCTGGTCGGCGGCCGACAATCGCGAACCGCTCTCGACGATGTGGGAAGTGCCCTTCACCTCCAACGAGACCGACGTCATCGTCTGGCGAGATCCGAAGGTCAATCAGGCGCCGTTCGCGTGCGACTCGCCGCCCAGCCACTACCCGCTCGGCGGCGAGGGCATCATGGCCTTCGACATGCAGGAAGACGTCACCGACCTCTCGTCGCTGAAGCCGTTCGCCACGAACGTGACGCGCACGCGCATCGGTAGCGGCGCGATCCCGGTCACGTCCAAGAACGGCACCCTCACGTTCTCGAGCAACATGGCCGCGCCGAGCGGCAGCTCGGCCGGGCCTTCGTTCGACCCCCTGGCGGCGCAGTCGTTTGCGATGGCGATTCACTATCCCGGATCGCGATCCGGACCGCTATCGAAGTTCGGTACCAACCTCGCGGCGACCAGCGTCGGCAGCGCGACGTTGACGAGTCACATCATGCCGCCGCCCGACCTCTTCGCCGTTCCGGGAATCAACGGGCCGATGTCCGCGCCGATCGCTCTCGGGATCTCGGACGTCGGAGCTGCTGCGACGCTCCTCGTTCCGCACTTCGAAGTCGATACCGTCGATCCGAACGGGAAAAATACGCAGATACGTCTGGTGAACCTGTTCGCGCCGGCCGTGCTCGTCCACGCAACGTTGTGGACCGACTACGGCATCCCCACGCACCGGTTCGACATCTACCTTACGGGCTACGACTCCTCCATCGTCGATCTTCGATGGCTGTTCCAGAAGGGCCTGGTCGATCTGACCGCGTCCTACGGCCAAGACCTGCCGGACACGATCTCACCGAAGGGTCCGTATTCGCAGGACGTGAACTTCGCGAGCTGCACCGGCCAACTCCCGCCGGCGCGACTCTCTTCGAACGACATCGCAGATCTCGTGAACGTGCACACCGGCAAAGCGTCGGCCGTGCGTTTCGGCGGCAATTGCGCCGGCGCCTCACACGGCGATGCGATCGCGCGCGGCTACGTCACGTTCGACGTCACGGTCGGCTGCACCAACCTCGCTCCCGGCGAGCCGGGCTATTTCGGCTACCTCGGTACCAAGAACCAGATCTCCGGCTCGTACACGATCATCGATCGGAATCAGACGCTCTCCGTCGCCGACACGGTGGTCCACATCCAGGCGAGCAGCTCGGACGCGCTCGTGACGACGGCCGGCAATCCAACGTTCTACGGCAAGTTCGCCGAGTGGGACGCGAGCGATCGGCGTGAGCCGCTCGGTACCGCGTGGCAGACGCGCTTCATCAACGACGTCGCCCCGGGCAGCCTCTTCGGTGCGTTTGCCGACGGCAAGACGAGCTTCGTCGTCTGGCGCGAATCCCCGACGGTGACCCAGCCGTTCACCTGCGGCACCGTCCCGACCGGGTTCCCGCTGCCGTCGCGGGAGATCCTCCAGTTCGACGAGCAGGAGCACGTGACGACGCTGTCGCCGAATCTCGGGACGTTCCCGCTCGCATCGCAACGCGTCGCGATCACCGATCCGTCACTCGCGGCGGCGTACTCGTCCGGCTTCATCAGCGTCGACCTCCGCGCTCCGGTCGGAGCCACCGGCGGTCCGCCCAGCGATCCGTCCCGACGCGGCTCCTTCGTCGCCGCCACGCACCTCGCCAAGGCGGCGGGCTACAGCGTGTTGCTCGGCGGCTTCCAGGTTCAGTAGCGGCGCGCGAGCTTTGGCGGGAGGGGGGCCGGCCTCGCGGGCCGGTGAGCTCCTCCACGCGCCTGGCAAGCTCGGTAGAAGCCTTCGCGGCGGCGCGCTCGGCGTCGAACTCTGGTTCGCCACAACCATTCCCCGACGTTTCTACGTCAAGCGTCGTTCTCCGTTGATCATGAACGCATGAGCTTGGCGTGCACGTCCAGCGTAGGTCCGAGTTGCTGCTGAGTCGGCACCGACTGACAGGGGAAACGTCGGCCGGTCGGGGCGCGAGAGGGCCGCTACACTGGCGAGCCTCGAGATGCGTACGCCGGGACCGCGCACCAAGACGGCGAGCCTGCTCGTCGCGCTCTTGGGTGTGACGCACGCGGGCACCGCGCGCGCCGCACCGTTCGAGCTCGATTGGTCGGCGCCGGAGGGCTGCCCGTCGCGCGAGCGGATGCTGCGAGCCACGCGCGCGCGGCTCGCAGAGGAGCGCGACTCGACCGCCGCACCGGAGCTCTTCGTGCGCGGCTCCGTCACGGTCGAAGGCAAGACCTTGATCCTCGACCTCCGCCTGAACGACGCGAACGGCGAAGATCGAGGGGAGCGGCGCGTGCGGTTCGACGACCGTACCTGTGAGGCCATCGAGGCGCCGGCATCGCTCGTCCTTGCGATGATGATCGGCGTCGCGCGCGCTCGCGAGACGCAAGAACCCGCACCGGACTCACCGGCGGAGCCGGGACGCGACGAAGAACCGAGCGCTCAGCCGGCTTCACCCGCGCCCGTGCGTCCAGCGCCACCTCCTCCCACGGCCGAGAAGACGCCCCCGGATCTGCCGATGACGTTGGGACTGTCCCTGGTCGCGAGTCACGGCGCCCTCCCGAACGTCGGCTTCGGCGGCGCGCTCCGCTGGACCGCGACGTTCCGGCGCGCCGTCATGATCGGCCTCGAAGGAACGTTCGAGACGACGTGGGCAGTGCCCGCCGCGAACGGCGAAGCGACATTCCGGCGCTTCGACGGTGCGTTGCTGGTTGGCGCGCCGGCGGTCCGGGCGCGCTCGCTCGAGATCATCCCGCTCCTCCACCTGCGTGGAGGGCTCCTCACGGGTGACGTCAGCGGCCTCTCGTCTGCGTACGACGCGACGAGCGTCGTGGCCGCGTTCGGTGCGGGCGTACTCGGCAGGATCCCGGTCGGCCGCACCCTTCGCTTCGATGTGCTCCCCGACGTCCGTGTTCCGCTCTCCCGCGACGAGTTCCAGGTCCGGAGAGAGGGAGAGCTCATCCGTGTTCATCGCCCCGCGGCGGTCGAGGCCCGGCTCTCGCTCGGCTTCGCCTGGGAGCTTCGTTAGGGAGCGAGACCAATCGGCAGAAAATGTCGTGGCCGTTCAAAATCGGGCCGAGGCGCGTGCATAGAACGCGCGTGACAGCCGCACTCGGTCTCGCCGGCATCCGCTCCGTCGCGGAAGAATCGCGCCCGGACGTGGATGAGCTCTTCTCGGCGCACGTGGACTACGTGTGGCGGTCGCTGCAGCACCTCGGCGTCGCCGACGCCGATCTCGAGGACCAGACCCAGGAGGTCTTCCTCGTTGCGTACCGCCGCTACCCGACGTGGGACGGCGAGCACCCGCGCGGTTGGCTCTTCGCCATCGCACGGCGCTGCGCGTCCGCCTACCGGAGGCGGAGTCATCGCCGCCACGAGCTGACCTTCCACGAGGTGCCCGAGAGCGCGCCCGTGGAAAGCGACGCGACGTCGAGCATCGACCTCGGTCGCCTCGACGTCGCGCTCGAGGCGCTCGACGAGGACAAGCGGGCTGTCTTCACCCTGTTCGAGATCGAGGAGCTGCCGATGCGTGAGGTCGCTCGCATCGTGCAGTGTCCGGTCCAGACCGCCTACGCACGCTTGTACGCGGCGCGTCGCGAGCTCGCGCGCGCCCTCTCCGAGGAACGATGAAGCTCGAAGCAGACAACGATCCCCCGCGCCTCGACGAAGGCGAGCCCTCGGAGCTGGGAAGCTTGGTGCGCGCAGCGCGGAGCCGTGGACCGAGCGCGCGCGTCTCCGCACGGATGGTCGAGCGGCTCGCTCCCGCACGTGCGGCCGCGGCTCGCGCGAGCTCGACGCGCGGCAATCCCCTGGGGCGCTTTGGAGGCACGATGGTCGGCGGGCTCGCGATCGTCGCCGCGGGCGCGGCGTTCGTCACGTGGTCGGCGGAGCGGACGGACCATGCCGCGCCCTCCAGTGGAGCGGTCATCGCGGAGCCCGCGGTCAGCGCTCCGCCGGGCGCGGTGTTGCCGGTGACCACGGACGACCTGCCGACGATGCCGGTCGAGGCGCTCCCGTCATCGGCGATGTCGCCGGAAGGGACCAACGCGCCCGCGCGCATCGCCGCGGCGCGGCCGGCGGAAAAGCCAAGACGCGAGGACGAGTTCGAGCTCATCCAGCGCGCGCAGGAAAAGCTCGCGTCCGACCCGGCGTCCGCGCTCACGGTCCTGCAGGAGCACGCGCGCTCGTTTCCGGCCGGCGAGCTCACGCAGGAGCGCGAGACGATGGCCGTCGAAGCGCTCGTACGCGTGCATCGGAAGCCGGAGGCAAGGGCTCGCGCGAGCGCGCTCCTCGCGCGCTTCCCACGGACTCCCTACGTGGCCCGGCTCGAGAGCGCGCTCGGCGAGCCGCTCTCGGTCACGTCCCCAGTGAGCTCGTCTCGCTGACCCTTCGTTTCCCGGACGAGGAAAATCGATGTTCCGACGATTCATCAAGATTGCAGCATTCGTCTGCATTCCGATTGCGGGGACCGTGGCCTGCGGCTCTCGCGGGATTGTGATGGGGGAGGATATGAGCCCTCCGGCCGAATTCGTCTCCCCCGACTCTGGCACTGCTGACAGCGACGTCGGAGCAGACGAGCTGATGGCATACTGCCCATCTTCCCAGTGCCCGCGGGGATGGACGACGTGTCCGGATTCACGTTTCCCGTGCGATACGAACATCCTCGCCGACTCGAGGAACTGTGGCGGGTGCGGGATGGCCTGCCCACCGAACACGGGGTGGGAGTCGTTCGTGTGCAACGCGGGCGCCTGCAAGATGGAGTGCAACAACACCCTTGGTTCCAAGGATTGTGACGGCATCGTCGACAACGGATGCGAGAGCAGCGAGCTCGATTCGGCCAATTGTGGTGCATGCGGCGTGGCCTGTGCCGTGGGGGAGAGGTGCCGATGGCAAGATCCCGCGCACTCGGAGGTGGGCTGCGGATGTCCTCCGGGTAAGCTCGACTGCGGACTCTGCACGGACGTGCGCGGGGACGACGCTCACTGCGGTGCGTGCGGGAACGCCTGCGATCCGACCGGAGGGCCGGACGCTCCGCAATACACGAATACGTATTACGGCTGCGTCGCGAGCGAGTGCGGAAAGCCCAAATGTAAAGCTGGCTTCGCCGACTGCGACGGCGACATCGCGAATGGCTGCGAGACGTCGATCTTCACGGACGACGACTGCGGCTATTGCGGTAACACGTGTGGTGCTGGGCAGAAGTGCGCTGTGGATCCCTTGAACCGACCGTCGTGCATGTGCGACGAGGGGCTGACGTTCTGCCAGACGGGTGAGAGGAGCGGCCTCCCCGAGGGATATTGCGCAGACGTCAGCAGCAGCGGCTCGAACTGCGGTGCTTGCGGCGTCGCCTGCCCCATCTTCGGTAGCGCACAGCTTCCGGTGTGCGACTTCGGAAGGTGCACCGTCGCCTGCTTGGATGGCATGGCGGACTGCAACGGCTCGCAATCGGACGGTTGCGAGATCGACACGAGAAGTGACCCGCGCAACTGCGGTGGGTGCGGCATCACCTGTGATCTCACGCTGGCGCAAGCCTGCGTGGCGGGCAGATGCGTGGTGGAGCCGTGCGACCAGGTCGACGCGGGCGAGGTGACCCGATGAACGCCTGGCGTCACTCGCTGATTTCCAGCGCAGGTTTGGCTTGCGCTCTGACAGGCTCCCTCGTCGCCGCGTGCGCGTCGGACGACGCCGAAGGCAACACCGAACCCGAGAGCACGGTCGTCGTTCCCGAGCGCGACGCGGGGGCAGCGGACGGTGCAGACGGCGGTGAAGCGTGCGAAGGTGATTGCGAGCTCTTCCCGGCCGAATGTGAGCCGGGGGCGCTCTGCCCGGATGGCCTCTTCGGCCCCGATCCGTCCGCAGGACTCGACTGGCGCACCCGGATCACCGCCATTCGAGCGCGCTCGGCGACGGACGCGTGGCTGGTCGGGACTGTCGGCATGGCCGCGCACTTCGAGGGGAGCGCGTGGAAGACCGCCGATCTCGGCACCCGTGAATCGCTCGGTTACGTCTGGCTCGCGAACGGTGGAGAGCTCACGTTCGGCACCCTCGATCGCGTGTTCACGCGCGGCCTGGGCGCGGGAGAAGGCGAGGCGTCACCGGACGGGTGGGCGAACCGAGGCAAGCTGACCGCGCCGCCAGGCGCCAGCCGTTACGTCACCGCGGCGTGGGGCCGGACCGGCGAAAGCACGATGTGGGTCGCAACGAGCACGGAGGTCTGGCGCATCGCTGCGGACGGCACGACGCTGACGCCGAAGGCCGGCGTGCCCACGTCGGTGTGCCGGAGTCTGCCGTGCACGTGGCTCCGAGGCCTCGACGGAACATCTCCGAACGTGGTGTGGGGCGTCGGAGAGAAGGGCGCAGCGATCCGGATCACGAGCGCCAGCGGCGAGTCGCCGACGGTCGAAGTGATGAACCCGCTCACGTGGTCGACGCTCAATGGCGTCTGGGCCGTCTCGGACACGGAGGCGTGGGCCGTCGGAGCGCGCGGCCTGGTGATCCACAACGTGGGGGCGACGTTCGAGTGGCAAGCGGTAGAGGTCCCGACGCAGGAGCACCTCTACGCGGTCGCGGGCTCGTCGTCGTCCGACGTCTGGGCCGTCGGCGACAAAGGGGTGGTCCTTCACTACGACGGAACGACGTGGTCGCGGGTGAAGGTGGCTGGGCTCGGGCGCCGTCGCCCTGAGCTCCTCTCGGTGTGGGTGCCGGAGCCTGGAAAAGTGTGGATCGGAGGCCAGGGAGTGCTCCTGTCCCTCGGAGGCAAGCGATGAGACGTTCTGTATTTCTCGCATGCGGGGCGGCGACGCTTGCTGCGCTGGCGACGCTCGCCGCGTGCGCGACCTCGGATGAGCAGGGCGCCGCCCTCGATCCCGCGGCGGATGGTGGAAGCACGACCCTCGATGACGCGTCCCCCGTGGACGTCGACGGAGCGCCGCAAGGTGACGCGTCGGTTCCCGTCTGGTCGGGCTGCAACGACCACGGCTGGTGTGAGACGAAGCTCCCCGATCCGAACCTGACGTTCATCGACGTCTGGCCGTTCGTCGACCGTGCGTTCGCGGTCGCCGAGAGCGACACGCTCGGGACGAAGGTGCTCGAGTGGACCGAGGCGACGCAGGCGTGGGGCTACGTCGACGACAACTCGCAGAACGCCTACGGCGGCGGTCACTACGCCGGCAAGATGTACGTGCCGAGCGAGAACGAGCTGTACTTCACGACGGCGCCCGGGGTCGTCTTCCACGGCACGCGCGCGAGTGTGTCGTCGCCGTTCACCTGGGAGTCGTCGCGTCTCCCTTACGAAGGGCCCGCGTATCCCGGTCGCGATCCGGGCCGCGCCTGGAGCGTGGAGGACCCCCAGTTCTACGTGACGCGCTATGCGCCGGCGCTCGGCGTGGCCGGAACGTCGTCCGATGACGTCTACGCGTGGTACGGCAACCGAATCTTTCGCCGCACGAGCGCGGACGGCGGCGCGCCGGAGTGGGTCTCGGAGCTCGTCACGGAAGACCCGAGCTCTACTGCCGACGAGTCGTTCTACGTCTTCGGTGCGTCGGCGAGCAACGACGAGATCTGGTTCGTCGGAGGACATGGTCCGATCGACCCGGTGAAGGGCTTCGCGGGATGTCCGACGCTCTTCCGTCGAACGCAGTCGGGCTACTCGACCGTCCTGGACTTCACCTACTCGAGTAGCGAGTGCTCGACCAAGCCGGGCACCATCCAGCCGGATATCAAGATCGAGATCCCCGGCTACGGTCTGTTCCAGATCCCATTTCAACCAAGGGGCTGGGCGACGGCGGTGGCCTCGGTTGCTCCGGGCTCAGCCCTGGTGATCGTCGGGAATGCCCTCGAGTGGCTCTACGTCGATACCGGCTCGAACGTCGCGCGTTTCAATGGGGCCGCGGGGGTCAATCCTCCAGCCGCGCTCTCTCCGCCGCTGATTCACTCGGTGGTCCGCGTGGAGGACCGCATGTGGTTCAGCGGCCATGGATTCGTCTTCGGTTCGGAGATCAATCCCGCCGCCTGGAACGACTGCCTCGGCATCGCGACGCCCGAGATCTACGCCCAGCAGGGGGTGGACGGCGGGGCACTGGTCGAGACGACGAGTGTCGCGATGAGGGGGCGCTACTTGAACGAGCCGCTCCATCAGGTGCGTGGGGCGTCGAAGAACAACCTCTGGGCAGTCGGAAATCGTCATGCACTTCACAAGAAGACTCCTTGACCCGCGCCGTTCCGGGCTGCTCGTCGCGCTCTCCGTCCTCGCCGCCTCTGCGGCGGTGGTGAGCTGCTCGAGCAGCGATGACTCGAAACCTTCGCCCCTCACGGATGCCGGGCCAGGCGGTGCCGACGGTGACGTGGCCGACGCGGCAGTCGATTCGAGCGGCCGCGACGGAGGCACCTTCGACGGCCAACCGCCGCCCGTCGTCTGCGAATCGAGCCCCTGCGCGACGGCGCTGGTGACGACGCTCGGCGGGAGCGTCCAAGACGAGGGCGAGGGCTTCTGCGTCTTGCTCGACGACGGCACCGTGGCCTGTTGGGGCGCGAACGGCGCCGGTCAGCTTGGTCGCGGAGAGGGTGAGGGCGAGGCGCTCGTCGACAGCTCGACCGCGGCCCGAGTGACGGGGCTCTCGAACATCGCGTCGCTCGACCACACGTGTGCCGTCGACGAGAGCGGCGGCGTGTGGTGCTGGGGAACCGGCCCCTTCTCGTGGGCCGCAGACGGCGGCGGCGTGACGGCGACCCACACCGCGCCCGTGAAGCTCGCTCTCCCTCCCGTGACGAAGGTGGCGCGCAGCTTCGAGACCGCGTGCGCCGTGGGCGTCAGCGGCGACGTGTCATGCTGGGGAAGCAACGCGCTCGGCCAGCTCGGACCCCTGACCGAGACCTTCACCGGCGCGCCGGTGCGCGCTGCACTCCCCCAGGGCTCGCTCGCGTCTTCTCTGGAAGTGGGCAACGCGACGTTCGTCCTCCGTGAAGATCGCTCCATCGTGAGCTGGGGCGGCAACCCCGGCATCGGTCGCGTCTCGCCGAGCTTCCCGGATCCGCGCCCTCAAACTCTGTCGCTCGAGAACGTCACGCAGATGGACTCCGCGTACGACAACACGTGCGCGGTCGCGAACGGCATCGGCCATTGCTGGGGCGCGCGCGTCACGCCGTTCAAGGGTACCGAAACCGATCGGGCGCTCCCCGAACCCGTCGCTGCGCCCGAGCCGCTCGTTCAGATCGCGACGAC
Source organism: Pseudomonadota bacterium (assembly GCA_023423895.1). Taxonomy (GTDB): domain Bacteria; phylum Myxococcota_A; class Polyangia; order Polyangiales; family Polyangiaceae; genus Labilithrix. Next base: position 9,646 of record JAFAER010000079.1, read on the forward strand.
GCGTTCGGAGGGATACCTCATCTTCGGAGACAACCAGGTTCGCGACTTCAAGCCTTACCGGTGGTGCGCCGTCGCCGACTCGGGGAGCCTCTACTGCTGGGGATTCAACGAGAGCGGCCAGGCGGGTACCGGAAATGAAGAGTACGTCACACACGCAGCGAAGGTCGTCGGCCTCCCCGAGGAGGCGCTCGTCGCGCAGGTGAAGACCACGGTCAACACGACGTGCGCGCTCCTGACGACCGGCAAAGTCTACTGCTGGGGGAGCAACTACACGGGGCAGCTCGGAAACGGGCTGTATCGCGGCAAGAGCTTGGCTCCGACACAGGTGGTGCTTCCATGACGAAACGTTCGGCCATGCCGGTGGCCCTCTCGATGGCCGGCCTCGCGCTCATCGCCGTCGCGGCATGCAGCGACGATCGCGACGGGTTCGCGAAGGCGCCCGACTTCGTGCCGCCGCTGCCGGAGGCCGATGCTGGCGAGTGCCCGCTCCAGTGCTCGCTCGACGGGCGGTCCATCATCCAGGCGTGTGATGGCAGGGTCGTCGAGACGTGCTCGGAGACCCAGGCGTGCGGCGCCGCCACGTGCCAGGAGCCTTGCGCCGCCGCAGCGGCGGACTCGCGGTCCGACGGCTGCGAGTTCTACGTCCAGAACTTCGCGTCGAACGACGACGGATGTCTCGCGGCGTTCGTCGTCAACACGTCGGCACAGCCAGTGGAGCTCGCTCTCGACAAGGAAGGCAAAGCCCTCGACGTGTCGAAGGCGGTGTGGCGGACGAACCCCGGCGATGCCACGCTCGTCGCGCACACGGGCCCGATCCCGCCCGGGGAGAGTGTCGTCCTCTTCATCGCTGGCCCGAAAGAGACGGCTGCGGCCTCCGGCGGCTACCCGCCCGTTTACTGTCCGGAGGGGGTCGTCCCTGCCACCGAAGGACTTGCGCTCTACCGAACGGGTATCGGCTCGTCCATCCGGTTGACCGCCTCGGCTCCGGTCTCGACGGTGGCCATCTTCCCGTTCGGAGGGGCAGACAGCTACAAGCCCGCGGCGACCGTGCTCATGCCCGTCGTCACGTGGGCCAAGGAGCACGTGCTCGTCGACGCGTGGGAGGTCAACGCGGGGAGTCCTGCATCGCAGATCGTCGCGTCGGAGGACGGGACGGAGATCACCCTCATCGCCAAGAAGTCGATTCAGAACGGCAAGAACGTCAAAGGCGGCCCTGCCAACACCCCGCTCAAGTATTCGCTCGACAAGGGGCAGTACCTGCAAGTGCAACAGCCCGCGGACCTCGCAGGCAGCATTGTCCTCTCGAACAAGCCCACGACCATCTTCGGCGGGCATCAGTGTGCCTACGTCCCTACGGGCGGAGGGGCGTGCGACATGCTCTGGCAGCAGATCCCGTCGTTCGAGCAGTGGGGCAACGAGTACGTCGGCGTCGGCTACCGCCAGCGCACGTCGACGCCGTACGAGCTCATGCCGTACCGCATCGTCGCCGCGAAGGACGGCACACGCCTCGACTACGATCCGGTGATCCCCCCCGGCGCACCGACGGAGATGAACGCAGGTGACGTCGCGACCTTCCCGGTGGGCGTCAACGAGCCATTCGTCGTGCGGACGCAGGATGCCGAACATCCGATCTACTTGGCGGCCTACATGCAAGGGTTTCAGGGGACGTATTACGGTACGCCGGATATGGCAGGGAACGGCGATCCCGAATTCGTGAACGTCGTCCCCGCGGGGCAGTGGCGGAGCTCGTATTCGTTCTACGCGGACCCCACGTACAAGGAGACCTCGCTCGTCGTCATCCGCGCCAAGCAGCGGGACAAGTTCGAGGACGTCTGGCTCGAGTGCGCCGGCACCCTCGAGGGCTGGACCCCGATCGGCGCGCGCGGCGAGTACGAGTTCGTGCGCGTCGACCTGCAGCGCGACGGAGGGCCCGGCCAGGCGTTCGGGGACAAGGTCTGCCAGACGGGGCTTCACCGCATGAAGAGCGACGGCCCGTTCACCGCCACCATCTGGGGTTGGTCGTTCGCAGCGAGCTACGCGTACCCCGGCGGCATGGCGCTCCGGAAGCTCGTCACGACGCCGCTCGTTCCGATCCAGTGACGCCGCTTGATGCGAGGGCCGGGGGGGCGCCTTGCATCGTCCACGTCAGCTCCGTGACCACGACCACGTAACGTCCCGCTACGGCGGGACGGCGCTTCCCGGGCGCGTCACAGGCGCATCCACTGGCAAAAGACAGGCAACGGTCACCGGGAACGAATATCCGTAGCTACAGCCATGTGCGCATTGCAAATAGGCACATGCGGCATCGGCGGATTCGAAGCAATGGGTGTTGCCGCTGATGATGGCGCCGTCTCCAGGGCAAGGCAGCGCTCCTTCGGGCTCTGGGGGGGCAGAACGAAGGTTCGGGTCTCCCGCGGTGGTCTGCGAAGACAGGTCGCGCCCCGGATGCTCGCTGCCTCGTGATGCGGGCTCTCGGGCGCATGACGTCAACCCGAACAGAAGGATTCCGATGCGGATGGCGCTCATGGGTAGCGTTTCATTCAGGCGTCGTCCTGGCTTGCCGAACGGCTCGCGGCTTTCTCCTCCCGCGGCTTGTTCTTGAGGAACCGGTTCACCTGAACCTGCCACAGTTCGTGCGAGCGCGAGAGGCTCGGGTGAGGGCGCGCGAAGGGCAGGAAAGGGCAGGCGGTTTCGCTTCCGTGGCACATGTCCTAGAGAGGGGCGATGAGCATCGTCTCGCTTGCTGCGTTCTATCTCGGGATCTTCGGGCTTCTCACGGTGCTTGGCGGCATCATCGGCTTCGTGAAGGCGAAGAGCGTTCCCTCGCTGGTCGCGGGCGGCATCGCGGGCGCGCTCCTCGTCGCTGCCGGTTTCCTCGCTGTCCGGCTCGGAACGAGCCCCAGGCTGGGGCTCCTCATCGGGCTCGGCGTGTCCGCCGCCCTCGCGAGTCGATTCGTCATGGCGTATCGCAAGAGCAAGAAGGTCATGCCTGCCGGGATGATGGCGGTGCTCTCGGTCGTGGGCATCGCGGTCACGGCGATGGCACTTCTCTCTTCGTCGTGACGAGCGGCGCGACCGTGACCGTTGGCACGTGAAGCTGGGGCCGTCGATCGAGAGAGGACGCGGCACCTCTCATCGACAGCGTCACGGCGCACCGGCGCTACGCCACCGTCATCGAGGGTCCGTCACGGTGACCAGATTCGCATCCCGTGCGAGCCTCCAGCCGCGGTCGTCTTTCCGAAAGATCGAGAGGCCATGCCCGGCGCGCCGGATCACCTTTCCGTCCGGCATCGTGACCGTCACCGTGATCCGGCTGCGTGCGTAGGCGTGGTCGCCGATGACGTGGAGCTCCTCCACGTGATTCGCGCCGTCGATGGTCATGTCCGCCATCGCGGCGGAGGCCGCGCGGAAGACCTCCTTGCCGAACGGCTCTCGACCAGGCGCGAGGAAGACCACGTCGTCCGTCATCAAGTCGAGGACCGCGGCGGTGTCACCACGCTGGGTGGCGTGCATCCATTGCTCGATGACATCGCGGATCGCCTGCTCGTCGCTCATCGGCTCATTCCTTGTCCGAATCGTCCGAATCGTTCGAGGGGTTGGTGGTGGTCGTCTCGCCGGCGAGGTTCTCCTCGGGACGACCCTCGAGGCACTTGCCCTCGATGAGGCGTGCCGCGCGCTCTCGTTCGAGTCGCTCCCGGTCCTTCTCGGCCTGCGTGCGTCCGTGCCGGATCCGGTTGACCTCGGCCTGCTTCGCCTTCTCCTCCCGCTGCTTCTTCTTGCGGAACCGGTTCAGGTTGACGCCGTTGCTGCTCACGCCCGGATCTTGCCACACTTCGCGGGTGCGCTCCTGGTATCGGTGATCGCACTTCTCTCTTCATCGTCATGAGCTGCGCTCGTGCTGCGGATGCCCGGCGAGCACGCGACGGAGCGAGAGCGACGCCGTTGCGTCTTCCACGAATGTCAGCTCTAGTGGGATAGTGCAGGTCCATCGCCCTTCGTGGGTCGTCGCGTGCTCGTCGATCGTGCTCTCCACCCTGACGTGCGGATTCGTCGTCTCCGCATGTGAGAGCGACCCGTCTTCCGTCAGCGGTCCAACCTTCACACTGGACGCGTCTCCCGGGTGGGACGCAGGTTCGAGCTGTGATTTCGGGTTCGTTCAGTGCGGTTCGAGCTGCGTGAGCACACAGACCGATTCGAACCACTGCGGTGCGTGCGGGAAGGCGTGCGGCGCCGGCGAAGCGTGTCGCGCCGCCGAGTGCACGCCCGTCTGTCAGATCGACGGCAAGACGGTGGACGACGGAGCGCTCGATCCGGCGAACCCGTGCCAGCGGTGCAGCGCCGCGACGGCGCCGACGACGTGGAGCCCTCTCTCCGACGGCACGAGCTGTGGATCGGGGCTCGTCTGCGAGTCGGCGGCGTGCACCGCCAAGTGCTTCATCGACGGCGCGTTCCACGCGGCCAACGCGGTCGATCCCGCGAACGATTGCCAGCAGTGCACGCCGGCGACGTCGACGACGGCGTGGAGCCCGCGCGCGTTCGCCGACCTGCTCGTCGGCGGGACCGACGTCGAGGCGCAGGGATGGTCCAGTTCGACGCAGGGGCCGGCGACGTTGACGGACGGGCCGGACTACGTGCGCATCGCGACCTCGACGGCGGCCGGAGCGACGACGAGCGGGATGCTGCTGCTCTACAAGGCGGGCATCGTACCGGTCGGGATGCCGTTCAAGATCCAGGTCGAGATGCTCGTCGAATCGGTCCTCCCCCACAACCAGCTCGACAGCGGCGCGGCGATCCTGGGCTCGTTCACACCGATGTTCGGCAACAGCACCGATCGCGCTCAGATGATCTACCTCGACGCCGCGGCGATCGGATGGGCGGACGACACTCAATCTTCCGCCGTCAACGTCACCGATGGCGCGTACCACACCTACGAGCTGGCTGTGGACGCCGCGGGTGTCGCGACGGTGAGCGTCGACGGCGCTCCGCGACTGACGCGGTCGGGGTTCACGACGAACGGTACGTTCGCGGTCGGAGATCAGACCAACGATCGGAACGTCGACGGGACGGTCCGGATCCGATCCGTGAAGAAGGTCTGCCCCTGACGCCTGACCGTGTCCGGTGACCAACGCTGACCGCGGCGTGGCCTCGGTGCGTCAGCGGAAGTTCTTGCAGAGCGCCTTCTGCGCGCCCGGGCTCTTGCACGCACGCTTCGCGAACTCGACCATCTTTGCCTGGTTCTTGAAGCCCGAGCGATCGCTCGCGTAAACGACCGCCGCGTTGAAGCACCCGAGCTCCGACTGCGTGCTGCCGTCGCACGAGAGGCGGTCCAGCTTGTCGTCGTCGAACATCTGACCGTAGAGCGCCTTGTTCTCGGCGAACGATGCGCAGCCGTCTCCCGCCGATTCGTAGTTGCACGACTTCTCGTAGAGCGAGAGCGCCTGCCCGATGCGCGTGCGATCGCCGTTGGCGCTCGCCTCGAGCAGCAGCCCGCCGTTCACGCACGCCGCCGGGATGCCCTTCTCGCAGGCGTCGACGTAGAGCCTCAGCGCCTCTTTCAGGTCACGCGGGCCCGCGATCCCGTTCTCGACCATGAAGCCGAGGTTCGAACAGCCGCCTGCGTCGCCGTTCGTACACGCAACGCCGAACAGGCGGCGTGCGATGACCGGATCGCGCGCGATGCCGCCTTCACCCTTGTTGACGACGACGGCGGCGTTCGAGCATGCGGAGAAGTCTCCGAGGCGGCAGGCGCGCTCCCAGAGCTTGAACGCGAGCCCGCGATCCTGCTTCGTGCCACCGCGGCCGAAGTAGACGGCGACGCCGAAGTTCGTGCACGCGCCCGAGAAGCCGTTGAGGCAGGCATTGCCGTGCAGGTTCGCGGCTTCGGTGTCCTTCTGCTCGTACGTCATGATGTCGCCGAGCCCGGAGCAGCCCTCCCAGTGTTTGCCGTTGCACGCGGCCGCGTAGAGGGTCTTCAGATCGTCGAGTGTGCCCTGCTTGTTCGCCACCATCGCCTGGGCCGCGAACGTGCATGACGACGCGCTGCCGTTCTTGCACTGGGTGACGCACTCGGCGACGTTGCCCTTCTGGCACTCGTACGCGCGTACCGGCGCCGGTGATGCCTGGTAGCTGGCCTTCGTCGCGACGACCGGCGCGTCGGCGACCTGGATGCAGGCTCGCCCGTCCCAGCGCATGCCGGCGCCGCACGTCGTCTGCGCCTGGTTTGCGTCCTGATCGATCGGGACGAGACGTATGCGGAGGATGCCCTTGCAGCGCGAAGGCGCCGTGCGGGAGTCGGGGTCGGCGGACTCGCAGACCTTGAAGTCGCCCTCTTCGGTGATGCGGTTCGAGATGCCCGCGTAGCCGACGTCCGCGCCGACGTCGCCGATACCCGCGCCCGCACCGGCAGCACGCATGGCGGCCGAGCCGAACTGGAAGCCGCCGATCGTGAGCTCCTTCACGAAGTGAGTCGCGGTCTGGCACTGCGGAGTGAGGTCCGCGCGGCGCACGCTGAGGCGATTGAGCTCCGCGACGCCGATCATCCGCACGTCCGCGGAGAGCGCCTGCCCGGACTTCACGACCGAACGAAACCGAGCGAAGCCCACTGGGAAGTTCGCGGCGAGCTCTGCGTCCGAGTGCGCGTCCACGTGATCGCGCTTCGGGCTCACGCCGGTGAACTCGTAGCGGCTTCCGTCGACCATCGCGCAATCCCAGAGCGGCTCGATGCCGGTCTCGCTGATCCGGACGAGGATGGCCCCGCGTGTGGCACGCATCTCGAGTGAAGCGCGATCGTCCGGCGCCCAGTCGACGACCATCGGGCGAGAGGCTCCCTTCGAAAGGTCGCGGAAGACGATCTTCGGATCGAACTCCGGCGCCGTCGGGGCCTCGGGAGGCGGGGGCGCGCATCCCGGCGCCAGCATCACTCCGACCACCATCGCCAACGACAGCCCAAGCCCGCGCATCTGCATCTCGCCGTGCCTCCCGACAAAAGTCTCAACTTCCCACGGTACGAGTGGGCGAGCTCGATCGTCAATCGCACGTTCATGGGAACGCGTGCGCGAGGAGGCGCTCCTTTCACGTACGTTCACGTTCACGTTCACGTTCTCGCTCGCGAGGCCCCGGCGTCCTCGTCGGACCGTCGGCTCCGAAGGTAGAGGTCAATGCGGCGCCGGAAGGCGACTTCGCTGCGCGAGACCCGCGGCGCGCGATACTCTGCGAACCGAGTCGCGTGAAGTTCCGTGGGCGCGCACATCCATCGCGAACGAAGCTGCGCGCGCGCCTGTGTGGAGTAGCGGCGATGGCTGCGGTCGTCGCGATGGCTCCCTCGCAAGCGGACGCGCAGAGCCCCGTCGCCGAACGGGACATCGGCGAGGTGCTTGATGTCGCGCATGATCGGTGCCTCGATCCTGCGCTCCTCGCGCCCGCGGTCGCTGCTTGGCTGAAGCGCGATCGCCTCGACGCGCGGCTCCGCGTCGTCGTCCGTTACGAGGGCGACGCGATCTCGTACACCTTCTTCCTGGGCGATACCTTCGTCGGGAAGCGGTGGTTTCGCGATCTCGCTCGATCGTGCCCGGACGTCGTCCAGACATTGAGCCTCGCCATCGCCGTGGCGATCGAAGCGAACTTCCTCTCGGCTCCGCTCGAGACGAGCCCGGAGGCGCCGGAGAGCGCCGAACGGGAGGGCCCGCCAGCTCGTCCATACACGGGACCAGGGACGAGGCCCGAGACGAGACCAGACCCAGCTCAGCCGACGACGCCGCGCGAGGCACGACGCGAGGAGCCGGAGAGGTGGAGCCTGACGGCGGGCCCCGTTCTCTTGTGGAGCGTTCTGCCCGAGTCCACCTCGGGAGGTGTCGCGAGCGCCGAGACCGCATGGTCGCGCTTGCTCGAGACGCGGATGTCGTTCCTCGCGACGGCGCCCGTCGACATCGCGCTGCGCGCGGGGCGTGCGGAGGCGCAGCTGTTCGCTTTTCGCGCGGACGCCTGCGTAGCGATCGCCGTCTCGGCCGCGAAGGTACGCGGATGCGGAGGCTTCGCGATGGGGCTCGTGACGTCGGAGACGACCGGCCTCCTCGTCGAACGCTCGCGCTTGTTCCCGTGGTCGGCCGTTGCGGGGCGAATCGACGGGCGTCTGCCGCTCACGAAATGGGGCGCCGCTCCGGTAG
>JAFAER010000236.1 GCA_023423895.1 Pseudomonadota bacterium
TGCGCGTGTACGAGACCGCGCACGACCACTGCGTCCTGCCCGGGATGCACATGGGCGCTCGCATCGACGGCCGCTCGTTCTCTCAGCTCACGCGCGGCGGCGCACACCCATTCGATGCCCCCTACGACATCCGCTTTCGCGACTGCATGGTCGCAACGCTCGAGCACCTCGTCACCTCGACCGGTTTCTCGGTCCTGTTCGGGTACACGCAGAGCGATGAGATGTCGCTGCTGTTCCGGAAGGACGAGTCGCTCTTCGGGCGGAAGCTCCGCAAGTTCCTCTCGGTGCTCGCAGGCGAGGCGAGCGCCAAGTTCTCGCTCACGCTCGGCGCGCTCGGCGCATTCGACGCACGGATCTCGCAGCTCCCGGACGTCGACGCGGTCGTCGACTACTTTCGCTGGCGGAACGAAGACGCGCATCGCAACGCCTTGAACGGTCATTGCTACTGGCTCCTTCGGCGGCAAGGACTGGACGACCATGCCGCGACCCAGCAGCTCAAAGGCGTGTCCGTCGCGGACCGGAACGAGATGCTCTTCCGGGCAGGGATCAACTTCAACGACATCCCGGCCTGGCAGCGGCGCGGGATCGGCATCCTCTGGGAGAAGGAAGAGCACGTCGGCGTCGACCCTCGCACCGGCGCTCCTCACGCGTCGAGCCGGCGCCGCGCGGTCATTCGCTACGACCTTCCGATGAAGACGGAGTTCGACGAGCTCGTGCGCGGCATCGTCATGCGCCAGTAGACGCGCGCGGACCAAGCACGATGAGCTCCCGTCATGACCTCCCGTTCCGTGTCGTCGTCGACACGAACGTGCTCGTCTCGGCGCTCTACAAACCGGCGAGCGTTCCGGCTCGCGCCCTCGATGCGATCTGGCACACGGGCGAGCGCCAGGGGACGGCATGTCTGCTCTACGACGCTCGCATCGTCGACGAATATCGGAGTGTCCTCTCGCGACCGAAGTTCCGCGCGCTCGACCGGCAGCGCATCGACGAGCTCATCGAACGCGTTCTCTCGCAGGGCGCGGATCTCGGAGAGGTCCCCGCATGGACAGGTCCACTCCCGGACGAAGGGGATCGCGTCTTCGTCGAGGTCGCGCTTGCCGGACGCGCCGACGCGATCGTCACCGGCAACATCAAGCACTATCCGCTCGGCCTGGGCTTCGCAGTTCTTCCGTCCGCCACGCTGCTCGCGGAGCTGGGCTATCCGTGACGATGCGACGGTCTCACGGCATCCGTGAAGCAGGACGGACGAGAAGATCGTCCAGCGAGATGCGCAACGCGCCGTCCGAATCACCCATGTAGAAGTGTACGCCGACGGTGCCGGTGCTCTGGAGTGCAGCGGTCGCGTCACTCGCCGTGAGCGTCCAGGCGGCAGGCTCGCCAAGCGCAGCTCTCCAGATCTTGATACGCAACATCGTCGGCGCGGTACCCGCTGCCTGACAACGGACCGCCACCGGCTCACCGGCGGTCACCTGGAACAGAGGCGCGCTCGCGGCCAGGTGCGTGAGCGCGTCATCGCTGTCGGCCCGGGTGATGGTCGCGCGGGCAGCGCCTCCTTCGATGACCAAGCGGCACCGATATTCGGCGCTACCAACCGCCCGCCCGAGGACGCCGAGATACGGCGTGCCGCTCGGCACCTTGTCCGTCATGATGACGATCGTCGCGTCGGCGTCGTTCGTCGCGACGCCTGTCAGCTCGGCTCGGCGGGTCGAGCCTTGCTCGAGCACGATCCTCGCTGCACCGTCGGACACGGAGTATGCCGCGGAGGCGCCCACGGTGCTCCACTCGCCGCCGACTTCGGCCACCCCGAGCTCGTCGCTCAGCGTCCGCGAGAAGGAGTCTCGCGCGATCACGGGGATGGCATCACCGTCGAGGCCGGCATCTTGCGCGCCGTTCGAGCCTGGGGCCGCCTCACTCGCAGCACCTGCCTCGGCGGTCGTGTCCTGCTCCGAGCTTCCGCCACCGGACAACCCGGACGTGTCGAGCGCGAGTGCACATCCAGTGCTCGTCACGGATGTGATGGCTGCAGCGAGCAGCCGTTGATTCGAACGCTTCACAGCCCCCCAAGGTCGAGTGTTGCATAGAAATGCCTCGCGAGCTCAGCGTCTTCGAACGAGCCACAGGCGATCGGCAGCTTGTGCGGAGGACTGCGAGGATTGGCGACTCTCTCGCCCCTCTTTTTCGGCCACGAGCGGACTCGGCGTCGCAGCCTTGTATGCTTGAAGGGCCCGGACAGAAGACTGTCCAGTGAGAGCGGTCACCCTCCCTCGACGTTCCGGGAGACCGTCGCCAGGAGCGCAAACGATGGCAGTACGACACACGCGAGCTGCAGTGGAACTCGGTCGACGCGCCGCCACCTCCGCCTCCGCTTCGAGAGCGGAGCCGTCTGGCGCCGAAGATCTCCTCTCGTTGACCGACGACGAGCTCACCGCATTGGTGCCCTCCACCCTCGGCTCGAGTGCGTCGGCGCTCCGGTCCCAGGCGGCGCCGGCTCCGACCACTACGCGCCGAACGCCGAAGGCGAGCGGGAAGTTCGTCACCGAGGGCGGTCGGCTCGCGGCTCCGAAGATCGTCAAGCGGGTCACGAAGGGCGACCGGGCCGAGCCGAACAAGGCATCGGGGGCCTATCCCAAGGTGACCGCGCCGTCGTCGAAGCTGGAAGACTTCTCCGATCTCGTCAGGGAGATCGAGTCGAGCGTCGACGTGCCTGAAGAGCCGACGGTCGTGATCTCGCACGACAGTTTTCGCATGCGCCCCGCGGGAGTGCCCGACGTCGTGGTCTCGACTGCGAGCGTCGAGGAGACGATCGGTGAGGCGCTTCGCGCGGCCCTACCGCACATGGCGACGGTGCCGCTCTCGGTGGCGACCATCGCAGCATCCGTGTCGTCGCGCCAGGCAGCGCAAGCGTCCGACGAGCCGCCCGCTGCGCGAGCACTGTCACGCGAGGCCGTCGCGAACGTCACGGCAGCGCCAGTCCGTGCTGCGGAAGACGAGTTGCGTGCGTCGCCGGCCCCTTCGCCGAAGCGCGGGCGATCGGTGGCCAAGGCGGTGACGGTGATCGCGATGCTCGGCGCCATTGGGGCTGGAGCGTGGGTCGCGGGTGACGAGTGGGCGGCACGCCATCGGATCCTCTCGAATGCGGCGGCCACGGTGGCGGTGGAGGCTCCTCCGCCAGCGCCAGAGTCGACGGTCGCCGCCACGCCGGCGCCTGTCGTCCCAGCAACCGCCGCCATCGTGGAGCCGCAAGCGGCTCCCACGGCTGCGAACACTTCTCTCGGCACCTCCGTCACGACGAGCACGGCGGCCGCAACCACGGCACCTTCAAAGGCAGCGTCGCCGACCGCGGAGAGCACCGCCGCGAAGCCGACGGCGTCGCCGAAGGCCGCGCTGCCGGCCGCAGAGAGCACTGCCGCCATTGCTGCCGCCGAACCGGCAAAGGAGACACGCGCGGCCTCCAAGCCGGTACGCCGTGTTCGTGCGTCGAAGACGAGCGATGACGCGAAGGCGAATGGAAGCGCCCAGGACGAAGTCGACGTGGAGACGAAGAGGGCGCTCGAGGCGCTCCAGAAGTCTCAGCTCGAAAGCTCGTTCTGACGAGCGGAGGCGGTGCGCCGCCGGCAACGCGCCATTCATCGCTTCCGTCATCGCGCCTGGGCGGATGCGGGGCGAGCTGGACTATCCGTCTTCCGGCCGAGAATCGGGAAACGGCGAGGCCTCCATCAGGTCGCAGACTGGGGGTCTGGTAACCGGCGATGAATCGTTCGCAGATACCCGCGTTCACCGTGCCGTACGTCGTGGAAGGCTTGTGCGCGAAGCCGCCGAACATCGCCTCGGCCATGCCCTTCCTGAAGCCCGTCCGAGGGTACTTGGCCACGATTTCGCGGCGCAGAGCCGGTGGAAACCGGTCGATGCTCTTCCCGAGAACATCGAGACCAACACCCGAGTAGAGAAGTGCCACTTCGGGGCGCATATAGGGAGTCACGCCTGGGGTGGTGTGCAGAGCGATGGCTTCCCAGACCGTCTGGACTTGCTCTTCGGGGATCTCGTGAGCTGTGAGGAACCGACGAGCGGCGTTTGCTCCGTCGACCTCGAAGCGTTCGCTCGGGCTCGAGAACTCCTCGTTCAAGCCGAGATCGTGGAATGCGGCAGCGACGTAGAGGAGCTCAGGATCGAAGCGGAGTCGTTGCTGACGTCCTTGCTCAGCCGCAAACAGATACACCCGAAGCGAGTGATTGAAGATCAGCTCCGTGGAGTGCCGGCGAAGGACGTCGGTCGCCTCGTTTGCGAGCGCGGAATCCGGGATGATGGGCAGCAGCGGAGAGACGCCGGACATCTGACGCCCTGAACGTAGCCGCGCCGGCACATGCGTTCAAACCGAGCCTACGCGCCCTGGTTCGGCCAGGAGCTCCCCGCGCTCGTCAGTTAGCCGGGCTCAGGGTGGCGGCAGCGAGCGTCACGTTCGAGTTGTTGCGGTCGTACGCCTTGACGAGCTCCCACGTGATCACGAGCTCGCTCTCCGCATCGAGCGCGCGGTAGTCGATGGCGAATCGACCGTAGCCCTTGTTCATGTCGTCGAGCTCGATCGAGGCAGGCGCCGGGTCGGGCCCCGTACCGAGCGTGGCGGTGAAGCGCCCCGTCGCTTTGAAGACACCAGCGTAGACGACCATGCGCATGGCGCTCGTGACGCCTGCCTTCCGGCGGAGCGTGAACTTCGGGTTGTTCGTCTTCGAGTACACGCCGTTCTTCGTCCCGCTCTCGTTGGCGACGGGAGCCCCGTTGGTCCAGCGGAACGTGGTGAAGTTGTCCTCGTAGGTCCTCAGATCGGTGGACCCGCTCAAGCTGAACGTGGGGATGGCCCCGAGCGCAGAGGCCTTTTCGTTCATGCTGTCCTCGTCGTCCTTCGTCCGGCCCCAGTGGATCCACGCGGTGGTCCCTTCGACCTCGAGGTCCAGATCCGCCGGCGGGGCCGTCATCGAGAGCGCGAGAAGCGGGGTCGGGGGTCCCGCTTCAGCGTCGCTGCTCGCATCGACGCCAGCGGCAGCGTCCGTGCGCGCGTTCGGGTCCGACGACGCGTCGTCACCGCGGGCGGCGTCGAGCATCGCGTCCGGATTCCCCGGCGGGCCGCCCGTCGACGATACGCCGACGACATCGAGACCGCAGGCCCCGACGCCCATCAGCGCAACGATGAAGGATGGGAACGAGACTCGAGCCACTCCTACAAACGCTAGCACCGTTGTGGTGGTCCATCACGTGTCTGGGTACGGCGCCTGAACGACCGGCGCTATGGGAGGCCTTCGGCCAGGAGTGCCAGCGAAGGATGGCCATCGCTTCGCCAACGAGCGCGGATCCGGGATGCTCGGTATCAGCGAAGCGAGGCCGGACATGTCGCGCCCAGAACGTAGCCTCGCCGCCACGCGTTCGAACCAAGCCTGCGCGGCTTCCGTGCGGGGCGCGATCGCGGTGCGTTCGGCGAGGAGATCTGCGCAGCCGTGATCCCTTGCGGCGAGCTCGTCCAGCTGGTGACGAATCCCGAATCGAGCACGCCGCGCACGAGCAAACGACGCTCGGCCCGCAGGAGCGGTCACGCCGCCGTGGCGCCCGTGAACGTCTGAACCAGCTCGCCGTGATGCATGAGGTTGAAGTCGGGATCCACCATCGCCATGAACTCCGCGAACGCGGGCGCCTTGGCGAAGTTCTCCATCCCGCGGAGCGCCTCTTCCATGCTGTTCCATTCGACGACGTCGATCCAGACGTCGCGCTCGACATCATGGTACGTGCGCCTCTCCTTGAAGCCGGCCGCGGTCCTCAAGAAATCGTTGAGCGTCTCCATCATGCGCTTGGCGGCTTCGGGAGTGACGTCTTTGCGAAAGCGATAGATCGGGATCTCGTAGGCCATGTTTTCCTCGTTGGTACTGCACGACGAGCGCGCGAGAGACGCTCGCCGCGTCCCGGCATCTATGGCACCGTCCCGCTGACAGAAGCTGTCAGGAGCGCACGAATACCGGACCCCGACAATGCGCGTGACGAGGCTGTTCAAGGTACTGGACCGTATGCGTGGCCTTCGTCGCCCGCGTACGGCCGAAGCGCTGGCCGCGGACCTGGGCGTCTCGGTGCGCACGGTCTATCGTGACATCGCCACGCTCCAATCGATCGGAGCGCCGATCGAAGGACAAGCCGGCATGGGCTACATGCTCCGCCCAGGGTTCTTCCTCCCTCCGCTGTCGTTCGACCCGGACGAGCTCGAGGCTCTGGTGCTCGGTACGCGCATCGTGGCCGCCCGCGCCGATCCGGAGCTGGCCGCCGCCGCGAAACGTGCGTCGGCCAAGATCGCTCACGTCCTCTCCCGCGCAGAGAACGCCGCGCGACTGCCGCTCCACGCTGCACCGCCGACTCACGCGACGAACGGCGACGAGGCTCGAGCGCTGCGCCTCGTGCGCCACGCCATCCGCCGACGCGAGATTCTCCACGTCGTCTATCGCGATTCGAACGACCGCAAGACGGAGCGGCGCCTCCGCCCTGTCGGACTGACGGCCTTCGACGTCGCATGGTTGGTGACGGCCTGGTGCGAGTCACGCGACGACTTCCGCAGCTTCCGCCTCGACCGCTTCGTCTCCGTGCGCACCACCGGCGAGCGCTTCCGGGACGAACCTGGCAAGTCCTTCGAGGACTTCCTCGCGCGCATGAACGCGACGCTGTGAGGGACCGCACGTGGGCCTTGGCAGAGCCCGGCGGCGTGGCGGTGCACGATCTCCATCCGCGGGTGCTCTGCGGGCTCGGCTCACCACAGGTGAGCGCGCGAGCTCACCTCGGCCACGCGGAGTGCAGGATCGCCTGGCAGAAGTCGATGCGGTGGAAGCTCTCGTCCTTCAGCGCCAGCACGTCGGCATTGACGTTTCCGAAGGTGCTCTCGGGCCGGTAGGCGTTGCCCTCGTAGAAGGCGTCGATGATGTCCTGCTTGAACCGAGGGCTGCGCGGATGCGCCTCGACCACGGCCGCACGATCGACGTCCGTCACGTTCGAGAAGCCGAGTCCCAGCACGTCCATCTCGACTCCCGCCGTGACGAGCGCAACTTCCGGCCTCATGTGCTCTGGGATTCCCGGCGTAGTGTGCAGCGCGATCGCCGTCCAGACGAGCTCGACGGATCCCTCGGGCACGCCGTGCCGGCGCATGAAGTTGCGCGCGGTGTTCGCACTATCGACCTCGAAGCGGCCCATCGTGCGGTGCGGCTGCGTGAGCCCCATGTCATGGAACATCGCGCCGATGTAGAGGAGCTCGGGATCGTAGACGAGGCTCTTCTTCTTCGCCGTCAACGCGCCGAACAAGAAGACACGGCGCGAATGGTGGAACAGAAGCTCGGTCTCCGTGTCCCGCACCAGCTCCGTCGCCTCGAGGGCGAGCTTGCTATCCGGAATATCGATCCCTGCAATCGTCGTACGCATGAGATTTCTTCCCTCGCAATGACGGCCCGATGCAGGCAGACGGCGCGCCATGGTTGGCCCTTCCCGCACGCGGCCCGCTCCTGAGCGGCGCGGGGAAGCAGAGGCCACGCGTCTCGGCGTTCGCGTCTGCGCAGAGGTGAGACGCGTCACCTCCGGCACGGCGTCGCGCGACGGAGCTCTATCCCCGCTTCACGTACGGCAACGCGTGGCCAGGAGCCGCGTCGCAACATCCAGATCGATGTCCGCGACCAGGAGTCCTTCCATCCCGTAAGGCTGATGGGCGTGCAACGTTCCGTCGGGGCGCACGACGGCGGACGTCGTCGGCGACCCTTCACTCGCGCAGTTGACGGACGCGAACCAGCACGTGTTCTCCGCCGCCCGGCAGAGCATGGCCTTCTCGTGGAACGTGTTCCGTGGGTCTGCGAACTGCTGCGGGCGGAAGCTGACCGGAGATGCCTCGTCGAAGTACGGGTGCAGCACGAGCTGAGCCCCGTTGCGGGCCGCCCAGCGCACCGTCTCGGGGTAGCGGAAGCCCTCGTGACAGATGACGACGCCGAACCGAAGCTCACCAGCGTCGAACAAGCGCCTTCCCTCTCCCGGCGAGAACATACAGTCTTCGGACGGATCGAGCTGCACCTTGTCCTGGAAGCCGAGGGGCTCGCCGGACGCATCGATGACGAGCGCGGAGAGCCTTCGAGTCCCCGCGACGACGCGCTCCGTGCCCAGGACGACGGTGACCCGCGCCTGCGCAGCGGCGGCGCCGATGGCACGCCACGCCTCCTCGAGAAGCGCGCCATCGGGTGCGGCGATGTCCTTGCCGACTCGGTATCCGGGGACATACGCCTCGGGGAAACAAACGAGCCCAGCACCCGCACGGGCCGCATCAGCGATCGCGCGCTCCGCCTTCACGACGGACTCTTCGAGGCTCGAAGGGAAGCGAAGATTCGCAAGCGCTATGCGGAACGTTCTCACGTACTCAATGTGTCACGACGGGCACCGTTCCTCTCCTCGAATCCATTCGACGATCCATCGGGAACGGATGAGAGAACGGGAGATGTACGGAGAGCCGCCTTCCCGCTCGCGCGCGGTCGTGTCCACCGATGATGGCAGTGGCCATCACTCGGTGAGGTCGAACGGACGCGGGCACGGATGGTGGCGGCACGACGTCACCGATTGTGTCCGAAGACGCCGTGCACCGCGCACGAGACGCTCGCGCCACGCCCGCTGCGCTGTGAACCGAACGCGAGATACGAGCATCCATCATCCGAGACTGGATAACGGCCCGTCCGCAGCACAAGCGGTCGCTCCACGCGTACACGCAGAATCGCGGACATCCATCGAGCGACGCGGCAACGTGCTCGTCGGACGCGGCAACGAGCGAGCGCGCGTCCATCGTTCCGCGGGTCGACGACGCGTGCCGCCGCGAGCTGAGCCGTCGGAACGTCGAGTGCACGGAGCGCCGCCGGACCAGGAGGCCGATGATGCTCGAAAAGATCCATGCGCCCATCGCCAAAGCGATGCCGTTCGTCCTCGCGTTCGCTGTCGGAGCGTGCAGCTCCTCCGACCTCGTCGGGGCGGACGAGGCGAACAATGATGAGCACGAGGCGGAGCAGGGCGATGTCCAGCAGGCGCTCGGCAAGGAGCCGGAAGAGGCAAAGTCACCGGATAGGGAGATCCATCGCTGGAACGGCATCATGCTCGATGCGAACGCGCTCGATGCGCTGAACCAACCGCCGGCCGTCCCGGACCAAGGCGGCCCTCCCCGAACGGCACGAGCGTTTGCGATCGTTCAGATAGCGGTCTTCGACGCATTCAACGCGATCGCGGGCGGCTACCGAAGCTACACGGGCATCGAAGACGCGGCGCGCCCCGCGGCTCCCAGCGCTGCGATCGCGAAGGCAGCGCACGACACGCTGGTCGCGCTCTGGCCTTCACAGAGACCGCGCTTCGACAAAGAGCTGGCGGAAGATCTGGCTCGTATCCCGAACACGCAGGCCAAGCAGAACGGGATCGACGCAGGCAGGCGAGCCGCGGCCGCGATCCTCGCGCTCCGCGCGAATGACGGCTCGCAGATCCCCGATCCCATCGTGGGCGTGAACTACTTCCCGAGCAACAAGCCAGGGAAATGGCGCCCCGATCCGGTGAGCAAGATCCCCGTCGCGCTCGGTGCGTTCTGGTACAAGGTGCTTCCGTTCGTCATTCGCTCGAATGACCAGTTTCCCATTGCCGAGCCGCCTGCGCTCACCAGCACCCAGTACGCACGCGAATTCGACGAGGTGAAACGCATCGGCGGGGACGGCAAAGTGACGCCGACGATTCGAACGCCGGAGCAGACGTTCATCGGAATCTACTGGGGATACGACGGCACTCCTTTTCTCGGAACTCCGCCGCGGATGATGAACCAGATCGCCACCGTGGTTGCGAAGGAGCGAGGGACCAGCGGCCTCGAGCTCGCTCGCCTGTACGCACTCGCGAACGTCGCGATCGCGGACGGCGCGCTGACGTGCTGGACCGAGAAGTACGACGAGGACTACTGGCGGCCGGTCACGGCCATCCGCGAGGCCGACCCCGGCACCGGCCCGACGGGAAAAGGTGACGGCAATCCGGCGACACGTGGTGACCCGCGGTGGACGCCGCTCGGTGCTCCCGCGAGCAACACCAACCGGCCGAACTTCACGCCTCCCTTCCCTGCGTACACGTCCGGCCACGCAACATTCAGCGGTGCGTTCTTTCAGGTGCTTCGCCGGTTCTACGACACGGATCGGATTGGGTTCACGTTCGTTTCGGACGAATGGAACGGCAGGACGCGCGACAACAAGGGGAATGTCCGCCCGCGGATCCCGCGTAGTTTCTCGTCGCTCTCGCAGGCCGAAGACGAAATGGGAGAAAGCCGCATCTACCTCGGCGTGCACTGGCGCTCGGACAAAGTGTGGGGCATCCGCAACGGCCGACAGGTAGCAAACTACGTCTACGACAACGCGTTCCGCCATCGTTCCGGGCGGGACTACCGCGACGTTTCCAGCTTGTAGCGAGCCGCGTGGCCGGCGCGGTTCGTCAGCGGACGCCTCGGAAGGCGCCCCTGCGAGCTGCGTCGGCCGCGCTGCCCAGTTTCCGTCACGGCGCGGCGCGCGCGCCTCGCGCTTGGCGACTACGGCGCTGCAGCGATGGCGAACTGTTCGCAGTCCGTTCGGTTGACGTTGGTTGGACCGGCCGTGAAGACCGCAGATAGCGTGGCGCAGGCGGAGACCGTCTTTCCCGCAGCCACCGGCCATCCCTCATTGTCCGGGTTGATGATCGCACCCGAGATGGACGGACGCACCACGGCAGTCATGCCTGGCGATGCCTGTCCGAGCTCCCGGCGAATGCGCGTGATGTACTCTCCCGCGCCGAGCCCCGGCGGGGGCGCGGTCAAGGTCGTGTTCGTCGTCGTGTTCGGCGACGAGCCCCAGAGCGTGAAGATGCCCGGAGCCGTGTTCTTCTCGTAGCTGACGCGCACGCCCTCTCCCGCGGCGAAATCGGCGAGGCCGGAGTATCGGCCAGTCGTCACGCGCGTCACGCCCATGGCCACGGGGACCGTGTCGATGACCACCAGGTTGTCGAGCGGGACGTTGCCGCTACTTCCAATCGTCAGCTCGTACGAGAAGGCCTGGTGGACAGCAGGGACGTTGCCGACGAGGTCTTTGACGAAGCTCGCGCCTGGCGACGGCACGAACGTCGTCACGGGATGCGTGGTCTGCGCCGGACCAAGAGCCCGCGCCGCAAGCCCGAGCGGAGCTCCATTTGTCGTGAAGCTACTCGTCACGTTCGTGCCGCTCGGGAACGTGGAGCTCGGGAAGGTGACGTTCACGATGACGTCGCACGCGTTGCCAGGTGCCAATGGCATCGAGCACGGGCTCGCCCAGGTGACGGTCGCGGGAGTCGTACCGACGCAGCCCGGTTGACAGCCTGCCGCGGGAGTTGCGCCGTTGAAGACCGCTCCGGGCGGGAGGGTGAGCGTGACCGGCCCCAGCGCCTCGAGCCTCAGCGAGCCCGAGTCGCTCCCCACGTTCACACGCAGACGGTAGGCCGCCGGCCTGTCGAGGTTCGCCGGCGTCGACACCAGGGCCTGCTCCAGCGTGATCTGCGCCTCGGCAACTGCGGTCACGAGGAGCGGCGCCGAGCTCAGGGTTCCGGGGTCGACGCCCAGGTTCGTCACCTCCCCGACGTTCGTCGCAGCGGTCCCGTTCGGGGTCGAGCCGTTCGGGAACCGCACGTCGATGTGAACGGAGCCCATTGCGCCAGCCGCGAGGTTGGCGAGGCCGAAGCGCACGCGAGTCCGGCCAGAGCCCGCGTAGTTCGGTGTTACGGTGACGCTCGAGACGTCACCAGTGGGCGTCGAGGGCGTCGTCGAGACGAACGTGACCTCCGGAGGGAGGAGATCGACGATCTCGGCGCCCTCGCACGTTCCCGAGCTCGACGCGCAGACGTAGTCGAAGCGATAGCCGAACGTCTCGCCACTGCGCTTCGTGCTTTCTGCATCGAGGGACGTCGTGATCTGACTGAACACCGGAGCGCAGGTCCGGTCGGTGATGGCGGACGGGAGCACGCTCGCGTATTCGTTAGCGGCGCATACGGTCCACGGCGCACACGTCGCGGCGTTCTCCGTGGTGCTGTATCCGTCGACGCAAGCAGCACAGCTCCGGTTCTCCGTCGTGCTACCGGGCGCGCTCACGAACTGCCCCGCCTCGCACGTGGCCCACGGCACGCACGCGGTACCCGAGTTGGCGTCCTCGTCCCAGGTGCCCGGAGCACAAGCCACCTTGGGGGCCGTGTCGCCGGCGCAGAACGTCCCTGCTGGACAGGGCTCACAGACGGGCGCAGACGTCGGCGTGGCGGACGCGGTCTGGATGGTGCCCGCGGGGCATGCGCCAATTTTCGTGCACGCAGCTTGGTTCGCTACCGAGCTGTACGTCCCGTCCGGGCATGGCGCGCACTTCCGGTCAGTGACGTTGCTTCCTGGAGAGAGCACGTACGCGCCCGGCTCGCATCGTGTGAAGTCAGCGCAGGTCTCCGCGTTGAGCCCGGAGCTGTACGAGCCGTACTCGCACGCGACACATCCATCGGCGATGCGACGCTGCCCAGGCAGGCAGTCGGCCCCGGACGCATCGGGCTCCGCCAGCGTGTCGTCCGACGAGCTGGAGCAAGCCATCAACCAAGCCGCCACCGCCACCGGACCGAGCACGCGCGCGAGCTTTCCCATGAACGTCACACTCTACGCGAACTGCTAGTACCGCGGCACAGAGGTAACGATCGATTGCGGAAGCAGCCGGGGAATTTCTTCGGCTGCCACGCACAATTCGATGCTGCGTGATTGGCGCGGCGTTCGCCGGATGAGTCCGCGACGCTCTAGC
>JAFAER010000238.1 GCA_023423895.1 Pseudomonadota bacterium
TGTCCCTCGTCGGACTTCCTCTGCGACGTCGATCTCCTCACGGACCTGAACAACTGCGGAGAATGCGGGAACATGTGCCCGCGTCCCAACATCGGCAGCAGCAGCTACGCCTGCGTCGAGGGCCGCTGCGTGTTGAACTGCAAGGCGACTCAAGAGCTCGACTGCGACGGCGTCCCAGACAACGGCTGCGAGACAAAACCGTCCAGCAATGACAACTGCGGACATTGCGGAAACAAGTGCCCGACAGACAATCCGTGTATCGACCGCGGGATTTACGACTACGCATGCGGCTGCAAGCCGGGCGAGCTCAACTGCGGAGGGTTCCTCGTCCCGTGCGTCGATCCCTCCTACGATGATGCGAACTGCGGCGCGTGCGGCAACGCCTGTCCTCCCCAAGGTGACGGGACCGTCGAGGTGCCAACGAACGCCTACTTCGGCTGTTTCGAGGGTGAGTGCGGGACGCTGAAGTGCAACGGCCTCTTCGGCAACTGTGACGGTGACCTCACCAGCAACGGCTGCGAGACCCCACTCACGAGTGAAGACAACTGCGGAGCCTGCGGAAACAAATGCCCGGACGGTATGAAGTGCCGCCTGGACTCGTTCATGAAGCCGCAGTGCATGTGCCCCGAGGGGCAGACGCTTTGTGAGGGCGGCTGCTTCGGCGACCTCTGCTTCGGTACCTGCCACGATCTCACTTCGGACACGTTGAACTGCGGAGCGTGCGGCTCACGTTGCTCCGTCGACGTGACGAACGCCGACGAGGCTTGCGTCTACGGAAGATGCGATTGGTCGTGCAAGGCCGGCTGGGGCGACTGCAACGGCAATCGCGATGACGGTTGCGAGACCAACATCTCTTCGGACCCGAAGAACTGCGGCGGGTGCGGGATCGTCTGCGACGGCATCGCCGGTCAGGCATGCGTCGACGGGCGGTGCATGGTCGAGCCGTGCGACGAGCTTCAGGATGCCGGAGGACCGCCGCGATGAAGACGACATGGCTCGTCACCGTCACTGGGACCGCGTGCGCGCTTGCCATCCTGGCAGCATGCGCGACCGACGGCGAGACGCCCTCGGCGCTCGCCGACGACGCAAGCACGCCTTTGCCTTCGGCCGCGTCTGATGCAGGCGATGACGCAGAGACCGGCGAAGACGCCTCCGTCTGCGTCGACGACTGCGAGTACTACCCGGACGAGTGCACCGACGACGCGCTCTGCCAGACTCCCCTCTTCGGCGCGGTCGCGACGCCGGAGACGCTGGACGTGCGCTCTCATGTCCAAGCGCTCGCGGCCCGATCGCCGAACGATGCCTGGCTGGTCGGTACCGCCGGCGCAGCCGCGCACTTCGACGGTACGTCGTGGAAGCGGTCCGTGACCGGAACGCAGCATTCATTCTACGCGCTCTGGCTCCGCAGC
The DNA here is from genome assembly GCA_023423895.1 of Pseudomonadota bacterium. Classification (GTDB taxonomy): domain Bacteria; phylum Myxococcota_A; class Polyangia; order Polyangiales; family Polyangiaceae; genus Labilithrix. The sequence goes on from JAFAER010000238.1 coordinate 1,410, forward strand.
GACGCCGAGATCGCCTTCGATGATCCGAACCGGCTCTACACGCGCGGTCTCACTACCGACGCGGGAGCGCCGTCCGCCGACGGGTGGTCGCCCTTCGGCGCCGCGACGACTCATCCAGCCTGGGGAGACTCCAATGGGCGCGTGTACACGTCGTGGGCTCACGCGGAGTCGACCTCGCTCTGGATCGGCGTGACGACGCAGGGCCCCCGCGGCGGGCTGTGGCGATTGCGACCAGCCGCCGGCGGGGGCTTCGCCGTGACACCGGCAACGCTGGACAAATGCGGCTCGAACGCGACGGTCCCATGCCGGGAAGTCTATGGACTCGACGGTCGCTCGGCCGACGAGGTCTGGGCCGTCGGTCCGCGAGGAGCAGCGTTCCGCGTCACGAACGCCGAGACCGACGAGCCGACGCTGACCGGCTTCAGCACGGGCACGATCATCGCCCTTCACGCCGTATGGGTCGCCGGGCAGAACGACGTCTGGGCCGTCGGCTCGACCGGCACGGTGCGTCGTTGGCGCGGCGATCCACGCTTCTTCGAGGCCTACGACGAAGTGCCGACGAACCAACATCTCCGCGCGATCGGCGGCTCGTCGCCGAACGACATCTGGATCGCCGGAGACGAGGGCACCGTCTTTCATTACGACGGCACCGCCTGGAGCCGCATGAAGGTCGCGGGCCTCGGTGGACGACGACCGCAGCTCGAGCACATCTGGGTCCCGTCGCCCGGCAAGGTCTGGATCGCCGGACGAGGAACGCTCCTCTCGCTCGGAGGGAAACCATGAGAACGTTCATCCTCCTCGCGTCCGCCGTCGCATCCATTGCGGTCGCCTCTGCATGCGCGAGCTCGGACGACGCACCTTCGGTCGACACCGATCCGCCGGCGCCGACGGCAGTCCCCGACGGCGGAGATGAAGACGGCGGTACCGTCGCCGACGTCGACGTCCCCGACACTCGCCTGCCCGACTGCAGCCCCGCCGGCTGGTGCATCACCGGCTTCCCGGACGAAGACCTCGCCTTCCGTGACATCGCGCCCTTCGAGGAGGTCGCCTTCGCGATCGCCGAGAGCGCGACGGAGGGCATGAAGGTTCTCGAGTGGACGAAGTCGACGAACACCTGGAAGTACATCGATGACGGCACGCAGAACCAAGCGGCCATCGGCACCTTCGCCGGTCGCATCTACGCCCCGAACGTCGACGACGTGTACTTCACAATCGGGCCGTCGCACGTCTTCCACGGCAAACGGTCCAGTGGGGCGTGGACGTGGACGAACGAGGTCCTCCCGGACGACATCGCCGGCCACACCCACAGTCACGGAAATCCGATCGAGAGCGCCAGCGGCCACCCGATCTCGACGCTCGGCGTCTGGGGAACCGGCGCCGACGACGTCTATGCATGGTACAGCAACACGATCTTCCGCCGTGACCCGACACGCGGAAGCTTCGACCCGGTCTACGTCGCCGATGACCTCGAGGCCGCCCACGAGCACATCTTCTTCGCGTCCGTCCACGGAAGCGGCCCGAACGACGTATGGTTTGTCGGCGCTCGCGATCGAACGGCGACCAACTGCCCGCTCGTCGTTCGGAAGACTGGTTCCGGCTGGGAACGCGTCGCAGACGCCATCGTCTCGGACGACGCGTGGGCCGCGTGTGCCGAACGTCCGGGGACGCTCTTCATCGGGGGCTCGGACAAGAGCGGATGGCTCGTCGACATCGCCCCGGTGTCGAGTACCGAATACGTCGCACTCCACAACAGATTCTCTGGATTCAGTTTCGAGGACGTCTATGCCACGACAATTCGTGTCACGGACGATGGATACTCGTTCGAGCAGTCGCTCGTTCCGGTGACGGTCGCGCCCAACGCCGGCTCCAGGACCGCGACGGCGCTCTGGCGGGGTGACGGCGAGACCTGGATCACCTCGTGGGGACTCGTCCTTCGCGGGAGCGACGACGGCACGTTCTCGGTCTCGACGCTCTCCCGCAGCGGCGGCCCGGTCATTGCGCCGTTCTACAGGATCCGCGGCACCTCGAACCAAAACCTCTGGGCAATCGGAGCCCGCCATGCGTACCACAAGACGACCCCTTGAACCTGAGGTCCGGCCGAAGGCCGGCCGACAGCCCGAAGGGCAGATCGAAGCGGAATGGGCGCGGTCAAGCATCGCTGAACCGAGCCCGCACGACACCGATACTGCTCGTCGACCGCGTCGCTCGATCTCCGCGCGCGTGCCCGCGTTGCTCGCGCTCGTCACGAGCCTCGGGGCGGTGGCCGCCATGACCACGAGCTGCTCGAGCAGCGATGACGAGGCGCGCGAGCCCCTGCCGAGCGATACCGATGCCGGGGCGGATGCCGCTTCCGAGGCCGCACGAGAAGACGTCGTCGATGCGGGCATCGCGGATGTCGTCGCCGTCGACAGCGCACCGCTCGCGATCGAGTGCAAGGAGCCGCCGTGCGCGATCGCGCTCACGACGACCTTGGCGGCCCCGAGCTCGCTCGAGGAGGGCTATTGCGCGCTGCTCGACGACGGCACCGTGACGTGCTGGGGCGCGAACGCAGAGGGACAGCTGGGGAGCCCCGAGACGATCGGCAACAGTCCCATTCCCGTGCGGGTGTCAGGGCTGTCCAAGATCACCCAGCTCGACCACTCGTGCGCGGTCGACAGCGATGGCTCGGCATTCTGCTGGGGACGAGGTCCCTTCCTCCAGAGCGAGGCGTCAGCGACGACGGCGGAGACCGCCCCCGTACGGCTGCCGCTGCCCGGGCCCGCGACGAAGGTCACCGTCACGACCGCCAACAACTACGTCGGCTGCGCCCTCCTCCGCGATCGCAGCGTGGTCTGCTGGGGCTCGAACCTCGGACAGCAGCTCGGCGACGGCACCTCGACCTCGGGGGGATTCAACCATCCCCCCCGTACGATCGAGGCCGCCTCCGGCGCCAAGGACATCGCTCTCGCGAACGCGGCGTTCGTGATCGACGACAACGGTACGCTGAAGAGCTGGGGCGCGGCCATAGGCGCTGGCCGTCCGATCTCGCTCCACTTCGACGGCTGGCCCACCAAGGTGGCCCTCGACCACGTCTCGATGATCGACACCGTCGGAGCAGAGGCCTGCGCCGTCGCGAACGGCATCGGCTGGTGCTGGGGCGCCAGGGACGGGCTGCCGGACTTCAAAGCCGACCAGTACATCCGCGCGCTGCCAGCCGCGGTCGACACTCCCGAGCCGATCACGCGCATCGCGACGTCGCAATCGCAGGTCGTGTCGGAGAGCTCCATTTCGTACCTCCACAAGCGTCGCTGGTGCGCAACGTCGGTGACCGGCGCGGTGTACTGCTGGGGGCACAACAACGCCGGTCAGGCGGGAGATGGCACGAAGGAGTTCGCGCTGGAACCCGTCCAGGTCGCCGGTCTTCCGGCTCCCGCAGCCGAGGTGAAGGTCATGCCGTATTCGACGTGTGCAATCCTGACGACCGGGAAAGTCCATTGCTGGGGGAGCAACTCGTACGGTCAGCTCGGCGCCGGACTTCCGCGAGGAACCGCGCTCCAGCCGGTAGAGGTGAAGCTTCCATGAGGCGCACGCGTTCCTCCTTCGGCGCGTTCGGCGCCATGACCTCCGCCTCTGCCGTCATCGCGCTGATCGCCGCTTGCGGCGACGATCGCGGCAGCTTCATCCAGAACGACCGTACATTCGAGACGCCGACGGAGGCGGGGGCTCCGGACGCAGAGACCTGTCTCCTCCAGTGCTCTCTCGACGGCCGGTCGATCATCGATTCGTGCACGGGCGGCGTGGTCGAGAAGTGCGCCGACGATCTCGCCTGCGGCGCGGCCAAGTGTCAGGAGCCATG
>JAFAER010000073.1 GCA_023423895.1 Pseudomonadota bacterium
ACGATCTCCCTGTCCTGCCGGCCACGGCCCGATGCGATCGAGATCGTCGTCCGCGACACCGGCATCGGGATCCATCCGGAGCACCTCCCACACGTGTTCGAGCGCTTCTGGCAGGTCGACGGCTCGATGGCGCGCAGGCACGGCGGGCTTGGTCTCGGGCTCGCCATCGTCCGCCACCTCGTCGAGCTGCACGGGGGAACCGTGAGCGCGTCGAGCGAAGGCGTGGGAAGGGGCGCGGCGTTCGTCGTGTCGCTTCCCACTCGTGGCGCGCTCCGTCCGAACGCCATCCACGGTGACCCGGCCGCGTCCGTCGACGCGGCTCTTTCGACCGACACGCCCCTCGACGGCCTTCATGTCCTCGTCGTGGACGACGACGAAGACTCCCGCGAGCTCGTCGCGACCGTGCTCGGGACGGCAGGGGCCGCCGTCGCGACCGCCGACTCCGCACGCGCGGCGCTCGACATGGTCGAGCGGCGGCGGCCCGACGTGCTCGTCAGCGACATCGGCATGCCGGAGCACGACGGCTACTGGCTCATTCGAGGCGTCCGGGCGCTGCCCGAAGCCTCTGCATCCGTCCCGGCCATCGCGCTGACCGCCTATGCGCGCGCGGACGACGCTCGGCTCGCCGTCGCGGCCGGGTTCCAGGAGTACCTCGCAAAGCCCGTCGAGCCGGCGAAGCTCACGGAGATGGTCGCCCGCCTCGCCGGCGCCTGGGAGAGAACACGCGCTTGACGTCGAGGCCACCGGTAGGCCGTGCTCGTCGGTACCGAGACGAAGCTCGCGGGCTCGTTCTCGGAAGCTTCGGAGGGCGCCTTACGGTGACTCGGTGCCCGACTTCGAGCCCTGGGGATTGCGAATGGCCCGCGTGACGAAGTCCGACGCGTTGTTGCCAGAGTCGTAGCCGTTCCCGCGCAGCGCGTCGGCGCCGCCGACGGCCATCATCGCGGAGGTGGAGGTCGACACGGCCTTGCGCTCGAGGCTTCCGCCGGCGGCCGGGTGGGAAGGCGCCGCGGACCCTTCCGGACCGTTCGCCGTGCCCCAGCCGACGAGGTCCATGGTCCTCGCATCGTTGCTCGCCGTCGTGATGCCGGGCAGTCCGAGGCGGATGTGACCGCCGGCGGTCGTCGAGGCCGACATGTCGAAGTTGTACCGGGCGTCGCTCGCCGCGGTGCCGGTGCCAGAGTAGTTTCCGCCTGCGAGGAGGTAGTAGCCCTTCGCGGCAATCGTCGCTCCCGCCGGCAACGTGACCGAGCCGCTGAACGTCGTGCCCGTCGCCGATCGGTACTGGACGAGCCAACCCTCGATGCTGATGTCGAACGACGTCGGGTTGTAGAGCTCGACGAACTCGTCGGTGGCGGCGGAACCAGTGCCGTTGCCGCCGGAGATTTCACTGATGAGCACTTGGTGCGCCATGCAGACTGCCGAGCCGTCCGGTCCGCACGCCATCGTGCCAGGGACATCGGCTGCGGTGGTGCACGCCGTGCCGAGGCCCGTCACGGGCGGTCCGCAGACGCCGCACTCGTTCTTCGTCAGCGCCGACACGCAGACGGTGCCGGTGCCGTTGTCGCTGCACGCGAGCTGGCCCTCACACCCGTCCGCGTTCGTGCACGCGTCGCCGATGCCGGTGACCACGGGGCCGCCGCACACGTCGCACGCGTTCTTCGACGGCGCGTTGCAGACGAGCGCGGTAGCGAGGTCGTTGCACACGAGCACTCCATCACAGCCGCTGGCCCCGTTGCAGGCGTCGTTGACGGTGCCGACGATCGCCGGGCCGCCGCAAAGACCACACGCGTTCGGTTCTTCGACCGGGACGCATCTCGCGCTCAGTCCGTCGGCACTGCAGGTCGTGGTCCCTGCGCAGCCGTTCGCCGCCGCGCATGGCATGTCGAGCCCCTCGACGGCGGCAGCTCCGCACACGCCGCAATTGTTCCGCTGCTCGAGCGCCACGCAGGACACGGCCTGGTCCGCGCACACATTGATCCCGTTGCAACCGTTCGCGGGGACGCATGCGGATCCGGGCAGGATCGGCGGTGCCACGCAGACGACCGCCTCGCTACCGTCGCACGCGACAGTCCCGCAGTCCTCGCACGCCGCGCCTGGCGCGCTGGCGAGGACACTGCAGCCCCCACAGGCGTTCTGCACGCCGTTGTCGATCACGCCATCGCAGTCGTTGTCCTGACCGTCGCAGGTCTCGGGCACCGGCTGCACTTCACCCGTGCAGGCCGCCCATGCGCCGCCCGTGCAGACCCGAGTGCCTGCCTTGCAGAGGCCCGTTCCCGCCGTACCTGCCGGACCGGCATAACACTCGAGCGTGGTGCCGTTGATGCACTCCGCCCCGGCATCATCGCCGGCGTCGGCCTCCTCGGTGTCGTCGGTGTCGTCGGTGTCGTCGGTGTCGTCGCTCGCGTCCCCGGCGTCCCCGGCGTCGGAGGCATCTCCCGAACCCGCGTCGGCGGTATCGGACGCATCGTTCGACGTCGCCGAGCCGTCGCGTTGGGTCGCGGCGTCGGCGTCATCGCCGGTCTCATCGCTCAGGCCGGACTCCGACGAGCTGCAGGCCGCTGCAAAGAGGACGAGTGCGCTCAAGCGCAGGCATCGAGTCAACATCTGGGTGAAGCCGCTCCTCGGTTCACGACGCGGACCGCCGCGAACCCTTGGTCTCCGCACGGCTCGACGCGGCCATGTCGGGCCACGTCAACCGGGAAGGCATTGCGAGTGGATCACGCCCGCGTCGTCACATGACGCCAAGGGCACAATTCCTCATTGGGCCTTCCCCTATCACCACCGGGATTCGTGGTCCAGCCCTCCACGAGCCCGCGCGATACACGAGGCGTGGGGATGACTCGATCATCGCGTGCAGGGGAGAGACGTCCTCCTACCGGCGAAACGTGGCGAGGTGATGACTGCGACGGCGAGAGTCGGCCGCCACCGCCGAAGCATCCTCGATGCATCGTCGCGGCCTGAACGAATTTGCGTGCTTACGAAAATCGAAAAATCTTCGCGGTGCGTGTCGATCCCGGGACCTCTCGTTGGTCGTCCGGAGAAGGAGACAGCTACCATGAAATTCATCGTTCTCGGCCGCGCGAACAAGGACACCGAAGCTGGCGTGCTCCCAAGCGGCGAGGAGCTCGCAAAGATGGCCGAGTTCCAGGAGGAGCTCGTCAAGGCAGGCGTGCTGGTCGCCGGCGAAGGGCTTCGCGAGTCCTCGAAGGGGGCGCGCCTCACGTTTGGAAGCGGCGGCAAGACATCGATCAAGAACGGTCCGTTCACCGAGTCGAAGGAGCTCATCGCGGGCTTCTCGATCATCCAGGTGAAGTCGCTCGACGAGGCGATCGCCTGGATGAGCCGCGCGCCGCTCCCCGAGGGGACTACGATCGAGATCCGCCAGCTCTTCTCGGACGAAGACTTCGCGCCGGTCGACCCGACGGGCGAGCTCCGCGAGCAGGACGCGAAGCTCCGAGCGCAAGCCGCGAAGCAACACGGCAAGAGCTGACGCGGCTCCCGCCCGCGTCCGACAGGCCTCACGCGACGAATGGACGAAACGCAGCGACGAATCGAAGCGGTCTTTCGAATCGAGTGGGCGCGGCTCGTGGCCGGGCTTGCTCGGTTCGTTCGTGGCGACCTCGGCGCGGCCGAGGAGCTCGCCCAGGACGCGCTCGTCGCTGCGCTCGAGACGTGGCCGCACGACGGGATTCCGCGTGAGCCCGGTGCATGGCTCATGCAGGTCGCGAAAAATCGCGCGCTGAAGCGGATCGATCGTCAGAAGCGCTGGGAAAAGAACGAAACCGAGATCGCATACGCCATGGACGACCGGCAGAAATGCGGAGCGGACGCGATCGAGGAGGCGGCCGACGACGACGTCGGTGACGATCTCCTGCGTCTCGTCTTCGCGGCCTGCCATCCGTCGCTGAGCGCCGAGAGCCGTGTTGCGTTGACGCTTCGGG
>JAFAER010000121.1 GCA_023423895.1 Pseudomonadota bacterium
CGCACGAACACATCGGCGTCGGTCTCGAGCTCGAAGCGTCCCAGCAGGGCGAGCCGGTCGCCGCGGAAGCCGTAAATCACGGACGGCTCGTCGGAGTTGAGCTCGACGAGGTACCGGCCGAGGTGAGATTCCTCGCCCCTGTACCTTCCCCCGAGGGGGCCGTGAATCTCGGTGCCGATGCGCCGTCCATCCACCTCTCCCGTGTTCGACCGAGCGAGCGTTATCAAGAACGGCTGGCTGCTCGCGACTGCGCTCTCGCTCGCGATCGGCGGCTGCGCGAACGGCAAGCGCAGCGAAGCCGAGTCGCCTGATCGGCCCGCGTCTCCGCCGCCGTCCGAGCTATCGACCGCCTCCGACCCGAAGCCCGAGCCATCGGCCTCGCCCGACCCGAAGCCCGAGCCGCTTCCGGGCGAGCGGAGCCCGAAGTGCTTCGCCGAGTGCAACCGAAAGCTCAAAGCCTCGAAGACCTCGATGTGCACCTTCTGCCGCAACCATCAGATCGGCGCGCCGGCGGACCAGTTCGAAGCGTGGGACCGGAGATGCTCGAAGACGTGCGATGAAGAATGGCACGCTTGCTTCGACCCCTGCGCGGAGAAGGAAGCAGCCTCCAATCCACGCTAACCGCTCGGCAACCCTCTCTTCAGCCGGCCGCCCCGACTTCCGGAGTCTGGTGTCGCGGAGATCGTCTTGGGAATCGGTGGCGACCCACAGACGACGTCTCGACCGATCAGCTCGTTGGCAAAGAAGATTCTCGGATACGGCGAGCTCACAGTCGGACCTCGCCGACGCGCTCGACCGCCGATCCGCTGGACGGTGTGAATACATGTGGCGCCCTCTACGTCTGGCTCGCTGCCGGACGAGACTGGACGGCAGGGGAGACGGCACGCGATGGGGATCGATACCGACGTTCTCTTGCGGATACGAGATCGTAAGGCACTTCGCAAAGCGCTCCAGGCGCATGCGGCCGGGAGGCGCAAGGAATGGGCCGACCAAGGACGCGAAGCCGAATACGAACAGCTGCTGCGCGACGGATACGATCCGACACCGCTCATCCGCCCGCTCGACGACGGGAGCGCCCTGATTTTCACCGGGCTGCGCTTCCACGACGAAGACATGGAGTTCGCGATCCGCTGCTGGCTCGACGAGCATTTCGGCAGCGCGCTGGGGGCGATCCACGATGATCCGCGGGGCGTGTTCGTCTCGCCCGACATCTGCGAGCCGAAGGCGCGGACGTACGACGGCGTGATCGAGGAGCTCGCGAAGGCTGGGCGCTTCATCAATCCCGCCCCGCCCACGAACGAAGAGCGCGAGCAACGCGTCCGCGCATTCGAGGAGCTCTCTGCTGGTATGGATGCCGTGCGTGCGGCCAGCGCGTCGGGAGAGCCGGCCGCGCTCGAGGCTGCGCTGGCCGCGGCGCCCGCTTCCGTGCGAAGGAGCTGGGAAGGCCAGACCAGCGTTGCGTCGCGTCTCCCGCTCGTACCGATCTCGTTCGGCGCGGAGGACCCCGAAGCCAAGCCCGTCGATGCTTCCGTCGCGCGACGAGTCCTCGAGCTGATGGGGATCTCGACGCGAGCCGAGGACGGTCCGGTGGACTCGGCAAAGCTCGGCGCGATGCTCGAGAGCTTCTTCTCCGCTCGAGAGGGCGAGCTCGAAGCTGACCCGCTCGGCTTCGGCCGGGTCAGCATGCTCTTGCCTGCGCACGCCGCGAAGGCCGTCTGGGCGTTGGCCGCCGACGAGCGAGGCAGGCTCGACGTGCAAGAGCGGGTCGACCTCGAGGACGGCAGCTCGATCATCGTCACCTCTCGTATCGGCGAGAGCGTCATGGAGGCGATGAGCCTCGCCGAGGTGCTCGAGGCTGCTCGAGTCGATCGGCACGCGTTGGGACTGCTCCCGTTCTTCCGCGAGAGCGTCGCCGACGAGATCGCGACGGCGACGTCGTTCGAAGCAGCGCGGTCGATGCTCGGCGACCGTGCAGAGATGCTTCCGGTGCAGACGAGCGACGAATACTTCGCGCAGGAACGGTCGAAGGTCGGCGCCTGGCTCGAACGCGACGGCTGACTTCGCGCCGAGCTACCTGATCGGACCGCGTCGCTCAGACGAGCTGTTTGAGCAAGACGTCCGGCCGGGCGAGCTGCTCGCGCTCGACCTGCCGTTGGCTCGCGATGAGCGCCTTGCCCTGCACGTAGTCCTTCGTGAGGTTGACGCAGTCGAGCGCGATGACGCGGCCTTCGCGAAGGTAGACGACCGAGAAGCTCCGGGTGGCGGGATCGCCTCGAACGACGACGTCGTCGTGATCCAGCCAGAGACCGACCGTCTGCAGCCGCAGGTCGTACTGGTTGGACCAGAACCACGGGACGGCGTCGTAGCGCTCGTCGGCACCGAGGGTGCCCGCGATCGACTTGGCCGCGATCGTGGCCTGGTCGTTCGCGTTCTGGATCGACTCGAGACGGACCGTCTTGCCGTTCGCGTGGACGTTCGCGTGAGCGGCGCAGTCGCCGACGGCGTACACGTCCGGGAGCGTCGTCTTGCAATGGAGATCGACGAGCGCGCCGTTCGCGGCCTCTGCTCCTGCTGTCACGAGGGGCTCGACCGCCGCGTCGATCCCGATCCCGACGACGACGAGATCGGCGGGGATGACCTCGCCGCCCGCGAGCCGGACCCCGCTCACGCGGCCGTCCTTCTGCTCGAGCCCCTCGACGACCGTTTGCACGCGGATGTCGACGCCCTTCGCGCGATGCTCCGCTTCGAAGAAGCGGGCGAGCGGTTCACCAGCGACGCGTGCGAGGACGCGATCCTGCGCCTCGACGACGGTGACCTGCTTGCCTTGCTTCCGGAGCACCGAGGCCGCTTCGAGCCCGATGTAGCCGCCGCCGATCACGACGATCGAAGTGACCGACGCGAGCTCCTCCTTGAGGCGATCGACGTCGGCGCGGTCACGCACGCAATGGACGCCCGCGAGATCGTGGCAAGGCGAGGGGAGGCGACGCGGTCGGCCGCCGGTCGCCCAGACGAGCTTTCCGTATTCGATCGCCGTCCCGTCGGCGAGGCCGACGCGATGGGTCGCGGCGTCGACGGTCGTGACGATCTTGCCGAGACGCACGTCGACGTTCCGCTCCGTCCAGAACGACGCAGGGCGGAGATGGAGCTTCTCGAACGTCTTGTCGCCGGCGAGGTACTCCTTCGTCAGCGCGGGTCGCTCGTAGGGGAGATCCGGCTCTGCGCCGATCATCATCACGCTCCCAACGAATTTCTGCTGGCGAAGCACCATGGCGGTCTGCGCACCGCCTTGCCCTGCACCCACGACGAGGACGTCCGCTCGGTCTGCCATGCTCACGCATTACCATGGCGCGTCGTCGAGTGGCGCTGCCCGACGTCGCTCGCCGCACCCCGCTAACGGCCACCCACTCATCAGCCGGCTTCGTTTGCGGTCGCGACGAGGCCCACACGCTGCTCGAAGCTCGTCGTGAGCGCCATCCGGAGCTGCGTCTCTGCCGGCGAATGCCAGAGCGGGTCGAGGGCAGCGTCGAGCGAGAGCGAGTACCGCCCCGAGGGCATCTCCGCGCCCGTCAGGATGCGCCGCGCGACATACGCGCCGGCGGCCCCCGCAAGCGACACGGCGGTGCCTCGCGAGAAGTTGTGTGCAAAGCGGCAGGTTTCGGGGCGCAAGCGATCTCCGTCGACGACGACACCACGCGTCGCGAGCTCCGTGTACCTCGCTTGGAGGCTCCCTTCGCGCGGCATGGACCACACGTGCGATTGGTCGGGGGGAACGCGCTGGCCCTGGGATAGGCTCGCGGAGGGCATGGTCGGAGGCGTGCTGCTGCGGTCGTCGAAACGCTGGATACGCGCGAGCCTCGGGCCGATCGTCGGCCTTGCCACGTGGGGCGCTTGCGGGCGGACGGCCTCCGGGCAGCCGTCGAATGACGGAGCGAGCGACCCCGCGCTGTCGGTCGATGAACCAGGGCGCTGCCTGAGCGCTCGCGCGGTGAGCACGGGCCTTCGTACATGGCGCGGTGACCGCAGGATCGACGAACGGCTGAGGTTCACCATCGCCGAGCGTGGAGACTCGGTCGCCATCGTCGTGAGCCGTGACGGCGAGCACGCCGGTGCTCGCGACTTCGATGTCGGCGGGCGGACCTGCAGCGACGTCGTGAAGATGGTGAGCCTCTCGGTCGCCATCATGATCGATCAGGCCCTGTTCGACGCGCGACCCGCTCTTCCTCCCCGTCCCCCTCCCCCTTCCCAGGAGGGCGAAGCGGTCCCGGAGGAGCCCACGCCACCCTCCGAGAGCCCCGCTGTCTCTCCCGACCGGCGTCCTCGTTCGCGCCGCCGACGACCGCCGGCTCCACCGGCCCGCCCGCGCGCACTTGCCTTCGGGCTGGACGCTCCGACGTCCATCGTCTCCTTCGGGACGCTGCCCGCGCACGCGTTCGGGGTGGGCAGCTCCGTCGTGGCGAACCTCAAGGAGCACTACGAGGGCAGCCTCTCCGTGACGGCTCTGCGCTCCGCGCTCGCACCGTTCGGTCCAGGGAGGCTCGAAGGGCTCCTCGTCGCCGTCGGTCTCGATGTGTGCTTCCGCGAGGAAGTCTGGCGACGCGGAGTCCGCGCGCACGCGTCCGCTTGCGGCGGGGTCACCGTCGGAGCGCTCGAGGCGCGCCCCAGGGGCCTCCAGGGCGCCTATTCAGCGACGTTGCCGTACGGCGCTGCGTCGGTCGGGATGAAGCTCGTCGTCGATCTCTCCGATGGCCCCTCTTCTCGGCGCCATCCGGACCCTTCGAGGGGCCGAGTATCTCTCTTCGTTTCCTCCGCCCTCTGGATCCCGTTCGCGTCCCCTCTGTTCGAGCTTCAATCGCGCACGGGGGCCGGGCGGGCGCTCCTCTGGGAGCCCGACGCCATCGGCATCGTGCTCCGGCTCGGACCCGAGTTTCGATTTTGAGGGGGGCGCGTAATTTTTCCCCGTCGCCGGTCATCATCACTCAGAGCGATGACCGAGCCTCGAACGCAGCCGGTACCGGTGCCCATCGACGCGGCGGAAGCACGCGGTCTTCGCGCGTCTCGGAGACGCTCGCAAGCCGTTCGCCGGGCCTCCGCTCGCGGACGTTGAATGGGCTCTACTCTGGTCGATGAGCGCCGCGGCGTGGCGGCCGCAAGCGTCCCTGCCGAAGGGGGATCGAACGTCATCGGCGTCGAGGAGCTCTTTCTCGTGCACGCCGAACGGACCGCTCGCTTCCTTCGGTGGATGGGGCTGCGTGGCCCCGACGTCGACGACGCGCTCCAGGAGATCTTCCTCACGGTTCACAGGAAGGGTGGCTTCACCGTGGGTACAGCTCAGCCGTTCACCTGGCTCACCCGCATCGCCGTGAATGTCGTTCGCAGCCGACGGCGAATTCGCCGGCGGCATCCGGAGGAGTCGACCGACTGCCTCGACTTCCAGATCGACGAACGCGATCCGGAGAAATACTCCGAGACCATGCAGTCGCTCGCGTTGGTCGAGCGAGCGCTCGATGCGCTCGACTTCGACAAGCGGAGCCTGGTCGTGCTGCTCGAGATCGAAGGCCGGAGCTACGAAGAGGTGGCCCGGACGCTCGAGATCGACCTTCGAACTCTCTACGTCCGCGTGCATCGCGCGAAGAAAGAATTCATCGCGGCGTTCGAGCGCCTCGAGTCCAACTCCCCGGGGGAAGAATGATGCCGCGACCTTCTCGCATCGTCGACGATCCGACCGTCGCAGATCGGCTCCGCACTCACGTACGGCGAGCTCAGGAGGCTCGAATCGGAGGCAACCTCGCCCCGCAACTGGCGCGCCTTCTGGCCGCCGTCCGCGAGGAGCCGCCCCCTGGACCGTCGACGACGCGCCACCGCTGGCTCGCGCCAGGGATCGTCATCTCCTGCGTCGCCTGCGTCGTGTTCGGCCTGGCTTCGAGCGCATCGGATCGTGGACGGAGCGAACCCGCAGACGAGCCGCTCCGGGCCGCGGCGCCGCCCGAGCCGGCTGCGCCGGAGCCAGTGCCTCCCGAGCCGGCGCCTCCGGAGCCCGCGCCGAGCCGAGACGAGCGCCCGTCACCGGCGATCGCCCCGCAGGAGCGGACGCCCGACACGCGCTCGATCCACGACCTCCCCGCCGTTCGGCGACGCTCGGTAGAGCCCAAGGCTGGCGCTTCGACTACGCTCGAGGACGAGATCGCCCAGCTCGCGGAGGTGAGGGCCCTGTCCGCGAGCGACCCTGCGCGGGCGCTCTCCGCGGCGGAAGCCGGGCACCGGCGTTTCCGTTCTGGCGTCCTCTACCAAGAGCGAGAGGCCATCGCCATCGATGCGCTGAGGCGACTCCATCGCCTCGAAGAGGCGCACCGGCGCGCGCGGCAGTTCCTTCGAACTTATCCAGATAGTCCGTTCGCCAAGCGGGTAGGTGCGGGCGTCGACGACCCGTAGCTCGGTCCGCATCACCCATCCGCCCATTCCGCGGGCTTCATGGACGAGGTAGTTAAAACATGAATCGACGACCTGGTTCGCCCCTTGTCGTATGTGTCCTATTGGTTCTCGGGTACACAGCGTGTGCCTCTCCCCGTGCCCTGCTCGGGACTTACGTCGACGAAGAAAACGGCGTCCCGGGGTTTCAAGGCACGCCGGACGCGAGCGCAGACGGCGTGGCGCCTGCCGCCGACACGATGATGTGCGCGAGCGCCGAATGCATCGCGCCGTATGCCACGTGTCCGACGTCCAGCCATCTCTGCGATACGCGTCTCGACGACGATCCGCTCAACTGCGGCGCGTGCGGAAACGCATGCCCGTCCGGTAGCTGGATGCGCGACGAGCTCAACGGCGCAAGTTGGACATGTCTCAACGGCCGTTGCGAGATGATTTGTATGGCATTGGGATATGCCAACTGTAACGGATACGTGGAAGATGGCTGTGAGACGGCCCTGGGCTCGAACAAGAATTGCAAGGCTTGTGGCGTCGCGTGTCCTCCAGGCTACGAGTGCGGTCTGACTGGTTGTGAGAAGAGCTCGTGTGATCCTCCCATGCAAATATGCGATGAGGAATGCACCGACATCACGAAGGACAACCGGAATTGCGGCGAGTGTGGATACGACTGCGCGGTGAGAGAGCCGCTGCCGCCCGGTACGGTCGCTCCCCCATTCATGCTGTTCACGTGCGTGTCGAGTCGATGCAATGTGCCAAAGTGCCAGGCGTCGCGCGCCAATTGCAATCAAGTCTACTCCGACGGTTGCGAGGTCGACCTAGAACGACAAACGGCTTGAAGCGCGCGTAAACGAGCCGGCTACGCGGCCAACGCGATGCGATGCGCCGCTTCGAGGTTCTGAATCGAAGCTGCTCGTCGCAGGTCGAAGAGGTTGCGACGCGCG
>JAFAER010000125.1 GCA_023423895.1 Pseudomonadota bacterium
CATCGAGAGCGAGCGTGTGCTCATCGGCAGCGGCGCGCACTGCGAGCTCCGCCTTCCGCTCGCCGAAGCGCGCGTCGAGCACGTTCTCATCGAGCTCGGGCCCGCCGGCGTCTTCGCTCGCGCGCTCAGCTTCGAGCCGCCGCCCACCATCAACAACGTGCCGTTCACGCAGGCGCCGCTGCCTCCGGGCGCGATGCTCGGCGTCAGCGGGACGCAGATCTACCTCGAGGGCGCCGAGGGACAGCAGGCGGGCGGGCAGCTCCAGCAGAAGAAGAAGTCGAGCCCCGTCATGCTCATCGCGCTGCTGCTGATGTTGCCGGCAGCGGGCTACTTGTTCCTCGGTGACGAAGAGGGCTTCGGTGGCGGCCCCGAGCCGGCGATGCCGCAAGCGCCGGAGCTGTGGGGAGCGCCGATCGCGCAGTGCCCGCAGGCCGACCGCGCCGCTGCCCTCGGCTTCGCGCGCGAGCGGATGGCCATCGCCGACGCGAAACGTGAGCGGCGGCCCTTCCACGTCCAGGACGGCGTCTCGGCGGTCCCGACGTACGAGATGGCAGCCGCCTGCTTCCGCGCCGGCGGCGACGTCGCGTCAGGAAACCTCGCGGATGAGTCTGCGAAGTACCTTCGCCGTGAAATGACGGATGATTTCCGCATGCGCCGAGTGAGGCTCGACCATGCGCTCACGACCGAGGACTACGTAAGTGCTCAAAAGGAGGTCCGGGTTCTTCTACAATTCGTCGAGGGCAAGTCGGGCGACTACGTCACATGGCTCTCGAACCTGGAACGCAAGTTGAAGCTGAAGGTCGGCGAGGCCGCGAACAATTAGGTCGTCGCATCGCCTTCCCTTCCCGTCTCGTCCTCATCCTCGTCGCGACCTTCGTTGGAGCCATCGCGATGGCTTGCACGCCGAGTCCCGCCCAGAAGGTCGAGGCTGACATGGCGTCGGTCCGAAGGGAGTCCGATGCCAAGACGCTCGTCGAGCGCGGCAAGGCGTTCGCCGCCATCGGCGACCATACGCGTGCCGAGGAGTACCTCGCCTCCGGCATCGAGGCTGGCGCAGATCCTCGGGACGTCCTGCCTCTCTTGATGGACGTCTGCGTGAAGACGGGCCGCTATCGCTCGGCGATCCAGCACGGCGAGAACCACCTCCGCAAACATCCGCACGACATGCGGACACGCGTGATGGTCGGAGCGCTGTATGCCGCTATCAACGAGAGCTCCCGCGCGAAGGAGCAGCTCGAGCAGGTCGTGAGGCCGGATGCCTTTCCGATCGCGACCACGTCGCCGGACGCGGGCGGACGCAGCGCAGAGCCGTCCTCGAACGGTCCCGTGCGCCTCCAAGCGCAGGCGCACTATCTGCTGGCCGTCGTCGCGCGTGACAGCGACAACGACGTCGTCGGTGCGGATCGTCACTTCCGCGAGTATCTGAGGATCGAGCCGAACGGCTCGCACGCCGAGGAAGCCCAGGCCGCGCTTCTCAAACGAGTGCCGAGCACGAGCGACAGTTCCCCGCCGCCGCCGCCGGCGCGACCGCCGGCCGACGCGGACAGCATCGGTGACGCCGGCGTGACGAGCGTGCCGACGCCGGTGGGCGAAAAGGTTCAAGGCAACGCCAACGTATCGCCCGAAGGAGGAACGCCATGAGCGGTGGCGCTGGTGACCACATTCCGAAGGAGGTCTTCGAGGAGACGCTCCTCCAGTTCTTTGCCCCCATTCGACCGTACCTCGACGATCCGGCCGTCAGCGACATCATGATCAACGGCCCGAACCAGATCTACGTCGAGAAGAAGGGCCAGCTCCACCTCACTCCTGCGAAGTTCGAGACGCGCGAGGCGCTGGTCGCCGCGCTCCGGAACGCGGCGCAGTTCGTGGGCAAGCACGTCGACGAGCTCAAGCCGATCCTCGAGGGTCGCCTCCCCGACGGGTCGCGCATCGAGGCGGTGCTTCCGCCGGCGGCGCCCGACGGCCCTTGCGTCTCGATCCGCCGCTTCTTCAAGGAGACGCTCACCGTCAAGCGCCTCATCAACTTCGGGGCGATGACCGACGAGGTCGCGCTCGCTCTGCAGGCGCTCGTCGTATCGAAGCTCAACGTCCTCGTCGCCGGCGGGACGGGCTCGGGCAAGACATCGATGCTGAATGCGCTCTCGTCGTTCATCCCCGACGGCGAACGCGTCGTCATCATCGAGGACTCGCGCGAGCTGCAGCTTCAGCGCGAGCACGTCTGCCAGC
Organism: Pseudomonadota bacterium; assembly: GCA_023423895.1. Taxonomy (GTDB): domain Bacteria; phylum Myxococcota_A; class Polyangia; order Polyangiales; family Polyangiaceae; genus Labilithrix. Next base: position 2,227 of record JAFAER010000125.1, read on the forward strand.
TCGAGGCGAGGCCCCCGGATCCGAAGGGGCGCGGAGAAGTGACGATCCGCGACCTGTTCCGAGCGACGCTCCGTCTTCGGCCGGACCGCATCGTCGTCGGCGAGATCCGAAGCGGCGAAGCCCTCGACCTCATCCAGGCGATGACCTCGGGTCACGGCGGTTGCATGTCCACGCTCCACGCGACGTACCCCCGCGACACCGTCTCGCGCCTCGAGACCATGGCGATGATGAGCGACGTCGACATGCCGCTCCAGGCGCTCCGCATCCAGCTCGCCTCCGCGGTCAACATCATCTGCCAGGTCTCACGCCTGCAGGACGGATCGCGCAAGATCACGCACATCACGGAGGTGCTCGGCTACGACGCCGAGCGCAACCAGTACCAAATGCAGGATATCTTCGCGCGCCAGTATCATGGCTTCGACGAACGAGGCATGATCGTCAGCGACATCGTGCCGACCGGAATCCTTCCGCGGTGCCTGCCTCAGCTGCACGAGCACGGCGTCGACCTCCCGCCGGGTTGCTACGAAGCCGCAAAGCGCGGGCCCGTGGACTCCCAGCGTTACTGATAGGCTGGACGTCCTCGCACTTTCTCTCGATGACGAGTCCCCCTTCTTGATCGTATGGCCAAACCGTCGACGACCCACGTGATCGAGATCGAGACGGGCATCGGGGAGCCCGCCTTCATCCCGCTCACCCTCGGACAGGAGCTCCAGCCCATCAGCGTGGGCAAGAAGGGAATGTGGCGCATCGAATCGGCGCGCGTGCTCGACGTGCACGCGTTCGTCTATTTCGACGGCACGTCCCTCTTTCTCCAAAGCGCCGACGAGTCGGCAGCGGCTTCGGTCGACGGCTATCGCGTCGGCAAGGCGTGGACGGAGCTCCACGCCCCTTGCAAGATCGAGATCGGAGCTGCACGGCTGCGCTTCCGATCGCTGAGCGCGCCGGCCGATGACCAGGCCGCGACGGAGATGCACCATCGCCCGCCGGTGCAAGCGGCGGCGCCTGGCGGCGGCCCAGCGATGCAAGCAGCTGCGCCGGGCGGCGGGTCGCCGATGCAAGCGGCAGCGCCGGGTGCCAGCGGACCTCCGCCGGTTCCACGTCCGGCGGCGGGCGCGCCCCCTCCGGATCCGATCACCTTCCCGAAGGCCGAGCGCCCGTTCAAGCCCGGCGAGTTCGCGAGCATCACGGACAAGGACGAGTCGACGCGTGTCGCGCCGCTGGAGTCGACCGGCGCCCGGCTCGCGCTCAGCGGTGGGTCCGTCGTCTCGTCATCGCCGCGGCCTGCCGCGGGCCGCAGCGTCGAAGAAGAGAACGCGACCCGCATGGAGGGAAACGCGGGGAGGCTGAACCGCACCGGCGGGATGCAGCCCGCGCCCGATCCGACGGTCGGCATGCCGGTGCAGCCGCTGCCGCCGGGCATGTATCCCGGCATGGGCGGCCATCCTCCCGGGATGATGCCGGGCATGCAGCAGGGACAGATGCAGCCGATGCAGCCAGGCATGCCGGGCATGGGTCCGGGCATGCCGATGCAGTCCGGGATGCCGCCGCCGATGTCGATGCCCCCCGGCATACCGATGTCCGGCGTACCGATGCCGCCCGGCTCGAATCCGTACCCGCAGCCCTACGCCGGCGCGTCCGGCGCGTACAACGCGATGGGGCCCGGCTCCGTTCCGAGCGGTGGCTTCGGCGCGATGACCGGAGGCCAGTTCGGCGCGCCTCCCGGCGCTCATGGGGACGGCGATCTACTTGCAAGATACAAGGAGCTTTCGCCGCCGAAGCGCATCCTCGTCGTGCTGGCTCCCTTCTGTTTGATCGCAGCAGCGTATTTGCTGCTCTTCGACGACGACGCCGTCCCTTCCGAGCCTGTCGCCGCGCTCGACGCTGGTCTCGAGGGTGCCGCCGTCGCGAGCAATGGCAGCACCAGCGCGGCTCCGCCGGACTCCGTGCCACCGCCGGTCGTTCCGCCGCCGGTCGCCTCGCCGGCGCCGATTCCACCCGCGTGTCCGCCGGGCTTCGTACCGTACAGCGTCGCCATCAGCGGCCAGATCCCGTGTGTCCCTGCGGGAACCCAGATGCCTGCGCCCTCGGAGGACACGGGCGGCGCGGTGGCCGGAGCGGTGACGGCGCCCGCCGGCCCTGGACCTTCGGCGCCAGCGACAGCGGGAAGCAAGACGCTCGAGCGCCAGGCTGTCGACTACGTCGCGATCGGCAACTACGGAGCCGCCGCGCAGGTCTACGAGCAACTGCAGGAGCAGAACCCGAAGAACCCGGTCTATCCGGAGGCCGTGCGGATCCTCCGCGCGAAGCTCGACGCCGGCCTCCCCTGAGCGACGCGCGGCGCCGTCACCGGCTGAGCGTGTGGCTCGGGAAGCGCCGGCGCAGCGTGAGCTCCGTCGCGAGCGCTTCGTCCGAACGTCCGAGAGCTCGAAGCGCGCGGGCTTCGAGCGCGAGCTCTTCCGGCTCGAGCGCTCTCGCGGCGAGGCGGTGCGTGCTCCTCGCGAGCGCGAGGGCGCGTTCGGGCTCCCCCCGAACGAGGGCGGTGCGTGCCTCCGTGACGAGACGCGCCTCCGTGGCGAGCGCGCTCGCGTTCTCGTCCGCTCGCGTCGCACTTCCCGCGCCGCTCCCGTCCCACTCTCCGCGCCGCACGGCGTCGACGCGACTGGCTTCGTCGGCGCGCCTGACCTCCGTCGGTGGCGGTGGCGCCGCCGCCGAAACGACGGCATCGCCGACGTGGCGTCCTCGCGGCGACGCTTCGGCGAGACGAGCTCCGCCCGCCGGACCACGTTCGACGATTGCCGGCGTTCGTCGAACGTTTGCGTTCGTCTCCGGCCGGGGAAGGTCCAGTGATCCGAGCACGAGGCCGGCGACCACGGCGGTCGTGGCGCCGATGACGGCTCCGACGGCCACGAGCTTGCCCGTCGCCGGCACGACCGCTTTTGCGGCGGCGGCAGCACCTGCCGGGACAGCCGTGACGGCGGCGACTCGACCCCAGACCTCGTCTCGAACGAGCTCCGACGGTGCGTCGGCTCGGGCGGCGGCGAAGAGGTCCTGCATCGACGGTGACGAGCTCACTTGCCACCTCCGAGCTCGCGTAACTCCTGTTCGAGCTCGATGCGCGCGACGCGCAGGCGCGAGTAGACGGTGTTCAGCGGGATGTCGAGCGTGCGCGCAATTTCGGGCGCCGTCATCTGCTCGATCTCGTGGAGCACGAGGACGGCGCGCCGCCCCATGTCGATCGCGGAAAGCGCGCGGTCGAGCAAGTCGAGTTGCTGGGCCTTGTCGATGGCGGCAGTCTGCGGAGGCTCGATCGATTGTCGGTCCTGCGCAGCACCCCCGTCGGGATCGACCGGATGGCGCCGCTTGTGACGACGTGCATCCGAGGCGACACGGAGCGCGATCTGGAAGAGCCAAGCGCGTGGACCGTGCCCTCGATCGGCGAACTCCTCCCATCGTCGATGCGCGACGACGAAGACCTCCTGGAGCTTGTCTTCGACATCCGAGTCCGGGACGCCGAGTCGCCGCAGATTGCGCCAGACGAACGCCGAATGGGCCTCGTACAGCGCCCGGAATGCGCGCTCGCGGTCGACCACGATCACCTTCGTGCTCGATGGAGCGCGCACGGTCTTCACTCCACTCGCCGGCGGCGCGGGCACGGGCGCGAGCTCGTCGTCCGCCAGCTCCACGATCCCCGTCGCGCACGCCACGGAGACGCCGTCGTACACAGCGCTCATCGGAACCTCACCGAGCCGCCGACCTCGGCGGCAGCAACGAACGGAGGTAGGTCCTGACCGCCCAGCGCGCTGCGGTTCAAGTTCACCCCCACCATGGTGCGAATCTCGAGGCCGAAGTTGTATCCGAGCTCACCGCGAAGGACGGCGGAAGGTCCCGTGCTCGCGCGAACGACGGACGCGCGATCGGACCAGACGTGTGTGGCATCGGCGCCCATACACGCGTCGAACTCGATCCCGCGATGGTCGATGTAGTTGCCCGGAAGCCGGCGGCAGACGTCGAGCCGCGCGCCGAGCGATGAGAGGTTCTCGTTGTTCGACGCGTCGCGCGGGACGCGCGAGGTGGAGGTCCCGTACATGATCGAAGGGCGGACGACCCATTTCTCGGCGAACGAGACGGTCACGAAGGGCGAGACGCCGAACATGCCACCAGAAGCCGCAGCGCCGTTCCGGAGGAAGAGGAGCGTCCCGACCTCGAACGTGCGCTCCGCCGACCGCTCGTTCGGGCTACTTGCTCCATCGTCCGCATCCACGGGTTGATCCCGCGACGCCGTCATCTTGATCGGACGAGTCTCGGGCGGCGGACGCTCCGAGTCGCGCGCGCGACGATCGGCCTCTTCGTGCTCGCGCATGAGCTCGTCGTCGAGGACGATCTGCGCCCAAGCTCCCACGGCGCCCACGAGCGCGAGACAGCTTCCCGTCGTCCGGTCGCTCACCGAGCGCTCGGCGACGACCCGCCCGCTGTCATCCTTGATCTGGGCGTCCGCGGACTTGATCCCCGGAGCCGCTGCCGAGACGGTCATCGAGAGACGCCAACGCTGATCGGCGCTCGGGTACTTCGAGCGACGGGGCCCCCGGGACGCGGCGAGCGTCGAGGCGAGCGCGGCCTCGGCGTGGACGCGATCCGCGCAGTCGGACCGCTCCTCGATCACGGCCTCGATCGGAACGGCATCCACGACACTCACAGACCCTCCATATGGCCAGCCGGGCACGTCTCCGTCGCGCCCCCCTGAAGATTTACGACAGGGCTACACGCGATCCATGCCCGCGTAAACGGATGGGAAAAAGCCTCAACGGACAATGTCCGACTCCCACGCCGTTGCCTCCGAAACAACTCGAAAACCGGTGGCTGGAGCCCCTACGCGCGTGGGCATTCGCCCCCACGGGCAACGAGGATCCAGGATTGGGACGAACCCTGCTCAATTCGTGCATCGAGCGTCCCTTCCATCGCGGCAGCTCGAGGCGGGTCACCCTGGACGAGCGCGCATCGCGGGGACTGGTCAGTCATTTGAGCAGCATGCCCAAGTCGCGCGGGCGGATCGGCCCTGAGCCGCCTTGGTGATGCATGGTCGATCCAGCGCGAGGCTGCGATAGCATTTCTGTTGGAGTTCCGAGTTGTCCGGAGCTTGGCGTCATCCGTGCTTCCAAGAGGTGATCATGACCGGCTTGCATGGTCGAGTGCTGACCTTCGGAGTCGCTCTGGCGGTCGCGTCGGCGCTCAGCGCTGGGTGCGATGAGGACCCCGCCGGGTCGCTCCGCCGCCCGCGCGCGGGCTCCAGCGGAGCGAGCAGCGGTTCGGGAGATCCGAACGATCCGAACGATCCCAACAATCCGAATCGGCTCCCGTTCGAGGAGACCGCGTTCCGCGAGGTCGAGGCGGATCTGCAGAAGAACTGCGGAAAGAGCTGCCACGACACCGGCCAATACGTTCCGCCCGCGCCGACGTTCCTCGCGGGACCTGACGTCTACAAGTCGATCAAAGCGCATCCGGGCATCGTCGTTCGCGACGTCTACGCGAGCGCGCTCCTGACGAAGGGGCCGCACGCCGGTCCCGCGATCAGCACCGATCCGGAGTTCGAGAAGAAGGTCGTTGCGTGGCTCGAGGCCGAAGCGATCGCGATCCGGAGCCAGGCGCTCCCGACGACGCCGCCGACGACCCTCGTCGCAGGCCCGAACGACATCGACCTCAGCCCGGCGTGTGTCGGCGGGCTCACGGGCGTTCACCTCAAGTTCGACGCGGCACTCGTCGGCTCGATGTTGTCGCTGACGAAGCTCACGCTCGTCGCGCCCGCGGGTAAGGACGTGCACGTCCTCCAGCCGCGCTTCGTGCGCGTGCTGGCAACCCCGAAGGAAGACGGCTCGACGGATGTCCCCGACCCGGCGGACAGCTTCTCCAACTCCGATCAGACCATCGCGGGCGGCACCGAAGCGCCGCTTGCGCCGGGCTCCGTGCTCTTCTCGGCGGAGAGCTGGCGCCCGTTCGACCTCGCAAACGACAAGATCCGCATCGAGGTCACCAAGCTCGAGCCCGGCACGGTCTCCGTCATCGCCGACGCAGCCACGTGCAAGAACGTCCAGGGATTCGCGCAGAACGTCCTGCCGTCGATGCGCGGCCAGGCCGGGGGCTTCAACCTCAATTGCGCGAACGGCAACTGTCACGGCAACGCCGCGATCGGCAACATGAACCTCGCCGGCAACGACAACGGCCTCATTTGCCAGCAGGTGCTCAGCAAGTTGAATCAGGCCAACATCGGCCAGAGCCTGATCGTGACGAAGCCGACGGGCGGCAACCACGGCGGCGGCCAGGTCACGAATGTCGACGGCTGGCGGAATCTGTTCGTGAACAACGCCGCGGTATTTTTCTGATGCGAGACGAGTGCTCCGCCAACGGTAGAGCTGGCTCGTCGATTGCTACCAAACGGGATTGTAATGAAGAAAGGTAAGGGCACGATGCGACTCTCCCTGCGGGCTTCCCACTCCGCGTGGACCCTTGCTGCGCTCATCGCAGTCACCGCGTCCCTCCAGGCCTGCGCCTCGGAAGATGATCCGAATGGTGGGCGCGACGGGACGAATGGCGAGAACACGCCTGGCAGCTCCGGCGACCCGAACCAACAGACGCCGAGCACGCCGGAAGAGGAGATTCGCAAGATCCTCGACCAGCGGAAGACCGACTACGGCGAGGCGCTCCGCACGGCCAGCCTGAAGCTCGCCGATCGGCTCCCGACGATGGAGCAGATCAAGCGCATCGAGAACGCGTCCGACGACAACGCGAAGAAGGTCGCGTACGAGGCGATGATCGACGAGATGATCGCCGCGCCCGAGTTCGCGCGCGTCATGATCAAGTTCTGGAAGGACACCTTCCGCCTCGGCCAGGTCGGCAACATCCAGGACAACGTCAACCGAGACGGCGCGCCGACCTTCGCCGCGCAGGTCACGGTCGAGGGCCGCGCGTACACCGAGCTCTTCACGGCGACCGAGAACACGTGCCCGACGTTCGACGGAGACGCGAACACGTTCGCCCCGGCGAACTGCAGCGCGCCCGACAACGCGGTGCAGGGAACGACCGTCGGCGTCCTCACCGACCCGGGGCTCCAGGCGCAGTACTACGCGAGCATGGCCTTCCGCCGCGTTCGCTTCGTCCAGGAGACGTTCGTCTGCAACAAGTTCCCTGCCGAGTTCGCCGCGTCGCCGGTCCCGATGGGCGCGGGCACGTACACGGGCAACATGCCGTTCAAGAGCATCACCGGCAAAGAGAACAAGGACGACGCCCGCATCGACTTCCACGACACGAAGGCGGTCATCTGCGCCAACTGCCACGCGAACCTGAACCACGTCGCACCGCTCTTCCTCAACTGGGACGACCGCGGCGCACTGCGTGACGGTCCGCAGGTCAAGGTGCCGATCCCCGGCGAGCCGAACGCGCGGCGCATCGACTTCCTCCCCGACGGCGAAGGACTCGCCTGGCGCGCAAACAAGCCGCTCACCGACATGACCTCGCTCGGCGCGGCGCTCGCAAGTGATCCCGACGTGCCGGTCTGCGCGGTCAACCGCGTGTGGAACTACGCGATGTCGCGCGGCGACATCGTGAACGACCTCGCGTCCGTGCCTCCGGCGGTCACGAAGCCCTACGTCGATCGCTTCGCAGCGAGCGGCATGAAGCTCAAGGAAACCATCCGCGACGTCTTCAAGAGCGAAGACTTCACGAAGTTCTGACAGGAAGGAATGGCAACTACCATGAAGCGTTCACTCCTCATCCTGATCAGCCTCTCCGCTCTGGCGCTCAGCGCGTGTGAAGGGACCCAGGACAGCCTCACCAACGGCGGCACCGGCGGCGGCCGGGGCCCAGCGC
>JAFAER010000131.1 GCA_023423895.1 Pseudomonadota bacterium
ACTTCTCCCTGGACGACTTCCTCTCGCAGATCCGCATGATCCAGCGGATGGGCAGCCTCAAGGACATCGTCGGGAAGATCCCGGGGATGGACCAGCTGCCCACCGACGTGAACCTCGACGATCGCGAGCTCGTGAAGATCGAGGCGATGATCTCGAGCTTCACCGCGTTCGAGAAGAAGGACCCCTACGCGCTCATTCGTGAGCCCTCACGTGTCGGGCGCATCGCGAAGGGCTCCGGAACGCCGGAGCAAGCCGTCAGCGAGCTCGTGCAGCGCTTCCTGTTCATGAAGCAGATGATGTCGAACATGGGCGGCATGGGCGGCCTGCTCGGCAACATCCCGGGCATGAAGCAGCTCGGCGCGATGAAGAACCTGAAGAAGATGGCGTCCCAGATGGGGGGCATGGGCGGCTTCCCGGGCATGCCGGGCATGGGCGGCTTCCCTGGCATGCCGGGCATGGGTGGCTTCCCTGGCATGGGCGGCTTCCCTGGCATGGGCGGCGGCGCACCGGGCGAGAGCCTCACGAAGATGAAAGCGCTCTCCGACAAGGAGAAGAACGCCAAGAAGGCCCAGCGCAAACGCGAGAAGGAAGCGCGCAAGAAGAGCCGCCGCTGAGCGGCCGCGTTCGGGGCGCCCCGGACCAGATGCTTGCGTTCTTCTTCTGCGGCGTCTTAGATGCGGCGAGAAGAGGAGGCTCCGTGCGAACGCCCGTCCTGATTGCCCTCATTGCCGCTCTCGGCACGACGCCTTTTGCCGCCGCATGTGTCGGTGGCAAGTCGCAGATCAGCGCCGAGGACAAGGAGCGGCTCAAGGCTCACATCCTCGATGCCGTCCCTCCGGACGCGAAGAAGACCGACGTCAACTTCGAGAACAAGGTCCACCTCGTCGGCTACAAGGTCGACCCCGAGCAGGCGGGGCCCGGTACGAAGGTGAACGTCACCTACTACTGGCGCTGCGACGAGCCCGTCGAAGAGGGCTGGCGGCTTTTCACCCACGTCCAGCACGAGGGCTTCGAGCGCCACGAGGGCCTCGACAGCGTCGGCCCGCTCCGCGAAGCCCGTGGCCAGAGCCAGGTGCTCGGGCCGGACAAGTGGGAGCGCGGGAAGATCTACGCCGACGAGCAGACGTTCACGATGCCGTCGGACCTTCGAGGACCGGACACGATCATCTACGTCGGCATCTACAAGGGCGACTCGCGCCTCCGCACGATCAGCGGCCCGAACGACGGAGACAACCGCGCGATCGTCGCGAAGGTGAAGACCGGCGTCGCGCCGAAGCACGTCGAGCCGAAGAGAGGTGCCCTCGACCTTCCGGAGCTTTCCGTCGGCAAGCTCGCCGGTGGTGAGAAGATCGTCATCGACGGCAAGGCCGACGACAAAGCATGGGGAGGCGCAGCGAGCACCGGCCCTTTCGTCGACGTGGGAACGGGTAAGTCGAATACCTCGTTCCCGGTCAACGGCTCGGCGAAGCTCCTCTGGGACGACGAGCACCTCTACGCGCTCATCGAGATCCGCGACCCGGACGTCATCGGCTACTTCACGACGAAGGAAGAGCAGCCGAAGGACTGGACGGCGACGGGCCAGCCGATGACGTGGAACCGTCACACCGCGGAGATCATGATCGATCCCGACGGCGACGGCGACAACGTCAACTACTACGAGATCCAGATCAACCCACAGAACAAGGTCTTCAAGTCACAGTTCGACGGGTACAACAAACCGAAGGTCGAGCCGCAGGGCCCGTTCGGCCACGAAGACTGGGACCCGAAGATGAAGACGGCGGTCGTCGTGAAGGGCACGATCGACAACAGCGCCGACAAAGACGAAGGCTACGTCGTCGAGGCCGCCATCCCGTGGAAGGCGTTCGAGAAGGGCGCCAAGCAGCTCCCACCGAAGCCGGGCGATACGTGGCGCATGAACTTCTACGCCATGGCGAACAACGGCGGCACGGCCTGGTCGCCGATCCTCGGGCAGGGGAACTTCCACAAGGCGACGCGCTTCGGGCGCGTGACGTGGGCGACCAAGGAGTGGCTCGCCGCCAAGGAGTCCGGCGCTGCGCTCGACGGTGGTGTGGGTGATGGCGGTGCGAAGGACGGCGGCGCGAAGGACGGCGGCCGGAGCGATGCGGGGGCTCGGATCCGCGTGCCGCTCGGCGAAGCCGGCGTTCGCGTGCAATAAGCACTTATCGACTCGCCGCGAGCGAGTCGCGCTTCTCGCTGATCGAATTTGTAGGTGCTCGCGACGCTGACGTAGGCTGTCGCGCATGCGTCGCGCACGTGTCGGCCGCCTCGTTCTGTCGTGGAGTCTCGTCGGGGCGTGTTTGGCCATCGCCGGTGAAGCGAGCGCGCAGCAGAAGGGGGCTGCCGGTAAGGGCCCGGCGCGCTCGAGCACGCAGTTCACGCTTCGGCGTGAGGAGGCCGGTGGCGCCGAGGCGCAGGTCGCACGAGCGCGGGCTCGCGGAGGCGATTGCGCCGGAGCGCTCCAGGGGTTCGATGTCGCGATCGAGAAGACGATCGAACCTTCGCTCCGACGCGACCGCGGTCTCTGCCACGAGAACCTCGGGCATCCCTTCCCGGCGATCGAGGACTATCGCGCCTATCTCCTGGCTGCGCCCGACGCGGCCGATGCCGACCAGATCCGGGAGCGGCTCGCGGCGCTCGAGGAGCAGACGGGATCGTCCGGGCGAACCGAGAAGCAGACCGACAAGCAGAAAGAGCGGGAGTCGTCCGCCGGCGGCAGCGCCAGCGCGAGCTTCGCGGTCGGCAGCGGAGGTGCATCGGGAAGCGCGTCCTCATCTGCTTCCTCTTCTTCATGGGGCGAGGCGTCGTCCGCCGCAGACCCGTCGCAGCCGACCGAGCCGGGACAGAGCTACGAGTACCTCGCCGAGCAAGAGCGGCTCGCCGATGCCGCAGAGAGCTCGCCGCTCCGCTACGGCAAGGGGTTCGTCATCGGCCCGTTCCTTCACATGCCGCGCTTCTTCGTGGGCGAGCGCGCACGCGATCAGCTCGGCTACGGCGTTGGCGCGGCATTGCGGTATTCGACCGGCCGCACGCTCTCCGTGATCAGTGAGATCGGGTACGCGGGGATCGGCACGTCCGGAGCGGTCAGCGCACAGGCGGGTCCACTGCTGCTCGGCGGTATCGAGCTCAGGCTGCCGGTCTCGCGGTTCGCGAGCGACCACATCCTTCTGCGCGGCGGTCTCGGCTACGAGCGGCATGTCGTCTCGGGCACGAGGGCGGTCAGCGACAACGTGCTCGGCCGTTTCGGGCTCGGCTACCGGCACGTGTTCGGCCCCGCGATCGGGCTCGAGATCCTTGCCGACGGCGGCCCGGCCTACGTGATTCCGGAAAACGACGAAAGCAGGCTGAACTTCGTGCTCGGTGCTTCGGTCGCGTTCCTCGTCGGGTTCTGAGCCATCTTCGGCGTGTCTGGCGGCTCCAGGTAGTAAGCTTCGGCCCGCATGGGTCTCGCGAGCGGCTGGGCTTCGCAGGAGTCGCGCGCCCGCGTCGGGCGTTGGTTGCTCGCGCTCACGATCGTGTCGAGCGCGCTCGGGCTAGGAGCGCTGCACACGCCCGTTCTAGCCGTGGTGGCCCTCCTGGCGACGACGTCGGCGGCCTTGCTCTGGTACGACGCGGAGCCGCTCGCTCCGCGTCCTGCCGCGACGGCGCTCGTCGGCGTCAGCCTCCTCCTGATTGCGTGGACGGCGCTCCAGCTCGTCCCGCTTCCCCGCAGCGTTGTCTCCGCGATCGCCAGCGAGAACGCCGACGCTTGGTCGCGCTGCTTGAGCGCGCTCCGCGAGGACGGTCCGTCCGTCGTCACGATTTCGCTCGAGCCCGTGGCGACGCGGGTGCAAGTGCTCCGAGGAGTCACCTACCTCGCCGTGCTCGTTGCTGCGCTCCGCGTCGCGCGACGGCAAGAAGGCGTGGCTTTCCTCGAGCGGACCCTGCTCGTTTCGACCGTGGCGATCGCCGGCGCCGCGCTCGTGCATCCCGTGCTCGGAGCGCGGAAGGTCTTCGGCATGTACGAGCCGGGCGAGAAGCTCGGCTACGACGTCCAGCACATCGCCCCGCTGCTCAACACGAACCACCTCGCGGCGTACGTCAACATCGGCGTCTTCCTCGCGCTCGGTTGCGTGCTCCAGCGGCGCGACTCGCTTCCGCGCCCGCCGGCGCTCGTCATCGTCCTGCTGCTCGGCTCGACGACGGTGTGGACCTTGTCGCGCGGCGGAACCGCGACGCTCATCCTGGGCGCGCTCCTGGTCGCCGTGATGACCTTCGGCATGCGCAGGATGAAGCGCGTGCGCGTGGCCGGTCCGCTCGCGCTCGTGACCGTCGCCATCGGCGGAGGAGCCATCTTGCTCCTCTCCGCGTTCGACGACATGCGCCGGAAGTTCGCGCACAACGACCTGTCGAAGCTCGAGCTGCTCCAGAACACGGTTGCGCTCGTGCGCGAGCATCCGCTGTTCGGCGTCGGCCGTGGGGCGTTCGAGGCGACGTTCCCGAAGGTGCGCGAGGGCAGGGGCTATTGGGTGTTCACGCACCCGGAGAACCTCCTCGCGCAGTGGACCACCGAGTGGGGCGTGCCGCTTGCGATCGTCGCGCTCGCGGCGATCGTGTGGGCGCTGCGCCCGCGGACGGCGCTCGCTCGCTCGCGGCCACCGGCAGGAGCGTGGGCCGCGCTCATCGCAGTCGGCCTCCACAACATGGTCGACTTCAGCTCGGAGGTCCCTGGCGTCGTCATCGCCCTTGCTGTCTGCGCGGCGATGGTCGCCGGCGGCAGTGGTGGCGGTAAGCCCGTTGCCCACGGCGGAAGCATCTGGGCGCGGCGCCCCAACGCCTTGGTCTTCGGGCTCGGAATCGCGACGTTGGTGGCCGTGGCGGCGACCGTGCCGTTCAGCGCGCACGAGCTCTACAACGAGCAGCGCGCGTTCAAGGATGAGGCCCTCGACCCCGAGCTCACGCGGGAGGCCTTCCGCGCGCGTGCGCGCGAGGCGATGCTCCGCCACCCCGCGGAGCCCTACTTTCCGTTCGTCGGGGCCGTGCGTGCGACGGCGGTACGTGACGAGAGCGTCATCCCCTGGGCAGGTCGCGCGCTCGAGCGGAGCCCCGTGCACGGCCGCGTTCATCTGCTCCTCGCGCGGTCGCTGTTCGTTAAGAATCCGTCGCAGGCTCGCCTCGAGTACCGGCTCGCGTGCATCCAGGACAGGGGACTCTGCGCGCGTGACGAAGCGCTCGGCCTCGTCGCCGGTTATGACGACGCGATCGAGCTCGTCCCCGACGGTGATGCGGGCCTCGAGACGCTCAACCATCTCGCGAATCGCGTCGGGCAGCGCCTTCCGGCGACCGTCACGCGCATCGACAGGGAGATCGCAGAGCGCGATCCTCGCGCGCTCGGCCCGGTGCAGCGTGCGGCGGCACGCTCGCTCGGCGATGTGAAGGACAAGGAGATCTGGTGCGTCGATCCCGCGACGCCCCCGCAGGCCGGTGTCCGGCTTTCGTGTGTTTCGGATGGGCTCGATGCGGCCGCTCGGCTCCGCGCGGCTGCGCCTGAGCGATGCGAGGGGCACGCGCTGACGGCCGAGCTTCGCGTTGCCGCCGGCGAGATCGACGCCGGGTTCGCGGAGCTGGATCGGTCCCTCGAGCAGGTCGCGGAGCGCTCACCGTGTGCGCGCCGCCTCGTGAGCCTGGCCGTTCAGATTGGCAACAAGCTACGCGTCGATGCAGCGCTCGACCGGCTGCTGAAGCTGGGTTGTGAGGCTCCGGCCGAGTGCGTGAACAACCTCAAGTTTGCGGCGGACATCGAGACGGGCCGAGGCAGTCATCGACGGGCGCTGGCGCTGCTGAAGAAGGCGTGGGAGAGGGCGCCCGAGCGCGACGACCTGTTGATCGAGGTCGCCGCGAAGGCGGAGGGCCAGGGTCTGCACGGCGAAGCGCTCGAAGCGTACACGAAGCTCGCCGATCGCCGGCCGGGCGAGCCGAAGTGGGCCGAGGGCGCCACGCGCGCGCGCCAGGCGGCGGCGCGCGGCGTCTTCGAGCGGCGCTGACCGTTCGTCGCTCCGCCGCCCCAATCAGTTCGGCGGCGGCGCGGCTTCGCCGCCGCTCGAGTGCTCGTGTTCGCCGCCCTGCGGATGCGGCGCGTAGCCTTCGCGGCGGTAGTAGTAGTAGCGCTGGTAGTAGTACTCGTGGCGGTCGAGGTTCACCGCGTTGAGGACGGCGCCGGCGATCGGCGCGTCGACGTCGCGCAGCGTCCGGAGCCCGGAGCGCGAGAGGCCGAACGTCGTCTTGAACGCGCGGACGACGAGCAGCACGCCGTCGACGAGCGTCGACAGGATCGCCGAGTCGGTGACCGCCACGACCGGCGGGCTGTCGAGGACGATGCGGTCGAAGTGCTCGCTCAGCTCGTCGAGCAGCACCCTGAACCGGTCCGAGCCCACGACGTCGGCCGAGTTCGGCGGGATGGGCCCGCAGGGGATGCAATAGAGGTTCGGCACGACGGTCGGCTTCGCGACCTCCGCGATCGAGACCTCTCCGACGATCGCGTTCATGAGGCCGACGTCGCCGGCGCGATCGAAGATGCGATGCAGGCGCGGGCGGCGAAGGTCGCAGTCCATGATGCACACGCGCTGGCCGCCCTGCGCGAGCGACACGGCGACGCTGACGGCGACGGTGGTCTTTCCTTCGGACGGGGCCGCGCTGGTCACGAGGATCCGGCGATAGGGCTTGTCCGGGTTCATGAACATGAGGTTCGTGCGCAGCGAACGCGCGGCCTCGGCGACGCCGGACGCAGGACGCTCGTGGACGATGAGCTCGGGCGCCAGCTCGGTCGTGATACGGCGCGCCTTCTTGCGGCGGCCGCCCTTGGGACGCCTGCCGTCGAGGTCGTCTTCCGCGATCTCGGGCAGGAGCCCGAGGAAGGTCACGTTGAGGCGCTTCTCGAGGTCGTCGGGGGTCTTCAGCGTGTTGTCGACGGCCTCGCGGAGCAGAGCGAGCGCGATGCCGAGGACGAGCCCCGCCAGGAGCCCGACGAGGACGTTGGTGACGATCTTCGGCGAGATCGGCGCCTTCGGCTCCACCGGCGTGTCGATGAGGCGGATGTTGTTCGTGTTCATCATCCGCCGAAGGTCGGCTTCCTTCAGCTGCTCGAGGAGCACCGCATAGAGCTTCTCGTTCTGCGCGCGCAGCCGATCGAGCCGATGAAACTCGAGCTCCTTCAGGTTCAGCTCGACGGCCTTCTTGCGGGACTCTTCGTACAGACCTGCTTCGCCGGCCTCTTGCTGCTGGATGATCGCGAGGTCGCGCGCGACGGCGCCCTGGATGGTGCGGATCTCGTTCACGAGCGCCCGCTTCGACAGAGCGATCTTCTCGTCGACCCGCTTCACGTCGGGGTGGTTCTCACCCTTGCCGCTGGCGACGAGCTCTCCGCGCTCCTGCATGACCTCGAGGTACTGCTTCCGGAGCTGGCCGAGGAACGCGTTGGAGAGCAGCTCGGACGCCGGGATCTGATCGGGGCTCTCCGTCGTGATCTTCGAGAGCTCGTTGTTGCGTGCGGCGAGCTCCTGGCGACGGAGGCGCGTGCGTGTGAGCGCGCCGTCGTACTCCTGCATCTCCATTCGAATCATCTTCGACAGGTCGTCGAGATTGGTGGAGGGCAGGTCGTTCTGCTTCTTGAACTCGTGGAGCGAGTCTTCGGTCTGCTCGAGCTCGTGCTTGAAATGATCGAGCTGCCCGGAGAGCCAGACCACCGTGTCGCCAGTGGCGCTGACCATCTTCTCGAGGTTGAAATCGATGTAGGCCTTCGCGACCGCCTCGGACAGACGGCGCGCCTGCGCCGGCTTCGTGTCCTGGACCTTCAGGTAGACGAGGCGGCTGCCCTTCGCGGGCTCCACGGTCAAACGTCCGCGGAGACTGCCGATGGCGACCTCCATCGGCACGGGCGCGGTCGGCTTGTAGCCGAGGAAGTCCGGATCGTTCTGGAGACCGAGGTTGCGGACGACCGCCGAGAGCACACGGTCGCTCTGGATGATCCGGTACTGGGTCTCGTAGTACTCCTTCGTGTCCCAGACCGCGCTCCACCCGACCATCGGATCGGTCTTGTTGCCGAGCGGCTTGATGACGTCGGGATCGAACTCGATCAGCGTCGACGCCTCGTAGATCTTCGGAACGCTCTTCGAGTACGCCAGCGCAATGCCCGACGTCAGGAGCACCGCTGCGAGGATGATCGCCCAGTGCTTGAGGACCGCGCGGAGAGCCCAGCCGATCGCCTCGAAGGCGTTGCCCTCACCGCTCCCACCCAACGGCTCGTTCTGGCCCGTCTCCTCGTCCGCCACTTTGGAATTCCTCGATCTTTCGCGCTCGGGCCGCTCCGCCGCCTGGAGTTGGCGACGACGGGCTGCCATGTCGTAGAGACAGCGGTCCCCGCCACCGATTGCCACTTGGTTGCCCGGGAGGCAAGCAGTGTTCGCCAGCATGTAGGCAAAGCTCGCACCGACGCCATTTCTCAGCCATGTCGGGCGGGTGGGGTGAACCCGTCGGCGTCCACCGGGACGTGAACGCGTCTGTTGGCTTGCGGTCACGGGTTCATGCGATGAACCGTTCACGCCCGGACGCCAAGCCCCTTGGTTTTCGGGCCCGCCGTGCTGGCAGGGTCCATGCACTCGAGCTTCCCGCGCTGGCCTGAGCCGAACCGTCGACGGAGGGTCACGGTCGAAGCCGGGCGGCACCCGCGCCACTCGGACAGAACCAAGAGAGGGAGTAGTGATGATGCGCCCCACCACAACCGCGTCCTTTGTCGTCTCTGCTGCGCTTGCGACGGTCCTCGCCGGCTGCCCGAAGGAGGAGGAGGCCGGTGGGCCGATGACCGAGGGCGAAGCGCGTAGCGCGCTGGAGGAGTCCACGATCGAATCGCAGGCGGCGGCGCTCACGACCAACAGCGTGGAGATCTCGACGAACTTCACGATCGGCAAGGCGGTTCGCGAAGCCGCCAGCGAGCTGAAGACGTTCATCGAGACGCAGCTCCCGTGCGCCGAGATTGCGATCGTCGACGCGACGCTCACCGTGACGTACGGCGCAAAGCCTGGAAGCTGCACCTATCGTGGCCACGAGTTCACCGGCCAGCACATCGTCAAGGTCCAGAAGAGCGAAGGCGAGGTCGTCGTCGATCACGAGTGGAAGGACCTCTCGAACGGGGTCGTGAAGGTGACCGGCACGGCACACGTCACGTGGAGCTTCGAGGACCGGACCCGCCACGTGGAGCACGACGCGACGTGGACGCGGATCGCCGATGGACGCACGGGGCGCGGGCAGGGGGACATGCTCCAGAAGCCGCTCGAAGGCGGCCTGACCGAAGGCATCGAGATCGACGGCAGCCGATCGTGGACGGGGGCCAGAGGGAAGTGGGATCTCGCCGTCGAGGGCGTCCAGATGCGCTGGGTCGATCCGGTGCCGCAGGCGGGGAGCTACCGCCTCGCTTCGCCGAAGGGACGCTCGCTCGTCATGTCGTTCGCACGCGTCGACGAGGACACCATCGCCGTGACCGTGAAGAACGATACGAAGGAGTTCACGTTCGACGTGAACTCGATCGGCGGCGTGGCGAACGGAAGCTGAGCTGATCGTTGCCCTTCCAGCTCGGGCTCGGCGGCCGTCCGTCGCTTCGCTTCGAACGTCCTCCTAGCGCGCGCAGACCGGTGCTAAGCAGGCCGGGCCATGCGCTCCGGTCTCGTTCTCTCCTCGCTTGTCGCCGTCGGTCTCCTCTCGTGCGGAGGTGATCCGCCCCCGCCTGCGCAGGCGCCCGCGTCTCCAGCTCCGCCGTCGTCCACGTCGACGAGCACGGACGCCGCGCAGGCCGAGGTCACGCCGCGGTTCGAGAACCCAGGAGGCATGTGGATGCCTCATCAGGTGAAGGATCATGCTGCGAAGCTGAAGGAGCTCGGCCTCGCGATCGATCCCGCGGAGCTCTCGGATCCGACCTCGGGCGTGCTCTCCGCCGTCGTCAGCCTCGGCGGTTGTTCCGCGTCCTTCATCTCGCCGGAAGGGCTCATCGCGACCAATCATCACTGCGCGACCGGCGCGCTCCAGCACAACAGCAGCGCGTCGGCGAACCTGCTGAAGGATGGCTTCCTCGCGAAGACGCGCGCGGAAGAGAAGAACAACGGTCCGCAGGCTCGCGTGTTCGTCACGCGATCGGTGACGGACATCACGCCGAAGATGCTCGGCGGGCTCGACAAGATCGCGGACGACCGCGCGCGCTACAAGGAGCTCGAGAAGCGCACCAAGGAGGTCGTCGCGGCGTGCGAGAAGGGCCGGCCGGGCACGCGCTGCACGGTCGCGCCGTTCTACGAGCGCGCGCAATGGTTCCAGATCGAGCAGCTCGAGATCCGCGATGTCCGCCTGGTGTGGGCGCCTCCGGCCGGCGTGGGCAACTACGGCGGCGAGATCGACAACTGGCGCTGGCCGCGGCACACGGGCGATGTCTCGCTGTTCCGCGCGTACGTCGGCAAGGACGGCCAGGCGGCGGACTTCTCGCCGGAGAACGTCCCCTACAAGCCGCCGCATCACCTGAAGATCGCCTCCACACCGCTCCGTGAGGGCGACCTCGTCTTCGTTGCCGGGTATCCGGGACGCACGAGCACGCTCAAGACGAAAGCGGAGGTCGACGAAGCGGTGACCTGGGCGTATCCGCGCCGCCAGAAGCTCTTCGAGGACTACCTCGCGCGGCTGGACGAGGTCACGAAGGACGACAAGGAGGCGCAGATCCGCGCGACGTCGTACGTGCGCCGCTTCGGCAACTACCTCACGAACACGAAGGGGCAGCTCGACGGCCTGGTGAAGGGCGGGCTCGCGGCCGAGAAGGAGAAGTCGGAGAAGGCGCTTCGCGAGTTCGTCGCGGCGGACCCCGCGCGCAAGGCCCAGTGGGGCAAGGCGCTCGACGACATCGCCGCGGAGATGGCGAAGCACTCCGCCAACCGCGAGAAGGACGCGCAGCTCGAGGAGATCGCGATGCCGCGCCTCGCGGGAGCAGCGCTCACGATCGTCCGCATGGCCGAGGAGCGAGCCAAGCCGGACGCCGCGCGCGATCCGGAGTACCAGGAGCGCAACTGGCCCCGGATCGAGCAGGGGCTGAAGGGGCTGACGACGAGCTATCACCGCAAGGTCGACGAGGCGGTGCTCGGGCTCGCGCTCGAGCGGATCGCGCGCTCGCCGGAGGCGGAGCGGACACCTGCGTTCGCGACGGTGATGGGGACGGCGGGGAAGACGAAGGACGTCACGCCGGACGCGATCAAGAAGGTGGTCGCGTCGCTCTACGAAACGACGACGCTCGGTGACGAGAACGCGCGCGTCGAGCTCCTGAAGAAGGGGACGGCCGCCTCGCTCAAGGCGAGCAAGGACCCGCTGATCCAGCTCGCGCTGAAGCTCCGCCCCCTGCAGAAGGCGGCCGAAGAGCGCGAGGAGCGGTTCGCCGGCAAGATGACGCTCCTCAAGCCGAAGTACATCGAGGCGCTCAAGGCCTTCCGGAAGGAGCCCTTCGCTCCGGACGCGAACAGCACCCTCCGCATCACGTACGGCACCGTCCGCGGCTACAAGCCCACGCCCGAAGCCCCGATGTACCGGCCGTTCACGGTGCTCTCGGAGATGATCGCCAAGAACAAGGGCAAGGAGCCGTTCGACGTGCCGTCGTCCGTGGTCGACGCGTACAAGGCGAAGAAGGTCGGCCCCTACGTCGACGAGAAGCTCGGCGAGGTGCCCGTCGACTTCCTGGCCGACCTCCACATCACCGGTGGCAACTCGGGGTCGGCGACGTTGAACGCGAAGGGTGAGCTCGTGGGCCTGGCCTTCGACGGGAACTACGAGGCGATGGCGTCGGACTGGGTCTTCATGCCGTCGATCTCGCGCAGCATCCACGTGGACATGCGGTACGTGCTCTGGCTCCTCGACGGCCCGTTCGGCGGCGACCACATCCTCGAAGAGATGGGCCTCTCGCCGAAGCTCTGAGCGTTCGGACGGCGTCGCTCGATGGAGGCACGCCTCCTGCTCTTCAGGCAGGCATGTCCCGAGAAGACTTCGAAAACGCCGAGCTTCACGACGGCATCCCGCTCTGGCAGCGAGGCGAGATGGCCGTCGTGGCAGATCCCGACGCATACGACGACGACGTGCCCGAGGAGGACGAGATGCCGGATACGGTTCCGGAGACGCGTCCGCTCGGCGCGCGCAACGCGTCAGCAAACGACTGCGATCGTTAGCTCGCCGGCGCGCGCCCGCTTTCCCGACGGTCAGGGCTTGCACGCGGCGTTGCCGGCGCCGCCTTTCGAGTCGCAACCGCGCGTGCTGCATGCGGTGGCCGTGGCCATGCGCTCGTTCGTGCACGTCACGAGCAGGCGGAAGTTCTGCGGCTGCCAGCCCATGTCGGTGCCGCAGTACTTGCCGTCCGGCTTCCCGATGCACTGGTCGCACTGGTCCGGGAAGCCTTCGGGGAGGTGGGAGCACGCGACGCAGTGCCTCACGCAGATCGCGCCCTGCGTCTTCGAGCAGGTGACGACGTCCGTCTCCCGGTTTCCCGGGTAGGACGTGAGGCCCGGATTGTCGGCGCAGATCTGCCCGCCCTCGACGAACGCCGCGCAGCCCTTCACCTGGTCGAGGGGAAACGTCGTGTCGCACGCGGGCGTGATGGGGACCGGCGCGCTGCCGTCCGGCGTCTCCCGGCTTGCGCTGTCCGCGTCGCCGTCACTCGACGACGAAGGCGGTATGGGAGGAATGCCGCCGGAGTCCGGCGATGCGCTGCCAGCGTCGTTCTCGGCCACGTCGTCGAACGGGATCAGGAACGTGCAACCTGCCGCGACCGCGCTCAGGACACCGGCGCCGGTGATCACGAACGCGGTTCGGAGCGCACGGCGCATGGTCACATGGTAGCACCCCGCCGCCTCTCCACGAGGCCCGAGGTCGACGCTCGGAATCAGAGCGGGCGGCAGCCCTTGAGGCTCGTGCGACCGACGCCGGCGCACTCCTCGTTCGCTCCGCAGTTCACCTGAGTGTGGCACTGCGTGAGGCAGATCAACTCGCCGCCGCTCTCCTTCGCCTTGCCGCAGACGAAGCCTTCGTCACACTCGCCGCCGACCTTGCCTTCTTCGTCGCACGAGTCCCCCTTGCCGCCGCCGCACGCGACCAGAACCACGAAGGAGCCGACGAAGAACAGAACCAGTGCCTTACGCATGGCGCGGCATCGTAGCCGATTCTCGCGGGTGTGACTCGGGCGCTTCTCAATCATCGTCGAACAGACGAAGCTGCTTCGACTTCTGGCGGATGTCGGGGCGGCGTCCCGACTTCCGACCCTTCTTTTTCGAGGGGGTGGCCTCTGTCGCCGGTCGCCGCGTCCGATCCTTGGCGACTCGATCTTCGCGGTGTCCGCTGGCGAGCTGCGCCTCCCACAGCGCCCGTGCTGCTTCCAGCGTGTCGGCCTCCTCGGGCTTCTTGTCGTCGCGGATCCGCGCGATGCGAGGAAAACGGAGGGCGAAGCCGCTGGTGTGACGGTCGGAACGCTGCAGACCGTCGAAGGCGACCTCGAGGACGATCTCCGGCCGGACGGGGATCCAGCCGCGCCGCTGGCCCTCCGCCGCGCTTGATCGAGGCTCGTCGATCGCGAGCGCGAGGAGCCGCTCGGTCATCCGCGCGATCTCGACGTCGGTGAGACCGCTGAACGCCTTGCCGATCGTCTTCAGGTCCTCGCCGTCGCGAACCGCGAAGGTGTAGTCGCTCAACACGCCGGCCCGTTTGCCGTGGCCGTATTCGGCGCCGACGACCACGACATCGAGCGTCGCGAGCGCCTTCTTCACCTTGAGCCAGGCGAAGCCACGAACGCCCGCCGCGTAGACGGCGTCGAGGCGCTTGAGGACGAGGCCTTCGAAGCCGTGGCTCCGAGCGCGCTCGTATTCGGCGTCGAGCACCGCCGCCGTCGCGCGCTTCGCGTCTTCGGGATCGGTGCCTTCTTCCGGCGCCGGGATGACGAGCGGACGCGATTCGTGGACGACGAGTGGAGCAGGCGCTCGCTCTGCCCATTTCACGAGCCGAGCGCGGCGCTCGAGGAAGGGGAGCGCCAGCAAGCTCTCTTCGCCCACGCACAGCAGGTCGTAGACGAGGTAGCGCACGGGATGATCGCGGACGAGGTCGTCGTCGGGCGTCGTCTTCTTGAGGCGCGGCTGGATCGCGGAGAACGGGCGAGGTCGCCCTTCGGGCGTGACGACCACGATCTCGCCGTCGAGGATCGCCTCGGGCAGCCGCCCGTCGCGCACTGCGTCTCCCAGCGGGCCCGTCACGTCCGGGAATGCCTGTGTTACCGAGCCCTTTCCGCGGGCGAAGAGCCAGACCCCTCTCGAGGAGACGTGCGCCTGCGCGCGGATGCCGTCGATTTTTTCTTCGACGGCGTGTGGGACTCCGAGGTCGGCGCCGCGTGCGGTCTCGATCGGCGTGGCGAGCATGAACCCCACGGGCCTGCCGAGCACGACCCGCGCTTCGCCGAGGCGATTCTCGTGGGCGAGGCGCGCGAGCTCGCCGACGTCGGTGACGAGGCCGGCCGCGCTGCGGACATCGGCGACCGGACGACCGAATGCCTTGGCGATCGCGTCCTCGACGATCCCTTCGCGCGCTCCGACGCGCATCTCGCCCAGCACCGCACGGACGAAGTAGCGCGCCTCCATCGCCGAGCAGACGGAGAGCACGGTCGTCAGCGCGCTCAGCTTGTCGGCTCGAGCGCTGCTCTCGACGAGCGTGCGGACCGCGTCCTCGGCGTCTTCGAGTCGAAGGCCGCTCGGCTTCGCTGCTCTCGCCGCGGCGTCGCGCTCGCGCCGAGCTGCCATCGCTTCGCCGACGGCCGTGCCGAGATCGCCCGACCGACGGGCCATGGCTCCGAGCTCTTCGGGCGTGGCGCCCGTGACCGAGCGCGCCGCCTCGAAGACGAGGGCGCCACCAACGCCCAGCGTGCGCTCTTCCTCGGTAGGCACGAGGTTGCCGGTGAGGAAGCGCGCGACGAACGGCAGGCGCTCCGGCGCTCGCGCCGCGACGTCGGTGAGCGCCGAGGCGAGCGCGATCACCTTCGCCGTTCGTGCTCTCGTGCCCTCTGCCGTGAGAAGCGCGTCGGCGACC
The DNA here is from genome assembly GCA_023423895.1 of Pseudomonadota bacterium. Classification (GTDB taxonomy): domain Bacteria; phylum Myxococcota_A; class Polyangia; order Polyangiales; family Polyangiaceae; genus Labilithrix. Next base: position 15,127 of record JAFAER010000131.1, read on the forward strand.
GTCCTCATGAGATCGCGCGTCTCGCGTCCGTCATGGGTCGCAGGTCACGACGCCCGTGACCACCGCCGGTGGACCATCTGCGCCTTGCGCGAGGGCGCATGCCGGACCGAAGAAGGCGAGCTCGCCGTAGGCTTGATCGACCCAGTCCCAGCCGTTCGTCTTCGTCGGATCCCGGGGGATGAACATGCCGTCGATCTCGACGGAGATCTTGTTCGGGTCCGTGGGCGCGGAGGGGGTCAGGTACGTGCACTTGGCGACGCTGTCGCGGATCGACTCGAGCGCGTTCGTCAGCTCGAGCTCCGACTGCACGTTGTAGTGCCGCGTCGGGCCGGGACGCGGACGGCCGCCTGCGACGGCCATGGCATCGAGCACCTGCCGGAATGCCGGCCGCTCGAGGCCGCCGATCCCGATGACGTAGACCGGGATCTTCTGCACGTCAGCAACCTCACGGACCGTCGCGATGGTCCGCCCGTCGTCGAGACAGCTGTAACGACCGCGATCCGACGAGCCGCAGTCGAGCGGTACACCCGCGCTCGAGACGGACGTGCAGGTGCACGTGTCCCCGTCGAGATCCCCGTTGCAGTTCGGCGCTCCGTCCGTCGCGAGGACGATCGTGCGCGCGCTGCTGCGCGTCTGCGTGAGGAAGCTCGCTGCGGATCGGATCGCCTCGGACGTCGGCGTTCCGCCACGCGGAACGGTGAGGTCGAACGTGTCGACGATCGACTGTGCATTTCCACGAGCCGGAGCGATGCCGACGCCGGTGTCGGTCCGGCACGCGCGCTCCGCGCTGACGAGATCGGACGACGTGAGCACTTCCGGGAAGAACTTCGCGCCCATCGCGATCTGATCGTCGAAGGTCACGATCGTCCGCCGGAGCGCGTTCTGCAGGATCGACCACCGCCAGAGGCGACGCGGCGCGTTCGCCGCGCCGTCGAGGGTGAAGGCCATCGACCCGGAGCGATCGATCACGAACATGAGCTGCGTCAGCGCGAGCTCGAACGTGAAGCGACCAGGCACGCACGGCACGAGGCCGTCGGGCGGAGCGTCGACGCTTGCATCTGCGGCGGGATCGCCCGTGAAGTAGTCAGAGTCCGGACCGAAGAGACCCGTACGTGATCCGCAGCTCACGATGCCGGCGCCTCCCACAAAGAGGCCGGCGGCGACGAGAGCGGACCCCAGGCGGGGGCTCAAGGTGGACGAGCGGCGCGGCATCTCGAAGTGCAGCTCATCCTAGCGGAGAGGCTGGCGAAGGCTACCCGACTGGTCGCGGTCCTCGGGGCTCAGTTCGCCATGCGCTGGGTCGCCGGAGCGTCCTCGGTCACGAGCGCGATCGCCTCCCTCAGCGTGCGCGCGTCCGGGTGGCGCTGTGCGCGGTCTTTCGCGAGCGCCCGCGCGAGCACGTCGTCGAGCGCTCGCGGCACGCGGCCTTTCGCCACCTGCGATGCACGAGGCGGTGGCTCGCGGAGCAGGCGCGCATAAACGGCGGCGAGCGTGCGGTCGAGGAAGGGCGGCGTTCCGGTGACCATCTCGAAGACGATCGCAGCAAGGCTGTAGAGGTCCGAACGGACGTCGAGCGGCTCGCCGCGCGCTTGCTCCGGTGACATGTACATCGGCGTTCCGAGGACGGCGCCGGTGCTGGTGAGCATGGAGCCCGACTCTGCGAGCGGCTTCACGAGCCCGAAGTCCACGAGGACGCTACGTTCGGGCGTCTCGCGCGAGCCTTTCGACCGGGCGAGGAACACGTTGCTCGGCTTGATGTCACGGTGGATGAGGCCGTGCTCGTGTGCCGTCGCGAGCGCGGAGCAGAGCTCGAGCGCGATCCGCTGCGCTTCGGGCCACGGAAGCGGACCGCGCGCGAGGCGCGTCTCGAGCGTCTCTCCTTCGAGCAGATCCATGACGAGGTAGAACGTGCCGCCGTTCGTCACGTTGAAGTCGTGCACCTGGACGATCCCTGGATGACCGAGTGCGCTCGCCGCCGTCGCCTCGCGCTCGAAGCGCCGGAAGGCGGCCTCGTCGGCGCGAGGGCCGCCGAGGATCGACTTCACGGCGTAGCGGCGGCCGGTCCGGAGATGTCGTGCGGCGAAGACCTCGCCCATTCCACCGCGGCCGAGCGGCTCCTCGACGCGATAGGTATCGCCGAGCACTGCACCAGGGGCGACGCCGACCGAGTCGGGCGCGTTCGAGACGTCGGCGGCTTCTCCGAGCACCGTGGGCGTGTGGGGCGCCCCGGCGCCCGCGGCTGGGACGATCACGTGCGGTGGCGGCGTGACGGCGTTCGGAGGAGGACCGTGCTCGATGAGACCGAGCGCCGTCGCGTCGATGATGAGTCGCTCTGCGAGCTGCGGTGTCGTCCCGAGGCCGCGGGCGACGTCGGCGGTCGTGAGCGCGCCTCCGCACTGACGCGCGACGGCGGCGAGCTCGCCCAGACGGCGATAACGCGCGCGCTGTTGTGCGGCGTAGCCGATGAAGAGCGCGCTCACGACCCCAGGGACCACGCCGAAGAAGAACGAGAGGAAGATCCCGCCCCGACGCGCCCAGAGGCCGTCGCCCGCGTCCTGCTCGGGCATCGCGATCATCGCGAGACCGAGGAAGAGCCCGAGAGCTGCGATGACGGCGCCGATGCCACCAAGGACGAAGAGGATGGTGGTCCTCGTCGCCATCGAACGGTTCGCGCTCTCGTAGCGATCGAGCCGGACGTGCATCGCGCGTCCCCATCCTAACCGAGGACTGCGTCCACGACACTCGCTCGCACGGGCGCGTGTAGGTCACGCGCGCCTCGAGGCCTCGTCGGCGCGCCGGAATCAGCCGCCGAACTGGATCGAAGGGCCGATGCCGAGCGTCTCGAACTCCGTTCCGGTGATGCGCTGGTAGGTGATCTCGGCGCCGATGGCGAGGACGCGGCCGAAGTGGATCATGAGGCCGCCGCCGCCGAGCCATGCGAGACCGCTCTCGCTCGGATTCGAGAGCCCGCCGATGCCGATGCCGCCAACCGCGAAGGGGGCGAGCGGGCCAACGGGCAACGTCACTCGGAACGTCGGCATCGCGGTACCCACGAAGCGGCTCGAGATGAGATGGCCGCCGAGCCGGCCACCCGGTGCGAGCACCGTGGGGCCGGCCTTGATCCCGTACCGACCGTCGAGCACCAGCCCGCCGCCCATCGGTCCCCGATCGCTCGGAAGCAGGATCTCGGGTCCGAAGCCGAAGCGTAGGCCTCGATTCGCTGCCATGGCCGCGCTCTCGCGCTCCTCCTGGGCGGCGGCGGGGAAGGCGACGAGGGACAAACCGACAGCAAGGGTTGCGGCGAAAGCGAGCGGGAGAAGGCGAGCGCGACTCATGGTTGCAAGCTTCGTCGCGACACGGATGCGTCAACGCGGGACGCGATCGCATGCACGCTCACCCGTGCGTTCGCGACTCAGTGTGGCGCATCCCTCGACGCACGAAGGCTCGATCCGTCCGCTCCGAACATCTTTGGATGCACCGCAACTCGGTGACATGAAACAGCGCGAAGTCGCATCAGCTCGACCGTGGAATCCCCGGCACGTCGACTGCTTCACCTAGCGCCGGCCATGCACCCACGCGCTTCGTCTTTCGCGCTCACGCGCATCCTGCCGACTCTTCTCGTTTCGCTTGGACTCGTCGTCGCCTGCTCGGACACGAAGGAAGCGGATGGCACCCCAGCCCCTCGAGGGGCGGCCACCTCTCCGACCGAGCCGGACGCGCTCGGGGGTGAGCCGAAGAACGACCCGAACACGCCGCGGGGGCCGTCTCCGGATGGGGGGACGCCGCCGAAGCCGTCGTGTGCTGCCCCGGCGACCACGCCGGAGGCTGGCGCCTTCGATGTCGACGTCGCGATCGCTCCGAAGCGAGGGCCGAAGGGAAAGGCTGCACCGGTCGCCGTCAATCGCCGGCTCTACGGGATGAACATCGCGGACTGGGAGCCCGCGAACTACTCGCCGATGCCGCGCCCGGCGTTCGCAGATCTCCTCGGGGCCCTGCAGCCGGGCGTGCTCCGCTGGCCGGCAGGCCATCGCTCGCAGGAGTACTACTGGGAGCGCGGCGGCGCCGGACAGCACGGCAACTGGGTGCTCACCGCGGCGCACGTCGACGCGTTCATCCAGCTCGCGCAGCTCGTCGGAGCGGAGCCGCTCATCGCGATCAACGTGAAGCGCGGGACCGAGGCGGCGGCGAAGGACCTTCTCCACTACATGAACGTCGAGAAGGGGTACGGCGTGAAGTACCTCCAGATCGGAAACGAGCCCGATCTCACCGACGACATGACGGCGAACCCGCAGGTCTATGCCGATCAGCTGATCCGCTTCGCGGACGCGCTCCGTGAGGTGGACCCGAGCGTGAAGTTCATCGGCCCGGAGATGCTCACCGGCGCTCACGTGGGCGGCATGCACGGCACCGTCGACTGGATGACGCCCATTCTCTCGCAGACCGCGGGGCGCATCCACGGCATCTCCTGGCACTACTACCCGCTCGACTCCGGTCAGAAGAGCCCCACGAGCAGCGCGATCATGAGCATCGAGCACCTGTTCCAGGAGGCTGCGCACGACTGGCGCCCGGCGGCGCTCGCCTTCGTCGACGAGGTCATGCCGGCGCTCGATCAGCTCCGGACGGCGCACGCCCCGAACGCCGAGGTCTGGGTGACCGAGCTCGCCGAAGATCCGGGACCGGATGCGGGGGCAGGGATCTCGGACACGCTCGCCGGCGCGCTCTGGGTCGGTGACGTGCTCGGGCGCTACGGCGCATACGGTCCCGGGGCCGTTCTTCGGTGGCTGTTCAAGGGATCGAACATCCACTCCTACGGATTGCTCGACGCGTTCGACAACCCGCGGCCGGCATACGGCGCGTACTGGCTCTACGCGCGCCACTTCGGCGATCACTTCGTGGACGCGACGACCTCCAGCCTCACCGATGTCGCTGCGCATGCCTCGACCCGGAACGACGGTCGTGTCGCCGTCGTGCTCGTGAACAAGACGACATCGCCGCGCCGCGTTCGAGTGACGTTCGACGGGTTTGCGCCGTGCGAGGCCGAAGAGCTGACCCTCACGGGTGACGGCTACGGAGCTAAGACGTTCGCGATCAACGGCGTGGAGCTCACGGACGCGACGGCGAAGGCGGGCGTCCCCTTGAACAAGATCGCGTTCGACAATCTCCTCGATGTCGAGCTTCCGCCGACATCGATGCGGCTCGTCGTCTATCGACCCTGACGGTACGCGCGTTGCAGCGGTGCGGCGCATGAGCGGCCGCGCGGATCTCGTGCCCGAGGACGTAGACGAGGTGGAGCTCGCCCGTGCGGTCGTGCCGCTCGACGACACCGCGCGAGCGTACGATCGGCTCCTCGACGCGGTGGGGGATGCACGGTTCGTCTTGCTCGGATGCGCGACCCACGGGACGCACGAGTTCTACCGAGCACGTGCCGAGATCACGCAGCGTCTGATCGTGAAGAAGGGCTTCGACGCCATTGCCGTCGAGGCGGACTGGCCGGATGCCCATCGGGTTCATGCATTCATCCAGGGACGCAGCGCCGACCGGACGGCGGAAGAAGCGCTCGGCGACTTCGAGCGGTTCCCGCGCTGGATCTGGCGCAACACGGACGTCCGCGATCTCGTCACCTGGCTGCGGGCGTACACACCGCACGTCGGGTTCTACGGCCTCGATCTCTACAGCCTCCAAGCATCGATCGAGGTCGTCCTCGCTTACCTCGACGAGACGGATCCCCCCTGTGTCAGCGTAGTTGCCGGATCTCTTGAGCACCGTGATGTGGGGCGAGTGATCGAGGACAGGTGACGACGTACTCGGAGAAATTCCGGTCGGAGATGGTGTCGAAGATGCTGGGCCCGAACAGGGTCTCGGCGAACGTGCTCGCGGCGCGGGTCGGCGTGGGGCAGCCGACGTTGTCGCGATGGCTCCGCGAGGCGAAGATGGCGCCCGTGAGCCGAGGAAAACAGAAGAAGAAGACCGACACGCCGAAGCGGCGCGCTCGGCAGTGGACGGCAGCCGAGAAGCTGCGCGTCGTGATCGAGGCCGGCACGCTCGACGAGGCAGGTGTCGGCGAGCTTTTGCGGCGCGAGGGGCTGCACGCAGCCGATCTCCAACACTTTCGCGAGGAGGCTCTCGCGGGCCTCGAGGCGAAGCCGACGAGGGCCGGTGAGAGTCCGGAGGCCAAGCGCATCAAGGAGCTGGAGCGCGAGCTGAATCGCAAGGAGAAGGCCCTCGCCGAGGCAGCTGCACTCTTGGTGCTCCGAAAAAAATTGAATGCCCTCTGGGGGGAGGCAGAGGGCGAAGACACGGACGAGACGAAAGAATGACCATCCTGGCGCTGATCGAGGAGGCCGTGCAGGCCGGAGCGAGACGCGCCTCCGCGGCGTCGGAAGCAGGACTCGACCCGAGGACGCTCGAACGGTGGCGCGCCGGTGCCGTCGACGACGGGCGTCGTGGTCCACGCACTGTGCCGAAGAACAAGCTCTCGGCGCGCGAGCGTGAGCGCGTCGTCGAGATCGCGACGTCGCCCGAATTTTGTGATCTGTCGCCGAAGCAGATCGTGCCGCGTCTGGCAGACAAGGGGGCCTACATCGCGTCGGAGTCGACGTTCTACCGCGTGCTGCGCTACGAGAAGCTTCTCGCGCACCGCGGCCGATCGGCGGCGCCTTCTCCTCGGCCTCGCACCGAACACCGAGCGACTGCACCGTGCCAGGTTTGGAGCTGGGATATCACCTATCTCCGCACGCAAATCCGCGGGCAATTCTTCTACCTGTACTTGATGCTCGACGTGTGGAGCCGCAAGGTCGTGGGCTTCCGCGTCGAAGACGTGGAGTGCACGACCGTCGCGTCGGAGCTGCTGAAGTCCGCGCTGGCCGACGAGGGCCACGACGGCAAGCACCTCGTGCTGCACGCTGACAACGGCGGCCCGATGAAGGGCGCGACGATGAAGGCAACGATGGAGAAGCTCGGCGTCGTCTCGTCCTTCAGCCGCCCGCGAGTCTCGGACGACAACGCCTTTTCCGAGGCGCTCTTCCGGACCGCCAAGTACTGGGTCGAGTACCCGCGAAAGCCGTTTGCTTCGCTCGAAGAAGCGCGCCGGTGGGTTGCGAAATTCGTCGACTGGTACAACAACCACCACCTGCACAGCGGCATCGGCTTCGTGAGGCCGGCCGACCGCCATGCCGGACAGGACACGACGATTCTTGTGCGCCGTCGAGCGGTCTACGAGCGCGCTCGACGGCGTCACCCCGAACGCTGGGCAGGCTCCACGCGAGCCTGGGACGCTCCGCGCGTTGTGCACCTGAATCCGGATTCGGAAACTGCACGTCACGCGACAGCCGCGTGACGCCTCATCCGGCATCTACTTTGACACTCACCGTG
>JAFAER010000198.1 GCA_023423895.1 Pseudomonadota bacterium
AGGCCTACGAGAAGGCCGGTCCGACGATCCTCGAGCCGATCATGAGGGTCGAGATCGACGTGCCGACCGAGTTCCAGGGCGCCGTCGTCGGTCAGGTCAACCAGCGCCGCGGCGTCATCCTCGAGACTATCCCGGGTGACACCGTGACCGTCCGCGCCGAGGTGCCGCTGAACACGATGTTCGGCTACGCGACCGACCTCCGCTCCGCCACGCAGGGCAAGGGTCAGTACACGATGGAGTTCTCGCGCTACGCGATCGTCCCGAAGCAGGAGCAGGACGAGATGGCGAAGAAGTACCGCGAGAAGCTCGCGGCCGAAGCCAAGAAGTAGAGCGCGCCCGCGAGAGCGGGATACGCAACGTAGAAGACCGGAGCGCGGCCCCCCGCCGCCTCCGGTCTTTTGCATGAGCGCCCCCCGTGAGCGCGTCGCACCGGGGCCGAAGGTTCACGCAGCGCGCCTTCAGCGACGGCGCCGAGCTCGTCCGAAGGATGGCCGTGATAAAACGGCTGCATGCGAAGACTGGCGCGTGCGTCACTTCTCGCGCTCACGTCTGCGTGTGGGCCGGGTGAGTCGGCGCCAGCTCGGAACGCCGCGCCGCCGATGTCCGTGCCGAGCGCAGGCGCGGATGCGCCACGTCGCGTCTCGCGTCGATATCTTCGGCGGAGCTCGACAGCAACTCTTCGAGGCGATGTCGGGGGCGGAGCTCGATCTCGTCGTCGGTCGCAAGGTGCTCACCGTTGCGACGCCGAACGCGCCGATACTGGATGGCGTTGAAGTGCTGGTCGCCGTGAACGTATGGGCGGACGGCGTGCAGGTCGCTGGCAGACGCGTGCACGACGTGGCCGAGGTCGCATCGGCGATCTGCGGGCCGATCTGTGAAGCGAATCGGGTGTTCGTCGTTCGTGCGGAAGACGCTGCGCTGCTCGGCAACGTCTTCGACGCGATCGCAGCGTTACGTCGCGCGGGAGCAGAGCACATCGTGCTCGGCGTCACGTCGCCGTCCGCGCCGCTCGAGTCGTGGAGCGACTGCCCATTCCCAGCAGCCGCCGTCGCCGCGCGGATCAAGGAAGGGGTCGCCTTGGTCTCCGTCGACCGCGATGATGCGGAGCGTCCGGCCGTGGTTCGCGTCCTCGAGGCGAGCGGGCATGGGTTCGGAGGTGCAGCCGCCCTTTGCGCGCTCCGACGAGGGGGGCCCGCTGACGTGGGGAAGAACGGCACGCCGTTCCGTGTGCGGTTCCTGCCATGACTGCGATCTCGTGTGGGCGGCGTGATGGAGCGATGCTTCGCCCGTGCGTCGATTGATCTCTGAGCAGTACCGCCGGATGCCCTGGCGCAACGGCGGCGGCACCACGACCGAGCTTCTCGTCGAGCCTGGGGCTTCTGGGCGCGAAGGCCTGGGCGGGCGAGAAGGAGCGAACGAACGCTTCCTCTATCGCCTGAGCATCGCCGACGTCGCGTGCGACGGGCCGTTCTCGCGGTTCGAGGGATATGACCGTCACATCATGCTCCTCTCCGGGCGCGGAATGACGCTCGACGCTGGCCCGCATGGCCGCGTCGATCTGACGACTCCGCTCGAGCCGCGATCCTTCTCCGGCGACTGGGACGTGAATGGGGTGCTCGTCGGAGGTGCCGTGCGGGACTTCAACCTGATCGTCGACCGGTCGCGGGCGCGCGCGTCGCTCTCGGTGCGACGGATCGTGAACGCCGAGCGCGTCGTCGTCGCCCCCGGCTCGACGTGTATCGTCCACGTCCTCGAAGGGATGCTGGACGAGGCATCGACGCACGAGACGCTCGTGCTCGACTCCTCGCACGAGCTCGCTCCCCGCGGGAATGCGTGCGTCGCGCTCGCGGTCGTCAGCCCGCTCTGAGCACGAGGTCCGCACGTCCTTCGGGGTGGGCCTCGAGTGTGTCGAATGGCGAAGGTGAGCGCCGCGTGTCCGCCGACTCGCAGCCAATGGATACGACGATCCGGCCGATACGAGGTCGGCGCAGGGCGCGGCCCGGTGTATTGTCTGCACATGGCGAATGGCCTGAACGATCCGGCGCTCCTCGAGCTCGTTCTCTCGCGACGCAGCGCGGCCGCGCTCGTCGAACCTGGTCCGACGCGTGAAGAGCTCGAGCGCGTGCTGCGCGCGGCGGGCACGGTCCCGGATCACGGGCTCCTCCGCCCCTTCCGTTTCGTCGTGGTCGAAGGGGAGGGGCGCGCCCGTTTCGGCGACGCGCTGGCAGCGACCGCGGCGGAGCGCCGGCCCGACTTGCCCCCCGCCGGGCTCGAGAAGACCCGCGCGAAGGCCTTCCGTTCGCCGACGATCGTCGTGCTCATCGCCTCGCCCAAGTCCGGCAAGATCGAGACGTGGGAGCAGCATGCGACCGCCGCTTGCGCAGGCTACGCGATCGTCCTTGCGGCACATGCGCTCGGCATCGGCGCGGTCTGGAAGAGCGTCCCGTTCACGAAGGGTAACGCTCTGACGGAGACCCTCGGACTCACGGACGGGGAGGAGATGCTCGGCTGGATCCACCTCGGGCGCCGAGCGCGCGAAGAGGTGCAGCCGGCGCGTAAGCCGCTGCCGCTCGCGGAGCTCGTCTCCGTCCTCGACGGCGAAGGCCGCAAGCCCTACTCCGCGGGATAAAGCGGAGCGCGGAGGGCACGTACGAAGCGCCGTTCCCGAACGTTGAACGGGGGCGGGCGCGCGCCTTCAGTGGCAGTAGGTGACCTCGACGGCGATCGCGTCGATCTGCCCGTCGCCGGAGCTGCCGTGGTTCCTCACGCGGAGCGCCACGCCGAAGCCGCTCGCATTCACCTGCGCTGGCTCGAGCGTCAGACCCCAGAGGTCCTTGGCGTCTCCGTACGCAACCGTCAGCAGCCCTGGCGTCCAGGTCCGGGTGCCGCGGTTCTCGCCCACGGGCTCCGCGTTCATGGAGAGGCGCAGCTCCTCGTCGCGGATGTCCGTGTTGTCGTCCTCCACCATGCCCGCCGAACGTGAACCGTCACCCCGCGGATCTCGGCGCTGTCGGGGATTTCGAAACGGAAGTGCTCACGAGGAGCAGGCGGGATTCGGAGTTGTAGCCGCTTCCGTTGGCCCGCACCTCTCGACGATATCCGGCGCTCGCCGCGCGTGTCGACCTCGTCGCCGCGGAGTCGCCGCGGAGTCGACGCAGAGCCGCCGAGTAGCCAGAAGGCGCACATACGTCGCGCGAGCGGGCGAGCGGGCGAACGGGGGCTCGCTGCCGGTCACCACCCATACGCCCCTCGTCGAATCGTGGAGGCCCATCGTCAGCCGATGGTGAGCTCGGCTCGACGCCAGCTAGCATGAAGGGCAACTCCATGCGCATTCGCTCCGCGCCTTCGGTCCTCCTCTCGGCTCTCTTCATCGCCGCCGGCTGTGGAACGTCCGACGCGCTTCCGCCGAGCGACCCGCCGAGCGACGCGCCGAGCGACGGCGGAGACGTAGACCGAGACACGGGCACGTCTCCCGGGGAACCAGAGCGATGCGCGGCGCCGCCGTGTGCAGACGGGGAGCGCTGCAAGGACGGCGTCGATTGCGCGTCGGGCGTCTGCGCCGAGCGCACCTGCTTCCCGAGCAGCGCCGGCGACGGGGTCAAGAACGGCGGCGAGACCGATATCGACTGTGGTGGCCCGCCTGCGGGAGCGCCACGTTGCGGAGACGGCAAGACGTGCCTGACGGAGACCGACTGCGCGAGCCTCTCGTGCAAGGGCGGCGCTTGCCAGCCGCCGACGAGTAGCGACGGAATCAAGAACGGCACCGAGACGGACATCGACTGCGGAGGCGGAGCGCCGACGAACGCTCCACGCTGCGCGACGGGAAAGACCTGCGTCGAGACGAGCGATTGCGATGCCGCCGCGTGCACCGACGCCGTCTGTCAGGCGCCGACGAACGGCGACGGGATCAAGAACGGCAGCGAGACGGACATCGACTGCGGAGGCGGAGCGCCGACGAACGCGCCGCGCTGCGCGACGGGCAAGACTTGCGCAGAGACGTCCGACTGCGATGACGTCTTGTGCACGGGCGGGGTCTGCCAGCCGGCGACGAGCACGGACGGAATCCAGAACGGGAGCGAAACGGACATCGACTGCGGAGGCGGCGCACCGACGAATGCCCCGCGATGCTCGGTCGACGCGCTGTGCGACGCCCATGGCGACTGCGCTTCGAGCGCGTGCGCGATCAGCGGGCCGAAGGCGGGGCGCTGCGTGCGATTCAAGAGCTGCGTGCAGAACAACGGCGGGTTCACGTGCGGCCGCAACGACACGGAGCTCGGAGGCAACACCGTTGCGCTCGAGAGTTGCTGCGAGACGGCACCGCTCACGGGCACGACCACGAGGCTGAATCGCTTCGCCATCACGGCGGGACGCATGCGCGCGTTCATCGATCGGCTCGACGGCAACGTCCGTGGCTGGGTGCAGGCGCCTGCGACCAAGCCTGCCGGCTGGAATTCGGCCTGGGACGTGCTCGTGCCGAGCACCGTCGTCGAGGCGGGGATGATGCTCGGGCAATACTGGAACAACGCGCCGAACGACCCGAATACGACGAACGAGAGTCCGCATTCGAAGCGCTCCTGCGGCAATTCGAACTACAACGGCCACACCTATTACGTGAACGGAGAGGCGGGGCAGGTCTACACGCAAGCGCAGCTCGACCCGAAGGTGCTGAACTGCGTCGGGTGGCACCTCGTCGCCGCGTTCTGCGCCTGGGACGGCGGGCGCCTCCCGACCCAGGCCGAGCTGCGAAACGCATTCACGAACGGCGGTACGACGACCTGGCCGTGGGGATATCCGGGGAGCCCATACAACGGCGCGTTCAACGAGGCCGTCCCGGACGACAGGCTCAATCACCGGTACAGCTACGGATTCCCCGGCAACCAACCGGCGACCAATCGCATCACGTGGTGGCTCTCGCCGCCGGGGCGCTTCTGGCGTGGCTGGAACGCGAACAAGATCGAGATCGCCGGCAATGTCCTCGAGTGGACCAGCGACCAGCAGTACAACTTCGCCTGGAACATGTCGTTCGAGAATCACACCGGCACGATGAACAACGGCAACGACTGGCGTACGCCGAACGATCGGAGTGACGTGCCGAACGGCTACTACGCTCTCGGTGCGCGCTGCGCCTATCCGTGACGGTCTGAGCCGCCGCGGACGTCACCCCGTGTTGCTGGCGGGCGTCACTTGATCGACGCGTCGTACGCGGCACGGACGGTCGAGCGGAGGTTTGCACCCTCACCCGCGCCGATCGGCGAGTTGACGAAGATCGCAAGCTCCATCTCGTTGGGGAGGAACATCGCGAGGCTCTGCTCGGTGTTCCCGCTGTTCCGCCAGCGGCCGTTCTTGTCGTAAATGCGGCCGGCCGGCGTGTCGTCGACGACGTCCAGGCCGAGGCCCTGGTCCAGGATCTCCTGGGCCCGGTTCACGGAGACGATCGTTCCTTTCCGGCGGAACGTGCCCATGAAATCGAGCAGCTCGTTGATGCTGAGCCGGAACGCCGCGCCGCCCGCCATCGAGGCAAGGTCACCCGAATTCCAGCCGCTGCTGTCGCTCGCCGACGAATACGCGAGCGCATCGGTCTTGAACGGCACGGGCGCGAAGCTGACGCCGACGACGTTCGAAGGGGTGAAGACGTTGTCCTGGACGTACTTCCGGAACGTCTCGATGGTGACGTAGTCGTACGTCGCGTCGTTGAACGCAAGGTTGTTCGGCAAGCCGCCGACCGTAGAGAGCAGGATCCGGCAGAGGCCGAAGTTCATGTTCTCGTAGTCCTTCGTGCCGTTGTTGTTGCCGACGCCGATCATCGTCCACCACTTCATCGTGGCGAAGTCGGAGGCCGAGCTGTCCGTCCGGAAGCCCGACGTGTGACGAAGGAGCTGGCGGAACGTGATCTTGTCGACGTTGGTGCCCTTGACCCAGGACGCGAGCAGATAGGGGGCAATCTTCGCGTCCACGCTGATGCCCTTCGCGTCGAGCATCTTCACCATCGCGACGGCGGTGATGAACTTGCTCACGCTCGCGATGTGCATGCGTGTGTCGAGGTTCCAGGCTGCGTTGCCGTCGGACGCACCGCGCGCTTTTTTCCAGATGCGGGTCACCGCCGGCTGACCGTTCTTCCGGATCTGCATCGCGTACCCGTAGGTCGTCCCGGAGAGCGAGGCGTGGAGCCGCTCGCTCAGTGTGTCGAGGTTGACCTTCGGAGCGGTCGGCGCGAGGACGACCTTCGGGCGGATCACCTCCGAGACGGTGAGCCCTTCCGGGCCCTTGTCGGATTCGACGCCGACGACGTTTGCCGGCCTGATCGCGTGGGCTCGCAGCTTGTCAGCGCCGACCTTGCCGAGCTGCGGAACGTCGACGTCTCGGAACGCGGGGCCGTCGGACTGGCCGGCCGCGATCGGACCCGTGACGAGGCGGGCGCTCGGCGCAGAAGTCGGCGTCGGCGTGGGACGCCCCGCGGGCGCAGCGGCAACGGGCGGAGCAGCAGACAGGGAAGGAGCGACCGTTGCCGCAAGGACGAGGACGGTGAGCGCGGCGAGCTTCGTGGACATGAAAACCCCCAGACGTGGTCGGTCCTGTCTTTTCGCGCGGCGGAGCGCGGCCGTACATGGGCCGATCGGACCATCGCGGTCTCCTGCGCGAGCACGCCGCCGCCGCCGCACAGCTGTTCTCCTCGAGGCGGGACTTACGTTCGGGGCATGACCACCATGACGACGCTTCACGGCCGAGCCTCGCTGCAGCACGGCGTGCATGCGGGCGCGGAGCACGACAGCGAGATCCCGGAGATCGATCTCCTCACGCCGCTCGACCTCAGGGGCGTCCATCTCCGCCATCGCATCGCGATGTCCCCGATGTGCCAGTACAGCGCGCAAGACGGCTTCGCCAACGACTGGCACCTCGTCCATCTCGGGAGCCGCGCCGTCGGAGGCGTCTCGCTCGTCATGGTCGAGGCGACAGCGGTCGAGCCCATCGGTAGGATCTCGCCTGGCGACCTCGGGCTTTGGAGCGACGAGCACATCGCGCCGCTCGAGCGCATCGTCCGCTTCGTCGCGAGCCAGGGAGCCGTGCCCGGGATCCAGCTCGCTCATGCTGGACGCAAGGCGAGCTGCCGGCCGCCCTGGGAAGGAGGTGCCTACCTCGACAAGGAACGAGGGCGGCTGGGACGTCGTCGCGCCGAGCCCGATCCCCTTCGGCGAGGGAAGCCCGGTACCGGTGGAGCTCGACGAAGCTGCCCTCGAGCGCGTCATCGAGGCATTCGAGTCCGCGACACGTCGAGCTGTCCGCGCCGGGTTCAAGGTGATCGAGATCCACTCCGCACACGGCTACCTCCTCCACGAGTTTCTTTCTCCGCTCAGCAACGCGCGACAGGACCTCCACGGCGGACCGCTCGAGAACCGGATGCGCATGCTTCTTCGCGTGACGGACCGGGTCCGCAAGATCGTTCCGGACGAGCTGCCGCTCTTCGTGCGCATCTCCGCCACGGACTGGGTCGACGGCGGCTGGGACATCGATCAGTCGATCGCGCTCGCCCGTGCGCTCAAGGACCTTGGCGTCGATCTCGTCGACGTCTCCTCCGGCGGAAGCGTCCCGCGCGCGCACATTCCAATCGGGAGCGGCTATCAGGTGCCGTTCGCACGACGCATCCGCGAGGAGGCCGACATGAAGACCGCCGCCGTCGGCCTCATCTCCGCTCCCCAGCAAGCCGACGAGGTCATCACGGCAGGGGATGCGGATCTCGTACTGCTCGGCCGCGAGCTTCTCCGCGAGCCGTACTGGCCACTCAAGGCGCAGCACGCGCTGGAGGAGGAGCCCGCGTGGCCCGTTCCCTATGGGTATGCGGTGAAGCGCAGGATTCGATGACTCGGCTCGTAGCGAACGGAGCCGCCCTCTGTCCTCCGTAGCTGCTGAAAGCGCCTCTGACTCTGCCTCGCGGAGGTGGTGGTGGAACGCAAGCGCGGTCGCGGCGCACGTGGAAGCGCCGCTCCCCGCCGAGCGTTCGGACGAGGTATGGTCGCGCCAGTGTCTCGAACGTCGATCGTTTCTCTCACCACCATCGCGGCGCTCCTGCTCGCGGCATGCTCGAAGACTCCGACGGCCACCGCTGACGCGGGCGCGACTCCCGCCGATGGCAGCGTAGGGGCCGTGACGGCTCTCCCCGGCGACGCAGCTGCCGGCGCGCGTGATGCGGCGGCGGCTTCGAAGCCGACCGCGGACGACCGAGCGCGGGTTGCGCACGCGCTCCACGAAGGCCGAACCAAGGCGCGCGCCAAGGACTGGGCCGGCGCGCTCGCGTCGTTCGAAGGTGGTCTCTCCGGCGCGCCGAGCGACGCGACCCTGCTCTCCGAGACGGCCTGGGCCGCCTTCAACACCGGCGATCACGCGAAGGCGGACTCCGCGGCTCGTCGTGGCCTCGCCGTCGCGACGCGACCGAACCTTCGAGCGCAGCTCCTCTACACCGCGGGTCGCATCGCCGAGGCGAAGAACGAGCCGGACGCAGCGCGCCGAGCCTATGGAGAGTCGCTTGCGCTTCGTGACAACGCCGAGGTGAAACGACGGCTCTCTGCCCTGGGCGGCAGCCTGGCCGGGGAGCTCGTATGTGCGGAGGGCGCGGCCAGCATCGAGACGCTGTGCGCCTGCCTCCGCAAGCGGACGACGGATCTGCTCGTCATGGAAGGTGACGAGGTCACCTGCCGTTCGCTTCCGGTCTCGTTGACGCTCGGCACACCGCGCTTGTCCGTCTTGCAATGGGGTTCGAGCAACGACTCGCGTTTCCTGCTGGTCGCGCATGACGGGCCGACCCATCGACCCGTCGCGGAGCTCGGGCGCGAGTTCGAGCCCGGCGCATTCGGCGTCCACAACTCCTCGAAGGTTCTCGGCGGCGAGATGCGGACGGTCGGCGAACGCGAAGTGTTCGTCGTGAAGTCCGAGGTGCGGAATACGGACATGAACCTCGCCGGGCTCGAGGACTGCTTCGAGGACATCGATCGGGAGACGATCTGCGCTGTCGGTGACGAGAAGAAGCCGACACGCTGCCTCGTGGTGCCGGTCGCGACGAAGAGCGGCTGCGGTCCCGGCGTCGAACCCGAGACCTCGGAGCTCGATGACGCCATGAAGGCGCTCCTCGCCGAACGAAAGGCCGGATGGTCGACGACGTCGTCGGCGCTCGGTTGGTCGATCACCCCGCAGGGCAAGCTCGTGGTCCGTGCGCTCGGCGACGCCTCCGCATCGCCGGGCCCCGTCGGCGAGCATCCCCTCTGGTAGCTCGCTCGACGACTGGGGCTCACCCCGAGCTCGACGTTCTGTTCGGCGAGCGCCGGCTGAGCGCCTCGAGGCGAGCGACCGCCCTGTCCATCGAGGCGATCGCACTCGCGTAGCCCTCTGCGGATGCCGCGCCGTCGATCTCCATCGACAGCTCGGCCCGCATCGCGGCGACCCGCTCTAGAACGAGTGGCGTCTCGCTCTCGGTGACACCGAGGTAGGTGACCGCCGCGGTGAGCTCTGCCGGCGTGAAGGCGCGGATCGTCGCGTTGAACCAGCCGAGCAAGGTGACGATGCCGCGCGCGAGGGGAGAGCCGGTCACGACGGCGACACGGATGTCCGGAGGAGCGGAGCGCTGCAGCTCTTCGCGCTGTTTCGGCGTGGGCCCCGCATCCCCAGTGATGACGAGAAGGGTGGTGTCCGGTCGCGTACCCGCCTCTTTCAAGGTCGCGCAGTACTCGAGCCACTCGTGAGCGGTCGGTGCGGTCGTCCCGTGGACGAGCACGAGAACGTGTCCGACGGTGGCGTAGCGGATGGTCGGAAGAGCGGGGCGCACGCTGCGTGGATCAACGGCTGCGCGTCCGGGGCCGTTCAGGGCAATCGCGACCGCATTTCGACTCTGGCGGCGTGATCCTTCGCTCTTGCACGGCCGTAGGCTCGTCACGACGCGATCTCGCGCACTTCGAAGCTGGCACGCAACGCGCATATAGGTCAGCAGCGCTGCGGCGAGGCTTGTTCCCCCCCCCGAGCCCGCCGCGGCGTTTTTCTTTTCGTTGGGCGAACGTGCGGTCGCGGACCCGCGCGCGGGCGGAGTGCCGGCATGCTAAAGCGGCCGTCTCGATGAGCCACGGTCCGCAGCGGTCACCGCTCCCCTTGCCGGAGGTCGCCGCTCTGGCGATCCCGCCGGACTTCGACGAGCGTCTCGCTGCGTTGGGGGTGACCCTCGACGCAAACGCCAAGACGAAGCTCGCATCGTTCCTCGCGCTCCTGCTCGCGATGAACGAGCAGATGAACCTGACCGCGATCACGGAGCCAGAAGCGGCATGGTCGCGTCACGCGCTCGACGCGCTGAGCCTCGTCCCCGAGCTCGCGGGATTGCAAGAAGGTTCGAGTGTCTTGGACGTCGGCTCCGGCGGCGGCGTTCCCGGAATCCCCCTCGCCATCGCACGCCCTGACGTGCGCGTGACCCTGCTCGACGCAACCGAGAAGAAGATCGCGTTCATCCGCGCTGCCGCGGCAAACTTGGATCTCGCGAACGTCACGGCAGTGACCGGGCGCGCGGAACAGGAACAGGTGGGCCTCGGCCGCGTCTTCGACGTCGTCGTCGCGCGTGCCGTGGCGAAGATCTCGACGCTCATCGGCTGGACCGCTCCGTTCGCGAAGAAGGGCGGCCGATTGCTCTTCATCAAAGGTGAGCGCGCCGACGCCGAGCTGGGCGAAGCGAAAGCGATCCTGCGCCGGTTCGCATGCGATCACGAGCGCACGGTCCTGACGCCGACGGGCCGCATCGTCGTCCTTCGCGTCGGCTGAGAGAGAGGTCCCTACGTCTCGCGATGGATGGTGGCTCCCCGCGCCGTCGCTCGATGAGACTTCGGCGTCCCTCCCGTCCAGCGCTTGAACGCACGGAAAAATGCCGCGGGCTCCGAGTAGCCGAGCAGGAATGCGAGCTCGCTGCTGCTGAGGGCCGGATCCTCCACGAGGACGAGCGCTCGTTCGCGGCGAGCATCGTCGAGGAGTGACGCGAACTTCGTCTCCTCGGCCTCGAGTCGCCGATGCAACGTGCGCTCGGACACGCCAAGGCGTTTGGCGACGTCCGCGAGTCGCGGTTCGCCGCTGGCGAGCAGAGCGCCGATCTCGCGCTGAGTGCGAGCGGCCCAGCTCGCCTCGGCCGGCAGCGAGGCGTGGAGCTCCTCGGCGCGGCGTGCGAGGTACCCGAACAGCTGCGCATCGGAGCGAGGCAGCGGGAGGTCGAGCAGGGCAGCATCGAACGCGACCTCGACGTGTGCTGCGCGCCAAGCTACGGGGCACCCGAAGAACTTCTCCTGGCGCGAGGGATCCGAGGGCCGAGGCAATGGCAGGGCGACGAACGCCGGCCGCACGGGCTTTCCGGTGAGGACGCGCATCATCGCGACGATGCCGGACGCTTGCGTCTCGACCGGCTCGCGCAGTCGGACGAACGGCGGTGGGACCGGTCGCGTGAACACCATGCGCGCTCCGCTGATGTCATCGCGCCGCTCGAGCGCCGGTACGACGTCGGGATGAATCATGGCGCGATAGCGATGCAGGAAGGAAAGGGCGTCGCTGACGCTCGCGTCGTGTTGCATCGCGTAGCCGACGACGCCCATCCCCGCGAGCCCGAGGCGTGCGCCGAGCTCGAGGCCAATCGGCTGTCTCGACAGAAGCTCCCACATGGCGAGGTGAGCGAGCAGCGGGACACGTCCGTCGGGATCGGCGAGCACCACCGGGTCCAGGCCGGCCTCGCTCACGATCGTTCCCGTCTCGATGCCGAGGGCTGCGGCCGCCACCAGAACCTCCTGGGTGAGCGCGGCGAGGACCGTGTGGCCGTCCATTGCGCGAGTATTCCCGGAACGCGCTTCGCTCACAACGGGCCGGTGGCGGCCGAAGTCACAAAGCTGGCGGCTCGGTTCATCGGAGATGCCGGCGCGAGGTGCCAGTATCCACGCCATGAACATCGACGCTCTTCACGTCATCGTCGTTGGCGGCGCCACGGCAGGTGCAGGTGCCGCGCTCCTCTTCGCGCGCGCCGGCGCTCGCGTCACCCTCGTAGAACGGGTCGCCGATCCCAAGGCGGTCGGAGCGGGCATCGGGATCGCCGAGAACGGGCTTGCCGTGCTCGAGTCGATCGGCCTGGGCCCGGCGATCGAGGCGGTCGGCGCGCCCGTTCCGGCGCCGCGGATCGTCGACGGCCAAGGGCGCCTTCTCTTGGAACCGCCTGGCCCGGTGCCCAAGGTCCTGATGCTCCGTCGAAGCGACCTGCAGCAAGTGCTGCTCGACGCGGTCGCCTCCGAGCCAAAAATCGAGCGCTGGTTCGGGGCCGAGGTGATCGGCAGCGATCGGCAAGGCGGAATCGTGGTCCGCACGGCCGATGGCGAACATCAGCTGCGCGGCGACATCGTCATCGGTGCCGACGGGGTGCATTCCCGGGTTCGAGCGGCGGGTGACCACGGCGCCAGCATGAGCCCGCCGGGGATCACCTACGTTCGCGCGCTGGTCGCGTGTGACGGTGCGCGTGGCGAGGAAGCGTGGACCGCGGCAGGATTGTTCGGCAGCTTCGCCGTCCGCGGCGGTACGTACCTCTTCGCGTCCGTCGGCGGGCAGGACGTCCGACGTGCACTCGCGAATCGCGACCTCGAAACGTTCCGTTCGGCGTGGGCACGCGCATATCCGGCTGCGGGGCCGCTGCTCGCGTGCGTCGAGCGCTGGGACGACCTGCTCTTCAACTCGGTCCTACGCGTCGAGTGCCGGCGCTGGTCGGATGGCCGGCAGGTACTGGTCGGCGACGCGGCGCATGCGATGGCGCCGAACCTCGGTCAGGGTGCGAACAGTGCGCTCGTCGACGTGGCCGTTCTCCTCGACGAAGTGCGGCGCGCCGAGGACATCGAGACTGCGTTCGCGCGCTATCAACAGCGGCGGCAGAGCGCCGTCACGCGGGTTGCGGTGATGGCGGCGAGGCTCGGCGCGGTGGCCGAGATCACGAACCCGGTTGGGCGCTGGCTTCGCGACCGTATCCTGATGCGGTTGCTGTCGCTCGCCGGCCGCTCTACGGACACGACCCTCGTGCTCCAGGAGCCGGCGGAGAAGCTACTCGCGATCGGGCGCGCGTGACCTCGTCGTCGGAGCGTGCGGGCCTCGTGACGACGTCTCGCGCGCGATCCGAGGCGGGGTTTGGCTTCGTCGACCCAGAATCGAACACGCGTGATCACGTCACCGTGCTGCCGCGTGAACGTACGACGTGCCTCACCGCTTCGCGGTGTGCTCTCGAGCGCTACTGGATCGTGGAGTCGGTCACCGTGATGGGCGTGTCGTCGTGATTCGAGATCTGCGGGTACGTCGGATACCACGAGCCGCCGATGTTGTTCGTGATGTTCGAGCGGTCGATCTTGATGTCACCCGTATGGTTGTTGCTGACGAAGAAGATGGCGCTGCCGAACGCGTTGACCTGGTTGTGCTCGATGCGCGTCCCGCACAACGAGAGCGTCATCTCGTTTCCGTCGTTGTAGATGGCGCCTCCGCTGCCTCCGTTGCCGGGATTGCCACCGGTGCCGATCGCGCGGTTGTGAGAGAAGAGGCTGTTGATGATCGTCCAGGAGACGCCGATGCTGCTGACCCCGCCGCCGTTCGAACACGTGTTGCCGTAGCCGTCCTTGCCACCGAAGGTCGAGTTGACGACGTACACGGGGAGGCCGTTGTACTGACTGAAGACGCGAATGCCCGCACCGCCGACGTCCTGACCGCTGTCCGCGCAGACGTTGTTGAAGAAGCGGGAGTTGATCACCTTGAAGCGGCCACCACGAACCCAGATCGCTCCGCCGCCGTCGTATTCCGTCTCGCTCTTCGAGTTGCCGTCGATGAACGTGATGTTCTGGACCGTGAGCCGGGGGTGATCTTGGTTGTCACAATTCGCCGTGGTCCACACCTGGGCCTGATCGCAGGTGTTCATGTAGAGGATGCGGCGCTGTCCGCCACCGCTCAGGG
Organism: Pseudomonadota bacterium; assembly: GCA_023423895.1. Lineage (GTDB taxonomy): Bacteria > Myxococcota_A > Polyangia > Polyangiales > Polyangiaceae > Labilithrix. Next base: position 13,972 of record JAFAER010000198.1, read on the forward strand.
TGACGAGGCCGCCGCCGTCGATGACGACCTCGGGCCCGGTGTTGTTCACGACCTTCGCTGTCTGCTCGAGTGTGATCGTGATCGGATCAGGACCGCACGAGAACGTGATGACGCCGCCCTTGGCGATGGCATCGACGACGGCCTTGCTGGTGCAGCTCGCAGGAGTCCCCGTGCCGACGACCGTGCGCGGGGTGGAGACGTCGGCCAACGCCGCCTCGGTCGGAACGCTGCACGTCGCCTCTGCGTTCGGATTGCCTGCAGGCGGCCCGTCGGTCGGATTTTTCAGCGTGTCCGGCACTTCCACGGTCCCCGAGCTCGACTCGCCGGACGAGCCACCGCTCGAGCCGCTCGATCCAGCCCCGCTCGACGATGCGCCACCGCCACTGGAGTTGCTGCTGCTAGCAGCGTCGTCCGAGCAATTGGCGAGGCTGATCACGAGCGCCACCATCGACGCCGCCTGCGACCAACGACCGACCCTCGACTCGATCATCACGCCTCCGAAGGAATGTGGTGCCCCCGCCTTGGATGATGTCACGTGATCCACGTGATGCTCACGAGAAAGGCAGGGCGACGTCGACTCGAAAATCGAGACGCCGTTTTTCGCTTACCATTGGCGACAGGCGCCCCCGTGCGAGAGGCGTGACGAACCACCTCGCCGGTGACGCATGGAGCGGCTCCGAGCTCTGACCGTGCAAGCGGCGTCGCGGATCACCCGGGACGGGAGCTTGCACCGAGCGAGCGAAGCCCTTCCATCCACACGGCGACTGCGCGCCCGATCTCGTCCGGTGAGTCTTCCTGGACGAAGTGGATCCCAGGTACCGAGACCTCTGTCTGCGCTCGCCACCCGCGAACGAAGGCGAGGTTCGCGTCGATGGCGAGGATCGCACCGGGCTCGGCCTTCACGAACAGCTTGGGCACGTCGCTCGTTGCGAGCCACTCCGCGTAGGCGGCCACGATTGCGGCCACGTCGGCGGGCTCGCCCTCGATGGGGATCTCCCGGGGCCACGTCAGCGTCGGCCGACGACCCTCGCCGGGCTCGGCGAAGGGCCGACGGTACTCCGCCATCTCCTCGACGGACAAGGAGCGCAGGACGGCCTGCGGCAGCAGCTGCTCGACGAAGGCGTTCTCTCGCAGGATCATCTTCTCGCCGGCATCGGAACGCAGCGCCTGCAGGAGGGGACGCAAGCCCTGTCCCATCTCGTCCCAATGGTCCCAGCTCTGCGGCCGCACGATCGCCTCCATGTACGCGATGCCCTTCACGGCGTCGCGGTGGCGGTTGGCCCAGTCGAAGCCGAGAGCCGAGCCCCAGTCATGGACGACGAGGGTGACCCGCTCGTGCACGTCGAGGGCCTCGAGAAGGGCGTCCAGGTAGCGGCGGTGTTCGACGAAGCGATACGAGCCTGAGCCACTGTCAGGCAGCTTGTCGGAGTCGCCCATGCCGATCAGGTCCGGAGCAATGCAGCGCCCCAGTCGCTGCACGTGCGGCAACACGTTGCGCCACAGATAGGACGAGGTTGGATTGCCGTGGAGCAGCACGATGGGATCGCCCTCTCCCGCCTCCACGTACGCCATCTCGCTCCCGAGGACTCGCCGCCGCTGCTTTCGGTACGGAAACGCTGCAGAGATCATCTGGCTCCTCCGTCGCCTCCGTCGACGCGATGGAGCGCGTCACGTGCTGGAGGCACTCCTTTCGAGTCGAGCATCAAGTGCGCCAGTGGCGATGGGCAACCTGGGGCACCGGTGCGACGAGGGGGGGCTGAGCTCATCGTCGTCGATCTCGACGTGCAACGGAGCGCAGTCGTCGGCAGTAGGGGGCGCGCGGCGTCTTTCTCCGCGCCCGGACGCGAGCGAGCGTCAGCGCATTTGGTAGGTGTAGAGGAACTGGACCTCGATGTTCTCGACCGAGCCCTTCTGGATGGCCTTGGCGTTCGTGAGGTTGAGCGTCCAGTCGGTGTAGGGCCCGAAGCCGGCGTAGGCCGATTCGACGTCCCGACGATGGAGCGCCTCTTCGGTGACGGCTCCGCCGATCTCGATCGCGGCTCGGATGAAGTTCCGGTCGTCCCGTTCGAGGTACGGACAGTACTTGAACGTCCACCGCTTGACGGCCTTGTGCATGAACACGACCTCGGTGCCGTTCCGATCATGGAACGTGTCGCGGCAGCCGTGCGTCACCTGCAGATCGAGCGTCGGCCTCGTCTGCCGAATCCTGTCCGCGCTGAGCGGTTCCGACGTCTTCTCGTCGATGAGCACCGCTCCGCCGAGGAACACGCGGACCCCGAAGATGCGGAGGTTGTACATACCCTCCTTCGTGAACGTCTCGTAGATCACCCCGGGGCGCCGCTTCGAACCCGCCGAGGGGCGGCTCAGCGTGAAGCTCACGGTCCCGCCGTCGACGAGGCGAGCCACCAACCCGGGGTCGGTGATGAAGATTCGATCGGAGTCGCCGCGAAGGTTCTCGGGGACGTGCTGCGCCTCGGGTCCGTTCATGATCGTGTGCTTGTGCTTCGCGACGAGCCGCTCGCGGCATTCGAGGAGCTCGTCGTACGTGATCACGTCCGTGACCGGCGCTTCGCCCCAAACGACGTTGCCTTCGAGCACGTCGCGGAAGACGTTGTAGTCGTTGTCCAAGGACCAAAAGGCGTAGGCCTTGTTCGCTCGAGCGATCTCGGTCATCGCGTCCTGGATGTGATTCGCGTAGAGCTTCGAGAACGTCGCGACCCGCGCCGGTAGGGTCGGATCATTGCGCTCTACGATCTTCGTATGTTTGGCGGCGATCGCGGCGGAGAGGGCCTTCGCTTCCTGGCGCATCTCGAGGATGACGCTGACCAGCGAGTTGTATTCGAGAACCAGGTCGTTCCTTCGGGTGATGAGCGCTGCCAGGCTGCGGAGCTCTCGGTCGAGGCTCTCGGCCTCGGGCCGACTGAGGTAGTTCTCGAGGAGGTCCTCGTAATCGGAGATCGCCACGAGGATCTTGTGAGAATCGACGTTGATCCGACCTTCACCGTCGTAGAAGACCTTCGCAAGTGAGGCCTCGGAGAGCTTGTCGCTGCTCCGCTGCATCGACTTGATCAGGAAGTTCTTCTTCGTCGACGTCCCGTCGTCGCCGACGACCTCCGTGAAGCCCTTGTAGAGGATGTCCGCCGTCTGGATGCCGGACATCGCGTTCTTGGTCAGGCCGCCATCGAGCGAAGGAGGCTCGAAGGCGACCATCGTCAACGCCGAGACCCAGTCGTCGAACTTGCAGTTGAAGCCCGTAAGGCTCGCCTCGAAGGCTCCCTTCCGCGACTCGATCGCGCTTTGCTCTGCCGCGATGAGCTCACCAATGTGCACGATCTCGTCGGTGGCGGGTCCGCGGAGCTGCCGCGTGAGCTCGTCGGCACGGGAGGAGAGCAGGTCCCTCCTGAGCTCGGCTTCGAGGATCGCCCCGTCGAGCTCTGCCTTGATCCCGTCGTCCCTCTTGAGCTTCGCCAAGAGTGCGTCGTAGCGAGCGCCGACCCGCTCGAGGTGCGCTGACTTGTCCTTGAGGAGCGCGTTGTAGAACGCGAGGCTCGGCTCCGAGGTGTCGACCTCGTCTGCGCGGTCGCCCGTGAAGTCCTGCTCGTTCTCCGCGCGGTACTTGAGCGCCTCGACCTCCGAATGAACATCGAGGAGCGCGAGACGGGCGAGCGGATTTTGATGCTGGCCGCCGAACGGGCCTTTTTGGTCCTCGTTCTCTTCCTTGTCCACCAGATTGCGCAGCGGCTGAAGGGTGCTCGCGAGCCACGCGAGGAGCTCGTACCACGCGGGTTTGTCTTCCGCGTTCTCGAGGTCGCTCTGGATGGCCGCCGTCGCCATCATCGCCTTCGCCCGCTGGACCAGCATCAGTGCATGGGTCGGATGGACGAAATCGGTGAGCTCCGCGAAGCCGATCGTGGTGACCGACGTCGAACCGTCTTTGCCCGGCGCTTTCTGCGGCGGCTCTCCCGCCGGACGCGGCTTGACCTTACCGCGCGGCCCGGGGCGCGATTGCGGGCGCTCGTTCTCCGGGATCTCGCGCTGAACCGTCTCGACCTTGCCGTCATAGGGTATCCACTCTGTCGGATGCCCCGGGACGACGGGAAGCTCGTGGCGGTCGATGAAGGGCGCGTGGGTCATCGGCCCGCTGCGTCCGCCCTCGCCAGGCACCCCATCCTTCGCGCGCTCGGGGCTCGCGCCACGCTCGACGTGGAGCGAGAGGCCTGCCGGCAGCGCGGAGCCGAAGTGGCGAACGGAGATCGTGCCGCCATTGCCGCCGCGGCCGCCGCGGCCGCCAAGCCCGGCGTTCCCGCCCGGACCGCCGGGGCCCGGTCCCTCCCGCCGGTTCCGGAGCTTCCAATCCCAGCAGCCCTCGCCTCCCGGACCGCCTCGCGCGCCGTCGGCGCCTTCCTGTCCTGGCGAGCCATGACCTCCGCGCGCACGGAGCTCGAGGACGCTGTCTTTCGCGAAGGTGCCGACGACGATCTCGATCGAGCCGGCGCTCGTCCCGTCGCAGCCGTCCTTGCCGTCGTCCCCGTCGGGGCCCGGTCCGCCTTCGCCCGCAGCCTCCGTCGAAAACGTGTACTGCTTGGCATTCTCACCCGGCTTGCCTTCTGCCACCGTCTGGACGACCTTCGCGACGGGGTGCACGTCGCCGTCCACTCCGCTGACGTCGATCGCCGCGGCTTTGCCCCCCGGCTCGGCCTCGGCCCGCAGCGTGCGCGCGACGAGCCGGATCGATCGACCAGCGCCGATCAGGAGCGGGCCGTGAATGCGCACGCCGTCCGCGTGGATGACGAGGTCGATGTCGGGGGCGATCTCGACGCGAGCATCGCCGGGATACGGAGCCCCGCTCATCGTCAGCGTCACCATCGGCAGCGCGCTGTAGATGTAGCGCGTGCGCGTCTTCCCCTCACCGACGACGTGGTCGAAGAAAGCGAGAGCGGGACGTTTGGCTGCGCGCTCCGCCATGGCTATCGGCCTTCGCCAGCCAGATTCTTCGCCTGTTCGGCGTGCTCCTTGGCCTCCTTTCGCTTCCTCTCGTTCTCTTCGTGCTTCTTCTTCTTCTCGTCGTGCTCGCCCTCGCTTTTCTTGACGTCCTTCTCCTGCTCCTTCTTCTTCCTCTCGAGGTCCGTTCTCGTCTGAGCGTCGACCGTGGGGCCAAGGTTGTCGAGTTGCCGCTGCGTCTCGTTCAGAGTCTCTCTCTTGGTTTCGAGGGCCTCTTCGCTCTCACTGACCTTGACGGCCTCGTTCTTGACCCGATCGTCCAGCTTCTTCGCGCGGTCATCGAGGCTCTGTATGGCTTTCTTGAGCTCCCCTTCGTTCGTAGGCACCGTGGGGTCCGCCTTCTGCGCCTCGCTCAGGATGTTGAGCTGAGCATCTATCGAAATCGTGGCCCTCTGTTGGGTCTCGGGCGATCGCTCTGTGAGCCATTCATAGAAGACCCTCAGCGTCCCGTCCTTGCGGGCAGCCGACGAGATCGTCAGCGGAATGAAGACCAGCGCGGCGAGGACCGTGCCGGTGATGACGAAGACATCGACGGTGGAGTAGGAGGTGGGCTTGTCGCTCTCCGTCTCACCGTGGCAGTTGGTCGTCGTGTCCCTGGTGCCCGCCGGGTAAATGAAGCCGAAGAAGACCTTCGTGCTTCCCTTCGTCGCTGCGAAGGTCACCCGTCCACGAGTCTGCTCGTCGGACCACGTGAGCGTCTTCGTCGCCGTCGAGTACGTCGGGGACGTGACCTCGATCCCGCCGTACGTGACGGTCTCGTCCGCGTTCACCACAAGTCGCTGAAACGTGTCTGTCCCCGACGGGTAGGGCGTGACCACGTAGTCGCCGCTCCGCGAGGCGAGCGTGTCCGCTTCGGCTCCGAGCATCGCGGAGGCGTGGAAGTCGTTCGAATCCGCCGGCGCTGCTTCGTCGAACCAGACGACCAGCGTCGTGCCGGTGACCTCGAACGTCCGACCCCCCACCGTCAAGGAGCCGCTGACCCGCTTCCAGAAGGCGTCCTTCTCGAAGTCGTTCTCGTACGCCGCGCCGCCGATCGCAAAGGACAGTGCTCCCGCGGGGGCATCACCCGGTTGATCGCTCCAGGTCAGGCGATCGGCATCGTAGGTGTAGGCGGTGATGATCTGGTCGTCGACCCAGACCGTGTTACCGTCGATGACGACCACCCGCGGCCCTCCGGTCCCGGCGTCGAGGGTATAGGTGCCGTTCCAGAACGAGAGGCGGTGCGCGCGGAAGTGCTCCACCGCCGGCTGGAGGTGTTCGGCCTTGACGCCCCGGTACCCGGCGACCTCGGCAAACCACTTCTCGAGCGCGCCGGGCCGCTCTTCGTCCCTGACGATGTCGCGGAGGCGCAGTCGGAAGGCGGCCGCCAGTGTCGACCGGACGGACATATCCTCGAAGAACTTCACTGCCTGCGCGTTCACGCTCGTCGTTCCGTCTGCCATTTGCGAGCTCCTTCTCCAGACGATGCGGCAGGAGTATCGAAGCCCGACGACAGCGACGTCTATCCGCCGCCCGCAACGTGGATATCCACTTCGTGCAGTGCCGTCGCGTCGACGCCTCAGCGACGCGAACGGCGACGCAGCGTCTCGGCGGGGCTCTCTCCGAAGCGCGCTCGATACGTGACGCTGAACCGTCCGAGATGCTCGAACCCGCACGCGAGCGCGACCTCGGCGACGGTCGTCGAGGCGGCCGCAGACGTGAGGAGGTGACGTCGTGCGAGCTCGAAGCGGCGATCGCGGAGGAACGTCATCGGCGAGCGTCCCCGATGCGCACGGAAGCCGGCGAAGAGAGCCCGCGCGCTGACCCCGGTGACGGTCACGAGGTCGGCGATCGTGACGGGACCATGAGCGTTCGCGGCGATGTACTCGGCGGCGCGTTCGACATAGCTCGGCTCGGTGGGCCGGGTGGGCCGGTGGACGAGGCGCGAGCGGCTGTGCGGCAGGCCGAGGAGCAGCGTGTAGACGAACGCCTCGGTCAGGCGGCCGCGGAGGATCGCGGAGTCGATCACCTCGGAGTCGCGATCGATCGATCCGACGATGTACTCGAGCATACGAACCACTTCGGCGCCGGCGCCGCCCGTCGTGTCGACCGCGAGCTCGAACCGCAGCGGTGAGCTGTGAATGGCTGCTCCTGGCTCGGCGAGGGCGGCGAGCGCGTCATCGATCAAACGTGCGGGGACTGACACCTGGAGGCCTTCGTAGCGAGTGTTGACCTGGAAGGCCGCCGGCATCGACGGAGAGACGAGCGCGGCAAGGCGCCCTCGGTGCGCGGCGGCCTCGTCGCGGCCCTGCTCGGCGAGGACACCGGCGTGGCGTGGGACCAGGAGCGAATACTGCCCATCCACATTGCGCGTGCCAGCGCGGGCGGCGCCGGCGTATCGGCTCGCGACGATGTGCAGCGCGTCGAACGAGGTCGCGTTCGCCGTCCAACGGAACGGGAGCCGACGCTCGAGGTGCTCCCCGACGGCGGGCGAGTTGATCCGCGACTGGAGATGAAGTGCCTCTTCGACGCTGGCCGTACGGATGAGGGGAAAGCGAGAGAGAGGGAGGATCGGGCGCGTCATCGGGCGCATCATCGGGCGAAGAGGACGGCGCCTCTCACGGTGGTTTTCCTGCCTCGCCCCGGGTCGCTGGATCGGGACGTCCACGTTCCACTTCCGGTAGGAGTCCCTGCCGACGATCGGCAGTCGGTCGTGGAGCGTGCGCTCACTCTACCTCCTCGCGGAGGTACGAGACGGCGATGGCGTTGTCCTTGATGAGGGGATCGAGCGTCGCGGCGTACGCGGTTGGGTTCGATGGGGCGCTCGCCGCTCTTCACGGTCGCCACGCATGAGCGATGAGATGCGCCACCCAAACCCGAGATTCGACATGTCCAAGCCGTAGCTGACGACGCCCGCTCGATAGAGGTCGTCCCAGGCGTCCATGAGCAGTCGTCCTCCATGCCCTTCTCCCCACTTGCCGAGACTTTCTGCTGCCCTCTTGGTCACGTTCTCGCGACCGAATGCCTTGTCGGAACTGTTCTGTACTGCGTTGAGTACGTCGAGGGTCGCCTTGCGCGCGTCGCCGTACCTCATGAAGGGCATCATATCTCCGAACGCAAACGCTTCGCCGTCCAGCGCAGGTGGGGGCCGGAAGTACCATCGAGGTTGTCGGCACCCGTTCAAAGCCTGACAGCGGGGCCGACGGTGCTGCGTGCTCTCGAGGACCCGCCTCTCGCGATCGAGGCTAGCAGCGAGGCCCTACATCCGCTCTTCTAGCAGGCTGCTGAAAAACGGCAGTCGCTGGCGACCTTGAGCGGGCTCCCGCTGCTGCGGAGTCGCGCCTGTCGCGCTGAATTCGTGTCGCGGGAGCGAGGATTCGCTCCTAGCCCCGTCGCATCGAAGGTCGGTTCGATCATGTCCATGTCGAGAAATCAGCGGAACAGCAGGTCGTAGCCGAGCTGCTCGCAGAACTGCCGCTCGCTCCGGACTGAGTGGAGCGCCATCAGCAGCGAGCCCTTCAGCAGCCGCTCCGGTGGGATCGACGGCCGGTCCGTCCCCGCGTACATCGCGTAGAACGTCGCCGACATCGTCGCGAGGTATTCGTCGGCCATCTTCTTGATCCGCCGAGCCGGGAGCCGCTCCGGCACCATCCCTTCCTGCGACATCAGGCAGAGCATCGACGATTGCGTGGTGTCTTCCCGCGCATGAGGCGGTTGGATCACACCGCGATCTCGTCATCGATCCCCTCGCTCCCGCTTTTCAGCAGCCTGCTAGCTCTTCCTTCCAAGAGCCGTAGTCGGCGCCGATGTTCACGGCTCTTCGGCCCAGCCGACGCGCCGCGCCGCGTGAGCGGGGCGCGTGCCCGAGAGGCCACGCGTCGTTAGGACTCCTGAATTTCCTCGGACAGGGAGCGCGCTCTCGTTCGACGCTGTGGAGTGCTAGATTCGAAGAATGCCTCGTCGTGAGACGGCCGCAGACCGCCTTCGCCTTGCCATGGCGATGCAGCGCGAGGGCACGGAAATGATGCGCCGCAATCTCCAGCGCAGGCATCCGGACGCCACGAAGGCAGAGCTCGATAGAATGCTGGATGCCTGGCTCCTCTCGCGCGAGCCTGATGCGCCAGGTCGTCCCGTCCCATGGCCAAGAACGAAAAGCGCACGCCCGACCCGGTGACCGAGGCCGCCGTGCGCACCGCGTCGGATCTTGGCGAGTTGGGTGCTCGCTTCGCCCTCGTGGGAGGTCTGGCGGTATCCGTTTGGGGTGAGCCGCGCTACACCCGAGACGTCGACTTGGCTGTCGGGGTCGACCGGGACGAGGAAGCGGAACGAGTGATTCGTGAGCTTGCGGCGCGAGGCTACGAGATCGTGACGATCATCGAGCAAACGAGAACGAAGCGCCTCGCTACAGCAAGGCTTCGTCGTTCCGAGGAGCGGTCTGTCCTCATCGATCTCTTGTTCGCGTCGTCGGGCATCGAGCCAGAGCTCGCGGCGGCAGCAGTGCAGATCGACGGTGTTCCCGTAGGAACAGTTGGCCACCTGATCGCGCTGAAGGTTCTTTCCGAGTCGGAGAAGCGGCTTCAAGATCGAATCGATATCCAGCAGCTCGCGAAGGTCGCGTCCGATGAGGATTGGCGTACCGCCGAAGCAATGGTGAGGCTGATCAAAGACCGCGGGTTCCATCGAGGCCGTGCGCTCGTGACGCGCCTTCGTCGATGGCGTCGCGATGGCCGGCAATGAGTCTTCCCGACGACGAGGTCGACTTCGCGCCGAACGCTCTTTGCGTCCCCGCACTCGCGCGGAGCCTCCCACGAGAGCTCGAGCGCGTGTTCTCGGTGGGCGTCAGCGGCGGGCGCGGCCGACGCGGGCCGAGTGCGCGCGCCGAACGCGCACGCGAACGCGAGCCCGACCGCGGCAATGGTCGCGCTCGCGGTCCGTCGTGTTCGGCATCTTCCGGGCTTTGCGGGCCCGTCCGGGACCATCGCCTGGCACTATCGAGGTGCGCTGTCCGCGCTGCAACGTGACGACGTCTTCGTGAGAGCAATGGCGGCGGGCGCGCGTGCTTCGACGCGCGATGCACGTGCCTCTCGAAGAGCGAGCGGTTCGCGCACGCGCTCTCGACCGCGCACCTCTGCGCTGCTCGTCAGTTGGCCTTCTTCATGTCGGCGAGGACGCGTGTGGCTTCGTCGACCCAGAGGTCGCGCGCGAGCGTGTCCTTCCACTTGTCGAGGCGCTTCTGCGTGCGCGGATCCGTCGCCGGCGTGCCCTGCGGCGAGAGCCCGACGACCTCCATCAAGGGCTTCGGCTCGTTCTTCTTCGGATCGAGCGCGTCGAGCTCCGCCTTCATGCGCTTGTGCTCGGCCTGCCAGGCGTCGCGAGCGAGCGGCCTCTGCGACTTGTCTTTGCGCGTCTCCATCAGCTTCGCGAACTTCGTGACGGTGGCGAGATCTGGATTCGCGCTCGTGCGCGACGCGCTCGCAGCCGCGAGGTCGACCGTCTTCCAGGTGTGAGGCACCTTCGCGTACGGCACCGGAGCGATCGTCGACCACGGAATCGGGTGGAAGAGCGTGCGCTCGCCGGACTCGACGAACGACGTCGGGTCGGGCAGGAGGACGTCGGGAACGATGCCTTTGAGCTGCGTGGAGCCGCCGCTCACCCGGAAGTACTCCTGGATCGTGATCTTGTAGAGACCGAGCGGATCGGCTTGCGGCTGCATCTGCCGGACGTTGCGATCGAGATCGATCACGGCCTGAACGGTGCCCTTGCCGTGCGTTGCGCTCGATCCCACGACCACCGCGCGCTCGTAGTCCTGGAGCGCCCCCGCCACGATCTCCGCCGCCGACGCGCAGAAGCGGTCCACGAGGACGACGACCGGGCCGTCGAACGCGACGGACGTGTCCGTGTCGTGGAGCACTTCGACGCTGCCCTTGGCATCCTTCGTCTGCACGACGGGGCCATCTTTGATGAAGAGCCCGGTGATGTCGCGCGCGTGCGTGAGGAGGCCGCCGCCATTGCCGCGGAGGTCGAAGACGAGCGACTTCACGCCCTTCTTGGTGAGCTGGCCGAGAATCGTGCGCATGTCGTCGGTGGCGTTGCGCTCACCAGGCTTCTTCGCTCGGCCGCCTTCGCCATAGAAGGCTGGAAGGTGCACATAACCGACATCGCCGTTGGACTTCGTCTTCAGCACCGCGCCGCGGGCGTAGGTCGCTTCGATCCGGATGACGTCGCGCGTGATGGAGATGTTCTTGATGCTCCCATCCGGCTTCTTCACCGTGAGGATGACGACCGTCCCCTTGGGGCCGCGGATCATGCTCACGACCTGGTCGATCGGCATGTCCGTCACGTCGACCGGGGGCTTGCCTTCCTGCGCGACGGTCTGGATCAGATCGCCGATCTCGAGCTTGCCCTGCTGCCACGCGGCGCCGCCGGGAACGAGGTCGTGCACCAGGATGTAGTGGTCCTGCTCTCGCAGCGTCGCCCCGATGCCCTCGAGCCGGCCGGTGATGGCAATGTCGAAGTTCGCCTCGTCGGCCGGGGGCAGATAGTTCGTATGCGGGTCGAAGGCGGCATTCACCGCGTTGATGAAGGTCTGCGCCGGTTCGAGCTTGTCGACGGTGCCGCGCCGCACGAACTGAGTCGCAAACTGCTCGGCGATCTCCTTCTGGACCTTGTCGCGACGTCCCTCGAAGGTCGCCGGGATCTCTCCCAGCGCCTTTTCGGCCGCGGCATCGCGCTTCGCCTCGTCGGAGTCCGCCGACTTGTCCTCCGGCTTCGGATGCGTCCGCCGCTCGAGCGTGTCCTCGAGCTGCTGGATCCGCTCCAGGACCTGGAGCTTGAGCACACCGCGCCAGCGCGCCGCGAGCTCCTCCTCGCTCTTGCAGAATGCACGCTTCTTCGGATCGGTCTCGAGCGACTCGTTCGCGGTGAAATCGAGCGGGGTCGCCAGTGTCCGCGCGATGATGTCCGCGACGACGCGGCGCCGTTGCGCGAGGAGCGCAACACCTTTCCGTCCGAGCACGAGATCGCCGGCGCGGAGCTCGTCATCCATGTCCGTCTCGAAGCGCGCCAGCTTCTGCACGTCGCTCTCGAGCAGGAACAGCTTGCCGCTGTCGATCTGCTCGATGAAGCGCTGGAACGCCTCTTTCGACACGGAATCGTCGATGGAGCGCGCGAGAACGTGCTCGCGCGCGAGGAGCGTGCCCGCGGCGCTGGCGATCACCGCCTCGCGCGGATCACGCGGGGACTCGGGGAGATCCGCGTCGCCAACGGACGCAGAGGCGCCCGCCGAAGGACCAGGGGAAGGGGGAGCCCTCCCGTCGAGCTTGTCTGCGGTGCGTGGTGAGCTGCACGAGAGCACGAGCGCGAAGAGAAGGAACGAGCGGCGCATGCGCACAAGGTATCACGCGTTCGCTGCGTGAAGACGATGGTGGGGGGGCGAAAGCTGCACGAGCGATGAAAGGCGCGATCCGGCTGCTCGCGCTATCCCGCCTGCGCGGGACTCCGGGCCGTTTCCAAAGGCAAGCAGGACGGTCGTGCGGTCCGGGGTGGAGGCGCGCCGTCGGCGACCGTGAGGCCGGACGGCTTGAGGGTGCTGGGGGCGCTCGTCGGTCACTTCACGAAGGGCGGAGCTGCGGCTCGAATCTACGCGGACGCGTCATCTCCCGCTCCCGCCGGAAGCGGCCCGAGCGGATTGCGCGAACGAGCACTGCGGCCAGCGCGAGCAGGCTCGCGCCGACGATGACCCCCAGCGCCTGGTGCTTCGTCTTGATCCCGCCGAGCGCGACGAGAAGAGCCGTTGCGGCCGCCGGCGGGTGGTCGGCCTTGAGCGGGATCGCCAAGGCGATCGTGATGCCGACGGACAGCGCTGCGGCGGCCACACGAGCGATCGTCGTCGGGCCGGTGAGCGGGTCGGGATCATCGTAGGCGCCGAGCGCTGCGACCATCGCGAAGCCTGCACCGAGCCCGATCAGATGGCCGACGACCGTGTTGTACGCGCGCGCTGAAGGATGTGCCCAGTCGACGGCCGCGAGGTAGGCCGACGGACCGAGGCTCGGCAACAGCCAGGGCTGTCCGGTCGCGAGCGATCCGATGCCGACGAATACGAGCAGCACCGTCGCGACCAACGGCGACCAGACCAGATCCGGCAGTGCGGCCGCAGAGACGGTACGTGGAACGGATGCCTCGATCTCGCGGACGGGTTCGGCCGGCACCGCGATCGCTTGTGGAGAGGCATCTTTGAGCTGCGTCAGGATCCACTGGAGCTGGCGCTTGGTGTCCTCGCTCGCGTCCGTGCACGTCTTCGCGAGGTCATGGTCGAACAGCGCCCGCGCCGCCCGTCCGAGCTCGAGCCAGAGCAGCTCCACGTCTTGCGCGAGTAGAGCGAGGTCGTGCAGGTCCTCGACGAGACCGATCGCCCCCACACGCGGATCGTGGAACAGCGCCGAACGGAGCTGGCCGGGTTGTTTCGTCACCCTGACGCCGTACTTCGTCGCGACTTTCTCGAGCACGTCGACGTGTTCGGCCGACCACGCGGCAATGGTCCGTGCGACGTCGCGTATGTCCGCGTCGCGACTATGACGGTCCGACACGAGCACGAGGGCATCGGCGAGCTGGCGTTCGCTCGTCTTCAGGCGGCCGACGATTCGGTCCACGTGCATGAGTCCTCCTAGGCCTTCCGTCGAATCCGCGCAGCGGAATACTTGAACTGCGGTTGCTTGCTCACGGGGTCGATCGCGGTGAGCGTCAGCTCGTTCGCCGCCGTCTCTGCGCGCGGATTGTCCCAGTGCCCGTAGTGGAACGGCAGGAAGAGGTGCCCGTCGAGGATCTCGGTGACGCGGGCATGCACGATCACCTTCCCGCGCCGAGACTCGATGACGACCTTGTCACCGGTCCGGATCCCGAGGTGCTTGGCGTCGTGTGCCGAGATCTCCACCTCGGCGCGCGGCGCCGCTTCGTTCAGCGGCGGCGAACGTCCCGTCTTCGTCCGCGTGTGGAAGTGGTAGACGACTCGGCCGGTCGAGAGCCAGAACGGGTAGTCGGCGTCCGGCTCTTCGTACGGCGGCAGGTAGTCGGCCGCCTTGAGCCATGCACGCCCGCCGGGATCGTTTGCCTGATAGTCGGTGCGAGTGGCCGCGGCGCCGGTCAGTAGGTCGTGCCCGTAGGTCTCGCAGTCGTCGACTCCGGTGTGAAAGCGATGGTCGGTGTAGAGGCGGCGGCATCCTTCGGGATACTCGTCGTTGCACGGCCACTGGATGCCGGAGCCGCGCGAGAGGATGGCGTAGGTCATCCCGCTGTAGTCGCACGGGCGGCCGCGGCTCAGCGCTTTGAAGTGCTCGAAGGCTTCGTCCGGACGGGACCACCCGATGAGCGGGCCGCCGTCCTTGTCCCGGAATTCCATGCGCCGGGCGTAGTCGAGGAAGATGTCGAGGTCGCTGCGCGCTTCGCCCGGCGGGTCGATCGCCTTGTGCGAGATGTGCACTGTGCGATCGACGTTGGTGAACGTGCCCGTCTTCTCTCCCCAGATCGCGGCCGGGAGGACCACGTCGGCGAGCTCCGTCGTCTCCGTCGGGAAGCCGTCCTGCGTGACGACGAAGAGCGACTTTTGCTGGAGGATCTTCCGGATGCGTGACGACTCGGGGAGCGAGACGGCGGGGTTCGTACCGGCGATCCACAACATCCCCAGCGAGCCCTCCTCTGCATAGCGGAACATCTTCATCACGTGCGTCGGCGGTGCGTATTGGGGGAGCCTTTCCGGCTCCACATTCCAGTGTCGTGCGAGGCGAGCGACGTGCTCCGGGTTGTCCCAGTTGAGGAAGACCGCGAGCTCTCCATTCGCGCCGGTCTCACGCGTGTTCTGCGCGCTGGGCTGCCCGTTCATCTGGAACACGGTGCTGCCAGGGCGTCCGATCATTCCGCGAACGAGCTGGATGTTGTTCACCTGCACCGCTGCTGCGGTCGCCTGGAACGACTGATACACACCCTGCAGGCATGTAGAGACGAGCGTCGGGGTCGTGCCGATGATTTCTGCGGCCGCGACGAGGCGGTCGACTGGGATCTGCGTGATGGATTCGACGCGCTCCGGTGTGTACCGCTCCACCGTACGGGCGAGCTCCTCGAATCCCTTCGTATGGTGCTCGATGAACGGGCGATCGATGTGACCGTTCCGCACCAACAGATGGAGAATCCCGTTCAGGACGGCGACGTTGGTTCCGACACGCGGCTGCAGGTGGACATCGGCTTCCGCGGCGGTGTCCGTGCGTCGCGGGTCGACGACCACGAGCTTCGGTGGCCGCGGTCCGCGCCGGCGGTCGAGTATCCGTGCCCAGAGGACTGTCTGCGTGGCCGCGAGATTGTTGCCGACGAGGAAGATGGCGTCCGTGACGTCGAAGTCCTCGACGGAGCCGGGATCGCCATCGGTGCCGAACGACTGGATGAGCGCCAGCGCAGCGGTCGCCGTGCAGAGGCGCGTGTTGCCGTCGATGTGGTTCGTCCTGACGCCCGCGCGCGCGACGATGGCCAGCGTGTAGTACTCCTCCAGGAAGAGCTGCCCACTGTTGTAGAAGCCGATCGCGCCGGGGCCTTGCGCCGCGAGGATCGACTGGGAACGATCGACGATGAGACCCATCGCCTCGTCCCACGTCGCTGGCACGAGCTTCCCATGCTTCCGCACCAGAGGGCGCGTCAACCGATCCGGGCTGTGGTTCGCCACCCAACCATTGAGGCCCTTCGGTCCAAGCCGCCCGCGATTGACGCGGTCGACGCCACGCCCCCGCACACCGACGATGCGGTTGTCTTTCACGCCGATGTCGAGCGCGCAGCCGTGCGAGCAGAGCAGGCAACACGACTGCACCCAGCGCTCTGGTTGCTCCGCGACATTCGCGTCGACGCGTATCGGCCACGTCCCTTCGCCGTCGTACGGCGTGCGGTCACCCCAGATGTCACGGATGCTGTCCCGCTTCGGAGGCATGCTTTCTCCTCTGCCGATACGCGCGAGATGCAGCAGGCGAACGGCTGCATGCCTGTGCGACCCATTCGACGCGCGCTCGCACCGAGGAGCGTGCACGAGCAGGAGGCGTTCCATCCGTCGTCGACAGCGCGTGCGCACGGGGGCAGACGCTCGGGCTTGTCTCGAGCGCCGGTCCGCGTTACCGCCGCCACTGGCGATGCGGAAGACACGCGAGGAGCGGCGTGCGTTCGTGCTCGAGCAGACGCGGCTCGTGCCGGTCCCGCTCGTCCCGGAGCTCAGCGTCTACACGGCTCGCGCGGTGAATCCGGTGTGGTTCGAGACTGCGCGGTGGCTCGGCAACGACGACGCGGACGTGCCGTTCTGGTGCGTGCCGTGGGCGGGTGGTCAGGCGCTCGCGCGCTACCTCCTCGATCATCCGGAGGTCGTCCGCGGCGCGAACGTCCTCGACTTTGCGTGTGGCGGCGGGATCGTCGCCATCGCCGCCGCCCGTGCCGGTGCGAACGTCTCGGCCGTCGACATCGATCCGCTCGCGTGCGTGGCGACGAGGCTGGCGGCCGAGGCGAACGCCGTCGCCATCGACGTCAAGACGAGTGACGTCGTCGGCGAGGCGTTGCCCGGCGTCGACATCGTCCTTGCCGGTGACGTCTGGTACGAGCCGGCGCCGAGCGCCCGCTTTCGCCGTTGGTTGGAGCGGCTCGCTCGTCGAGGCATGAGCGTCCTGACGAGCGATGCGGGGCGAGGGTATGCACCCCGTCGAGCGCGCGAGCTCGCGCGGTACGAGGTGCCGACGCCGTTCGACCTCGAGGCCGTGGCGGTCCGTCCGACCCGCGTGCTCGCGATCAGCCCAAACGGCTGACCCCGAGCTCACGGGGCTGTAGGATGCGCCCGAAAAATGCCGAAGATACTGACGCAGTTCTCGTCGCACGCGAACACGATCGCGGACACGTTCCGAGCGGCCTTCGTGAAGACGCAGCTCGGTGACTGCACGGTGGAGATGACCGCTCCGGAGGAGAGCACGCGCGGAGGGCTCTTCGGGCTACAGCAGCTGACGCTCCGTTCTCCGTCGGGGATGGCGATCATCGCGGGGAGCGTTCACGCCGGCGAGAAGAAGGCTGAGCTACGAGCATTCCCGCTCGTTGCACGTCTCCACGAAGACCGCTTCAAGCGCGCTCCTTCGTTCAGCGAGACGGACTACGCCGCGTTCCTCGCGAGGGCCGAGCCGATCCTCGCCGCCTTCGGGCTGGAGGTGACGCGCATCGACGTTCTCCCGGAGGCACGCCCCTCCGATGCCCCGGGTGCCCTCGCTCCGTCGCTTCCTCCCGCCGCGGCTCGCGCGCGCCTCGTGAAGTGGGCGCTGGTGCTGGTCGCGTTCCTCGCGATCGGCATCGGTGCGCTCCTGTGGGGGCGATACTTCCTCGAGGGGTGACCCCCGAAGCGTGGCGTCTCGTTAACGTCAGTCGGCGGAGCGTTCGAGCGCCACGCTCCGGCTGGCCGTTTCTGGAAACTGTTCGAGCAAGGTGCGCCATGCGGCGCGCTCCTCTGCGCGGCGGCCGAGCGCTTGGAGGCTTCGTGCGCGGCCGACGAGCGCCTCCTCGTGGAGAGAGCCTCTGCGCTCGCTGGCGAGGTAGGCGTCGAAGGATGCGAGCGCCGCTGCTGGAGCACCGCGTGCGAGCTCCATGCGTCCGAGGATGACCCGAGAGGTGATCGCCTCTCGGCTGCTGGGGTGAGCATCGACGAGGCGGTGATAGAGCGCCTGCGCCGTGGCGTCGTCGCCGCCTCGACGCGCCTTGTTCGCGCGCTCGAAGAGCTCGGAAGGGGTTTCGCGGATCTCCTGTTCGGAGTCCGGAACTTTGGTGCCGACGTCGACGGCCGTGCTCCGACCCGTCAGCGCCGCGCCCGTAGAGGACGGCGCCGGCGCAGCGGCGGATGGCTTCGCGGACGGGACGTCCGGCAAGCTCGTCACGGCGACGCCGGGCGCAGAGGCGGGCGCCTCGGGCGACGACGGCGGCTGTTCCGACGGCGCAGGCTGCGCGACGGCGGCGGGGGTGCCCGTCGGTACCGGATCAGCCACGTCCTCGTGTGTCGTGACCCAGGTGAGCGCGACCGCAGTCGCGATCGCGGCGGCTCCGATCCCCGCGGGCCACGTCCTCGCTGTCAGCGCTTTGGGCTCTCTGGGCTCGCGAGCGAGCGGCGTCTCGGGTGGCGCGGGGACGGCCACCGCGGCGGCGACGGTTGCCTGGACGAGACGATCGAGGCGACCGCTGCTCTTGGCGTTCGCAAGCGCGCGGCGAGTTTGGCTGGAGAGCCGACGCTCCGCCGATGTCGGCTTCGGATCGATGTCACTCATCGCCTGCGCCCCCTTTCTTGATCGTCAGCGTTCGCCCATCGGCGAGGTCCATGAGGTTCGGGGCGCGCTCGATCTTGCGGCGGAGCGCTTCACGCGCCAACCGCAGACGGCTTCGCACGGTGTTCACGGGGACGCCGGTCTCGGCGGCGATCTCGGTGAGCTCGTACTCGAGCACGAAGCGGAGAAGCAGCGTCTGGGCTTGCTCCTCCGGAAGCGTCTGGAGGAGCTCGCTCATCACACGTCGCAGAACCGCATCCGCGGAGTCGTCCGTGTCGTCGAGCACCTCTTCGTCGCAGGCGATGCCGTCGTTCGACCGGATCCGCTCTGCGAGCTTGGCCGAGCGCTTCTCCGAGCGTCTCACCGCAAGCGCCGTCCTCGAGACGATGCGCATCGCGAACCCTCGGAACCCGCCTTCACCGCGGAACGCCCCGAGCTGCTTGATGACGGTGAGCGTGCCCATCTGCACGGCATCGTCGAGCTCCGGGTGATGTTCCCCGAGCACGCTGACGGCGACGCGGAAGGCGTCCGGCATGAACGACCCGACGATCTCGCGGATCGCCGCAGCGTCGCCGGCCATCGCAGCCTCGAGCGGTAGGTCGGTCCCGGCGGGGGCCGCCACCGCGGTCTCGAGCGAGACGTCCGTCATCGACGCGTCGGCCTCGGCTGCGTCGTCGAAGGCAGAGGTCGTGTGGCGTGTGCGCGCGGTCGACTCGGGAGGCGAAGCGACGGACTCGGCACGGCGGAAGACGGCTAGCATGGCGCCGCCTCCGTCGCTCCCGCTGCGTCGACAGCCGAGCTCATTTGATGATGGTCTCGACCGAGTTGAGCTTGCGAATGGCCGCGCCGCCCGGGTAGCCGTAGCTCGCCGCGAAGCCGGTACCCCAGACCGTGACGCCCACCGCTCCGCGGCTCTGGAGCTCGTGGCGACCCGCTCCGCATGTGCCCGTGCCTACCTGCTGCGGCTTCCGCTGACGCGTCAGCCACACGCGCGTGTACTCGTACTTGCCCGAGGTCCCGAGAGGAGCCCAACCGTCGAGCTCGCCGGCGCAGCCCAGCGTCACGGGCTCGAACTCCTTGCCTTCGTCCCGGGAGCGGACGACGACGATCTGCGAGTTCGGGTACGTGGGGTCGGCGAAGAAGACGTATCGATCGAGGAACTGGGCCGACGGGATGACGCTGACGAGCTCCGGATCACCCTCCGAGTTCGTCGCTTGCTGCCAGCCGTATCCGTTCATGTACGAATACACGGCGAACGGGTGCTCGGCGTCCTGGCTGCGCACGACGAACGGCGTCTGCGACGTGAAGACCTTGACCTCGCCGGCGGCGAGCTCGGCGGGGGCGCCGTTCGGCTGGCTCGGCTCGTAGGTCAGCGTCGTCCCGCCGACCGCGCCGACGATGCGATAGTGGTACTGCTCGGGGACGCCGTTGGCGAGACGCGAGAGGTGCGGAACGACCGCGTACTCGCTGCCCCACGACTGGAGTGGGACGAGCTGGTCCTGCGAGGCGTCGCACGCGAACTGCCCGGAGGGGACGAACATGCACTCGTGTCCGCCCCAGACGGCGATGTTCTTGTTCGCGGAGATCCGGCTGCCCGTCAGCTCCTCGTGCTGTGCTAGCTGGATGGCCTCGCCGCGCGCGAGCTTCCACGTGCGCGGCTTGCCCTTCAGCGCGCCCTCGACATCGCGTCCGGACTGGATGCCGGTCGAGCCGACGATCGTGACCTCCGTATCGTCCTCCGCCGCGACGATCTGCGTCGTCGGCCGGGTCGCGGAGCCGAGCGCGATCGTGACATCCCACGGGTTCGTCACGATGTAGCCGGGCTTCCACGAAGCGACCGGGAGCAGCAGCGTCGCCGACGACACGGCGCTCTTCTCGCCGCCGAACGGATAAATGCTGTACGCGCTGACAGGCGCGGACGTGCGGAGGCGGAACGACGCCCCGCGCGCCGTGCCGAGGATCGACGTGTCCCTCGCGACGGCTGGCGTGACGCCGTCCGGACAGGGAATGAACGTATTCCTGTTCGTCTGCTCTCCTTGCGACAGGAACACGACTGCGACCTCGCCGGGCGGGAGCTCGCCATGGAAAGGCTCGTACGTGACTTGGCCGCCGTTCGTACGGACGAGCCGAGCGGCGGCCGCGATGTCGAGCGCTTGCCCCTTGTACTCGCCCTCGATGCGCGTCGGTGTCGACCACGTGTTCGCGAGGAACGCCGCGAAGCAGGAGCCTTCGTACCCGTGTCCCGAGCCGGACGGAGGAAGCGCGGCGAACTCGCAGCCGATCGACGCTCCTGCGCTCACGGCGGCGTCGCATGCAGGCAGGCACGCGCCGTCGCCGCAAGCTTGATCGTCCGGGCACGCGGCGAGCACCTTCGTCTCGTCGCACGCATCGACGACCGACCGCAGGTCACGCGAGCAGACCCTCTGCCCGGTGCACTGAGGAGCGGCCGGCGGCTCCGTGCCTGCCTCCGGGGTCGTGTCGAAGGCGCCCTTGCCGTCGGCGTACCCGGAGCGGCTGTCCCCGCACGCCGCGAAGGTCGTCGCGGCGGCGGCGAGGCCCACGCCGGAGAGGATGCTCCACCGATTCATCGAATCTCCTCTGCGCTCGGATGAGCGTATGAATCCATCGTGCCGCGCCCGAGCTCGCCGTGGACGTTGCCGCCCCAGCACACGATCTTGCCGTCGACCAGCGAGGCGCAGGTCGACCGGTCCGTCGTGGCGAACGAGACGACCTTCGAGATGGGCATCTCGAGCGGGTGTTTCGACGACAAGAGGTTCTCGGGAGCCATCCCGAGTGCTCCGCCTTCGTTGACGCCCCAGCGGAACAGGCGCCCGCCGGCGAGGAGCGCGCCTCCCTGCTCGATGCCGCTGTTAGCTCCACTGATGGCGACCTGCACGACCTCCGCGCTCGACGGGATGTAGAGCGTGCCGGGTTCGGGGCGCCAGCGCAGGAGCAAGCCGTCCGACACGTACGCGAACGCGCCGATGGCGGTGACGTCCGGAAGCTCGCGCGGCCGCGTCGTCGACGCCTGGACGATGTTCTCTCCGGCGGGAAAGGCGCCGATGCTCTGGAGGACGTTGCCGTCGACGAGCGCGATGATCGTGTCGAGGTTCGTCGTCCACGTCCCGATCGCGAGAGCCTTCACCGGAGCGCGGATCGAGCCGACGAGCTGCGGAGCGAACGTGTTCGTACCGCCGGCGTCAGCGCCGATGTTGATCGTCGTGTCGCCCCAGCAGTGGAGCGAACGGTCGCCGGTGGTGATCGCACAGGCCGTGCGATAGCCGAGCGCGACCTCGTCGACGGGCGGGAGCCCTTCGACGAGCGTCGGCAGAGGCAGGCGCGCCTCGGCCCGAGGGCGTCCGAGCTGACCGAAGTCGTTGCGGCCCCAGCAGTAGACCGAGCCGTTGCTCGTGCGCGCGCACGTCCCTAGGTTCGGCCCGACGCTGATCTGCGTGACGTCTTCGAGCCCGACGACGGGCGCCGGCGTTGCGCCCACGAGCGCCGTCGTGAGAGCGCCACGTCCGAGCGCTCCGTCGTTCGTCGGAACCACTCCGCCGTCGATCGTCGAAGTGAGCGAGCTCAGGGAGTCACGCCCCCAGCATCGAACCGTCCCGTCGGCGACGAGGCCGCAATAGTGGCGACCGCCGTTCCCGCTGACGGATCGATAACAAGGGCCTTCGGCATCGGGCGCACACTCGACCTCGAGCCGTCGAGGTGGTCCCGCATCGACCGGCGGTGCTGCATCGACGGGGGGCGCTTCCGAAGCATCGGCGGATGTCGACGGCGGCGGGAGTGACGGGCCCGGGCCGGCGTCGGGCGCGAATGAGGTCGTCGGCTCGTCGTCGGCAGAGCTGCACGCGATCACTGCGAGGGCGCCCGCAGACAGAGCCAGCACGATGGGGATGGATCTCATGGTCGAAGGCTCCCTGGTCTTCACTTCTTGCGTCGTGCGATGAACCCGGTCGCGGGGGCCGTGTCGCCCTTCGGCGGCGCCTCGCCGACGATCCAGATGTCGTCATCGCTGGCGCCCCAGATGCCGCGGACGAACCCCGTCGGCAGATGGCCGAGCGCGCTGGGAACGTACGAGAGCTTCGTCCCATCCCAGCGGCACACGGAGAGCCCGTTCGAGATCCAGGCCGACGTCGGCGACAAGATCCAGCCGTAGTCGAGCCCGCACGGCGACCCCTCGTGCATGTTCTGGCGAAGCAGGGCTTCGCCGAGGGATCCGTCCTGGTCGAGGGGATAGAGCGAGACCGTCGACGTCTGGTCCTTGTACGTTCGAATCCAGAGCTGTCGCTCCGCGCCTCCTGGCTGCGTCACGCGGAGTACGCCGGACTGCGGTCCCACCGGAACGGGGAGCGCCGTGATCGTCCAGTCGGTGCCGTTCCAGTGGGCCAGGAGCGGCGGAGATTGATTCGCTCCCGGACCGGCGAGGTCGGTGCTGAAGTCTTCACCCGAGACGCAGACGTCGTCGGCCGCGAAGCCCCACACGTGCTGCCAGTAGTAGCGCTTCGTGTCCGTGGGTGACGCCTTCGGGGTGAGCGTCTGCGCGACGAGCCCGCCGTTGCCATTGTCGGTGAAGCGCGTGATGTTCGCGTTGCCGAGCGCGACCCAGGCAGCGTCCGCTTCGGGCGTGACCCAGACCGATCGCCGGGCGTTGAAGGAGACCGTCGTCGAGGACTCGTGGAACGCCTGAGGAGCGTCGCCGACGCTCATGTAGCGGACGAAGAAGATGCGGCCTGTCGAGTCGAGCGCCCACGCCCAGACCTTCTGGGGATTGTGCGCGGCGACGCCGAGGAACGGGTTCGGATTGACCGTCGAGATGGTGCCGGTGAACTCGTAGACCTGCTCCCAGTTGGTGCCGCGGAAGCGCAGGATCCCTCGCCCTCCAGCTGCCCAGACGTCGTCTGCAGCCGAGCCCGACACGCCGGCCAGCGGCGCCTGGATGGGCGGCGACATGTAACAGAAGTCTCCGGTGCTGCACGTAGCGGTGACGGAACCGTCCCCGTCGGAGCCCGCATCGGCAGCTGCATCGGAGGTGACATCGGAATCGTCCGGACCCGCCTCGGGGAGCCCGACGGGCGCCGGGTGCTCGGAGCCCGGTGTGTCTTGCGCGCCGAGCTCGACGTTGGTCGCGCAGGCGAAGAGAACGGAGACGGCGAGGGCGCTGCCCGTAGCGGTGGCGGTGACAGTTTTGGCGGTGCTCATGGCGTCTTCCTCTCGAGGTGCAGCATCACGCCCGAACCGGAGAACCAGACGTCGTTCGGCGAGCTGCCCCAGACGGACATCAAGAGGGGGCGGTCCGGCATGTCGTCGAGCGGCGTGGCGACCGAGGTCCAGCTCTCGCCGTCCCAGTGGACGATCGTTCCCTGCTCGCCGACGGCCCAGATGTCGTCGTTCGCGAACCCGAACACGCCGCGCAGATCGAGCTGCGTCGGCGCGTCGACGATCTCGAGCTCGGGTGTGTCGACCGTCGACGCGCGGCGGATGAGGCCACCCTCACCGACGATCCACACCTGCGTGTCGCTCGCCCACACGCCATAGAGCTGCTTCGTGGTGAAGGTGCTGACCTCGTCGACACGCCATGTCGGCGCACCGCCGTCGGTGACCGGCGGCACCTGCACGACTCGCAGCACGCGCGTCGGCGGACGAGGGATCGCCGTGGACGACGGCGAGATGCCGACGGCCCAGGCTTCGTCGGCGCGCCCGACGGCCACCGCGGAGAACGTGTACTGCGCGGTCGTGGGCCCGTAGAGCGTCGTCGAGCTCGGGCCGCCGTCGACCCAGTCGCCGACCCTCACGACCGCCCCGCCGGCGGTGGCGCCCGTGGCGCGCCGGCGTGACATCCAGATCATTCCGTCCTTGCCCCGGATCCCGGAGATCGTCGGCGCCGTCGCGGCGTAGCTGTAGATCTGCCATTCGGTGCCGGTCGGACCGTTCCAGCCGTTCGTGTGGCGGATGCGGGCGCCGTCGGCGATCCAGACGTCATCGGGGCGATCGAGCCAGACCGCCTGAAGCGTGAAGTCCGTTCCGGCGTCCTGCGCCTCGAGGTCGGCGCGCTCCCACTTCGTGCCGTCGTAGTGGAGGATCGTCCCAGCCGTCCCCACCGCCCACACGTCGTTCGGTCCGGACCCCCACACGGACGTGAGGTTCACGGGAGCGTCCAGCGGGACATCGACCGAGCAGATCCCCGAGTCGCTGCAGCTGCCGCCCGGAATGATGCCGCCGTCCGCGGGGTCTGCCCCGCCGTCCGTCGCGGCGTCGTCCGTCGCGTCGCCGCTGTCAGGGACCTGGATCACCTGCGGCTCTTGCGGCTGCTCGGGCTGCGCTTCGCCTTCGCTCGCGCAAGCGACCGCGACGACGCCGACCGCGAGCGATGCCGGGACGGAGAGCATGAGCAACGGCCAGCGTCGCGTCGCCGTTCGATCGTTCGACTGCTCGGTACTCACTGCACCACCTCGTCGCAGGGCTCCACCACGCACCGACCGTTGACGCAGGCCTGACCTTCGACCGCGTTGCAGCGAACCCCGCATCCCCCGCAGTTGAGCGGGTCGTCGAGGAGGCTCACCTCACAGCCGTTGCCGCTGTTGCCGTCGCAGTCACCCCAGTTCGGGGAGCAGCGGTAATCGCAGACCCCTTGTTCGCAGACCGGGCGCCCATGCGCCGGATCCGGATCCTGCGCGATACCGATGAGGCCGATCGAGCGCCGGTCGCCTGGGCACTGCACACCGCAAGAGCCGCAGTTGTTGACGTCGCTCTCGAGGTACGTGCACGTCGACGTCGAGCAGAGGGTCATCCCCGAGTCGCAGAGGCACTTGCCGCTGGCGCATCGCTGGCCCGCGGCGCACACGTTCCCGCAGCCGCCGCAGTTGTTCGCGTCGTTCGCGCCGTTGACCTCGCAGCCGTCCGTGCCGGGCTCGAACAGGTCCTTGTTGCAGTCGAATCGGAGGTTCAGGCACGTGAGCGCGTTGCACGTCCCCTGGACGCACGTACGCGATGCGCCGACCGGAGGTGGACCATGCGGATTCGGCGGGCAGACGTTGCCGCAGGCGCCGCAGTTTTGATTGTCGGTATCGAGACGCCTGCACGAGTTCGAGTCGGCGCAGTACTCGCCGTCCCTGCATCCGCACTCGCCGTTGTCACAGATGTCGACGCACTGGATCCCGCAGCCGCCGCAGTTGTTCTTGTCTCGGGAGATGTTCGTCTCGCAGCCGTCCTCGACGACCCCGTTGCAGTCGGCATGCGTCGAGAGGCAGACAGGCTGGCATTCGCCGTCGACGCATTTCGTGAACGCGTTGACCGACGTCATGTAGGGCGTCGACCGCGGACAGTGGCGTCCGCAGGCTCCGCAGTTGTCGTTGTCGTTCAGCAGATCGACGGCGCACGGGAACGGGTTGTTCGAGCACGTCGTCCGCCCTTCAGGGCACTTGTTCGTCGCGCACATCGCGACGGTGCTGGCGTCGGGCGCGAGGGCGGGGGGAGGAGGCGTCCCGGCGTCGGGGTCCACGAACCCGGGCTCCTCGGCGCCGTCCTGACTATCGGTCGCGAGCACCTCGCGCTTGGATCCACAGCCTGCGGCCAGTGCCGTGGTGAACACGACGAGGCCGAGGGGAAGCAGACGGAAACGTCGTCCCATGAGTAAATGTGTCCATCTGATGCCGCAGAGCGATCACACCAGGTGAACCGGGACGTACGATTTTCCGCGCCCCCCCTTCGAGCTGAGCTAGCGCGATACGGCTGAGGTAGGGCGCGTCGAAGGCAGGTCTGCCCTGACCTCTACTGGGGCACGTACATCGGCGTGAGGTACGACCAGCGCTCGTCGATCCACTTGCGCATGGTCTCCCGTTCGGTGTCGAACGTCGCCTCGCTCTGAAGCTTGGCCCAGACGCTGTAGCTCTTACGTGCGGCGTTCCACTTCCGGTCATCACGGAGCGCAGAAGGATGGACCTCCGTGCTCATCTGATCGAAGAGCTCGAGCATCGACGCTTGGCTCATCGGACCCTCGAGCGCGGCCGCGTAGCGTGCCTCGAGTCGTGCGAGGAGCGCGGGGCTCTCGATGATGCGCTGCCAGATTCCGTTGTACGTGGACGGAGCTTTGGAGCCTCTTCCCAGCTCGCGCGGCGAGAGCGGGCTCCTGTCCCACGACTGGCCGAACGTCGCGTTCATGTCCCACGGGATGTACCGGAAGCGCCGATCCGGACCGTCCGAGTCGATGTAGACGAGCGAGTTCTTCCCGAAGTTATCGTAGGCGGTCAGCGCCGTCGTCAAGATGTACCAGTCGAGGAAGTCCTCGGTGCGGAGGACCGAATCGATGGTGCTCTCGATCTCTTCATCGGTCGAATCCGATGTCCACCTGAGCAGCCTGAACAGATCCTCGAAGTCGTCCTCCGGCTCGCCGTCGCTCTTCTCGTAGCCGACGGCCAGATCGGTCTTGGGCTTCCCGTTGTTGAGCGTCGTTCGGTAGTTCCCGGTATGGGCCTCCGACTTGAAGATGTTGCCGTTCTTGTCGAGCCCGCGCACGCCCATCAGGTGATCGCCGATGTCGTCCGTGACCTGATAGAGCCCCTGGTACACGCCGTCGATGAAGACGACGGCGCTCGCCTGATCGATGCGGATGTTCTCCGGATCGAGCCGGTTCCACATCTCGAACGCGAGACGCGTTCGGATTTGCGAAACGTCGTCGAACGTCTGCGTGAGGATGACGCGGCGTCGGCCTTCGAACGCCTCGAGGCCCGGCGCCCCGTGGAATGGGTCGTCCTTCGTGAACCTGAGCGTGAAGCTCTTCTTCGGGAAGGCGAGGGACGTCGCGCCTCGGCAGCGGAGCTCGGCGCCCTCGTGCGCGCGCCCATCGACGATGATGTCGGCAGGGACGGGATCGCGGCGTACCGCGTCCTTGCAGTACATCGGGTCGTCCGAGTGCCACGTGAGATGAATGACGGGCAGACCGTGCTCTTCGAGGTACTGCGTGCGGTCGACCAGCGGCGCGTTGCCTGGAGCATCGAAGCGGTCGAGGATCGTCCCGGAGATGCGCGTGTTCGACGTCCCGTCGGACACGACGACCTCGAACGGGCCGGCCTGATCGAGCCGAGGCGTCCACGAGAGCGTCGAAGTCTCGGAGTCGAACGACGCGCCGTCGGGCAGCTGCGCGGGCGCAGTGAGCGCACCTGCGCACCGGATGTTCCAGTGGATCTCGGTCGCTTCTTCCGGGAAGTAGGCCATGTCCGACCCGCAGGCGACGTCGTAGTCGACGACGGGCGGCACGTCGGCGTCGCCCCCATCGGGGGGCTCGACCTTGACGTCCGCGACGTCGCGGTCGTCCCCTCCGTCTGCCGTTTCTCCGCGAGGTGCCGTTTCGTCGCCACACCCGGAGCCTGATGCCAGCACTCCCGCGACGAGGATGGGAAGCAGCGTGAGGTGGAGAGCTCGCTTCACGGGCGCTCCGTCCTCGTTCGTGCGTCGAGATGGCGGATGACGCGTCGCGGTCGGCAAGCGTGGGGGCACATCGTCGTGGTCGGTTCGCACCGACGAAGCTCGCGGGAGAGGCGAGCGTGGGTCGAGATCATTTCTCGGCCCGGATTCAACGTTCATACCACAAACGACGAATCGCGATGCTTGTGGGGCCAAGCACTTAGGGGCGACTCGGCATGCCAAGCTGTGCCGCGACTGACGACGGCGTCAGAGCACGAACAGTGACGCCGCACGAGCTCATCCGATCGTTTATCTCATCTGCACGGGCTTGGGCAGAGCTTCGCGCGCGTCAGAATCGCACTCAGCGGCTATCCTGCGTGCGCGTGAGCTTGCCGTCGGAGACCGAGACACCGTCGTCCTTGCAGCTCCGTCGCGGCGAGGCTGCCGATCTCGAAGCGCTCGAGACGTACCTCGAAGCGCGCGCCGACACGTGCATGCTCGTCCGAGGCAACCTGCGGCAGGTCGGGCTCGCCTGGTCGGGCAGGCGGTACGAAGCGCAGTACATGCTCGCGTGGCGCGACGCATCCGTCGTCGGTGTCGTCGGGCACGCGTGGAACGGGATGTTCGTCGTCCAGGCCGACGAGGCCGTCGCCGAGCTCGCGCGCGCGACCCTCGCGTGGAGCGGCCGTCCGGTCACCGGCTTCGCGGGGCCGCTCGAGCAGGTCGTCGAGGTCCGGGCCGCGCTCGGTCTCGCCGGGGCGAAGGCATCGCTCGACTCCGACGAGATCTTGATGTCCCTCCGGCTCGACGAGGTGCAGGTGCCGCCGCCGCTCGTCGACGGCCGCGTACGAGGACGCCACGCGGTCGCCGAGGATCGCGACCTGCTCGTCTCGTGGCGGATCGGCTACACGCTCGAGCTCCTCGGCAAGGAGCGTGGTCCGGAGGTCGAAGCGGAAGCGGCGGACGTGATCGACGCTGCGCTCGCGGAGGATCGCCTCTGGGTGCTCGAGGACGGCGGCGCTCGTGTCGCCATGACGTCGTTCAACGCCATGCTTCCGGACTGCGTCCAGGTCGGCGGTGTCTACACGCCGCCTGCGCTGCGCGGACGTGGCTACGCACGAGCGGTGGTCGCCGCGTCGCTGCTCGAGCAGCGAGGGCGCGGGGTGCGTCGCGCCGTCCTTTTCACTGCGGGCGCCGATGCGGAGGCCGCATATCGCGCAATAGGCTTCGTAGCGACAGGCCGCTTCGGTCTCGTCCTCCTCGCATGAAGGAGCGAAGAGCGTCACGCGCGCTGTCATCCGCGACGTGCGAGCCCTTTGGCTCGTCATGAAAGGGTTCCCTTTGGCCACGGAGGATTGGGTCCAACTGCGAACGCCTCGCCTCCAAAGATCCGCTCTTCTTCATGCCTCGTCGCCCGCGGTCCGTCCCGGCCATCGCCGGGTTCTTCAATTGGAGTTTGCTCCGGAGGCGCTTCCTGCTCCTCTGCAATGGCGCTGGCGCGTCTGAGCTCGTCGACGTCCGGCTCGGCATCCCTACTTCTTCCGGCAGCCCTTGCCGCCTTCCCAGTTGCACGTCGGCGGCCAGAAGTCGTCCGCGCAGTCGGGCGCCTTGCAGCGACAGTCGGTCGGACCGTCCCATTCGTAGTGCCACGCCTCGTAGTTGAGGCGGCGCGCGCCGACGGTGTCGTTGGTGAGCGCCTCGTCGAGCAGTCGCGAGGCGGTCCGGAAGTCGATGCCGGCGCCGAGTCTGCTCTCGGCCGCTGCCGAGCACGAGGTCGCGGTCTTGCCCTTCGCGTCGACGAGGACGATGTCGCAGCCCTTTCCTCCGCTGTGCGCCGAAGCTCCGGGCCACGCGAGCCCCAGCTCGTTCGGGTCCTTGCCCTGAAGGATGAAGTAGCACTCCTTCTTGATGTCGTGGATGCCGTCACGCCAGCAGTTGTTGACGCGAACCGTGTACCCGTACTCCTTCCGATCCGGCGACGCCTCCAGCCAGGCATCGAGCCGCTCCAGCCCTGCGACGGTCTCCGCGGTCGCGCGCGCGCCCGAGTCGGCCGTCACGTAGGTCATCTTCGGCAACCGCTCGAGCAGCGGGGAGCTCGCCGCGAGGAGGCCGTCGCCCGTCGGGACGCGCGTGCAGTGCGCGCCGCCGGACGGCAGCACGTCGCATGCGGCGGAGCAGAAGCGCGTGCAGTCCTCCATGCCGCGGCATGCGACGCCGAAGCTGTTGGTGGTGCTGTACGTCGCCTCGGTCGGCGCCTTCATGTTCGCCGAGACAGGCTCGACGCGGCTCGCGGAACCTTCTTCGTCCGCTGGAGCCGTCGCCGCCAGGATCTCGTCCTCATTGGGGCTGGAGCATCCAGCAAGCGCCAGCCCGACGCTCAAGCCGAGGACCGTCGATGAAACTCGATCGAGGGTGAACATTGTCGAGTTCCTCCTTCGAGCGGTCCTGCGGTGCATTCTCGACGCCAAGGCGTGAGCGCTGCCCGTCCGTGTTTCACGTCAGGCGCAGCGGGAGAAGACACATCGAACGAGCGATGGTGCGCGCTCCGCTCGCTCGGAAACCGCGCACGGCACGACGGACAAGCTCGCGTTTCTCCGGGCCTCGAAGGGCAGGGATTGCGCTAGATGCGCAACGAGAAAGATGCGCCGGCTCCTGCTCAACGCTCGCATCGAACGGTGGGCCCCGCATCGGCATAGTGATCCAGCCGGATGAAGGGGAACGGCGCGAGCCGCGTCCCTGCGAGCGCCATTTTGCGGGCACTTCCCGCTCGGTCGCGGTGGGAACGGGCTGTGCAGTCCCACGCGACCATGACGACTTACGGCCCGTCCCTGCTTCGCCGTGTCCCTCTCTTCGCGTCGGTCATCTCGATCATCGCCCTCGCATCCGGGCTGGCGGGCTGCGCCTTCGATTCGGACGACGAGCTCACCGACGAGGCCGCCTACGACGTGAAGGACGGCAAGAAGAACAAGAACAAGAACAAGGGAAACGGCGGCGGGAAGAACGAGCCGAAGAACGAGGGCCGTCGGTTCGACGTGCTCACGCACAACGTCGGCGGGGGCGCGGAGAACGACGACGGCCTCGTGGGCATCAGCTACACGTTCTCCCGCATCAAGGCGACGAACCCCGACGTCGTGATGCTCGAGGAGGTCTGCTACGCGCAGTATCAGGCGTTCCTGCAGGCATTCCCGGGCTGGAGCGTTCTCTTCGCCCCGATGACCGAGAACATCGGCGGCGAGAAGTGTGGCGGGACGCCGAAAGGACAGCTTCTCGCCTCACCGCGCGCGATGACGGAAGCGATCCGGCAGGACCTCGGCGATCCCGACGGCGCGAAGTACTTCACCCTCCTCTGCGGTGAGGTGCCGATCCCCAACACGGCTCGGAAGGTCCTCGCATGCGTCACCCATCTTCGCGCGCAGGGCAACGACCCCGCCGCAGCCGAAGCCGCACGCGACAGGCAGGTCTGGCGCATCGCGAACGCGCTCAACCCGCGCGCCAACTCCGGTCAGGC
Source organism: Pseudomonadota bacterium (assembly GCA_023423895.1). Lineage (GTDB taxonomy): Bacteria > Myxococcota_A > Polyangia > Polyangiales > Polyangiaceae > Labilithrix. The sequence goes on from JAFAER010000198.1 coordinate 45,175, forward strand.
GGTCGTCATCGCAGGTGACTTCAACGCGAGCCCAGGAAAGAAGGCGCTCGACCACCTCTATCGGCTGACGCGCTTCGGTAACTACAACGGCGGGAAGTTCGACGAGGCGGATCAGTCCAACCCGAACCGTGAGCGCTACGCCAACAGGGAAGACGTCCGCTGCGCTGCCGATGCGTGTCGGAGCGGCGAAGGCACGATGACGAACAACGCCGCGAAGCTCGATCACGTCTTCTTCTCGCACAATCGCATCAGCGGACGGATGGGCGCCGAGATCGAAGGTTCGGGAGGCTCGGGCCACAAGCTGTATCGCGCGTGGGCGAAGCTCGATCTCTGATGTGAGTATCCCCGCCGTCATCCGTCCGGGTGACGCTCCGCGGCCGCCGTCCCGCATTGCGCTGGGTGAAGTGACCATTGCCGCGATCGCCCTCTCCCGCAACGCTGATGGGGCGCGTGCGATGTGCACGTCTGCGGGAGGTCACCTTGAACTTCGAGAAGCTGCTCGGTCCGCGATTCATTCCCGTCGCCCTGTCGAGTCTGGCCGCCGCCGGCCTCGTCCTCTGCCTGACCAAGGAAGCGCGCGCGGATTGGTGTGGCGCCGAGGGCGAGCGCGCGTGCACGCTCGGGGAGAAGTTCCCGAGCTGCAACGTCAACCTCGTGGAGGGCGGCGGTCGATGCGTGCGTCCGCTCTGCGGCCAAGAAGGACAGCGAGGATGTTCGGTCGTCGAGCGAGCGAAGATCGATCCGGTGCTCAAGACGCCGGCCGCATACCCGTGTGATCAGAACCTGAAGCACGATTTGCTGAAGAACGTCTGCTCCCACCCGCCCTGCGGCCGCGAAGGCAGCAACGCGTGCACCGTCTTCGAGCGCGTCCCGAGCTGCGATCTCAATCTCGTCGAACAGGCCGGCAAGTGCGTGAAGCCGCCGTTGTGCGGCCGCCTCGGTCAGGCCGCGTGCACGGTGACGGTGCGCATCCCGAGCTGCGACGCGGACCTCGTGGAGCGCCTCGGCGTATGCGAGCGCGCAGGCTCTGCGCCGGCCTCCGCGCCTGCGCCTGCTCCCGCTCCGAAGCCTGCTGCGCCTGCGCCCGCTCCGAAGCCTGCTGCTCCTGCGCCCCCGCCGCCTGCGCCGCAGAACAAGAGCGCGCCGCCACCGCCACCGCCTCCGGCCACCGGCAAGTCGGCGCCTCCGCCTCCGCCGCGCTCTGCACCTCCGCCGCCGGCGCCACGCCCGACGCCGCCTCCGCCGCGGTGAACGGCGAGCTGGACGACGAGGCCGTTGCGCGGCCAACGCGTCTAGAGTCGAGCTCGCCATCTCACGCGAGACGAAGGAGAAGCTCGAACGCGTCCGCGATCTCATGCGCCATCGCAATCCCGGCGGCGATCTCGAGACGATCTTCGTTCGCGCCCTCGATCTCCTCCTGGCGAAGCTCGACAAAGGGCGCCTTGGAAGAACCACGAAAGCAGCTGCAAGGTCGAATGCAGATGGTGCGAAGAGCACGCAGCAGGGTGATGTGGTCATCGCCCATCGCATCGCCGCGCCTCGCTCACAGCGCGGCGATGCGACTCGCTCACAGCGAGGCGATGCGACTCGCTCACAGCGAGTAGAGGCGACCATTGCCCGTCGAGATGACGCGACGAGCTCACCTCCGGACGACGAGCCGTCGACGCGCCGCAGCCACATCCCGCTGGCGGTTCAGCGCGAGGTCTTCGCTCGCGACGGAGAACAGTGCACGTACTTCGATGTCGAAGGGAACCGGTGCCCGGCGCGCGGATTCCTCGAGCTGGATCACATCAAGGCCAAGGCGCTCGGCGGAAGCGACGAGCTCACCAATCTTCGCCTCAGGTGCAAGGTCCACATTCGCCTGCACACAGAGCAGGACTTCGGCCGCGACTACGTCGAGAAGCGGATCCGCTCGCGACAACGGAAGTCCGTTGCGGCCCACCTGCCCGTGTTCGAGACCGCCGCGCGTGCCTTCGCTCCCTCCGCTGCGGACGTGGTCGAGACCGATGAGACCGACCGCGCTTTCGGTGGCGAGCACGTCGAGAAGTGGATTGGACGTAGCGCTCGCTACTTGGTGCAGTAGTCGAAGCTTGCGCCTTTCGTGCAGCTCCAGCCGGACGGGCAATCGGACGCGTCATGGCAACGCTTCGAGCAATACGTCTGGCCGAGGCAGATCAGGCTCTGGCAGTGCGTGGGGAACGAGCACGCTCCTCCGAGGTCGGTGAACGAGACCTGCGCGCACGACGTGTTGGTCGATGGCGTCGTGTTCGCCTTGTCTCCCTGGAGACAGATGTTGAACGTGCCGTTCGGGACGCATTCCCAGTTCTTCGGACATTGGTTTGCCGTCGTGCATCGCTTCGTGCACACGAACGACGGATTCAATCCCCAGCACTGCCCGGACTGGCACTGGGCGGCTTGTGTGCATCCCTTGCCGAGATCCGTGAACGACGTGTTGTCGCCGCACCCATTCCCGGAGCCCGCGTCGGCCGGTGGTGGTGCGTTGCAGTCGTTTGGGCCTGCGTTCGTCCCACCGTCCCAGCCACCGCCCGCCTGTCCGGTCCAGCAGGTGCCGAAGCTCTTGCAGGACTTCGGACAGGCGACCGCCGCGTCTTCGCATCGGCCGTTGGTGCAGTGGCGGGTGTTGACCGGCGGGCCTTGCTCACATTCGCAATACCAGTTGGGGCAGTCGTCTTCGTCGTTGCAGGTCGGGGCGTTGCTCGACGGGGCTGCGGGCGCGCCGGGGGTGTTCGTGCCTGGCGTCGTGCCGGGGATGGCGCCAGGCTCGTTCCCGCTCGACGGTCCTGTGGTGGTGCTTCCCGAGGATGAAGCTCCGGTCCCAGATCCGTCAGCTCCTTCGGATCCGCTCGAGCAGCCTGCAGCGATGAAGAGGGGCGTCGTGACGGCGAAGCTGGCCGTTGCGAAGAGTGTCCTGGCAGAGCGAAGGGGGGACGTCACGGTCATGGCCGCGCGCAACGCAATCGTCGTGCCTTTCGGTCGTCCGCTGACGTTTCGCGGGCTTTCACGGACGCCCATTGCTTCGTGCGCCACGGGTAGCGCCAGGTTGGCGCAAGCGACGCCGCGAAACGCAGCGTCACGGTTCGAGCCGGATGACACCCGGGCTGCGTTGGAGGGCGGCGCGGCAACGCGTGGAGCGTCCTCACCAGAGTGCATACCGAATGTCGGCTGGCGTCAGCGGAGCGGATCGACCGGTACGTTGGTGAGCTTCCGCAGCGCCATGCCGCCCGGATACGCGTAGCTCGCCGCCTGCCCCCAGCCCCACACCGTCGCGGTGAACGGGCCTTGGCTCTTCATCCGCTGTAGGCCGCTCTGGCAGACCCCACCGTCGAACTCCTCGCCTGGTCCGAACTTTCGGATCAGATCGACGCGCGTGAACTCGTATTGTCCGCGCGTCCCGACGGGCTTCCAGTCGGTGAGATCGCCCGCGCACTCGAGCGAGACGTCGTCGAAACGGTCGCCGTTCTTCCGGCGGACGAGCACGAGCGAGCTTTCCTCGTAGGTGGGGTCTGCATAGAAGCTGTACGAGCTCAGATACTGCGCGGCGGGGACGACGTTCACGAACTCGGGATCCCCCTTGCAATGGTAGTGGCGACTCCCGAGGTAGTCGCTTCCGTCGCTCGGGCAGCCGCCGGTCATGTACGCCGCAAGGTAGATCGGATGATCAGCGTCCTGTGTACGGACGACGAACGCGTCGCCCGTACCCGACCAGAACGTCACGACCTCGCCGGCCGAGAGCGTGATCGGTGCGCCGGGCGGCACGACGGGATCGTAGTCGAGCTGCGTGCCGTCGCGCGCAGCGACGATGCGGTACGGCATCGGCTCGTGTTCGTCGCCGAGGCGCGGCCGATACCCGACGCCGACGTACTCCGAGCCCCATTGGTCGATGGACGGAAGCTGCTGGCTCGCGGCTTCGCATGCCCACCGGCTCGCCGGGATGAACATGCACTCGTGACCGCCGAACACGCTCGTCGGCTTGTCGGCGACGACGATGCTTCCGGAAAGCTCCTCAGCCTGGTCGAGCTGCAGAAACTGCCCCTTGTTCAGGCGATAGCTGATGGGAAGCGAGGCCGGACCGCCCACGACGCCGTGTCCGTCTTGAATGTCGCGCGTCGGACGGATCGTGATCTCGGTGTCGTCTTCGGAAGCAACGATCTGCGTGCTCGGTTTGCCGGGGCCTCCGGGCACAGGCACCCCGACCATCTCCCACGCGTTGACGATGACGTGCTGCGTCCCCCAGACGGGGACCGGGAAGAGGAGCGTCGCCGAGGGAAGAAAGGACGTTGCGCCGCCGAACGGATAGATCGCCGTGAGACCGACCGGAACGTTCGTCGTCAGATGGTACGACGTACCGATGCCAGTACCATCAGGGACCGGATCCACGTAGGACGCGGGCACGACGCCGTCGGGGCATCGGATACCCTCTGCCCCGGGCTCATCGGGACCGGAATCAGAGACGAACAAGATGGCGCTCTCACCGGGCAGAATCGGGCCCTCGTGCGGGAGCAGCTTCGCGTCGCCCGGGTTGGTCCGAAACACCGCCTTCGAGAGGTCGAGCTGCTTTCCTTCGAGCTCCAGCGCGAGGTCGACCGGGAGCTCCGACGTGTTGACGACGAAGGCGGCATAGCAGGAATGACCGTACATCTTCGTGAACAGAGGCGCCTGGAAGTAGAAGTTGCAGCCGTTCGAGCTTCGGTCTGCTGCAGCCGCCGCGCAGGGCTCCTGGCAGACGCCGCCACCACATGCGAGCTCCGGCTTGCACGTCTCGACGACCGCCTCGGTACACGTGTCGACGACCGAGCGGCCGTCGAGCGAGCACCGAAGGAGGCACAGTCCTGCGTCGGCGGTCGCAGCGTCCTGACCGAAGCCGTCGGTGTTTGCTCCGAAGCCACCTTCGCGGTCGCTGCACCCGCCGATGTTCGTGACGACGCAGGCCGTGACGACGTAGACGAGCGACGCTGCGCGCGATCGTGAGAGCTTCATGGGAGCAGCACCTCCTGCGGGGTGAAGTCTGGCGTGCGGATCATCCCGGTCCCGAGCTGTCCGTAGAAGTTGCTCCCCCAGCAGTAGATCTTCCCGGTCGTGAGAAGAGCGCAGCTGGCCTTTGGCGTCGTTCGCACTTCGGCCGCGGGGGCCGGCAAGCCTTTCACTTTCACGGGTTCACCGGCAAAGTCGTACTTCGTGGCGTCGCCCGCCTGCCCGCTCTCGTTCGGCCCCCAGCAATACACGTCGCCGGAGAGGCCGACGGCGCAGCCGCGGCGTCCGGTGCTCAGCAGGAAGACGGCCGTCGTCGCCACCTGCGAGACGGGCTCCGGCGTCCGCACCAGCTCCGGCAACGCTCGACTCAGCGGATCGTTGTGCGCCGAGTATTGTCCCATCCCGCCCCAGCAATACGCGGCGCCGTTCGATACGGCGCACGCTTCGTCGAACAAGACGTCGACGTTCGTGACGTTCGGCAGGGAGATCGGCTTCGGACGAGGATCGGGGAAGAGAGACGAGACGCGGCCAAGCGGCGGGTTTGCGCCCCAGCTCAAGAGCGTACCGTCTTCGCGCAGCGCGAACGTCGCGTCACCCACGGCCACGCTTCGGATCGGCGCCCCGGGCGGGATGCCGATGTCGTGGGGGGCCCAGCCGCTCTCGGCACTGTCGCCGACGACGGGCTTCGCGACCTGACCGTTGGCGTTGCTTCCCCAGCAGACGACGCCGCCGTCCGCGACGGCGCACGCCACCGCGGCGAGGTGCGGGGCGAGGGCGCGCACGCTCACCGACGAAGCAGCGGCGATGGGAAGCTTCACGGGCGTTGGCTCGGCCGTCATTCCGTTTGTCTCGTCACGAAGGTACGGCCCGACGCCCCAGCACCAGGTCCCACCGCTTTGGTCGATCGCGCACAGGCGGTCGAGACGTGTGATCTTCGGGAGACCGTCGACCTTGGCAGGCGTCGCGCTTCCGTATTCGGTCACATCGGGCCCGCGCCCGAGCTGCGCTCTGTCGTTCTCTCCCCAGCAGACGACACTTCCGTCTTGGAGGAGCGCGCAGAAGCTCTCGCTGATGCCGGCGACGATCGAGACGCCGCAGGACGCTCCGGTGCAGTCGACGGGCAGTGGTGACGCGTCGAGCGGTCCCGCATCACGCACGTCGGTTGCTCCCGCGTCGGTGTCCGCGTCCGACGCGGTGTCGGGGACCGACGCGTCTTCCAGGGCGTCTGGCGAGGGCCTTGGAGCGTCTTCCGTCGCACAGCTCACCGTCGCCCCGGCCATGGTCCCCACGAGGACGACGACGAGGACGCCAAACCGCGGCATCTCAAGGAGTCGTTTTGTGTAGCGCACGTAGATCTCCGATGGCCCAGATGTTCGTGTTGGAAGTCCCGCGAATCTGGTGAAACGCGCGCGGATTCGATTCGCCATTGATCGATACGGTCGAATATTCGTAGGCGCTCCCGTCCGAGAAGACGTTCGCGCCGTGGAGCACGGTGCTTCCCCCGGATCCGGTTTCACGTCCTGTGACGAACCATAGCTCGTCGGGCGACAATCCCCACATCGACAGCAACACGATGCCCGTGGGCAGGGGCGGATGAGCCGTGAAGTGCTCGACCGTCCCGTCGGCGTTCAGGAGGATCCTGGCCACGTCAGTGGTCTGATTGCTGACTCTGGTGACGCCGATGAACTGGCCACTCACTGTGATGTTGGCGCCGTAGGTGAAGGCGCCCGGGATCGTCTCGAAGTCCTGTTTGGTCTTGCACTCGCCGGTCGCGGGGTCGACATCAGCGTCGGCGACGATCTTGTAGCCCGACGCGTCTTTGTGCACGAGGATGCCGCATCCGCCGTATCCGTTGCTGAGGAAGTCTTCAGGGCCTCTGCCTCCCGCGATCCATAGATCGTTTGGGCCCGTTCCGACGATGTCGGTCATCAGCACGCTGTCTGGGTCGTCTTCGAAGGCGTATTCGAGGACCCATGATGCGCCATTGCCTATAGCAGTTCGGTCCAGGCGATAGATCGATTTGCAGAACGTCAGATAGATATCGTTCGGCCCGGTGCCGCCGACGAGCGGAGGGATGTACTGGCTGCACCTCTGCGGCGGCAACGTCTCCCACGTCCAGCTCGTCGCTGGCGGTGATGGCCTCGTCCCGTGATAGACGGTTCCCAAGAAGCTGAAGTCGGTGAAGTCGATGCCCATCTGGGCGACGTACACCTCGTCTTCGTTGGGCGACCAGAGGTTCGTGAGATTGGTGGAGACTCCGTTCTGTCGGTTGTCGTCGATGAACGACCATTGGTTGGTCGAGTGATCCCATTCCAGAATCTTTTGCCCGATGACCTCGTTGGCGCCGAGGCCGAAGGCGCGAGTCGGAAACGGGTGGATGTGGAGGAATTCGAACGAATCATCCGGTAGCTCTGTCGGGCACCATCCTGCCGGGCTACATTCCGGCGGGCCTCGGTGCGCGTCGAGCAGAGCATCCGCGCCCGCGTCGACCGCGGCTTCGGCGTCGAGACGCAGGTCCCCGCCGCCGTCCGCAGACGGCGCAGGATCGGCAGGCCCATCGTCCGAGCTGGCGCATGCAGCCGAAGCTGCGAGCGCGAGAAACACGCACGCGAACGGCAAGCGCTTGCGACTCACGGTCTTCCTCCTAGCGAGAGAACCACGCCATCGCCCCCAATCCAGACATGTCCGGGAGCGGAGGCCCATACGGTGTACAGGTCCGGACGACGCCCGCCGAGAGCGGCCACGTCGACGCGCGACCACGCTGCGCCGTCGTAGTGAAGGACCGTCGCGGCATTGCCGACGGCCCAGATGTCGTTCGGACCCGTTCCCCAGACCGCGTTGAGCGCCTCGGTCGTCGGCACGGCGTCGACGACGTCGAACGTATCCGGGTGGCCGGTGTAGTGGCGGATCGTGCCGCCGCCTCCGACGGCCCAGACGTCGTTCCCTGACGCGGCCCAGACGCCGCTGAAGCCTGCCCATGTCTGGGTGTCGAACGGAGCGACTTTGGGCGAATCGCTCGACGCGCTCGTGATGTGGACGGCGGAGCCCCTGTATCCGACTGCCCACACGTCGTCGTTGGAAATGCCGTGGACACTCGTCAGCCGCCGACAGCCGAACGTCGCGCACGTTCCTGGCGGGAGTAGACGGACGACTTCGAAGCGTTGCTCTTCTGGACCGTAACGAAGGCGCCAGATGCCGTTCGTCGTCAGGTCGGAGACGCCGGGAATGTCTGGGGGCGCAACCGATGTGCAGAATCCCCACTCCGAACCCGCCGATGACCAGGCCGACGTCAGCTGGAAGCCATCGTTCAGCTCGGGTGGCCTCGTCACGGGACCGCGGGCGAGCCAACCGTCGGCGGAGGGGGGGCCCGCGTCGGCGGGGGGCTCGGGGGCGCCGCCACGGGAGTAGAGCGCCCACGACGCGAAACCGACTTCACCGGAGTCGCGGAGCCAGAGCGCACCGATCGAGTCTTGGCTTCCGAGCTCGAGACGCTTCCACGTCGTGCCATCGAAGTGTCCGACCGCGCCACGCGCACCCACGGCCCAGACGTCATTTGCCGAGCGACCGCGGATGGCGTTGATGCGCGTGCGCAGGTCGAGCGCGCCACCGACGGTGTCCGCACCGAACAGCCCGGCCGGGCAGAGCGTGTGCGGCGTGCAGGGGAGGTCGGTCGCGGCATCTGCGGCATCATCGTTGCTCGCCTCGGGACTGCCATCGGGCAGCGTGTTCGGGTCCGGGAGCTCGCCGGGGCCGATGCCGTCGTCGTTGGTGGCGCACGCGCCCAGGAAGGCGAGCGAAGCCGTGCCGCCTGCGAGCAAGGCAAACCCCAAGAGCCAGGCCGTCTTCATTGAGTCGTAACTCCTCCGCCCTCGCAGGGCTCGACGGCGCATCGGCCGCCGATGCATGGCTGGCCGCCGGCAATGTCACAAGCGTTTCCACAGACGCCGCAGTTCCGCGGGTCCGCGGTGAGGTTCGTTTCGCATCCGTCCGACGGATCGCCGTTGCAGTCGCCTCGACCCAGCAAGCACTCGTAGCGGCACGAACCGTAGGCGCAGTGGGGTCTGCCGCCCGCGAATGGTTTGGCGAAGGCGCAGCTGTTGCCGCACGCGCCGCAATGGCTCGTGCTCGTGGCGAGGTCGACGCAGGTGTCCCCGCACAGCTGCTGACCTGGAGGGCAAACGCACGTGGGGCGTTCGTTGACGATCCGGCAACTCTGGCCGGGATCGCACGCAGTCGTGCATGCTCCACAGCTCGTCGGGAGCAAGAGATCCGTCTCGCAACCGTTATCCGACTTGCCGTCGCAATCGGCCCAGCCGCTCTCGCACTTCGGATGCCCGCATTCGCCGTTCTGGCAGCCCAGATAGACGTTGGGAGGGAGTGCCCCGCCGTCGCTCGGCGTCGGCGTACACGTCGTCCCGCATGAGCCGCAGTTCTGGTCGCCCGACTGCGTGTCGACACACTTTTGATCGCAATACGTCTGTCCAGGATCGCAACCGCACTGGGACGGCGCACCTTGCCTTGCGATGCACGGTTTCGCCGGATCCGGACAGACGTCGCCACAGGCCGCGCATGCGCCGTTCGTACCGAGCTGCGTCTCGCAGTCGTCGTCCGGGAGATTGTTGCAGTCTGCCCACCCTTCAGCGCAGGCGAACGTGCACTTGCCTTCGATGCAGGCGTACGTGGCGGAGCCCGTAGTGTTGTAGCAGGAGAATCCGCACGCGCCGCAGTTGAGTGGATCGTTGAGGAGGTTCACGTCGCACGCGAAGCGCGAGGACGCGCACGTGGAGTACGGATCAGGGCACTTGGTCACCGGGCAGTACTGCACGAGCCCCGCATCACAGGTCCCGTCCGCGTTGCAGTCGTCCATCCCGGCCTCCGCGACGAACGAGAGCGAGGCATCGCGGTCGGTCGGCGCGATGCCCAAGCTTTCGTCGGAGCGAGTCGCGCAGGCCGCCGAGGCCGCGACGAGCCCCAGCACGAGGCCGGAGACGAGGGCCGGAATGCCTAACGATCTTCGGATGGGTGTCACGGCAGGCGAGCTCCAGAGATTGAGCGAAATCGGCGACGGCGTCCCGGCATCGGGCGATGACGGTATTCGTGAAGTGGAATGGCTTCAGCGCGCGTGCGGGGCATGCGAGTGCTGGTCGACGAGGCGGCGAATGCGATGCACGTGAGGCGACGTCGGGAAGCGCGCCTCGAAGGCTCGCGCCCGCGCACGCATCTCGTCGTCACGTCCGAGCCGCGCGAGGGCGTCGATCGCGATGCGCTCTCGCTCCTGGACGAACGCGCCCGCAGGACAACGCTCCGAGTGCTCGCGCGCGAGCGACAGCGCGCCGTTCACGTCGCCTGAGCGCAGCGCGGCGTCGGCGCGATCGAGGAGTTGGATCTCGCCGGCGCAACCGAGAGGACTGCCGGCGGATGCGGGACGTGCGAGAGGACGACTCGCCACGGACGGCAGCGAATCGACGGAGACGAGCGGCGGCGACGGTGGCGGCGTGGTGGGCGTTGCTGTGGTGGTCCCCAACTCCGCGACCGAAGCGGCGGGCCCCGCACCGCCGAGAGGCAGAGCGCTCGCCACGGCAGCCGGCCGGGGAGGGCTATCGATGTCCTGCCGAACCAATGCGATCCCGACCAAGAGTCCAACCGCGATCCCCGCCGCTATCAGCCATCGCCGAGCAGACGACGACGCGAACGTGCCCTGCCTGTTCATCACTGGTCCCAGTCGGGAGGCGAGCTGCTGCATCTCGTCATCGGTCGGCGCGTCGGTTCGCTCCGTCCGGATGAGCGCGCGCATGAACTCTTCTTCCGAGGAAGCGCCGTCCGTGAGATCGGCCAGACGAATCGGCTCGTGACTCATTTGAACTCCCTCCGCGCGCGGTAGCGGCGAACGGCCTCCGCCACCTCCTCCCGTGCGGCGCGCAAACGCGTGTACGCCGTCTGGACCGGACAGCCCACGATCTGAGCGACTTCCGCCATGGGTCTCTCTTCGAGCTCGAAGAGGACGAACACCGAGCGCTTGTCGTCGTCGAGCTGATCCAGGATCGTGACGAGCACCTCGCGCGCTCGCTTCGCGTCGAGATGCTCGACCGGCGTGGTAGGATCGATCTGCTCGTCGGCCGCGTCCTCGGCGACCTCACGCGCGCTGCTCCGTCGGCGACGGTACTTCGCCGCGACTCGGATGCAGATCCCGTAGACCCAGGCGCGCATCGAAGACGGCTTCTCGAGCACACCGAGCTTCCGGTGGACGATGACGAAGACTTCCTGGAACGCGTCTTCGACGTCCGCCGTACGGACACCGAGCCGGCGAAGCAGACGGTGCACGCTCGCTCCGTGCTCTCTCAAGATCGTCGCGACGTCGGGAGGTGAGCTCACGGCAAGCACCGCCGGCGTGTTGCTGACGGAGGTGAGGGATCCCGGGGCCACGATGGGTTGGTGCGGACCGGGGGGGCGGATTATTGCGAAATCGTAGCGAGGGCGCTCAGCGATACGGAGAAGATGACTTCCTGCGTCGAATACAGAGGGTTGCGCCCGTCGACCTCGTTGAGGTACGAGAACGAATACACGCGGGATGGGAGCGTCACGCCGACGTCGAGTCGGATGGACGCCGGCTTGCGCTCGAACGTCAGCGCGGAGCCTGCAGTCGGGCCGACGATCACGCGCCAGGAGTCGTTGCCCTGGCGCACGCCATCTGTGTGCGGGACGACGGCGCCCCACGCGATTCCCCCGCAGCCATCGAGATTGCCGCCGCGCCAGCGGACGACGGCGAAACACGCGCGCACGTCCTGCTCGACTGCTGCGAAAGTGCCGTCCACCTTCGGCCGACGAAGGCTCTGCGGTAGAGAGAAGCCGCCTCTCCAATCCAAGCTCCATCGTGATCGAGAGAGCAGCCGTGCGAATGCCAACAGCGTCGTGCTGGGCGAGGGCAAGATGCCTATGCTCGTCCCGACTCCGCCGCCAAGAGCGAGCTCGAATGGGGGAGCATCGCGTCGTGCGATGGGAGCGCGATGCATGCGGCGACGCGGTGCCAACGGGTGAGCGGCCGGCGGAGGCCGCCTTCCGGGGCGTGCCTGCTCCGAAGGGGTCGGAGGAGGAAGCGGCGGTCCTGGCTCGCGTGGAGCCCCAGCCGTTTCGTCGCGAGCGGGGCTGCCGCCTGCGCCTGCGCCTCCGCTGCCTTCCGGGTCGATGATGAGCGCGACGACGAGTGTAGCCGCGCTGAGAAGGTCCGCGCAGCTCCGTGCTTCCAGATCGCGTGCACCGAGGACGGGGCCCCGACGATCTCTGCTCACGACGTGAGCTCGAACATCGCCGGGGCGAGCGACGGTCTCCTTTCCCTCGATGAAGACGTCGGCGCGTTCGGCCTCCGTGAACGGATCCCATCCGAGCTTGCGCCGGACGGCCTCTTGGAGATCAGCTTGCGTCACGCAGGCGCGCCGTCCTGTGTCGGACCTCCAGGACAGCGCGAACGTGTCGTGCGCGGAGGCTCGCTTTGCGATGGCTGTCCACATGACCAGCGCACACACGGCGAGCCAGAGCCCAAGACGGCGCCGGACGAGATGACACGAGCGACAGCGACAGCGACCCAACCAGGCCACGGTAACGCAGGGACTGCGTCTTTTGTGGACGAGGCGTGCCTCGTGCCGCGCTGGTCACGGGAGCAAGAGCAGCTTGCCCATGGTCCTTCGTGACTGGATGTCCTCGTGTGCGCGTCGGGCATCGGCGAGCGCGTATCGGCCTCCGATCCGCGGCTCGAGGCGGCCCTCCTTCAACCAACCGAACAGCTCGCTGCTGCGTGCCACGAGCGCCTCGTGCGTCCGGACGAGATGGTGGACGACGGGATACGTGACGAGCACGCTGCGTGGCAGGTCGAGCAGCTCGATCGGCGGTAGTCGCTTGATGGTGTGCCCGTAATACGCGAGCACCCCGTGGTAGCGAAGCGACGCGAGCGAGCCGTAGAACGAGTCGGCGCCAGTGCCGTCGTACGCGACGTGCACGCCTTCGCCATCCGTGAGGGCCAGGACTTGCTCGGAGAAGTCGCCGTCGGCCGCTACGACGACGTGGTCCGCGCCGGCAGCGCGGGCGATCGCGGCCTTCTCTTCGCTCGAGACCCGCCCGATCACCCGCCCGCCCAGGATTTTGACGAGCTGCGTGAGCATCAGGCCAACGCCGCCGGCCGCCGCGTGTACGAGCGCGATGTCCCCCGGCTGGATCTTGTACGTCCCGCGCGTAAGGTTGAGCGCGGTCAGGCCCTGCATCATGACGCTCGCGCCGATCTCGTCGGAGATCGCATCGGGGAGTCGAACGAGCGCGTCGGCGCGCGCGATGACGCGCTCCGCGTAGCTGCCGACCACGAAGAACCAGGCGACGCGATCTCCGACCGAGAGGCCGCGGACGTCCGGCCCGAGAGCGGCCACGCGGCCCGCACCTTCCACCCCGGGCGTCATCGGCAGGGGCGCAATCGAGTTCAGCCCGGTGCGCGTGCCGACGTCCATGAAGTTGACGCCTGCAGCCGTGACGTCGACGAGGACCTCGCCGGGGCCTGGCTCGGGTGTGCGGACCTCTTCGAGCCGCAGCTCGTCGGGCCCGCCAAGCTTCCTGAGAACAATCGCTTTCATGTGAGCTCCTTTCGCTCGAGGCTGGCGCTGAGCGCCGCCGCTCGGATGTCGTCGAGCACTGGGGGTCAGTCGAGGTGCTGGGTGACCCCGCTCCGCGCAGCCTCCTGGATTGCCGCCAAGAGACGGTGGCGACGCACGGCGTAGGCGAAGTCCGGGACGAGACGGGTACCCTCGCGGATATCGCGGGCCAGCGCGGCATACTCGCGCAGGATGTTGACGCCGAAGCCCGTAGCGTCGCCCGCGTGCACGGCGATCCGGCTCACCGAGGCTTGATCGGCACGTCCTCCCTCGAGCACGAGATCCGCGACCTGCAGATTGCCGTAGGGAGCCGTGATGAGGAGGTCGCCTTCGGTCCCGTTGATCTCCCATCGAAGGTTGCCGGCGCGAGAGCTGCCGCCGCGGTAGAACGCGGAGACGAAGGCGCCGCTCTCCAGCGTGCCAGTGAGCGCGACATGATCCGGCGCGGTCACGCGATGCGAGCTTCCGTCCTCGATGATGCGGACCGTCGGCCGTCGAACGGCGGTGGAGGCCGCGACCGTCCGGAAGTCGCCGAGCGCGAAGTTCACCGCCTCGAGCGCGTGGAGCATGGATACGGAGAGGACGTTCACGCCGCTCGCCGCGTCGTGCGCGTACGTCTGCGAGCGTTTGACCTCTGGTCCCCAGGCCATCCCGGAGCCGGTCAGCGTCGTCGCCAGGATGTCACCGACGTAGCCCTCGGCGACGAGGGCGCGCGCGTGTTGCACTGCGGGCGCAAACCGAGCCTGGAGCGCGATGGCGGTGCGAACGCCGGCGGCCTCTGCACGTGCGGCGAGGTCTTCGGCCTCCGCGAGATCGACGCCGAGGGGCCACTCGCTGAAGACCATCTTGCCCGCGTCGATCGCCTCGGCGATGAGGGCATGGTGCTCCGGCACCTTCACCGAGACGACCACGAGCTCGACGTCGGGATGCGCGATCAACGCGGTGGCGTTGTCGAAGGCCGGAACGCGGAACGCCCTTTCGGCTGCCTCCGCAGATTCGCGGCGGCTCGTGCTGACCGCACGGAGCTCGAAGTCCGGCAGCGCCTCGATCGCCGGCAGATGCGCCGCGAGGGCCCAGCCGGGGTTGAGCGGGCTTGCGCCGATGATGCCGACGCCGATGGGGCGGTTCGAATCGCCAGGACGGACGCTGCTCACTTTGCACCTCCCTCGAGGTAGACGACATCCGAGCGGTCACGACGACTCCGCGGCTCGAGCGGAGCTGCGAGCACGCCGCGGTCGCCGGCGGGATCGAAGCGGACCCAATCGACGACCGCAGTGCGATGGGCGATTCGCCACGCGCCGTCGCGTCGCTCCAGGCGGTCGATGTATCGGCCTCGGACGATGAGGTCCTCATTCGGCTTCGCCTGCGGGAAAGGCGACCAACCCGCGGGGCCGGTCCGGTGGAGCGCTGTGAAGTACGTCTCGGCGCGCGCGGTCTCGCCATCGAGTACGATCTGAGTGTTTCCGATCTGGTGATGCGTGAGCGTGAGCTCGCGGAGCATGCCGAGGAGGGCAGGGATGAAGTCCCGGACGGGCACGTCTGTCCGCTTCGCTTCGGGCTCTCCGCCCATGTACACGGTGGCGTCCGGGTGGAAGGATGCTCTCAGGCCTTCCTCGTCGAGCCGATCGAGCGAGCGATTGTAGCGAGCCAGCAGGCTCTCGATTTCGATGCGCGAGAGGATCGATTGAATGGCTTCGGATGACATACGGGTCTCCTCTGATTGGCCGCCCCGGCGGTGCCGAGCCAGACCAATCCGTTTACAGATTCGTCACATTTCAGAATGAACGGTCCAAAATCGAGCGCGAGCGATGCGGCGACCGATGACCAGGCCGCCGCTACTTCTGGAGGCTTCGAAGCGCCATTCGGGCGATGGCGCGCAAGCTGTCGGGCGAGGCGCCGCCTCGTGCGCTGACCTTCATGCCGGACAAGGTGGAGCTGATGAACTCGGCCGCTTGCCGGACGTCGACGTCGCCGGCGATCTCTCCGAGCGCCTTCGCGTCCGTGAGGCGCCGTTCGAGCGCGGCGTGGAGTGTGCGGCCCATGCCGTCGGTGATCGACGCGATCTCCTTGTCGGAGCGGCCGAACTCGCAGATGGCGCTGACGCCCATGCAGCCGAGCGATGCCTGGGCGCTCGGCTTGTCCGCGAAACTCAGGAGCGCGGCCTCCACACCTTTGAGCGGCGAGCCCGCCGTGTTCAACGTACGTATGAGGTCGGAGACGTTCTCGGCGTTGTAGTGCTCGAGGGCGGCCAGGTAGAGGCTCCGCTTGTCGCCGAACGTATCGTAGAGGCTTTGCCGGCTGATCTTCATCGAGCGGAGAAGGTCATCCGTCGATGTGCCTTCGAAGCCGTGATCGGCGAAGGTCCGGATCGCCGCCTTCAGCGCCTCGTCTCGATCGAACTCCTTGGGACGCGCCATCTCACCCAGCCGGGATTCTAGAACGAACTGTCTAGCACGGTGAGCATAAACATGGCGCCCGCGAACGCAAGGCCCGCCTCACTCTCCGGTGGTGTTCGGCCGAGCGAGCGTCAGCCTGAGCTTCTCGGGGGCGCTCCGTCTTCCTTCGCCCGTGATCGTGATCGGGGAGGCGCGGTCGACGCCCCAGAGTGCGATCGTCGACGGCCCGCGCGGATAGCGCTCGCGGAGGCGGCATGGGTGGACTGTCTTCTTCTGTCTGCCGGCACCATGAGTGCGTCGGCTGGCCGGCCGCCTGCTATCCTCGCTTGCTCGATGGCGGAGGAGGCCGCGAGCGTTGGGGACCTCTCGCCGGCATTCGCGCCGGGGCGGGTGCTCGCCGGTAAGTACCGTGTCGAGCGTGTCCTCGGTGAAGGAGGAATGGGGGTCGTGCTCGCAGCGCGGCACCTCGAGCTCGGACACCGCGTCGCGGTCAAGGTCCTCGCCCCAGGCGCCGTCCTCAAGTCGGGAGCGGTCGAGCGTTTCCTGCGCGAGGGGCGGGCGGCGGCGCGCCTGACGTCGCCGCACGCCGCGCGCGTCTACGACGTCGGACGGCTTCCGGAGGGGGGGCCCTTCCTCGTCATGGAGCTCGTCTCCGGTCGCGACCTCGAGTCGGTCCTGGCCGCCGAAGGCCCACAACCTTGGGCGCGTGTCGTCCGCTGGTGTCGCGAGGTCGCGGATGCGCTCGTCGAAGCGCACCGGGGCGGAGTGATCCATCGCGACATCAAGCCAGGGAACCTGATGCTCGCCGACGTGGTCGGGGCGCGGCCGATCGTCAAGGTCCTGGACTTCGGCATCTCCAAGCTGATCGAGGACGGATCTGATCCACTGACCCGGACGTCGGTCGTGATGGGATCGCCACGGTACATGGCGCCGGAGCAGCTGATCTCGAGCGAGCACGTCAGCCCGAAGATCGACATCTGGGCGCTTGGAATCGTGCTCTTCGAGCTGTCAACCGGGCGTGCTCCGTTCGACGGTGGAACGATCGCGCAGCTCGTGCTCCAGATTCAGAGCGTGATGCCTCCGCCACCGAGCTTGCTCGTGAAGGGGATCCCGTCGTCATTCGATGCCGTGGTGTTGCGTTGCCTCGCGAAGAATCCGGACGCTCGGTTCGAGTCGATGGCGACGCTCCGGGCGGCGCTGGCGGAGCTCGAGGCCTCCGCGGGACCGCAAGGCACGGTGCGTCCCTCGGAGCTGTCTGCCATCGTCGCCGGAGCGCCGCACCCCGGCGACGAGACCGTCAGCGCGGCACGCGTGTCGCCGGCGCAGCTCGTCGTGGCGAACCAGCTTCGCGCGCGCAATCGCAGGTGGGTGCTCCAGGGCGGGATCGCGGCTGCGTCGGCCGTCATCGTTGCGGGGCTGTTCTATCTCCTCACCGCGCAGCGGGGGGGCGGTCACGCGCCGGCTGTCGACGTGCCCGCTGCGTCGCCATCCCTCTCGACGACCGATGTCGCACCCGCCCCGTCTGCGAGCCCGGAGGGCTCCGGCTCGGCGTCCGTTCCCGAGCCGTCCTTGCTCCCGAGCACGCCGTCCGTGCGGGTCGAGGCGCCGCCTCCGTCGCGTCCATCGCGTTCCTCGCGTCCGGTCACGACCGGCGGCGGCAAGCCTCGCCGTTCACCGGCACCGGCACCGGCACCGGCACCGTCCGAGACCGTCCCCTCGAAACCGTCCATGGACTGAACGACATGCGACCTCGCTTCCTCGCCAGCGGCTTCCTCGTCGTCCTCGCTGGGTGCGCGCAGCTCGTCGGGATCCGCGAGGGCGAGCTCGTCGACGAGCCGAACGCTCCGAAGAATCGTGCCGATGCGAGCGCCTCCGGAGACGCGACGGATGGAGACGCGATCGCGCCAGGGCCGCTCGTCCGCAAGATCGCTGCCGGCGGCGCTCACACGTGTGCGATCTACGACGACGGGAGACTCCGATGCTGGGGAGACAACCGCTTCGGTCAGCTCGGGCTCGGCGATCTCCTCAGTCGAGGGAAGACGACGGAGAGCATGAGCCGCACCTTCGTCGACCTCGGAGCGTCGTGGGCGACGGCGTTCGTCGCGCTCGGGAGGATGCAGTCGTGTGCCGTGTCCACGGGCACCGGGCCCGACGCTCGGCTCAGGTGCTGGGGCCGGCTCTCCCCCGACACGGACGTCGACGGCGGAGTGCTCGATGCCTCGGCGAACCCGCCCACGCCGGACCTCGTCCCGGTACTGAAGGTCGGTGTCAATGCCGTCGGCACCGGGCTGAGGCACACGTGTGCCGTCGTCGGAAGCGGGGTCGAGTGCTGGGGCGTGACGGGCCGACCATCGGATCCGCGCGGCGTCCGCGCCGTCGTCGCTGGCAACAACAGCACGTGCGAGCTCTTCGCTACCGAAAAGGCCGTCCGATGCTGGGAATCGGGGCAGTCGGAAATCGAAACGGGGCCGGTGACGTTCGCGGGCGATGCGTCGGCGGAGGCGATCGCTGCGCGCGTAGGGCACGCTTGCGCACGGCTCTCCGACGGCACGGTCGCCTGCTGGGGGAACAACCAGTCGGGGCAGCTTGCTCCGGGAGTCGTCGAGGATGCTGGAGGTCCGCTGAAGCCGATCACGCTCGAGGAGCGTGTCACCGAAGTGGCCACCGGCGCTCGCCACACCTGCGTTCTTCTCGAAAGCGGGAAGGTGAAGTGCTGGGGCGACAACGCGTCCGGGCAGCTCGGACTCGTCGACCTGACGTCGACCAACGCGGGCGGTTTCACCGCGACCTCGCTACCCGCGGTCGATCTCGGCGAAGCGCGCGCGGTCGGCGTCGCGGCTGGAGACGCTCATACATGCGTGCTCCTCGAAGACCATGCAGTGAAGTGCTGGGGCGACAACGAGCACGGGCAGCTCGGCATCGGCGACGCCCGCGCCGACACGTCGAAGCAGCGGCCCAGGGAGCTTCCGAATGCGGCGCTCTGAACGGCCGCGGCAGCATCTGGTCGCGATCGCGCTCGCGGGCTCGATCCTCTCGTCGTCCGCGCTCGCGTCGGCGCAGGGCGCGGATGCCCAGCGAGCAGCCACGGCGCAAGGGTTGTTCGACACCGCCGTCGAGGAGATGAAGAAGGGCGACCTCGACTCGGCGTGTCCGCGGCTCGAAGAGGTCACGCGCCTCGTCCCCGACGCGGTCGGCGCGAAGGTCGAGCTCGCCCGGTGTTACGAGCGCTGGGGGCGGATCGCGAGCGCATGGACGCAGTGGACGCGCGTCGAGGCGCTCGCGAGGAGGAAGGGTCAATCGGATCGGCAGACCGAGGCCGCAGCCCGCGCGGAGGCCCTCCGGTCACGCGTCGCTCGTTTGACGGTGGAGGTATCGTCGGATGCCGCTGCCACCCCGGGCCTCACCGTTCGACGAGGGCCGGTCGACGTCGGCAGGGCCCAGTGGGGGACCTCCGTGCCGATCGACACGGGCACCCACGAGATCGTCGCGACCGCGCCCGGATATGTCCCGTTTCGGACGTCGATCCGCATCGCCGCCGACGGCGATTCGCGCGTCGTGAAGGTCCCTGCGCTCGAGATGGCCGCCGCCGAGCCCGCCACCGCACCTCCGCCCGCACGCAGTCCTCTGCCCTCGGAGGACGGCTCTGCTGGGCAATGGCGGCAGCCCGTCGGCATCACCGCGGTTGCCGTCGGCGGAGCTGGCATTGCACTGGGCGGCGTGCTCGGCGTGCTCGCGATCGCGAAGAACGACGAGAGCAACGGCCCAGGCTTGTGCGACGCGGCGACCGATCGATGCTCGTTCGACGGGCGCGAGCTACGACGTGATGCGCTTGGGCTCGCGACTGGGTCGACGATCGCGTTCGTCGCGGGCGGGGTGATCGCTGCAGGCGGCCTGGTGCTCTGGCTCACTGCGCCGTCGAAGGACGGCGAGCGCGGGGCGGGCGCCTCCGTCGGCGTCGGTCCTCGCGGCGTCTGGCTGATGCACCGGTTCTGACCGACCATTGCGCGCTCGGTTCGAGTGCGGTCGAGCGGTGTCGCGCAGCGAGCCTACTTCCAGCGCTCCCATACCTCCGGCTGATAGCCGAGCGTCGCTTCTTGCCCGCGCCTCACGATCGGCGTTCTGAGCAGCAACGGATCGTCGAGGAGCAACGCTTCGATGCGCGGGCCCGTAGGCGCGGAGTACTTCAGCCCCTTGTCGACGTAGCGTTTGCCGTCGCGATCGATCAGCGCCTCGACGCCGCCTACGCGGGCGGCGACGCTTCGGAGCTCGCCGGGTGACAGCCCCTTCTGGGAGAGATCGACGCTCTGCACCTTCATGCCGCGCTCTTTGAACCAGCGCTCTGCCTTGCGGGTGTCCTGGCACTTCTTGGTACCGAAGATCTGGATGATGGCTCCCGACACGCCCGGCAGCGTAGCGAGCGGGCGCGGCGGGCGCGCGCCATTTCTGAAGTTGCGCTTCCTCGTCGCGAGCGGTCACGCCTGCCGCGGTACGCGTCGGGCTTCGCTGGCGGGCTTCGTGCCGAGAAAGAGCACGTGTGACGCGCGGCCGCCCGTGCGGGCGGCGACGCGGAGGACTTCGGACTTGAATCCGAAGCGCGCGAGGCGCGCGGCATACTTTGCGTTCGGGCCTGCGGACCAAACGCAGAGCACGCCTCCAGGGGTGAGCGCGTTCCAGCATGCGCGTGTCCCTGCATCGCCGTAGAGACGTTGGTTCTCCGCTTGCGAGAGCGCCTCTGGCCCGTTGTCGACATCGAGGAGGATCACGTCGAACGCCTGCTTCGCCCGCGAGAGGACGTCGAACGCGTCGCCGACGACGACCTCGCAGCGCGGGTCGTCGAGCGCGCTGTCGTTTAGATGCTGGAGCAGCTTGCGGTTCCACGTGACGAGCGCCGGGACCAGCTCTGCGACCGTGACGTGTGCGCTTGCCGGCAACAGGTCCAGCGTCGCGCGCAACGTGTAGCCGAGACCGAGTCCGCCGATGAGGACACGCCGAGGCGCCGTGACCCGCTCGAGGGCGCGTTCCGCGAGCGCGATCTCGGACTGGTGGACCCGATTCGACATGAGCACGTGCTGATCGACACGGACGACCCACTCGTCGCCACGGCGAGCCAGAACGAACTCGCTCTTTCCCACGCGGGCCGTCTCGACCGTCGTCCACTTGAGCATCGCGTATGGCTCAGGCGCTTCGATGAAGCATGACGGGCGGCTGCTTTCGTCGCATGTCTGGTCGAGCGCTCACGTCGAGGTGCGTTCCGTCGAGTGCCATGAACGCTATGTCTCCGTCGGCCGCACGGGCGGCGATGACGGCGTGGGCCGCTCTGCGGGCTCTTCGGCTGCGGTCGTCGCTTCGGCTGCCGTCGCGTTTGCCTCGGCCGCCTTCGCCGCGGCGGCCTGTGCTGCGCGGAGCTTCCGTTCCTCGGCCTCTCGCTTCTGCTTCGCGACCTGGCGTGCCTTGAAGGCGCGTGCCTGGGCGGAAGTGGCGGCGTTGTTGATCTGCGTGCGCGTGTTGTGGAGGTTCGCACGCACCGTAGCGCCTTTGCCCATCGAGTCAGTGTACTCCGATCTTCGACGTGTCGGGCACCGGACAGCCGTCGCGCAACGACCTTCGGAGGGCGAGCTCGGACGGGGCCGGCTGCGGCCGTTACTCCCTCGCAGGTCAGTTGCCTCGTTCACTGAGCTCGGCAACTAGCTCGAAGAGGCGGTCGGGCTCGACGACGAACAGCGAGAGCTCATGCGTTGTCCGCTCCGACAGGTCTGACTCCCGTCGTCGAACGCGTTCACGGCATCAGGCTCCCTGGCTCGATCGCGAGATCGACGGACATGCGCGGTGCTTCGCCGGAGATCAGCCCGATGCCGCGCGCCGTGTCGATCGACGCGTAGGGGTGAGGCCTCGTGCGCGGCCCTTGCTCGTCGAAGGAGACGTCGTAGCGACCGTCGTTGTGGCTTGCATCGCTCGTGACCGTTAGTGCGGTGCCGGTCGCGGCGGCGGCCCGCTGGCTGTACAGCTTGACGCCATCGCACGTCACGACGATCTCGCGAACGCCTTGAAGGGCTTGCCCCCGATAGTCGATGCGCGCGCCGATCTGGCACGTCGCGCCAGGGCTCACTCCGGCAGCTCCGGACGCGTCGGTCACCCTTGCGCGCCACGACGCCTGGATCGAGAAGACCGGCGCGACCTCGCGCGTCCTGGCGGGCCTACGAGCAACAGCCGCCCCGACGCCGGCCGCGAGCACGCCCGTCATCACGCCCACGATCAGAGGGAGCGTGCGGTTCTTCGGCGGACTCACGGTTCGACCGTGTTGGCCCGGAGGCGCTCGGCCTTCAGCTTCAGCCTTCAGGTGCGCGATTTCGGCTTCGAGAGCGGCCTGCCTGGCCAGCAGCGCAGCGTGCTCGTCGCGGTATCCGGGCTTGCTCATCGTGGACATTGGACCACGAGTCACTGCAAATCCTTCCACGTTGCAGCACCTCGACCGTTCGGCGGTCTTGCTCCCTCAGTACGGATTCTCGGAGATCGGCAGTTTCGGCGCACGGTTCGGTGAGCGAGCTCCGCCACGCGCAGCCGGGCGCACGGACGGGAGAGCTGGAGTGGCCGACGGGACGGGCGGCGGCGCCGCGTTGCTCGGCGCGGCGAGCGAGCCCTCGGGTTTGGGATCGGTCGTTGGCGCCGTCGTCATGACCGTCGGTGGCGACGCATTCGACGGCGAGGTCCGCGTCTCTTTCGCTCCGAGGACGGCGAACGCGCCGGCGATGGGCGCAGCGAGCATCACGCCGACGACCAATCCCCACGCCCACCGAGGTCGCTTCGGGGAGGCACGTTCCGACCTCCTCGGCGCGCTCACGGCACGCCTCAACATTTCCTCCCGATCCGCGAGCTCACGCGCCGCGTGCGTGCGCACGTACTCGCCGACCGCCTCTGGCCGGACACGAATCCCTGCTCGTGTTGCCGCCGCGAGGAGCTCCTCGAGCATTTCGGCAGCCGTCGCGTACCGTGCTTCTCGGTCCCGTGCGAGGGCTCGGAGGATCACTTCGTCGAGCTCCTCCGGCACGGTCGCTTCGACGGCACTCGGGCGGGGCACCCGCTGCGTCTGGATCCGATGCACGGTGACGAAGTGGTCCGCGTCGCCGAAGAGGCGTCGTTCGACGAGACACTCCCACGACATCGCTCCGAGCGAGAAGACGTCACTTCGGCGATCGAGCGCCTCCCCGCGACTCTGTTCGGGTGAGAAGTACGCGACCTTGCCCTGCGCCCATCCGGTCGTCGAACGATCGGGGCCCTCGAGAGGACGCGCGATCCCGAAGTCCGTGATCTTCGCGATGCCGTCGATCCCTACGAGCACGTTGTGTGGTGAGACGTCGCGATGCACGACCCCGAGCGGAGTACCGTCGACCCCACGAGCTTCGTGCGCCGCCTCGAGACCACGGAGGACATCGGCGATGATGGAGACGGCGACGTCGACCGGCAGCGCGCCACGACGAAGGAGGGTCTGGAGCGTGACACCCTCGACGTACGGCATGACCAGGTAGGGCTGGCCCTGCGCATCACCGACCTCGAAGACGTCGACGACGTTCGTGTGACGGATCGCGCTCGCGACCTTGGCCTCCCGAACGAAGCGCCTGCGGTAAGCGTCGTCCGACCCGTTCTGATGGTGGTGGGCGAACTTCACGGCGACGATGCGCAACAGGTCTGGGCTCTTGTCGTCGAGCGCCAGCCATACGCTTCCGCCCCCGCCGGCCGCGATGGGGGCGAGGACCGAGTACGCGCCGACCTTCGCCCTGGGCGGAGCAGGAGGCTCCCGTGACGAAGTGCTCGCAGCGGCAGCCGGCTCGCGCATGCTCCTCGTCACGTCTTCCGTCGGCATCTGCTGATGCCCATCGTAGCAAGGCGCTCGAGTGTAACGGCGCCGAGATCCAGTGTATCGCCGGCGCAACAGTCGCGAAGGCGCGCTGCAGCGGCGCGAACCTGCGCCGAATGCCTGGCTTTTTCGTCGCCAGACTCCTTCCGCGCGATCGGCACGAGCTCTGCAACCCGGCCCCACGATGCCGATCCGTACGCGAACCCTCCTCTCCGCCCTTCTCGCCGCGACCACCTTGTTCTGCTGCCAAGGTGCCGACCTCGATCCCGACAGCGAGCCCGTAGGCGTCTCCTCGTCCGAGCTCGCCACCTCCCTCATCGCGAAGGGGAGCTCGTGGCGATTCTCCGACATCGGGGGCTATCCCGGGGCCGCGTGGACGACCGCCGGGTTCGTGGACACCTCCTGGAAGCAGGGCGCTTCGCAGATCGGTTACGGTGACGGCGACGAGAAGACCGTCGCGTCGTACGGCCCGCAGCCGTCGAAGAAGTACACGACGACCTACTTCCGTAAGACCTTCCGCGTCGAGGACGCTTCGCTCATCACGTCGTCCCAGCTGCAGGTCCTGAGGGACGACGGCGCCGTCGTCTACCTCAATGGCAAGGAAGTCTTCCGGACCAACATGCCGTCGGGCGTCATCACCAACGCGACGTTCGCGAGCTCGGTCATCGCCGGAAGCGCCGAGAACGCGTGGGTCTCGACGTCCATCCCTCGCAGTGCCTTCGTCTCCGGCACGAACGTCATCTCCGTCGAAGTTCATCAGTCGGACCTCTTGTCGAGTGACCTCTCGTTCGATCTGAGCCTGAGCGCCGAGGTGTCGGCGCCACCCCCGACGCCGACGCCGACGCCGCCACCGCCTGGTCCAAGCCCGTCGACGTCCTGCTTTCCCTTCGATCCTCCGGCGCTGTCGACCCTGCGCGCGTCCTCGAAGAAGGTCTTCGCTCACTACTTCTCGCCGTATCCCATCTCGCTCGACAACGCGGATCCCGCGTCCGACTACTATCAGCGCCACTATCTCCAGCCTTCGGGCGAGTCGGGAAAGTTCGCCTACTGCGGTGGCTTCCTCAAGCAGCGGCCTCTTCCGCAGCCGCGACGCACCACGGGTGATTACGAGGTCGCGAACTTCGAGCAGGAGGTTCGCCGCGCGATCAGCCTCGGGATCGACGGGTTCACCTACGACATCCTGAACTACACCGGGACGCACTGGAACCGCTTCCAGAAGCTCCTGACCGCGGCCAAGAACGTCGACCCGGCGTTTCGTATCGTGCTCATGCCCGACATGTCGGCCACGTACAAGGGAGACGACGCCTCTGCGCGCACGGCCTTCGTCGACTCGATCGCGTCGGTGGCATCGCACCCTTCGACCTACCGTTTGCCCGACGGCCGCCTGCTCCTCGCGCCCTTCGGGGCGGACAAGCGAACACCTGCATGGTGGAACGGCACTCTGAGCGCGCTCGCGGCCAAAGGCATTCCCGCGACGCTCTGGCCCGTCTTCGTGTCGCCGTGGAACGCGGCCACGAAGAACCTCGACGCGGTTGCAGACGTCTACGGTACGTCGTCGTGGGGAACGCGCACGGTCACGGGAGCACCGGGGCAGGTCACCAACGCGCAGCAGGCGCACGCGCTCGGGCTCAAGTGGATGACGTCCATTGCTCCTCAGGACTCACGCCCGAAGGATCTCGTCTTCACCGAAGCGAACAACACCCAGGCCATGCGCGCGTTGTGGGACGCCGCTCGTCAGGGCGATGCGGACTGGGTGCAGCTCGTAACCTGGAACGACTACTCCGAAGCGACGGAGTTCTCTCCCTCGACGGGCACGCAGTGGGCGATCTTCGACCTGACCGCGTACTACACCACGTGGTTCAAGACCGGCGTTCAGCCGGCCATCAAGCGCGACGCGATCTACTACTCGCATCGACTGAGCTCGACGACGGCGGCGCCTGACCTCTCGAAGCAGCGCGAGCCGTACAGGGTCGTCAACGGAGCCGCCGCGTCGAACGAGATCGAGCTCCTCGCGTTCCTGACCGCGCCGGCGACCCTCAGGATCTCGGTCGGGGGCTCCGTCCAGAGCAAGGACTTCCCCGCCGGAATCCAGTCGTTCCGGATCCCGATCCGGGAGGGCACGCCGACGTTCCAGATTCTACGCAACGGCGCTTCGGTGGCCTCGGTGACGAGCGCGTTCCCGATCAGTAACCAGATCACCTACCAGGATCTCCTCTATCGATCCGGCGGGAGCCTTACCTGCGATCGCAGCGCTCTCATGAAGTGACCACAGACCAAGCACCTCGGTATGGGCGTGGTGCTACGCTTTTTCCCGTGACCGTCACGCGTGCCGAGCACGGCATCAACGTCCTCACGATTCGCCGTGCAACCGTGCGCGTGGAAGGTGCCCAGGAAGCGGCACAACAGCTGCGCATCGAAGATCCGATCCCGCTGACGATCGGTACCGCTCCAGACTCGGCGCTTCGGCTGCGCGACGAGCACGCTTCGCGCCGCCATCTGCGGATCGCGCTCGTCGACAAGGGCGTGGCCATCACGGATGAAGGCAGCCGAAACGGCACGTGGCTCGGAGGCGTGCGGATCACGAACGCGCTTCTCACGACCGACACTCGGCTGCGCGTCGGTGGCACGACGCTTCTCGTCACGCTCGACACCGATGCGTCCGAAGTCCCGCTGAGCGAGACGTCGTCGTTCGGTGGCGCGCGCGGCCTCTCCGCGGTGACCAGGCACGTCTTCGCGCGGCTCGAGCGCGCAGCCGAGGCCGACATCGCTGTCCTCCTCGAGGGCGAGAGCGGTGTCGGAAAAGAGGTGCTCGCGCGCGCGATTCACGCATCGTCACGGCGCGCGGCGGGACCGCTCGTCACCGTCGACTGCGGCGCGATCACCGCGAGCTTGTTCGAGAGTGAGCTCTTCGGACACGAGCGCGGGGCGTTCACCGGCGCCGAGGCCGCGCGCGAGGGCCTCGTTACGAGAGCGCACGGTGGCACGCTCTTCCTGGACGAGATCGGAGAGCTGCCGCTCGAGCTGCAACCGAAGCTCCTGCGGCTCCTCGAGCTCCACGAGATGAGGCCCGTGGGAAGTCGCGACGTACGCCGCGTCGACGTCCGCGTCATCGCGGCGACCAACCGCGCGCTCTTGTCGGAAGTGCAGGCCGGGCGCTTCCGGAAAGATCTCTACTACCGGCTCGCCGTTGCACGCGTGAACGTCCCGGCCCTGCGCGATCGACCCGAGGACATCGAGCTCCTCGCAACGAGCTTCTTTCGCGAGGCCGTCCGCGACGACCAAGCCGAGCTGCCCGCCGACGTTCTCGCGCTCTTCCGCGCGTACCAGTGGCCCGGAAATGTCCGCGAGTTGAAGAACGTCGTTCAACGTTACGCTCATCTCGGATTCTCCGAAGGCGATCTCTTCGATCCGACCGAGCCGTCGCCGTCCTCGTCGTCGCCCTCGGGAGCTCAGTCGGCATCGATGGCCAGCTTGCCGGCGGAGCTGCTCGATCTGCCCTATCACCAGGCACGTCAGCGGTTGCTCGAGCGGTTCGAAATGGCGTACGTCCCGCACGTGCTGGCGCGCGCGGGGGGCGTCGTCTCGCGGGCGGCGGAGCTGGCGCGCATCGCGCGCCCCACGTTCTATCGTCTCGTCGAACGTCTCCAAGCACGGGGCGACGGTTCGGGGGCGTCGAGTCCGTGAAGCGCTTCGTGCTCATCCATCTGATGGTCGTCGCCGTCGCGATGCCAGTCGTCTCCACGGCTCGGGCATTCGACGGAGATGCCGACTCCGCCGCGAGCTCGCGCAGCCGCGCGACCCAAGCGAAAGAGGCATTCGAGCGCGCTCGACAGTCCTTCGAGCGAGGCGACTACCGGGCTGCGGCGGAAGCGTTCGAGCAATCTGCCGACTACGTCCTGCATCCCGCGCCGCTCGCGAACGCGGCCGATGCATGGGCACGCGCGGGTGACAACGTCCGAGCGGCACGTGCGTGCGACCGGGCGCTCGCCATCAGCGACATCGATCGACGGACGCGTGCGGTCACGGAGGAGACGCTCGGCAAGGTGCTCCGCCGCGTCGCGACCCTGGAGATCGAGGGCAAGCCGGGCATCAGCCTCCGCGTCGACGGCGAAAGCGCAGGCGTCGTGCCTCTCCGCATGCGTCTTCACCCTGGCACGCACGTCGTAGAAGCCACGGACCCTTCACGGGGAACGACACGACGGATGACGCTCGTACTCGACCCCGGGATGACGACCACGCGCGCCGTGCAGGACACCGGCGAGGCAGCGAAGCTCGAGGGACCACCTCGACGGCCGGCCGAGAGGGCGACGGGCAGCCCGCCCCTGCTCACGTATGCGGCGTACGCCGTGGCGGCCGCCGGCGTGGGGACGGGCATCTATTTCGGAATGTCGACGCTGGACGCGCGGGAACGCTGGGCAAACGACGGGAGCTCCGACGCGCGGTCGGACTTCTATCGTGATCGCGCGCTCACCAACGTCGCTCTCGGTGTTGGGGTGGTGGCTGCGGTCGTCGGCACGGTGCTCTGGCTCACCGCCTCTCCAGGGCCGAAGGCGTCCGGCCTCGCGAGTGGTACAATCGCTACCTTCGGCCCATGACGCCCGACGCGGCGATGACACTCTCTCAGGAAGTGCAGGACGATCCATGAGCGTGTTCGGACATCGACGCACGGCGCAAGCGCGGTCGAGCACGAGCTCCCGCTCCGCCGTGTTACGGGTGAGTCGCGTCCTGCTGGCGGTGATCGCCTCCGGCGTCGCCGGTTGCACGCTCCTCGTGTCGACATCCGACCTTCACGGCGAGCGCGACGTCCTTCCGGATGCGTCGCTCGGCGATGACCGCGAAGCCGGGGCTCCCGATGCAGGTATCGATGCGACGGCTTCCGATGGGGGCGCCGACGCCGACGCCGACGCGTCTCCAGACGCCGAGTCAGGCGACGCCGGATGCTGGGGACTCGGGCCAGAGGCCTTCTGCGATTCCTTCGACGCCGACACCATCGGTCCCGAGTGGCAGATCGACACGTCCGGTGCATCGCCACCGACGCTCGACTCGACGACGTCCTTTTCGGCCCCGCGCTCGCTCGTGAGCATTCTGGGACCGACGGCGACGAGCTCGTGGTCACGCGTCGTGCGCAGCGCGCCCGCGGCGTCCACGGTCTTCCGGTTCCGCTTCATGGTGCGGGTCGAGGGCGTGACGTCGTACAGCGAGCTCGCCGTGTTGACGCTGGAAGCGTCGGTGACCGTGCGACGACGCCTGATCTACTTCGTGGGCTCGGATGGCGTGTTGAAGCTGAACGAAGTGCGCGAGGTCGACAGCCCCGCCACCGTGACCGCGTCGATCGGGGCGCTGCGGGTCCGAGAGTGGGAGGAGCTCGACGTCGATGGCCGGGCCGACGGTACCGTCACCGTCCGACTGAACGGAGCAACGCGCCTCGTGCGCACGCTGACGGTCGCAAAGGGAGCCTTCGGCGAGAACGCGAAGCTCGACCTCGGTCTCTGGGCAGCCACAGTCAACAGCACGCGTACTGCGCACTTCGACGATTTCGCGTCGCGCTTCGATCCCTGACCTGCGCGCTCATCGAACGCGGGGTGCTGCGGAGAGGCCGGCGGCGGGCCTCGTACTTCGCTCGCGATTTGATGGTCGCGCAGCACGGCTGCTGATTTAGAGTCACTGGTGGTGGCTGTAAATCACGCGCACAAGACATGGTCGGACGCGTGGGGGAGGGGCGTGCTGGTGGCGATCGGAGCCGTCGGCGCGGGCTGCTTCGTATCGCTCGGCGAACGGAAGGTCTCGCCGGATGCCGATGCTGGTGCTGGTACGAACTTGGACGCGAGCGCCGACGTCGGAGTGGACGGTGCCGGCGGCATCGACGCGCATTGCTTCGGCTACGAGCCCGAAGGCGCGTTCTGTGATTCGTTCGACGACCCGTCGATGCGCTCGTGGTGGATCCCGGAGCACTCCGCGGCAGGCGCCCCTACGATCGATCGAACGGTCGCGCGCTCTTCTCCTGGATCGCTCGCGGCAACGATCCCGCCCGGTGGCGGAACGGCATTCAGTCGTCTCGTCGTCGTTCCCCCCACGAAAGGCTTCAGCCACTTTCGGTTTCGCTTCGCGGTCCGTGTCGATGAGGGGCTGGCGTACACCGAGCTCGCCATCCTGCACATCGAGGACACGCCGACGCTGTTGCGAAGGCTCGTCTTCTTCGTGACGTCGGACAACACGCTACGTATGACCGAGTTCCGCGAGAGAACGGATGGAGCGATGGTGACCGCGACGCTCGGCGCCCTCCGAAAGAACGAGTGGGAGGAGCTCGAAGTCGACGGGCAAGCCGACGGCGTCGTTCGGGCCTTCCTCAACGGCGCCGACGTGCTCTCCATGCCGCTGACGGTCGCGAAGGGCCGTGCAGCCGAAGGCGCGGCGCTCCGCATCGGTACGTTCATGGCGACGGAGCGGTCACGAGCGCGGACGTTCCATTTCGACGACTTCGCCTTCCGCGTCGATCCCTGATGTAACGCGCGCGCGATCCAGCGTAACGCTCGCGATACACCGCCCGATGGCGAACTGCCGATCGGATGGGGGCCCTCCGCGTGGCGCGCCCTCTGCATGGCGATGTCTCGCTGGCTTCGAGCCGGAGGCACCAGCGGGGAGAGGCGGAGGTCCGGATGCACGTCGAGCGAATGCGCGTAGCAGCTTTGGTTCTCGTGAGCGTAGTGCCTCTCTCCGTCGTCGTGGCGTGCGGGGCAGCCGACGTGGACACCGTTGCAGTCGACACCGGCGCCGTGGACGACGACGCCGGCGTGGGCACGGGCGATGCCGTGCCGCCGTTGCAGCCAGCGCCCGTCCCCGAGGAGGCGGGGAGCGACTCGGCGGCCCCGGACGCAGGGCCACCTGCGCCGTTCACGATCGTCGTGGTTCCGGACACGCAGGTCACCGTCTACAAGTGG
Source organism: Pseudomonadota bacterium (assembly GCA_023423895.1). Taxonomy (GTDB): domain Bacteria; phylum Myxococcota_A; class Polyangia; order Polyangiales; family Polyangiaceae; genus Labilithrix. The sequence continues at coordinate 75,983 of JAFAER010000198.1, forward strand.
CCGGAAGACTACTTCGCCGCAATGAAGTGGATCGTCGACACCCGCGCCGCGAAGAATACGCAATACGTCCTTCATGTCGGCGATATCCAGGAGTGGCCGAAGACCATCAGCTACTACGTCAATGCCCGCAAGGGCATGGATATGCTCACGGCGGCCAAGATTCCGTACTCGATCGCGATTGGCAACCACGATTTCGACAAGTGGTCCGACGGAACGCACGCGGCCATCGCTGCGGACCGCAGCACGACGATCTTCAACAACTACTTTCCCGTGAGCGAGGCGGCGAAGCTCCCGACCTTCGGCGGCAGCTACCCTACGAGCTCGAACGACAACAACTACCACCTCTTCACGGCGGGCGGCACGGACTGGATGACGCTCGCGATCAACTATCAAGCGACGGACGCCGAGATCGCATGGGCCAACGACGTCGTCCTCGCGCATCCGAAGAGGCGGGTGATCGTCTTCACGCACGACTACATGAACGGCAGCGGCAATCGCGATGCGTTCGGTAACAAACTGTGGACCGCGCTCGTGCGCAAGCACGCGAACATCGAGTTCGTCCTCTGCGGGCATCTCTCGACCGCGTCGCGCCGGAAGGACATGGGCGACAACGGAAATCCCGTATTCCAGATCCTGTCCGACTATCAGAGCTACGATCAGCGCGAGCCGAACAGCTACATTCGGACCATGCTGTTCGACCCGAGCGCGAAGACCGTGAGCGTGAAGACGTACTCCCCCGCGTTCGACAAGGAGATGACGGGGGATGCACACGACTTCGTGCTCACGGACGTGCCGCTCGGGCCGATCCCGTAGGTCACGCGCGGGGGCGAACGCCGGCCTCAGTGCCTCGACACCGCGGGAGGAGCATGAGCCTCCGTACCCCGATCCCTCGCGTCGCGCCTTGCCGAAGAGCTCCCGAACGGGTGCATCGTGCCTTGAATCGGGTGGGTCGCACGACGAACCATGAATGCGCCGCCCCGCTCGCGCAACAAGGCCCGCGTGGAGGAGCGCCGTCTCGGATTGGGCCTCGCGGTGGCGCTCGTCGGCCACCTGTTGGTCGGGGCCATCGTTGCCGCAGGCGAGGTCGCACCGTCGCGTCACCTTCCGTGGCCGCCGCCGAACGCCGAAGTGGAGATCGCGATCGAGAGCGCCACTCCTTTTCCGGACTCCGTACCCCTAGCGGCCTCCGCGGAGGGTGCCGCGCGCGGGGAGCCACGCGGACACGCTCGCCTCGAGACGGGGCCGCCAGCCGTCGCACGGCGCGGCGACGAGCTCCCTGTCGCGGATCCCTTACGTGCAGGAGAGCCGATCGCGAACGCGTCCGACGGCGGTGCGGTCGATCCGAAGGGCGCTGGCTCGAGCGGTGCGGCTGGGAGTGGCGGCGCTGACGGGACCGAGGGCTGGTCGTTCGGTCCGGGGCCCGTCGATCTCGGGCTGGGAAGGCCCGGCGGTCTCGGCGTCGTGGCGGCGCAGCAGGCAGCGTCAGCTCCGACGCCGACGAAGGACGTCGCCGGGCTTCGTGAGGCGCTCGACGCGCGCGATCAGGAGCTCGGTCTCGGCCGCGCGGGTCCGCTCCTCCGCGCGACGGAGGACGCCGTTCGTGAGGGGGCGGGACCGGACGGGAAGGCGACGTTCCTCGTGAGCGTCGATCGCAACGGCCTGGTCGACGTGACGCTCGAGAACGCCGACAAGGAGGCCGACGCTTGGCGTCGCCTGATCGCAGCCATCAAGACGAACGCCGAGAAGGGCAAGCCGGTGCGGCTGCCGCCGAACGCGCGCGCGCTCGTCGCGAAAATCGAGATCGAAGCCGAGATCCGCTGGCCCGACGGCAGGCGCGTGAAAGACACGCAGAAGCCGAGCGGCTTCTATGCCGAGCCTCCTGCGGTCGGATCCGCCGGAGTGAAGCTTCCGGACGTGGGCTTCGAAGCCAACGGAAAGGTCTGCCAGATGCGCGGGAGCCTAGGGACGCTTTCGATCGGCGGAGGATGCAGCCCCGAGAACATCGGACAGGTCTCGACGCGCGTCGTGCACGGACGAATCGTCCGCGAGCAGCGCCTCTGATGTCGCACGGACCTCAGGACGTGCGGGCGACTCGTGCGTGATGATGAAGGTCTGATTCGGCGATGCTGGCGGCACGGCCACCGCCGGCCTCGCGTACGATCTTCGTGGGGCGTGTCCGTTCTCGCGACCAAGCTCGGTTCGATCGCCGATGCGCCCCATCAGAGACGCGGGCGCCGTGGCGACCATGCGTCGAGCTGGCGCTCGAGGCAGGCCGGAGGCGCTCGAGCGCAGAAGGCGGACGTGAGCTGACTGCGTCAGCAGCGCGAGCGCTTCGCGGCACCGCGGATGAGTCCTAGCGCAAAGGGCCCCAAGAGGAGCATCCCCTGCTCTTCGCCACGAATCGGCTACGCGCAACGCGGAATCTGAAATGTAGGGCCGTCGCTGAAGCGGCCCGCCAGCGCGCTCGTCTCGCGATCATGCACCTTCGCCTGATCGCCCCATCGCTCGTCCTCGCTGCAGCCCTGATGACGTCCTCGGCGGGGGCAGCCGGACCGGTCTCCGCGATCCCGCAGACGCCGGCGCCGTTCGTCAGCGGCTGCATGACCACGAGCGCGATCGCGTTCGACGAGGCGAACGTCTACTGGTCCACCGACTCGAGCCTGATTCAGGGCAGGGCTGACCCCAGCGCCGTCTGGACGGTCCCGCGCACGGGCGGGACACCTCGCCAGCTCATGACGACCCGCGGGCCGGTCGATCTCGCGGTCGACGACAGCGACGTCTTCGTGGCGCAGAAGTTCGATCACAGTCCGATCAACGTCGGGCAGCCGCACTGGCTGTCGTGGATCGCCAAGGTCCCGAAGGCTGGCGGCGCGCCTGTCGTCATCGTGAAGGACCGAGGCAATCCGAAGAACATCCACGTGGACGCCAGGCGCATCTACTGGGCCGACAACGCCGGAGTCCATTCGGCATCCAAGGACGGGACGAACATCGTGACGCTCTTCGCGAGACCGTCGGGCGCGATGATCGCCGATGCCGACGCGCTCTACGTCATGGACTGGACGGGCAGAGCGATCAACGGGGAGAGCGCGACCGGTCCCGTCGAACGCGGCGGTCGAGTCTTGCGCATCGCAAAGCAGGGGGGCCCACCGAAGGCGCTCGCATCGGGGCTCCTCGAGATCCAGTCCGCAACGATGGACGCGACGCACCTCTATCTGTCGACCGCGTCCGGCTACGATCTGCACCACGGCGAGCTGGTTCGCATCGACAAGACGACCGGTGCCCGAACGACGCTGGCGCGAGGGCAGGAGTGGGCTTGGACGGTCGCGGTCGACGACGCGAGGATGTACTTCCCGTCGCCCGCCGGAATCATGGCCCTGCCGAAGAAGGCAGGAGGAACGCCGTCGCTCTGGTTGGCCGGGACGCAGCCGAAGAGCCTCGCCGTGTCCAAGGGAGCGGTGTTCGTGTCCGGCGCAGTCGCCGCGTCCCAGGCGCGCGCGTGCCTGGGAACGTTCGGCGCGAGCGATCCGGGCCAGCTCCTGTGGGCCGCGTCGGTGCCGTGATGCCCCCGCCGCCCGACTGACCGGGGGAGAACGGCGCGCGGGCCCTGAGGCGAGCTGCTATCTTGCGGATGGTTGATGCGTGCACGGCGGTGCTGGTCGTGCCTTCTTGCTCTTCCGCTAACGTGTCTCGTCACGACGGGGATCGCTGAAGGCGCCGAAGGAGAACGGCGTTCGCTCGTGCTCCTCGACTGGACGCGCGGCCCCGGGGCCGAAGCTTGTCCGTCGGAACCGGAGCTGATCGAGGACGTCGAGCGCTCGCTCGGGCGTCGCGCGTTCGCGGACCAGACGCACGCGGATCGCGTTCTTCGCGTGGACATCCAGCGAGCCGACACACCGCCGAGATGGCTCGCTCGGATCGAGCTCGCGACGCCGAGCGGCCGGAAGCTCGGCCGTCGTGACCTCACGGTCGACAGCATGAGCTGCGAGGAGGCATCCGAGTCGCTGGTCCTCGCGCTCGCGCTCATGATCGATCTTCCGCCCACTCCAGAGGAGATCGCGGACGAACGAGCGAAGCGTCGCGAACCGTGGCACCTGACGGGGAAGCTCGGTCCGAGCGGCGCGGCTGACAGCTCTCTCGGCGGCGGAGCTCATGCGTCCATCGTTCTCGTCCCTGGCCGCTTCTGGCCTCTCAGTGCCGACACCTTTTTCTGGAGCCAGGGCGAGTCGGGGCTCGCGGGGCGGAGCGTTCGCTCCATCCGGTCCATGCTCGGCGTCGGGGTATGTCCGCTGACGATCCGCGCTGCCCGCCTCGCGATGACGGCGTGTGTCGGACCGCAGGCAGAGCTCGTCGTCGCCTGGGGGACCGGCTTCGCGAAGGATCGGAGCGGCGCGGGGGTCAGGTTCGGAGGACTGGCGCAGGCGAACGCAACGTATAAGCTTGGCGATCGCGTCCACGCGTTCGCCACGATCGGCGTTGCGGCGACTCCTCAGCGGCTCGACTTCACGGTCCTCGATGACCGCGGCGTCGAGCGAACGGCCTACCGCGGGGCACCGGTGACGGCCCTCGGATCTTTCGGCCTGGCTTTCGATTTTTTTTGAGAGCGACCGCCCCGTCATCGCACTGCTCCCAGGAATGGCCTGGGCTACACGAGCGACCATGCCCGATCTCGCGGACGCGTCGGCGGTCGACGTCGAGGAAGTCGACGCAGCCGCCGTGCAAACGCATGCCGCTCGGCGGATCGTTCGCGAGTACGGCGGCTTCGTCTGGCGGACGCTCCGCTATCAGGGCGTGGCCGAGCGAGACCTCGAGGACGTCTGCCAAGAGGTCTTCATCATCGTCTTCCAGAAGCTCAGCCTCGTCGAACGGCAGAGCTCGATCCGTGCCTGGATCTACGGGATCTCGATCCGCGTAGCGGCTGGCTATCGGCGACGTCTTCGCACCCAACACGAGGTCCTCGTCGACGAGGTCCCCGACATCGCAGCGCCGTCGTCGGTGGGTGGCGGGGAGGCCGACCGTCTCCATGCACGTCGACAGCTCGTTCAGATCATCGCTCGTCTGGACGAGGACAAGCGCGCGGTTTTCGTCCTTCACGAGCTCGAACACCTCGAGATGACCGAGATCGCGGAGATCGTCGGCTGTCCCGTCGCGACCGGCTACTCGCGCCTCGCCGCCGCGAAGAAACAAGCGCTCTCGATGCTCTCCAGAATGTCCAAGGAATCGAAATGAGCACCAGCCAAGAAGACGAACAGGCGCTCGAGCGGCTCCTGCGCGCCGGTCGGGGCGATCCCGACGACGCGCAGCTTCGTCGACTCGAGGAGCGGTTCGACACCTGGCTCGAGAACGCCCCTCTCCGACGCCCGCCGGCGAACGGCTACGCGGCCGCGACGGGCATGAGCGGGATCCGGCGGATCGTTCCGTTCGTCGGCGTGTCGCTCGCGGTGCTCGGGATCGCCTTCTTCGAAGTCTCGTCCACCGGCGACGGCAGCGCGAGCGTGAGAGAGGCTCGTCGTTCGAGCGTCGAATTCGAACGCGTGGGGCTGGCAAATGAGCCACTCCGTTCTGCTCGTCTTTCGATGCACGAGCCGGAAGTCCAGCCGGCGACCCGCGCGCCTGTCGCCATCGTCGCTCCGCGCCCGCTCGTGGTGAGCTCGAACGAGCCCGCGCACCTTCCGGAGCCTGCGCCGCTTCCGGAGCCCCCATCGGCGGCGCAGCTCGATCCCCCGAGCCGCGTTCCGGTTCCGGCCTCCGAGACGAGCGAGACGAGCGAGACGGAGGTGAGCTACCTGCGTCGCGCGCGCGCCGCGCTCAAGTCGGATCCGGCGCAAGCGCTGCAGCTCGCCAACGGCCATCCGTCGCGATTCCCGCATGGCGCTCTCGACCAGGAGCGAGAAATCGTCGCCATCGACGCGCTCGTCCGACTCGGACGAAGGAGCGAATCTCGCGCCCGCGCGAACGCATTTCGTGCTCGGTATCCGAGCTCGGCCCATCTCACCCGTCTCGAGACGCTCGTCGGAGGATCACCGTGACGACGGCTGTCCGCTTGTATCGCAAGGCCGCCGCCGTAGGCACGGCGCTGCTTTTTTCTCTGGCCGCGGCTGCTCCTTCGGGCTGTTCGCAGTCGATCCGCATCGGCGAGGAAGTTTCGCCCGACGGCGGAGGAGTCTTCATCCCGCCGGAGCCCGACGCGGGCACCGATTCATCGATGGAGCTCCGATCGTACTGCCCGTCGGATCGGTGCCCGTCGGGCCACACGACCTGCCCGAATTCGCAATTCCTCTGCGACGTCGATCTGTTGACCGACGTCAATAACTGCGGCGAGTGCGGCAACGCCTGCCCTCGCTCCGGGGGCAACGAACAGTACTCGTGCGTCAACGGACGCTGCGCGATGACGTGCATGGTCGCGAACGCGCTCGACTGCGACGGCGTACCCGACAACGGATGCGAGACGTCCCCGCTCAGCAACGACCACTGCGGCGTCTGCGGGAACAAGTGCGCAGCAGACAAGCCCTGCATGGATCGCGGGATCATGGACTACGCATGCGGGTGCCGGGCCGGCGAGCTCTACTGCCCGCACCCGTTCCTCCCGTTCTTCCCATGCGTGGATCCGGAGAACGACGACGAAAACTGCGGCGCATGCAGCAACGCCTGCCCGCGCGAAGGCGATGGCACGAAGGAGCCGCCCCCGAATGCTTACTTCGGATGCCGCGAGCGTCAGTGCGGAGAGCCGAAGTGCAATTCCGGCTTCGGTGACTGCGACGCCATCTTCGAGAACGGTTGCGAGACCACGCTCATCAGCAACGACAACTGCGGCGCGTGCGGGAACAAGTGCGCGGACGGGCAGCGGTGTGCCGTCGGCCTCTCGGGGATGCCGGAGTGCATGTGCCCGCAGGGCCAGACCTTCTGCGGGTCCTGCATCGGAGATACGTGCTTCGGGTCCTGCGCCGACCTGACGTCCGAGCAGAACAACTGCGGAGAGTGCGGGACGCGCTGTGAATACAACGTCCGCCACGCGAAAGAGGCATGCGTATACGGCAAGTGCCAGAGGACGTGCGACAGCGGCTGGGGCGACTGCAACGGCAACCGGGATGACGGGTGCGAGACCAACGTGGGCGCCGACCCGAAGAACTGCGGCGCATGCGGCAACGTCTGCGACGCCATCGCAGGGCAGGCGTGCGTCGACGGTCAATGCATGGTCGAGCCGTGCGACGAGCTCCAGGACGCTGGAGCAGGAGGGGCGCGATGAAGAATCGATGGCTCTTCGCCGCTCTCACAGCGGCGATCGCCGGACAGTCGGCGGCGCTGCTGGCGGCATGTGCGAACGATGCCGGAGCGGGCGATGTTCCCTCCGACGACAGGACCACTCCGGTGCCCACGCCGGTCGTCGACGGCGGGCTCGAAGCCGGTGATGGAGGCGACGCCGCGCTCTGCACCGAAGACTGCGAGTACTACCCGGACGAATGCACCGAAGACGCGCTCTGCCCGGCGGGGCTGTTCGAGCCGGGAGCGTCGACCGGGCTCGACCTGCGCACCCAGGTGCATGCCCTCGTCGGACGGTCGCCGAACGATGTCTGGCTCGCCGGTACGGCAGGAGGGATCGGTCGCTTCGACGGCACCTCGTGGAAGCGCTCCGTCACGGCGACCCAGCGATCGCTCTACGGGCTCTGGCTCCTCGACGAAGCCGAGGTCGCCTTCAACGACCCGAGACGACTCTTCGTGCGCGGGCTCGATGCCGGCGCCGACGCCGAGGTCTCGACCGACGGATGGTCGGAGTACCCGGGCGTGACGGTCGATCCCGCGTGGGACGGTACCCTGATCGTCGAGACGACGTGGGCTCACCCCGGATCGCGCACGGTTTTCATCGCGGCGACGACGACGGGCTATCGCGGCGGCCTCTGGCGCATGCGCTACTCCGCCGTCGATAATGCGTTCACCGTCGATTCGCCGACCCTCGACAGATGCCTCGAGATCCCGTGTCGAGAGGTCTACGGAGTCCACGGGCTCTCCGCGAACGACGTGTGGGCCGTCGGTCCAAGAGGCGCCGCCTTCCGGGTGACGGACGCCGAGTCCGACACGCCGACGCTGACGGGCTTCAACACCCTCACGGTGTACGCGCTTCACGGTGTCTGGGCGGCGGCTCCCAATGACGTCTGGGCGGTGGGGTCGACCGGCACCGTCCGCCGCTACCGCGGCGACGCGCATTTCTGGGAGGTGTACGACGACCTCCCGACCCAGCAGCACCTCTACGCGATCGCCGGCTCGTCGCCGAGCGACATCTGGATCGCCGGAGACGAAGGCACGGTCTTTCACTACGACGGCACGGCCTGGAAGCGCATCAAGGTGGCCGGTCTCGGCGCGCGGCGCCCGCGCCTCGACCGGATCTGGAGCCCTTCGCCAGGCAAGGTCTGGATCGCCGGGCAGGGCGTGCTCGTCTCGCTCGGAGGAAAACCATGAGAGCTTGGATCGTCCTTGCGACAGCGTCCGCGTCAGTGGCGATCGTCGCCGCCTGCGCGAGCTCGGAAGACGAGGTGGCGCCCCCGCCGGAGACACCGCCGGCGACCGTCCCCGACGCCGGCACTCCCGACGCCGACGTGCCCGACGTCGACGTGCCGGATACACGGCTCCCCGACTGCAGCACCGCCGGCTGGTGCATCACTGCGTTCCCCGACGAGAACCTCGTATTTCGCGATATCTGGCCTCTCGAGGACGTCGCGTTCGCGATCGCCGAGAGTCAAACCGAGGGCGTGAAGTTCCTCGAGTGGAAGAAGTCCGAGAGCGCCTGGGAGTACATCGACGACCTCAGTCAGAACGGCGCCGGGTCAGGTAGCTTCGCCGGTGGCGTCTACGCGCCGAGCGCGGACGAAGTGTACTTCGCGGTCGGCGGCTCGTTCGTCTACCACGGCAAGCGGAGCTCTCTCTTGCCGGACACCCAGTGGACGTGGACGCGGACGAAGCTCCCGGACAGCGTCGTCGGCCACCCGAAGGCACACGAGCACGGCAGGCCGTATTCCGCCGTCGCGCAAGAGTCCGTCGCGGCATTCGGCGTCGTGGGATTCGGCGTGGACGAGGTCTATGCCCACTACAGCAATACGATCTTCAAGCGCGATGCGAGCGGCGACGGCTGGACAGCCGTGTACACCGTCGACGATCTCGAGTCGGACGAAGAACATGCCTTCTTCGTCGCCGCCTCGGGCACCGGTCCCGACGACATCTGGTTCGTCGGTGCGCGCGATCGTCGGTATTACAACTGCCCCCTCGTCGTTCGTAAGACGACGGACGGCTGGTCGCGCGTCATCGACGGCATCGTCCACGACGACATCTTCGCGCCGTGCAGCGAGCGCGCGGGCACGCTGCACGTCGGCGGTACCTCTGGCGGATGGATCACCGACATCCGGCCGGTGAGCGCGACCGAATACGTCGCGCTCCACGACGAAATGGAATGGGGCTTCTTCAAGCAGGTGAACCTCACCCGAATCCGAGTCGCCGATGGCGACCATTCGTTCGAACAGTCGACGGTGCCGGTGAAGATCGCCCAGGCGGGGCCTCCCGCGACCCTGAGCTCGCTCTGGAGGGGAAATGGCGAGACGTGGTTCACGTCGTTCGGCCTCGTCCTCCGCGGCACTGACGACGGCACATTTGCCCCCTCCACGCTCTCGCGTGACGGCGCGCCGGTCGGTGCGCCGCTCTACAAGATCCGCGGCACCTCGAACCAAAACCTCTGGGCAATCGGAGCCCACCATGCGTACCACAAGACGACTCCTTGACCGCGGCCGCGCGTCCGTTGCGTTCGCCCTCGTGGCGAGCCTCGCGGCGTCGAGCGCGATGACTGCGAGCTGCTCGAGCAGTGACGGCGATCGCCAGCCGGTGGACGCCCAAGGTGACGCGGAGGTCGATGCCTCCTCCGATGCGGCGAGCGACGAGGACGTCGTCGACGCCGGGATCAAAGACGCCGCGCTCGTCGACGCCGCGCCGCTTCCCATCACGTGCGAGGCGCCGCCGTGCGCGGTCGCGCTCACGACGACGTTGCCGAGCGGTACCGCCATTGTCGACGAGGAGGGGTATTGCGCCCTCCTCACGGAGGGCACCGTCGCTTGCTGGGGCGCGAACAACGCCGGCCAGCTGGGAGATCCGACGAACGAGGCCAGCGACAGCCCGGTCGCCGTGCGCGTCCCCGGTCTCTCGCGGATCACCGCGATCGAGCGCACGTGTGCCGTCGACAGCGACGGCGCCGCATGGTGCTGGGGCCGCGGACCGTTCCTCCAGAGCGAAGCTGGGGCGACGACCGTAGAGGCAAGCCCCGTACGCCTTCCGCTACCAGGCCTCGTGAGCAGGGTCGCCGTCGCTCCGTTGGTCGGGTGCGCCGTCCTCCGTGACGAGCGCGTCGTCTGCTGGGGATACAACGGGTACCGCCAGATGGGTCAGGATCTCCCGGCGAACGTGTACAACGCGCTGCCGCGCCCGATCGAGCTCGCCGCCGGCGCGAAAGAGATCGCCGTCAGCACGGCGACGTTCTCGCTCTTCGACGACGGCCGGCTGCTCAGCTGGGGAGCGTCGCCCAGCGTCGGACGTCCGACGCCGCTCCCCGCCGACGGCCGTCCGTCCTCGGTCGCGCTCGACCACGTCACGATGATCAGCGTGGCCGGCCCCGAGGCGTGCGCCGTCGCGAACGGCGTCGGCTGGTGCTGGGGCGCGGAGGATGCTCCAAGCATCTACGAAAGCTCGAACCCGCACGCTCGTGTAGCGCCCGCTGCGGTCGATACGCCGGAGCCGATCACGCGCATCGCCACGACCCAGTCGCGGAACATCACCGCGAATCACATCGACTACTACGAGAAGCGTCGCTGGTGCGCGACGTCGGTGTCGGGATCCGTCTACTGCTGGGGGCTGAACCAGGCTGGTCAGGCCGGCGATGGAACCAAAGAATATGCGCTTGCAGCTGTCCGCGTGCAGGGCCTCCCGGCGCCGGCGGCCGAGGTGAAGGTCATGCCCTATTCGACGTGCGCCATCCTGACGAATGGCAAAGTGTACTGCTGGGGAAACAACGCCCAGGGCCAGCTCGGCGCCGGCCTGCCGAAGGGTTCGTTTGCCGTTCCCACGGAAGTGAAGCTCCCGTGAGGCGCGCTCGCCATTCGACGGGCGCGGTCGGTATTGCGATCAGCCTCGGCGTCGTAGTGTCGACGCTCGGAGCTTGTGGTGACGACCGCGGTGGCTTCACGCCGCCGCCGACGGGCTTCGAGGTCGTGGAGGATGCCGGCGTCGACGCAGAGGTCTGCGGGCTCCAGTGCTCGCTCGACGGCCGCTCGATCATCGACTCGTGCACGGGCGCGGTGGAAGAGACATGCGCGGACGATCTCGCGTGCGGCGCAGCCAAGTGCCAGGAGCCCTGCGCGGCCGCAGCGGATGACCGGAGCTCGAACGGCTGCGAGTTCTACTTCGCCGCGCCCCGGTTCACGAGCTCGTGGCCGCAGTCGTGCCACGCAGCGTTCCTCGTCAACACCTCGAATCAGCCTGCGACGATCACTCTCGAGAAAGGCGGCCAGGCGCTCGATCTCTCCGGTGCGCTCTACCGGGCGGTCCCGAACAGCACCGATCTCGTGCCCCAGAGCGGCCCGATCGCCCCGGGCGAGAGCGCCATTCTCTTCGTGTCCGACCGCGACCGGACCAAACCGCGCACGATCCCCGAGAAGGCGTATTACATCGGCTGCCCGGTCGGCGTGAAAGCGGCCGTCGAGGAGGACTTCGGCGTCTACGGTTCCACGATCGGCGAGGCGTTCCACCTCAAGACCAGCGTCCCCGTCGGGGTCACCTCGATGTTCCCGTACGGCGGAGCGGCGAGCTACCTTCCCTCGGCGACGCTCGTGTTCCCCGTGAGCGCGTGGGCCAAGGAGCACGTCATCGTCAACGGCTGGGAGGCGAACATCGGCCAGCCGGCGACGCAGATCTACGCGTCGGAAGACGACACCGAGCTCACGATCTTCGGCAAGAAGGACATCGTCAACGGCAACGGATTCAGCGGCGGCGCCGCCATGACGCCGACGAAGATCACGATCGCGAAGGGCCAGTTCGTCCAGCTCCTCCAGAGCGAAGAGCTCACTGGCAGCTTCGTCTTCTCGAGCAAGCCGACCGTCACCCTCGGCGGTCACTCTTGCGCGTTCCTCCCGACCGCCGCCGGTGCCTGCGATACGCTCGCCCAGCAGATTCCTCCTTACGAGCAGTGGGGCTCGGAGTACGTCGGCGTCGGCTACCGGCCGCGGATCGCGGACGACGACGAGCACGTCTGGTACCGGATGGTCGGGGCTCATGACGGAACGGAGCTCGACTACGATCCGGTCAAGCCCGCCGGCGCGCCTCTCACGCTGTCTGCCGGAGAGCTCGTGCTCTTCCGGGCGCGCGCAAACGAGCCGTTCGTCGTTCGCTCCACCGGCGCCGATCATCCGTTCTACCTGGGCATCCACATGTCCGGGGGCACAGGCGTCCCTCCCGAGCCGGGCTACGGCGGGATGGGTGATCCGGACTTCGTCAACGTCGTGCCGGCGGGGCAGTTCATGAGCTCGTACAGCTTCTATGCCGATACGACCTATCCCGAGCACTCGCTCGTCATCGTTCGGAAGAGCACGCGCGGCGAGTTCAAACCCGTGTGGCTCGAGTGCGCCGGGGAGCTGCCCGACTTCATCCCCATCGGCACGCGTGGCGAATACGAATACCGGCGCGTGGACCTGTCGCGCGGCTTCAGGGCGGGCGACAAGTTCGGCGACAAGGAGTGCATCACGGGCCTGCAGCGCATGCGCAGCGAGGGCGCCTTCTCCGCGACGCTCTGGGGCTGGGGCGTCCACGCGAGCTACGGGTATCCCGGCGGCATGGCGATCCGAAAGCTCGTCGACACGCCGCTCCCGTCGGTCAACTGACGGCGCCAGTCGAAGCATCCTCCGATGCTCGAGTCCGCAGCGGTAGCCCATTGAGGGCTTGATGCTTTTCCCGCGGGGGGGCGCGACCACCGGCCCACGAAGGGAAGCCTGTTGCTCACATGGGCGGCTGAGTCCCACGCGCCCGACGCGGACGGTGACGGTCGTTCGCCGCGAGGCGTTCCTTTGCTAGCGAAAGGAAAGCGGGCATCGTCGATGCTGGATTGGCGCGACCCCCGCCGCTATTGCTAAGAATTGTCGATGAGCACGAACGCGTCGCTACCGGTGGTCGACGCCGGTGCCGTGAGCACGCGGCTGCGAACGCTCATCGCGTGGGGAGAGCAGAGGGCGCGGGCACACGAGCTCGACCGTGCAAGCGAGCTGTTCGATCTGGCGTACGTGCTCGGTACTGCTGCAGGCGCGACGGACGAGGCGGCGCTCAGCCTGGCGGGGCTCGGTTACGTCGCGCACCTCCGGAGCGAGATCGTGGCGGCCGAGGCCCTCTACACGCGCGCGATGGATACCGTGACGGTGCCGGAGCAGCGGGGGATCATCGCGACGCGGCTCGGCTTCGCTCACTACGACCGCGGGGAGCTCGATGCCGCGGACGAGATGCTGACCCGGGTCTTGAGGGATGCGCCCCCCACGAGCGTCCTCGCCGGTCGGGCCATCGGCTTTCGCGGAAACGTCGCGCGAGCTCGAGGCGAGAACGAACGCGCGATCGCGCTCTACGACGAGGCGAGCCGGATCCTCGCCCTCGAGGGGGACAGACGCATGGCCGCGACGTTCGCGATGGACCGGGCGATCTCCGAGCTGCTCCGGCGCCGTCCCCAGTCCGCGCTCGTTCGACTCGAGGAGCTCACTCGCGACGAGCTCGTCCGCGGCGAGTCCCAGCTCGGGTCGCTGGTGAACCACTACACGGCGCTCGCGCGCCTTCATTGCGGGCTGCCAGCCGGGATCGCCGACCCTACTCCCGCCGATCCAGTCATCGTGCACTACCTCGCTCGAGCTCGTCAGATTGCCCAGGCGCCATCGCGAGACGCGATGATCGAGCTCGAAGAGACCGCGCCGCTCAATGCTCACGCGCGTCTGACGTTGCAGGTGATGGATACTCTGTGCCGTCCCGGCGCCGCGCGGGGGGAGACGCGCGCGCTGGTCGTCGCGCGGAGCGGGTCGTTCTTTCGTCTCGGCTCCGAGGAGTTCGTGCCGCTGGCGCAGCGGCCGGTGCTCGCTCGTCTGCTGATCGCGCTGGCTCGCGCCCGCCTCGAGCGTCCGGGCGTGCCGATCCCGCTCGAGCGTCTCGCCGAGCTGACCTGGCCCGGCGAGCAGATGGGCGCCGCGGTGATGAAGAATCGGATGCACGTCGGCATCGCGACGCTGCGGAAGCTCGGGCTCCGCGCCGCGCTGGAATCAGGCGGAGGCGGCTATGGCATCGCGCGCGACGTCGACGTCCTCATCGTGGATTGACGTTGGCGACGTCGAGCGCCCACAGGTCCGTGTAGACCGGGCCGGAGTTTCCGAAGCCGAACAGGATGCGTCCGTGCGTGGGGTCCCAGCTCCCGAAGGCGCTGGTCCGTGAGGGCACCTTCGAGGGCACCTCGAGCTCCGTCCAGGCCTCGGCATCGCGATCGAGGCTGAGCACCTGGATGTTCTCGATAGACCTCGCCCCGTCGGGAGTGCCGCCCCACACGAAGAGACGATGGCCCATGGGATCGAGCGCGAACGCTCCGTTGCGGCGCTTCATCGGTCCTTCGCCGTTCGCGAACAGGCGGGTCCACTTGGCTGGTTCGGTGGCGAGGTCGAGCGCCCAGGTCTCTCCGTCGATCGCGGCTTCGCCGCTACCCAGCGTCTGACCGCCGAACACGATCACGCGGTCGGTGACCTCGTCGTAGCCATAGTGGAACCCCCAGCGTCCCTTCGGTCCCGGCTTGGACGTCGTGACGGGCTCGAAGCCGCCGCCTGCGGTGTACGCGTGCACGTCGCAGTTGGCGCCCGCGAGATTTGCGCCGCAGACGGAGAGCCAGCGCTTGCGCTTCGAGTCGAAGACCAGGCTCCCCGTGTAGCTGCCGGGAGCGTCGCCGATCCCGTCGACCTTCGTCGCCCTGACGGACCGCTCGTCGTAGTCGAAGCGATAGAGCGACGATGGCGTCTCCGCGAGGGCGCCCCCTTCCCCCGGCACCGCTCCGCCGAAGTAGAACACGGCCCGTTCACCCGGGATCGGCGCGACACGTCCCCCCTGCAGCATCGGGAGATCGGTCCCAGCGAGCGCTGACCATGTATTGCTCGCGAAGTCGAAGCGCCAGGCGTCGTTCGCAGGCGTGAATTGTCGAGGGAAGTAGTGGAACCCACCGAAGACGACGAGCCCGCCGGCTCCTTCCGTATCGGTCCACCACCCGCCGTACTCGCGACCGGGCGGGCCCTCCTCGCCGCTCCACTCGGCAACGCTCGTCCAGGCGAGGGGACGAAGCTCGATCGGCACCGTCTGACCGCATCCGAGGCGCAACCCGACCTCGCCGTCCGCGGCGGAGAGGTACGGCGCGCGGATCGAGACCGTCGTAGCGTCGACCGTCACCACCGCTCCGCCCGTGCCCTCGTACTCCATGTCGCCGTGGCGCGGGAACGTGAGGCGCCCGCCCTCGGAGACGCTCAGCGTCTCGGGCGCTTTCGCGCGGCACTCGGCGGCGGGATCGGACGGAGTGCCGGGGCTCGATTCCGAGCTCGAGCAGCCCACGAGCGCAAGCGCGAGCGTAGACATGGCGAAGTAGCGCGGCGAAGGAGCACCGTGATGACGCCTCATGGAGGTGTTGTCGCTCCTCTCGTTCAAGGGCGGTCACTTAATCGTGGACGGCGCCGATTTATGGTCTGGAAGTGGGGGAGAGGGGGGCGACGTCCGACGCCAGCTCGAAGCCCAAGCGGTACCGTTCCGTGACGGCTCGGATCACAGCCGAGAGAGGCGCGTGGAGTGACGCGTCAGAAGCGCGTGAGCTTCAGCCCGCCGCCGTCCGCCCCCGCATCGAAGGCGACCCCGCCGTCGATGGTCCGAGAGAAGGCGACGTCAGCGGCGACCTTCTCGAGGAGAGTGGTCCCTGGTCCGTCACATCCAGTCTGGCCGTGCTCGAACACCTCGGTGAACCGGAGAGTGCCCGGGCTCGTCGAAGCGAGGGTCCAGTATCCGGCGCATCCCGAGCTTCCGTCCCGGTCGAGCAGAAACACGCCCGACGGCGCGCCCACGGCGTCGTCACGCGAGACCGACAGCATCAGCGTTCGTAGATTGTTTTCGTTGGGGGCGCCGGCGTGCCAAACGCCGCCGAACGTGGAGCTCACGACGCCGCGTTCCCCGAGGCGGGTGAGCGTTCCCCACGCCCCGACCGGCCCCTCGGGTGTGACCCGATATTCGTACGCCAGGCCGCCGTCGGGGAGGAGCGTGAACGTGTCTTCCCCCTCGGTGATGCAACTCGCGCTCACGCTCTCGTGGAGGGTGATCGTCGAGGCTCCGGCGTCTCCGGCATCGCCCACGCCTGCGTCCGAGACTCCGAGCTCCAGCGTTCCCCCGCAGTCGATCGAGGGATAGGTGATCATCCCGACGATCTGCCCGGGCTGGCCGCCGTGAATGTCGACCAGGATCGTCCACGATGCGCCCGCCTGCATTCCGGTGCCATGCCAAATTCCGCGAAACGCGTCCAAAGGTGACGCCGGCTCGAACGCATCCGCGCCGACATCGGTCGAGGCGTCGTGGGGCGAGGCGTCGTGGGGCGAGGCGTCGCCGGCGCCTTGGGCGTCGGGCGCTGGAATGTTCGGGGGGTGAGCGCTCGCATCGAACTCGAACGAAAGGCCACGGGACCTGCCGTCGTCCTCGCACGCGACGAGGACTGCTGTCGTGCCAACCGTCCAAAGAGCCACGCCGCTCAGCAACACTCGACGCCGTCGAAGAGTCATACCGCCAGCATAGGCGATCCGCCGCGGCGGACACTCTCCGCGCATCCTTGGTCGACGTTGGGCCTACCCATCGCCAGCCGCGAGGGATCGTCCACGGAGGCGTTCACGTCATCACGTCGGAAGCCGTCGACTTCGCGATCACGTCATCCACTTCCCTGTACGCAGCGGTTGCGCAGGCGGCATCGGACGGGCTTGCCGTGGGATCGGCGCCCCCTTGCGCGCGACGACCTCGATCGCCGCATACGTGCAGAGGAACCCCGAAGCCGAGTCGATGACGCCGAGCACCTCGTCGCGCACGCGGCGCGCGTCGGCGTCGGACTTCTCTGGCAGCCATACGGGCGCGACCACCGCCATCGTCGAGAGGAACATGCGCGCGTCCGTCACTGGCCCGGGCGTGATGTGATAGCGCAGGCTCTCGATCCCCATTCCCGCGGCTCGCAGCTGCGCCGTGACTTCGTCGGGCGTCGGCATGGCAGGGAACGCGGTGCAGGTTCTCCCGAAGAGCCGCATCCAGACGGCGTTGACGACGCCGAGCCACTCGTCGAACGCGGGGTTCGCAAGGCTCCCGAGCAAGAGCTGACCGCCGGGACGAAGCACGCGGGCCATCTCCGTCATGGCTCGGGCCCTGTCGGGGAACCAGTGGTAGGCGCTGTTGCACACGACGAGGTCGAACGAAGCATCGGGCAGGGGAAGCGCCTCGGCATCGCCTACGTGGAACGTCGCTGCGACGCCCGCGGAAGCCGCCTTGCGGCGCGCCACGTCGAGCATCCCTGCGGACAGATCCAGCCCGACGAGCTCGCGGCATGGCCCGAGCACGCGCGCGAGCTCCAGCAGGTTGATCCCCGTTCCGCAGCCGACATCCAGGATCGCGGGGAGCGGCCCTACGTTCGCAAAGGGCAAAAGCGATCGGAGCGCCTTCAGATAGTTCGCGCCCGCGACCTGGTCGTACTCCTGCGCGGTTCGGTCGTAGGCCTCGCCGAGCGCTTCCTTCTGCTCCATCGCGTCTCCCTCGTGCGATGAACGTTGGCTCTTCGTCGCGCCATCGCAATCGCTCTCCTCCGATCGAGGAACCGAGGCGCACCTTCCGCGGCCCATCGCGGTATGCGGTGTCCGCGTCCAGTGGCCGGAGGTCGCCTTCCGAGCGGATCGAGGCGCCGACGCGACTCTGACGGTGCGGCATGACGAGCGTGTCATGGTCCACATGGAGCGACCGCGCGAGAACGCCGGAAAAAGGTGAACCGTCTGCTCGGGCACGGGCCATGCTCTGGGGCTCGGCCGCCCATGCCGTCTCTTCGCAGTTTCCTCGTTGCGGCGATGCTCGCGCCGCTCTTCGTTCCGTCGACCGCCCATGCTTGCGTCGGCGGCGACATG
>JAFAER010000240.1 GCA_023423895.1 Pseudomonadota bacterium
CACGTTGTGGATCGCGACCGGAACCGGCACTTCGCTCGACGGACGGGCGTACGCGACGAGGTCGCGGGTGAAACGGAGGATGCGCGACGACGACTCGCCGATGCGACGGAGCCGCTCGAGGCTGTCCGGATCACCAGCGGGGCCCTGCTTGCGGATCAACCAGTCGGTGTACGCGACGATCGACGTGAGCGGGTTGTTCAGCTCGTGGACGACGCCGGCGGCGAGCTGACCGAGGCTCGCGAGCTTCTCCGCCTGCATCATGTGCGAGCTGAGCGCGCGGAGCTCGCGCGCATCCGCCGTTGCACGAGCATGCATGCGCGCGAACCCGAGCCCCTTGCTCATGGCGAGGACGCCGCGCCGGAAGACGTGCATCATCGGAGAGCTGTCGACCTCGAGCTGCGGATCGTCGGAGGCGAGGTGAAGCGTCGTCGAGCCCTCCTCGACGTCGAGCACGCGCTCGAACTGGTAGCCCGGGAAGAGGCGCGTCGGATCCATCCCGACGGCGCGGCCCTCCTCGCCTTCGGGGACGTACTTGAAGAGACGCTGCTCGGAGGGAAACAGGTTCGGCGTCGAGAGCGAATTCGGGGCAGGGACGAAACACGCGCCGACCCCGAAGTCGGGGAAGATCTCGCTCAGGGCGCGGACGAGGAACTCGACGACGGCGGCTTCGCCCGAGGCGACGGGCATCTCGCAGGCGGCGACGACGAGCCGATCGAGCCAGGCGGCCTCGACCTGGAGAGAGGCGATCGCCACGCGCGACTCGCGGCTGATCGGGACGGACGAGACCGTCACGCGCTCGCTCGATTCCTCTGGGGCCGCTGCACCGTCCGCTCGGCGGTGCCCGTCTTGTTTCGACTGGGCCATCACCTACTCCCGCTCTTTTCCCAGTCGCTCGGGACGTACTCGGGCTCGGAAGCGCCCTTGTTCCGCTCGTTCGACGGGTCTTTTCGCTCGGTCCAATCCCCCGTTGCTCGCCGCGGCTCGCTCCTCGGCGCATCGCCGCGACCGGCTTCGCCGATCTCGACGTTCGCCGGTGCGGCCACCGGAACCCCCTCCTCACTCGCTCGATCCAGATCGAGGATCTTCTGCTTCCCGACGTAGCTCTTCGTCTCGTACTTCGTGATCTTGCCGATCTTGCGGACGATCTCCGCCATCCGATCGGACTCGCTCTCGATGACCTCGGCCGCCGCGCATGCCGGCGTGCCTGCCTGCAGCAGTCGGCGGAGGAGCGTCGCGTAGTTTCGCACGCTCGTGAGCGGCTGGTTGAGCTCGTGCGCGGCGGCGCCCGCGAGCTCGGCGACGATCGCCTGGCGCTCCTGGGCGAGGATCTGCTCCTGCGCTTGCTGGAGGCGCTGCTCCATCCGCATCTTCTCGCGGAGGTCGGTGAAGATGCCGACGCTTCCGACCGGCGTCTCGCCCTCCATGATGAGGGCGCCGGCGAAGGAGACCGGGACGGCAACGCCGCTGCCGTCGATGATCTCGATCTTCAGATCTTCGATGCGCCCACCGCCCGCGCGGATCTGCTTCATGATCCGCCTGGCGGTCCCCTCGGGGTAGAGCGTGCGGACGTCGGTGCCGACGACCTCCGCAGAGCGGCGCCCGTAGATGCGCTCCGCCGCGCGGTTGAAGAGGACGACCCTCCCCTTCATGTCACAGCTGATGATGGCGTCGAAGGACGAGTCGATGACGCGCTGGAGGAAGTCCTTCGTGTTGACGAGCTCCGCCTCGACTGCGCGCTGCTTCGTGACGTCGCGGAAGCTGGCGAGGACGGCGCCTTCTTCGCGAAGGACGCTCGCCGTGTTGACGTTCACGATGACGTCGCGCCCGTCACGTGTCTTGAGCCGGACGTCGATGTCCTTCGGGAAGTTGCCCTTGAGGAACGCGGCACGGAGATCGTGGGCGAGGTTCCCCTCCTCCGACGCGAAGATGTCGCCGAGCGCGCGCCCGCGGAGATCGGCCTCGTCGTAGCCGGTGATCTCGCGCGCCTTGGGATTCGAGAACAGGAGGCGGCCTTCGGAGTCGAGGACGACGATGCCGTCGGCCGAGCTCTCGAAGAAGTCGGCGTAGCGCTGGAGCGACCGCATCCGGCGCTCGGCCTCGAAGCGCGCGACCGTGACCTGCTGCGTCTGATCGCGGAGCGACTGGAGCACGCGCGCGTTGCGGAGGGCGATCGCCATCGCGCTCGCGATCGTCTGGCAGAGCGCGAGCTCCCGTCCGCCGAACGCCCCCGGACGCCTCGACCGGAGGAAGAGGACGCCCATCGGCCTCGACTCGTAGAGGATGGGCAGGATGCAGAGCGAGGAGAACGTCGACGCCTGCTTCGACGTGCGGACGATCTCCATGAGCGGATGCGTCGCGGCGTCTTCCACGACGAGCGGCGCGTTGCTCGCGAGCACCTGCTGGATCTCGGGGTACTTGACGAGATCGATCGGCAGGTCGCGGAGCTGCTCGTCGTCGGACGCGGCGACGACGTAGCCAACGTTCTCCTGCTCTCGGACGAGGACGATGGAGACGCGATCGACGTTGGCGACCTCGGCCAGGCGCTGGACGACGGTGAAGAGGATGCCGCGAAAGTCGAGGTTCGACGCGAGCGCCTGCGTCAGCTCGAGGACGACCTGCGCGTCTTTCTCTTTCTTGCCGAGCTGCTCCATCGCCGCGCGGAGCCGGAGCTGCCCGCGCACGCGCGCCACGAGCTCGACCGGCTTGAACGGCTTGCGGACGAAGTCGTCCGCGCCTGCCTCGAAGGCCTTCGCGATCTCGTCTTCGGCATCGAGCGCCGTCAGGACGACGACGGGCAGATCCTTGGTCTCCGGTCGCGCTCGGAGGATGCGCAACACCTGGTAGCCGTCCGGCTGAGGCATCACGAGATCGAGCAAGACGATCGCGGGATGCACGCGATCGAGCTGCGCCAGCGCTTCCGCCCCCGACCCGACGGCGACGTAGTCGAGGTTCGCCTTGGCAAGCGCCTGCCCGAGGACATGGCGGCTCACCATGTCGTCGTCGACGACCAAGACTGGCCCGCCGCTCACCACCTGGGGCACGGGGGCAAGTCTATCGGTCCGGAAGAGCCCGCGGCAATGGATGAACGACGATGTCGGGAAGAAGTCGCCAGATGGTCATGGCTCGGCTTCCTGCCGCGGCGCGGCCGACCTGCTCGGCTCCAATTCGCCGCCCTGTTCCCCTGTTCTATTCGTCGAAGAGCGGCTTCTGCTTCGCGGACGGCGGGGGCGTCACGTACGGCATCTTCAGGTGCTCGTAAGCGCGCCGTGTGGCGACGCGCCCCCGCGGCGTCCGGCCGAGGTAACCCTGCTGCAGCAGGTACGGCTCGTAGACGTCCTCGATCGTGTCGCGCGGCTCTCCGAGCGCTGCGGCCAGCGTCTCCACCCCGACCGGCCCCCCGTCGTAGTCCTCGATGATGATCCGGAGGAGCCGGCGGTCCATCTCGTCGAAGCCGGCCGGATCGATGTCGAGACGCTCGCAGGCGTGCGCGACGATCTCCCGGTCGATCGTCCCCGACCCGACGACCTCGGCGAAGTCGCGGACGCGACGGAGCAGCCGGTTGGCGACACGCGGCGTTCCGCGGGAGCGGCGCGCGATGTCGAGCGCAGAGCCCGGCATCGTCTTCACGCCGAGGAGCGAGGCGCTCCGTTCGACGATCTTCGCGAGGTCCTCCTCCGGGTAGAAGTCGAGCCGGATCGTCTGGCCGAAGCGCGAGAGGAGCGGCCCGGTGAGCAGGCCGGTTCGCGTGGTCGCTCCGACGAGCGTGAATGGCTGGAGCGGGACCTGGATCGACGACGCAAACGCGCCGTCACCCGTCATGACGTCGATCCGGAAGTCCTCCATCGCCGGATAGAGGCTCTCCTCGACGACGGGGTTCAGGCGATGGATCTCGTCGATGAACAGGATGTCGTTCTTGCCTAGCTTCGTCAGCAAGCCCGCGAGCGCTCCCTTGTGCTCGACGACGGGGCCGTTCGTCATGTGGAGCTCGACGCCCATCTCGTGCGCGAGGATCTGCGCGAGCGTGGTCTTGCCGAGCCCCGGCGGGCCGGAGAGCAGCAGGTGATCGAGCGGCTCCCCGCGTTTGAGCGAAGCCCGGACGGCGACGCGGAGGTTCTCCCGATGCCGCGTCTGCCCGATGTAGTCGTCGAGCGTCCGCGGCCGGAGCGATCGCTCGAACGGCACGTCATCGCTCTGCGCTGCCGGGTCGATGACCTCGCGCGGCGCTTGCTCGCGGGCTTCGCGCTTTGCCATGCGATCGGCACTCTCCCGGAGATCCCGCCCGGTGTAAAGTCGCGGTCTCTTTCGCGTCGGCGCGACCGAAAGAGAACGCACCGCCAAGAGGCCACGAAAGCTCGTCCGTCCACCTCGGGACGAGGGCTTATACTCCCCGATCGGCGCGCAGCGCGCCGAAGGAGTCGTGGGGGTGGGGCGATGAACAAGGCGCAGCGACGATGCTGGTGAGCCGTCGCTCGACGACGATGCTCCTCGAAGCCGTCGACCGGGTCGGCATCGACGTCGACGAGCTCCTGGCTGACGTCGGCCTCGATCGCGCGGGCTTGATCGGCGGCAAGGGCGTCGTCGCGTGGTCCACGACGACGCAGATCCTCACCCGCCTCTCGGAGATGGTCGGTCACGACCCGGAGCGTCTTCGCGACGTGGGCCGCGCGATGACGAGCACGACGACGTACGAGCCGCTGCGCCGGATCGCGCGCTCGGCGATCTCGGTGGATCGGCTCTATCGACTGACGATCGAGTGGGTGGGCTCCGCGAACTTTCCTCACCTCCGGGCGAGGACGAGCTTCCAGCAGGGAGGCCGGCTCGTCGTCCATCTCGGCATCCCCGAGGCGTATCCGGCCAGCCAAGCCTTCTTCCACGTCAGCGAGGGAGCGTTCACGACCCTGTCGACGCTGCTCGGGCTCCCACCTGCCCGGATCGTCGAGTCCCGGGTGACTCCGCGCGCGATGGACCTCGTCGTGCTCTTGCCCGAGTCGCGGCGCGGCCTCCGCGCGGGCTTCAAATCAATGCTCGCACGCGCCACGCAGCGCGCACGACACATCGTGGAAGTGCTGGAGGAGGAGCGCGGGCTCCTCGCCGAGGGACTGGAGGTGGTGCAGCGTGCGCACCGCGAGCAGCGCATGCTCCTCGAGCGGTTGCCGGACATGGTCGTCGTCGACGTACGAGGGAAGATCGTCTTCGCGAACGGCGCCTTCGTGAGGACGCTCGGCTGGAGCAACGTCGAGGAGCTCATCGGCATGCCGCTCCTCGAGCTGGTCGACTGGCGTTCGCATGCCGCCTTCGACGAGCTCGAGTCGTCGCCTCCCGCGCAGCGGACCCCGCAGCTCACCCGCGCGAGCCTGCTCCGTCGGGACGGCACCCCGGTCCTGATCGAGATCGCGCCGCCGCAGTCGGTCGTCTTCGACGGAGAAGACGCTCGCCTGGTCGTAGGCCGCGACATCGAAGAGCGCGTCCGCCTCCAGGATCAGCTCGCGATGGCCGACCGGCTCGCCTCGCTCGGGCTGCTCGCCGCAGGCGTCGCGCACGAGGTCAACAACCCCCTCGCATACGTCCTCAACAACATCGAGATGGCGCAGCGGCAGCTCGCGCAGCTCGGCCCGTCCGCCGAGGCGCCGCTCCAGGCGCTCACCGTCGCGCTCGAAGGCGTCGATCGGATCCGCTTCATCGTTCGCGAGCTCCTTCTTCTCTCGAGGAGCGAGCGCGACGCCGTCGGCCCGGTCGACGTCGACGCCGTGATCACGTCGACGCTCTCTCTGGCACGTCCGACCGTCATGCGCGTCGCGACGCTCGTCACGGAGCTCGAGCCGGCGCCGCATGCCCAGGCGAACGCTTCGCGCGTCGCGCAGATCGTCCTGAACCTCGTCCTCAACGCGATCGAGGCGATGCGAGACACCGAGCCGGAGAAGAACGTGCTCACGGTGCGCCTCGGCACGTCGAACGACGGCCTCGTCGTCATCGAGGTGACCGACACCGGCGGCGGGATCGACGAGCGCAACCTCGAGCGGATCTTCGAGCCCTTCTACACGACGAAGCCCGCCGGTATGGGAACCGGGCTCGGGCTCTCGATCACGCAGCGCCTCGTCGTAGAGCTCGGAGGGCACATCGAGGTGACGTCGGCACTGGGCCGCGGGTCGACGTTTCGGGTCACGCTTCCTGCCACGCATGCCGACGAGCGCGACGAGCACGACGAGCACGACGAGCACGAACACACCACCGGCAATGCCATGCCGCCCCCCTCGCCTGCCCCGCTCGCGGCTGCAGCCTCGAGATGACGCGCGCGCGACGGCCGTCAGCCAGGCGCGCGTGAGGTCGCCAGCGCAGCCAGGCGCTCGCGGAGCTCGCGCGTCGCGTCGAGGAGCCGGCCCTTCAGCGTGAAGCTGCCGTCCGCTTCGCGATGGGTCCCGTGCGACTTGATCTTCACCGGAGCCGGCGGCTCTCCCTCGACGGCGAGCCGCGCCTCCAGGCGTGCACCTGGCGGCGCCGACGTCGTCGAGCGGAGGACAATCGCGTCGCTGTCGACGCTCACGACCTCGGCGTGACCGCCCTTCGACCACGCCAGGTGGACGGCGGGCTCCGCCGGACGTTCGATGGCGCTGCTCATCCGCGCTCCTTCCGCGCGCGACCCATCGCGGCGCGGGCCTCTCGGTCGGCCGTCTTCGCGGCGATGTCGGCGCGCTTGTCGTGGGTCTTCTTGCCTCTCGCAAGGCCGAGCTCGACCTTCACGCGCCCTCGTTTGAAGTAGAGGCGAAGCGGCACGAGCGTCATGCCCTCGCGCGAGACGGCGCGATCGATGCGCGCGATCTCCGATGCCTTCACGAGCACCTTCCGCGACCGGCGCGGCTCGTGCGGGAACGCGGACGCCTGCTCGAAGGGAGCGATGTACATCTGCTTGAGCCAGAGCTCGTCGTTCTCGACGGCGGCGTAGGAGTCGACGAGCTCGACCTTGCCGGCGCGCATCGACTTCACCTCGCTTCCGACGAGGACGAGGCCCCCCTCGAACCGCTCGTCGATCGCATAGTCGAACGTCGCCCTCCGATTGGTGACGATGACCTTCTCGACCGCATCTTCGGAGGTCGACTTCTTCGCAGGCGCGCCCATGTCCGTTCTGCTGCTCGAGCGCGTGCGTGTCCCGGAACGACGGGGGCCGGCTCGCGCGGGGCGGCAGCTTAGCGTAAAAGGGTGCCGCCATGAGCGCCTTCCCTCCGCAGGGCCGTCGCATTCCGGGTCCGACGAGCGTGCGCAAGCTCGAACGCAAGGCCGCCCATCCCGTCGCCGACCACGGAGTCTTTCGCGTCGATCGGCTTCGCTACGACGAGCTGCCGCGCGACGTCTTCGTCTTCGCGTGCCCGGACTGGTGCAACGTCATCGCGGAGACGGAGGCCGGCGACCTGGTGTTCGTCTGGCAATACCGGTTCGGCACCGATGCCCTCTCGCTCGAGATCCCGGGCGGGGTGATCGATCCCGGAGAGGCGCCGGAGGCCGCGGCGCTTCGCGAGCTACGCGAAGAGACCGGCTACGAAGCAAGCTCGAGCTCGCTCGAGCTGCTCAGCGTCGTCGAGCCCAACCCGGCGCTCCAGGGGAACAAGTGCTTCACGTACGTCGCCCGCGGCGCGCGGCTCGTCGGGCCGACGGCGTTCGACGATCTCGAAGACCTCGAGGTCGCCCTCGTGCCGCGCATGGACATCGCCGCCCTGCTCGACTCCGGACAGGTGACCCACGCGCTCGTCGTCAGCGCGCTCGAGACCTACCTGCGCCGGTTCGCGCGCGAGTCGCGCGAGTCGCGATAGTCGAGAGCGACGACGTCCACCTCCGAGCGACGTCCCGTCTCCGGCACGCGCGGGAGCGACGTCTGCGCCGTGATCTCCTCGGTGGCCTGCGACCACTCGCGCTCGAGCGCCTTGCGCAGGAAGTATCGCCCGTCGCCGACGCCCATCGAGAGGACGACGCGGCGGAGATCGAACGCCATGGCGCACGCATTTGGATAACGGGCGTCCGGATCGACGGCGAGGGCGCGCTGCATCACGGCTTCGAGGCCGGGCGGCAGGTGAGGCTGGAAGGTGAACGGCTGCACGTACCCTTCGCGGGCCAGGCGAACGGCCTCTCCACTCGTCAGCCCCGCGGGGAAGCGCGGTCCGATCAAGAGCTCGCGGAGGAGCACCCCGAACGAGAACACGTCCGAGCGGGCGTCTCCCGGACATCCTTGCGCCACCTCGGGCGCCATCGTCGCCGCGCGCGAGGCCATCCCGCGGAGAGTCCGCACGCTCGATGTCGCCGCGCGCGCCGTGCTCGCCTCGAAGTCGCTGACCTTGACCTCTCCGCGCCAGGACAGGAGCACCTCTCGTGCGGAGAGCGCGTGGTGGACGATCCCGAGCTGAACGCCGTCCCCGTCGCGAGCGAGACGCGCGGCGGCAAGGCCTTCGGCGACCTCTGCGACCACGAAGAGGGCGAGATCGAGCGGCATGCGCCGCTGCTTCGACACGAACGCGTGCTCGTGGAGCGCCGCGAGGGACACGCCAGAGACGAGCTCCTCGATCACCAACGGGTGACCGCGCTGGTCGCCGACCTCGTAGATGCGGACGACGTTCGGATGATCGACCCATGCCATCCGGCATGCGGTGCGGGTGACCAGCGCGCGGACCTGCTCCACCTCGTCGCTCGAGACGGCAGAGAAGACCTTGACCGCGACGGGGCGCGTCAGCCCGCTACCCGAGCACAGCTGCGCGCGGTGGACGACGGCGGCTCCCCCTCTTCCCACGACGTCGAGCAGCACGACGCGGCGACCGGCGCCGAGCTCCACGCACTCCAGTTGCGGCGTCTTTTGAAGCATCGAGCTCGCCATGGATGAGCCTGGACCTCGGCCGCCTGATGCAACGACCGAACCGTTCCGCCGGCACCGTGAAGAGCGCAGAAATGGCCTCGTCGGGGATCATCGCGGCGAGCGGTGCGGACAAACCGGGATCCACGGGCGCGGATCCATGTTGGTTCTCCGACGGTTGCCGTTGCTCGATGGCTGCTCGATCCGCGCAGACCACCTGGAATCAGCGGGCAGTGGTAGATGTCCGGCCGTCATGAGAGACGCTCCCGCGCCTCGCCTCCACCTGTTCGTGTGCGCCAACCGTCGCGAGGGCTCTCCCCTCGGCCCGGGCTGCGGCGACCGCGGCGAAGCCGTTTATGCCGCGCTGAAGCGCGAGGTTTCGTCCCGTGGCGCCGTCGCCACGACGTGGATCACGAAGACGCATTGCCTCGGGATCTGCCCCGCGCGAGGCGCGACGGTCGCTCGTTATCCTGCTCCTGCTCCTGGGCCGGCGGCCGGAAGCGGTGCACCTTCGCGGTCCATCGTCACCGAGGTCGAGCCCGGAGACGTCGGCCTGCTGCTCGAGCGGCAGCCAGAGCCAGAGCCAGCTAGTCCGTCGGCGCTCGGTCCGACGCTGGACGATCTGGCGGGCCAGCTCGATGCGCTCGAGGACCTCCAGCGGAGAAAGGTGCTCGACCTCGCCCGGCGGCTGAAACCAGGCCTCACGCTCGAGGACGTCCAGAACCCGCACGATTTCCCGGAGCTCGACGATCCGGACTGGCACTATGCCGATGGCGTGCTTGCGGGGATCCAGTCCGTGAAGAGCATCCTTCGCGGCCTCGTCCGCAACAACGACGCGAGCGCCGCGAACGAGCGAGACAAGAGAGACGAGTGATGTCGAAGAAGAAGCCGAAAGGCGGCCACAAGCACGACCGCGAGCCCGAGCTGCCGAAGTTCGGCGGCTTCAAGCCGTTCGCCGCTGGCCTCGGCGACTTCAAGGCCAAGGTCGACGCGGAGGAGAAGGCAAAGGAAGAGGCGCGCAAGGCCGCCATCGCCGCCGGCAAGAAGCCGGCGCCTGCTCCCGCTCCGCGCGCTGCAGCCCGACCCGAGAAGCGCACGGCGGAGAGCGACCGCGATGACGAGCTCACGTTCCATCGGATGATGAGCGGGGTGGTGCCCCTCGAAGGCAGGGGCAGCCGCGTCCCCGTCGCGGGCACCTCACGCATCGAGCCGGCCAAGGTCAAGCCGGCGGACCTGCGCGAAAAGGCGCGCGAAGAGGCGAAGGCGGTGCTCGATCACCTGCACCACCTCGTCGACGACGCGGTCCGGTTCGAGGTGACGGACGACGGCAAGCGCGTCGAGGGTCGCCGTCTCGATGTTCCGCCGAGCCTCGTCCGCGAGCTTCGGCGCGGCGTGCTCCCGATCGACGGCCGGCTCGACCTGCATGGGCTCGGCGCCGAGGCCGCTCGAGAGAAGCTGCTCGACTTCCTCCGCACGCAGCGGACGCGCGGCGAACGGTGCGTCCTCGTCATCCACGGCAAGGGCGAGCACTCCGTCGCGATGGGCGGCGTGCTCCGCGGAGAGATCGCCGCATGGCTCTCGCAGGGCCGCGCCCGCGAGCACGTCGCCGCATTCGCGACGGCGCGCGAGGAGGACGGCGGCGAAGGCGCCGTCTACGTCGCCCTGCGCCGCTGACCGCTCGAGCTTGCACGCGCACGCAGGAGAAACCGCGTGTGCAGAAATGACCGCGCTGCGTACGTGTCCCCCGGTGGACGCGGCGCGGCCGTCCAGCGTCGGACGGGGACGACACGAACGCGCACGGAAGAAAGACGCGAACGAGGAAGACGCGAGGTGGAAACCGCCGCGACCGAGGCGCTGACGCCCCGCAGCAATCGCGAATCTCCTGACGCGCTTCATTCGGCTGGCCCGGCGCGTTGGTCGAGACTACTGTCCGCCGTAGGGCCGAACGCCACGTTTTCACGTACGGAGCTCCGATGGTCGAAAAGCTGCAAAAGATCTGGGTGGACGGTGAGCTCGTTCCCTGGGACGACGCGAAGGTCCACCTTCTCACGCACTCGCTGCACTATGGCGTCGGGGCGTTCGAAGGCATCCGCTGCTACAAGCGCTCGGACGGCAAGAGCTACATCTTCCGTCTCCGCGAGCACGTCGATCGCCTGTTCGACACGTGCAAGATGACGCTGCTGCAGCCGAAGTTCAGCCGCGAGCAGATCATGCGCGCGTGCTCGGACGTGCTGAAGGCGAACTCGCTCGAGGAAGGCTACCTCCGCCCCGTCATCTTCATGGGCGAAGGCGCGATGGGCATCTACGCTCCGAACAATCCCATCCGCGCGAGCGTCATCGCGTGGAAGTGGGGCGCGTACCTCGGCGAAGAAGCGCTCAAGAGCGGCATCCGCTGCAAGATCAGCTCGTTCGCGCGCCACCACATCAACGTCAGCCTCGCGAAGGCGAAGATGATGGGGCAGTACACGAACAGCGTCCTCGCGAAGCGCGAGGCGAAGCTCGGCGGCTACGACGAGGCGATCCTGCTCGACGCGAACGGGTACGTCTCCGAGGGCTCGGGTGAGAACATCTTCCTCGTCAAGAAGGGCAAGATCCTCACGCCGGACCTGTCGTCGTCGATCCTCGAAGGCATCACGCGCGACACGGTGATGACGCTCGCGCGCGAGATGGGCGTCACGGTCGAAGAAGGTCGCATCACGCGCGACCAGCTCTGGCTCGCCGACGAGGTGTTCTTCACCGGCACCGCCGCAGAGATCACGCCCGTCCGCGAGGTCGACAACCGCCCGATCGGCGAAGGTGTCGTCGGCCCGATCACGAAGAAGCTCCAGGCGAAGTTCTTCGACATCGTACGCGGAAGCGACAACAGTCACCCCGAGTGGCTCTCCGCGCTCTGACGCTTGAGCCGCACGCTGGATCCGCACGCACGGCGCGCTCACACGAGCGCGCTGTTCGGGCTCGTCACGAGAGCGGCGCTCCCTCTGCTCCTCGCAGGACTAGCAGCGTGCGGCGGCGATCCGCCGGTCACGAAGGCGCCCTCACGCGCCTCCGGCACGGACACGCCGGCGAACACTGCGGGGAGGCCGCCCGAATACGCAGCCGACGACGGCTCGCCGTCGTGGGGCAAGTTCCATTCGAAGCGCTTCCAGCTCACCGTGCCGCTGCCCGACGGACGCGCGTGGAAGATCGACGATCATCGCGCGCCGGAGCTCGTCGCCGTGCATGCACCGACGAGCTCGCGTCTGACGATCGTCGGAACGCAGGAAGCGGAGCTGATGAACCGGCAGCGGTGCGAGGAGCGCGCACGAGCCCGCGGCTGGGTGCCGAAAGAATCGCTCACGACCGTCGACGACCAGGTGCACGTCGGACCGGACGCCTACGACTCGAGGGTCTGGGTGGCGATCGACGCGATGAAGGAGGGCGGAGGCGTCGAAGGCCACGTCTACCTGTTCGGCGCGTTTCTCCGGCGCTGCCTGCTCGTCCACCTGTCGACGAGCGTGCCGTCGGCGCGAGACGAAGACGTGCTCGCCTCACGTCTCGCGATCGGCAGCTCACGCATCGTGAAGGCGATCACGCTCGATCCGCCGCGCACCACCGACGACGCCGTCGTCCCCCGCGACAAGCCCGAGATCCGTCGCTGAGCGCGTCTAGAGCGCGCCGTCACGGGATGATCTTGCGGCGTCGGTAGTCCTCGAAGATCTGGGCGAACATCGACGCCGTGTCGACGTGCTCGTGGAAGCCGAAGCGGCGGGCCTTCGAGCCGTCGGCGAACATGTCGTAGTCCCACGAGAAGACCGCGTCGCCGAACCGCCAGGACGACACGTCGCTGTAGGGATGCCGCGCGAGGCCGTGTTTCTCGACCATCCGGTTCCAGAGCTCATCTTTGTCGGCCATCACCGTCTCGAGGGACATCGGCAGGGGCGGCGCGACCTGGAGGTCGAAGAGGCGGCCGATCGTCGGCCACATCTCGCTCCAGCGGAAGAGGTCGCCATTGTTGATGTTGAACGCCTGGTTGGCGCAGCGCTCGTCGGTCGCCGCCCAGACCGTCGCGCGGGCGAGCAGGCCGGCGTCCGTCATCTCGAGCAGCTTGTCGTACGCCCCCGGCTTGCCGGGAAAACGGAGCGGCACGCCGAGCTCTTTCGACATCGACGCGTAGATCGCGATCACCATCGAGAGGTTCATCGGGATGCCGAGCGCGAACCCGCACACGACCGACGGGCGGATCGCCGACCATGTCCAGGCCTTCCCTCGCTGCCGCGCTTCCAGGAGCTCCTGCTGGTCGACGTTGAACTCCGGCGGCATGTGCGGTGGGTCGGACTCGCGGGCTGGCGTCTTGAACGGCCCGAGATGCGCGCCGTAGACCTTGTAGCCTTGCATCAAGCTGACGTGAGCGAGGTCCTTCGCGCTCGCCTCCACGGCATCGAGGACGTTCGTGAGCATCGCGACGTTCGGCGCGACGAGCTCGGCCCAGGTCGGCCGGTCTTGATAGGCGGCATAGAAGACGTGTGTGACGTGCGTGAGCTCGCGCAGCTTTTCGCGGGTGTCGTCGCGATCGAGCAGATCGACGGCAATGTGCCTCGTCCGGGCCGTCGGCGCGCCCCCGCGCCGTGAGAGCCCGATGATGTCCCACTCGCCCAGCGACTCGAGATGGGCGACGAGGTTTCCTCCGATCACGCCTCGCGCGCCGACGACGAGCGCGACCTTCTTCAGCGGCTTGTTCATGCCGTCACGATGGTGGTTTCAGCGCCTGTGAACTAGGCTGGAGGACCGACAAGGATTTGTGAGCTCGAGTCACGAATGCCGCGCACGGATCTGAACCGCTCGGGAGACATGGAGGTCTTCGTCCGCGTCGTGGAGCGAGGCAGCTTCTCGGCAGCGGCGAGAGCGCTCCGGATGACGCCGTCGGCCGTGAGCAAGCTCGTGGCTCGCCTCGAGGCGCGGCTCGGCGCTCGCCTCCTCAACCGGTCGACGCGCAGCACGCAGCTCACCCCCGAGGGACGAGCGTTCTTCGATCGAAGCGTCCGGATCCTCGGAGACATCGACGCGGCGGAGCACGAGGTGAGCGCAGGCGCGGCGCCGCGCGGGCGGCTGCGCGTCAACGCGAACGTCCCGTTCGGTCGTCGCTTCTTGCTCCCGAGCCTTCCCCGGTTCCTCGAACGGCATCCGCAGATCACCGTGGACGTGGCGCTCACGGATGCCGTGGTCGATCTCTTCGACGTACGCGCAGACGTGGCGATCCGGACCGGTCCGCTGCGGAGCTCGCAGCTCCACGCACGAAAGCTCGGCGAGGCTCGGATGGTCGTCGTGGCCGCACCCGCGTACCTGAAGCGCCACGGTGTGCCGCGGACACCCGCCGATCTCGCGCGCCACAACTGCGTCCGGTTCTGCTTCTCGCGACACGTCGAGGCCTGGCCGTTCCGCGACAGGTCCGGCGGTAGAGTTTCCTTCACCCCGAGCGGCAACGCGCTCGTCAGCGACGGCGAGGCCATGCGCCAGCTCGTCGTCTCCGGCCTGGGGATCGGCCGGCTCGCAAGCTTCCAGGTGGAGGAAGATCTTCGGAAGGGAAGGCTCGTGCGCGTCCTCCCCTCCTGCGACCCGGGCACCAGCGAGCCGATCCACGCGGTGTTCGTGGGTCAAGGCGGCAAATTGGCCGCGCGCGTACGCGTGTTCCTCGACCATCTCGTCGAGACGGTCGATCTGGAGTGACGGCGCATGCGCCATGCCGGTGAACGGCAGCAGATCCTCTAGAATGGCGGCGCGATGACTCCTCTCGACACGGACGTGGCGATCGAGACGCCGGAGCACATCGTCTTTCACTACCGGCTCGCAGGCCCGGCCCGCCGTGCGCTCGGGCACGTGCTCGATCTGTTGGTCTGCTACGGCGTCGTGATCGTCCTCGGCCTCGTCGTGCTCCTGGCAGCAGCGGCCGGCGACCTCGAGACGGGCGACCTCGGCGCCGCGGCGAAGGCCGGCATGGGGCTCGTGCTCCTCTTCCTCTTCGCAGCGCAGTGGGTCTACTTCGTCGTCTTCGAGGCGCTCTACGGGCGCTCGCCGGGCAAGATGGCGGTCGGCGTCCGCGTCGTGACGACGTCGGGGCGCCCGATTGGCTGGCGCGCCGCGGCGCTGCGGAACCTGCTCCGCGCCGCGGACCTGCTGCCGACCGGCTACGTTGCCGGCGTCGTCTCGATGGCGCTCTCGTCGCGCTTCCAGCGTCTCGGTGACCTCGTCGCCGGCACCATGGTCGTCGTCCCCGAGAGGGCGCATGCGGCGAGGCCCCTCGAGCTCCGACCGCCCGCGCAGCCCGCCGAGCTCGCATCGCTGCCGGACGCGATCGCGCTCGATCCCGACGAGCGGTCGGCGATCGAGCTCTTCCTCCGCCGGCGCCACTCCCTCGGGACCGCGCGCGAGCACGAGCTCGCCAGCATGATCGCCGCCCCGCTCGGCGCGCGGATCGGGTACTCCCATCGAGACCCGGCGCGCATGCTCGCAATCATCTACGACCGTGCGATCAACGCCGGGCGCCTGGATGCGCCGCCGTCGTCCTGGCGTCCTCGATCGAAGAAGAACGGGGCGCCGAAGAAGCGCGCCTCGCAGCGACCGCCTGCGCCTGGAGCGTCGCAGTGAGCGCCCCCGTCGTCGCATCCATGCTCACCGAGAAGGCGTTCGCCGAACGGCGCCGCCACGAGTGGGAAGAGCTCAGCACGCTCACGATCAAGGCGCAGCGCGGTCTCTCGAAGCTCGCGCCCGAAGACGTCGTCCGCATGTCACCGCTCTACCGGAGCGTCTGCGCCGATCTTGCGGCGGCGCAGGCTGCCCGCTACAGCGCGCCGCTCGTCGACTACCTCCTCGGGCTCACGGCCGCCGCGCACACCGTCGTCTACGGGCCACATGCCCGTGCGCGCGAGGACGGCAAGAAGGGACAGGTCCGGCACGCGTGGCTCGTCGCGTTCCCGCGAGCGGTCCGACGGTTCAGACGCGAGATGCTCCTGGCCGCGGCGCTGTTCTTCGTTCCGTTCGCGCTCGGCTGCGTGCTCACGCTGCGCGATCCGACGTTCGCGTTCCGCGTCGTGCCGGAGTCGATGTTACGTCCGCTGACGGAGGCGTATGCGCGAGGCTTCGACGACGGACGCGAGGCCGGAGAAGGCGCGTTCATGGCCGGCTTCTACGTCTACAACAACGTCGGCATCGCGCTCCGTTGCTTCGCGCTCGGCATCTTCGGTGGTCTCGGCTCCGCCTTCTACCTGCTCCAGAACGGGCTCTCGATCGGCGCGATCCTCGGATACGTCGCGTCGCAGGGCGCCGGAGAGAACATCTTCGTGTTCATCGTCGGACACGGCTCGCTCGAGCTCGGCGCGATCGTCCTCGCCGGCGGCTCGGGCTTGTCGATCGGCTGGTCGCTGATCGCGCCCGGTCCGCTCACACGTCTCGCTTCGCTTCAGAAGCGCGCACGCGAGATCCTCGTCGTCGTCGCGGGCGCCTCGGTGATGCTCTTCATGGCCGCCGCGATCGAAGCGTTCTGGTCTGGATCGAGCGCTCCGCGCGAGGTCAAGCTCTCGGTCGGCGCGACGCTGTTCGTGCTCGTGGTCGCCTACGTCCTGTTCGGCGGTCGCGGCGCCTCGGAAGAGATCGAACGAGGAGCCTCTTCGTGAACACGCGCGCTCGCAGCGGCGGCGGCCTCGACCTGCTCCACGCGCGCGTCGCCTTCCGCGACCGCTCGCTCTCGGACGTGCTCGATCTGGCGCTCCGCTTCGTCGTCGTCCACGGACGCGCGTATGCATGGGTCGCCCTCGGCGCGGTCGCGCCGCTCCTCGCGATCGCGCTCGCTGCAGGCTGGCTCCTCGGATGGGGAGCGGCGTGGGCGGTCGCGCTCCCGCTCGCGCTCGTCGCCGAGGTGCCATTCACGATCCTCGCATCGCGGCTCGTCTTCGAAGACGAGGTGAGCGCGCGCGCCGTGCTGCGTTCCGCGCTCCGCGATGCTCCACGCGTCGTCTTTGCGCGGCTCTTGGGGGCGGCGCTCTCGCTCGTCGGCCTGACCGTGCTCGTCGTGCCGGGCGTATGGCTCGCCACAATTTTCATGTTCCTCGGCGAGGTCATGCTGCTCGAGCGCGCATCGATCAGCCAGGCCTTCGGCCGTGCGCAGCGCCTCGCGACGAGCGACGTGGCCGATGGCCTGCTCGGCGTCGTCGTGCTCGGGCTCGTGCCCATCGCCGGGGTCCTTCTCGCCGACATCGCGGGGCGCACGATCGTCGGAGAGCTCCTGCAGTTCCGTCCGCCGCCGGCGCTCTGGAGCGCGGGCGGCGGGGTTCTTCCGCTCCTCGGCCTCTTCGCGCAGGTCCCGTATCTGGCGACCGCCCGCTTCTTCCTCTACCTCAACGTCCGAACGCGCGCCGAAGGCTGGGACATCCAGACTCGTTTCGCCGCGATCGCGACGCGGGCGAGCGAGAGAGCCGAGGAGGCCGCGTGAGCGCGCAGAAGCGCAGGTACGTCGGGGGCGCGGTCTCGATCGTGATCGCCATCACGTGCGCGGCAGCTCCTGCGCTCGCGAAGCCCGATCCGCGTCCCGTCCCTGCCGCCCGCGACCTCGACGGCATCGCTCGGACGGCGGACGAAGCGTACGCCGAAGGGAGCTACGCGTTCTGCACCGCTCCGTCTCGGCCGCTCGGCGCGCGACAGCAAGGCCTGTGCGCTCTCGCGACGGAGATCGACGGGTGTGAGGGCTTCGCCAAGGCCTGCGACGTCGGACAGGTGCCGAAGGAGCCCGGGATGCTCGAGCGGCTCGTCGAGTGGCTCGCTCCCGCAGCGAAGGTACTCCTCTACGTGCTCGTCCTGGCCATCGTGGTCGTCGTCGCGATCCCGGTCGTGAACGCCCTCCGGAAGCGAAGGCGCGACCGCAAGCTGCGGGAGCCCGTCGCCGAGAAGGCGAACGTCGGTGCCGTAGTGCTCGAAGAGAAGAGCTCGACGCACGGCGACGAGATCTCCGATGCCGACGCCGCGCTCCGGCTGGCCGAGCAACATCGCATGCGCGGCGAGCTGAAGAAGGCGCTCGGGCTGTACCTGGCGGCGTCGCTCTCGGCGCTCGATCGACGCGGCGCCATCCGGGTCGCGCGGCACCGCACGAACGGAGAATACGTACGGGCCTGCGAGGAAGAGGCGTCACGCGGTCCGCTCCGCGAGATCGTCCGCGAGGTCGACAAGGTCGAATACGGCGGCTCCGCGCCGACCGACGACGCGCTCTCTCGCGTTGCGGCGCGCGCGCAGGCCATCGTCCGCGTGACCGCCGGCACGACGGCGCTCCTCGCGCTCGCGCTCACGTTTGCGGGCTGCTCGGCGGCACGCCGCGGCGCCGATCCCGCCGGCGACGAGCTACCGATCGCCGTCCTCGAGCGCAACGGCTTCGATGTCCGGCCACTCGGCAGCTCGCTCGCGACGATGCCGATCCCGGACGAAGAGTCGACCGAAGGAGCGCCCGTCGTCGTCGTCGATCTCGAGAAGGTCCCGCTCGAGGACGAGGCGTGGGCTCACATGATGAGATGGGTCGAGGCGGGCGGAGTCCT
Organism: Pseudomonadota bacterium; assembly: GCA_023423895.1. GTDB lineage: Bacteria > Myxococcota_A > Polyangia > Polyangiales > Polyangiaceae > Labilithrix. The sequence goes on from JAFAER010000240.1 coordinate 18,382, forward strand.
CGTCCTCTTCGGTCGCACGCACGAGTGGCCGAGCGAGATCGCTGCGAAGGACGTCTCGGCGAGCACACGCGAGCTCGTCGTTCGCGCGCCGGATCCGAACGCCGGCCTCGAAGATCTCGACGACGAAGACGAGGACGAGGACGCGCCAGCCGGCATCGGCGCTCCGGTCGAGATCCAGTACGCGCGGGTGGCGCGGCGCGACGCGTTCGCATGGGACGAGCCGACGAAACAGGACGCCGACCCGCTGGCTCTGCTCGCCGAGACCACCTATGCGGCGAAGCGTCGGATCGGCAGCGGGTTCGTCCTCGGCGTGGCGAACGACGACCTGTTCACGAACATCGGGATGAGGCCGCGGAACAATGCGGCCGCACTGGTCACGCTGATCCGCTCCGTGTCGCACGACCCGTGGCGCCGAGTGGCGCTCGATCCCTCGGCGTCGTCGTCCGGGTTGCTCGATGTCCGGATCGCGCGCGCCGAGGACGGGATCCCGCCTCCGTCGAACCCCTTCGCGGCGCTCGTCGCTGCTGGCCTCGGCAAGGGCGCGTGGCATGCGCTCGCTGCCGCGATCGTGCTCTTCCTCGCATATGGCATCCGTCACGCGAGGCCACGGGCTGCCGAGAAGAAGGAGCGCCGCGCGTTTGCCGAGCACGTGGAGGCGACCGGGGCGTTCTACGGCCGGACGCGCGCGCACGTGCATGCGCTCGCCGCGTATGGGCGCTTCGTCGAGATGCGTCTTCGAGAGATCGTCCCTCGCGGCGCGGATCCGATCGCGTTCCTCGCAGCACGCTCGGGACGCGACCCGGCGAAGGTCGCCGAGATCTACACCCGCGCGCTCGAGGCCAAGCCCACCGACACGCCACGCGGCGACGAGCTCACGCTCGTCGAGGAGCTGCGCCGGATGCTCGACAAGGCCGTCGCCGTCGGCGATCTCCGTGTTCCGACCGCTCGTCCGGCGTCTCGCGTCGGCCGAGGCGCCTGAGCGCGCTTTCGTCCTGGGGTCGCGTCTCCAAACGCCTCAACGACGCGAGCGGCGCGGCGGCGGTGGCGGCGGAAGCTCGGACGTGCGGGCGGGATGCGTCGCCGTCGTCGTTGTCGTCGTCGTCGTCGTCGCGGCCGTGTCCGATGGATTCGTCGTCGTGCCCAGCGGAGCCGGTTCCGCGGCTTCGGTCTTCTGCGCCGACGGGCCGCTCGCGAACCACGCGATGGTGACGACGATGAGAAAGAGCGCGACCACGGCGACCCCGCCGGCGATCGCGAGCACGACCACAGACGGTCCCTTGCGCACGAACGCCGAGAGCTCGCCAAATGGCGTCAGGACCGGCCCTGGAGACGACCGGAACGGGATCGGCCGCGTCGGCGCAGGCGCGGTGCCGACGCCGGGCGGCGGCACACCCGCGATAGGCGGCGGAGCGTGTCCGAGGACCGTCGCGATCTCGCTGCCGCTCGCCGGCACGTTGCGCGCTCCTCCGCTCGGCCCGACGGGAGCAGTCTGCACGGTCACCGCCCCTTGCTGCGAAGGGACGATGACGACGCGCTCGGACAGCGGCGTCGACGGTGCAGCGATCGGCAGCGCGTCCTCACCGGAGATCCGCGTCGGCGCGGACGCAACCCGCGCACGTGAAGACGGCGCGAGCGCGGGAGCCTCCATCCGGTCCACGCGTGGTCGTGGCGTCGTCTCGACCACACCTCCGGAGCGGGGCTCGAGCGCGCCCTGTCCGACGCGCGTGGCGAAGGCATCATCGAAGGCGGGCGCGCTCTGCTCGCGCCGCTGCTGGAGCTTCGCCGGCGCCACCGTCGGCTTGCCCTTCACCTCGCTCGGCGTCTCGTCGAAGAGCGACGACGCGCGCGGCCGCTCGGGGATCTCGGGCGCCGTGCTCGCGTACGGCGGCGCCTTGCCCTCGAGCACCGCACGGACGTCGGTGAGCATCGTTGCCGCGTCGGGGTAACGGTCGGCGAGCTCGAAGGCGAGCGCCCGGTCGACGACGGCGGCGATCTTCGGATCGATGTCGGTAATCACCGTTCGAAGGCGCGGTGCGCCATGAGCAATGACCCGCATCACGAGCGCCGCCTGCGAGTCGACGTCGTGGACGATTCGCCCGGCGAGCGAGCGGAAGATCGTTGCGCCCACGGCATACACGTCCGCGCGCGGGTCGATCTCTTCGCCACGCGCTTGCTCCGGCGCCATGTAGGCCATCGTCCCGAGCGTCACGCCGGCCTTCGTCGTCAGCGCGCGCTTGTCGGCCGAGCGCACGCGCGCGATGCCGAAGTCGAGGACCTTCACCTTCCCCTCGCTCGCGAGGAAGAGATTGTCCGGCTTGATGTCGCGATGGATGATCCCACGCGCGTGCGCCGCCGCGAGGACGTCGAGGACCTGCGCGGCGATCTCGAGGATCTCGCGCGGCTCCAGCGAGTGCAGTCGATCGAGTCGCTGCGCGAGGGTCTCCCCTTCGAGCAGCTCCATCACGAGGAACGGAGCGCCGTCCTCGGCGGTGTCGACATCGCGGATCTCGACAACGCCCGGATGCCGGAACGCGTTGACCGCGTGGGCCTCCTGCTCGAAGCGCGCGCGCAACTGATCCGATTCGGCGACCTTCTTGTGGAGGATCTTGATGGCGTCGCGGCGACCGATCTTGTGGCGCGCAGCATAAACGCTCGCCATGCCGCCCACGCCGAGCAGCTCCTCGAGAACCCATTTGTCTCGCAACGTCGTGCCGATTCGTTTCGCGGCGCCGTCGTCCACTTGGAGGCCCATTCGTTCTCCCAGTCTGCGCGGTTGGACCGGGCATTTCAACAAGCGGACGTCACCTCGAGCGAGGTCGCACGCCCCATGTGAGCCCTCCTCACCCGAGGACTCGAGTGCTCACGTCGATCGCTCACGCGCGTGCGAGGCTGGTCGTGGGGTGAGGACCCGAGACCGCTGTGTGGTCGCGGGGACGTCCACGTGTGGCGGTCTCAGCCGAAGCTGGCGGCAAGCGCTCGAGCTTCGACGATGTTGTCCTCGATGCTGCAGTACGTCCACCCGCCATAGCGCCCTGCCGAGTAGACGCCGCGCGCGCGCAGCTCCTCCGAGATGCGCGCGTGCTCGGCCATCGAGCGCTGCGTGATGTGGACGTACGCGGGGTCCATCACGACGTTGTGCTCGGCGACGAGCTGGTGGCCCTTCGTGACGCCGGTCTTCTCGAGGTCGGCGAGCACGCGGCTACGCGTCGCCTCGACGTCGATGACCGCATCGCGCGCGAAGCCCACCTCGACATAGAGGCTGAGGCGATCGGTGTCGAAGATGTTGTCGTAGAAGCCGACGCGATAGAAGACGACCTCCCGATCCGGGAAGTACACCCAGTGGACGTCCTTCTGCCCCTTGCGGTCGAAGCCGAGGTTGAAGACGAGCACCTTGTTCCACGAGTACGCCGAGTCGTCGTGCGGGTAGTGCGCCATCGCGAGGAGCCGATTGAAAGGCGCCGACGAGACGAGCCGCTCGAACCGGATCTCGCGCTTCGGTGTCGTCGCGACCTTTGCCTCGAGGTCGATGGAGAGCACCGGCTCGGAGAGGGCGATCCCGTCCGGCTTCACGGCGCTCGCGATCGCCTTCACGTATTCGATCGCCCCGCCCTCCGGGTACGTGAACTTCGCGTTGTACGTCGCGTTGTCCGCGACCTTCATGTTCCGGATGATGTCGGTGAGATCAGCATGCGGGAAGAAGCGCCCCATCGCGTCCTTGTCGAGCGAGCCGAGGTCGCACGCGTAGAGCTTCTCGTTGTACGGGATGAGGAACTTCTCCGCGATCGACCGGCCGAACCGCGCATAGAGCATCGTCTCGAAGCTCTCGGCGTCTTTCGTCGCCGCGCGCTCGGGGCTTTCGGGAGCAGCGTGTTTGCCGAGCAGCTCCTTCGGCGCGCGCGCGAAGTACAGGTCGTACAGGCAGTCGATGAACTCGTCCTGCGGAAGCTGGTGGATGTTCTTCTGGAACGGGAAGTCGATCTGGCGACCTTTGTATTCGATGAACGACTTCTTCACGACGTCGAGGATGCGCTGGCGCGGCATCCGCTCGCGCAGCCAGGCCTCGATCTCCGGATGTTTGAAGTGGAAGAAGTGGCCCGAGTAGTCCCAGACGAAGCCCTCCTTCTTGATCGTCTTGCAGTACCCGCCGATCTCGGCGTCTCCCTCCACGACGATATAGTCGCGGTCGCCGCGCTCCTCGAGCGCCGCGGCGGTGGCAAGGCCCGTGATGCCGGCCCCGACGATGAGGGTCCCGACCGTGTCGCGCTGGACTGACTGGCCTTTTTCGCCCGTCGTATTCATCGCGCGATACCCTACCAGGATGGTAGTTTTCGGGTGCCCTGATGACACCCGAGGCGTTCCAGCAGACGTTCGACCGCATCCGTGCGCAGATGGCCCAGGTCGTCGTCGGGCAGGAGGAGCTCGTCTTCGGCCTCCTCGTCACGGCGATCGCCGGCGGGCACGTTCTCATCGAGGGCGCGCCTGGGCTCGGCAAGACGCTGGTGGCCCGGTCGTTCGCGCGCGTCTCCGGGGCGACGTTCAAGCGCGTCCAGTTCACCCCGGACCTCATGCCGAGCGACGTGACCGGGTCGAGCATCTTCGACCGGCACCGCGGCGACGCAGGCGCGTTCACGTTCGTGCCCGGCCCGATCTTCTGCCAGCTCCTCCTCGCCGACGAGATCAACCGGGCGCCGGCAAAGACGCAGTCGGCGCTGCTCGAGGCGATGCAAGACCATCAGGTGACGGTGGACGGCGTCTCGCGTCCCCTGCCCGCGCCGTTCATCGTCGTGGCCACGCAAAACCCCGTCGAGTCGCAAGGTACCTATCCGCTCCCGGAAGCTCAGCTCGATCGTTTCCTGATGAAGGTCACCGTCGCGGACCCGCCGCGCGACGTGGAGCTCCGCATCGTGAAGAATCACGCGACCGGCTTCGATCCGACGGATCTCTCCTCGCTCGCGCCGATCACGTCGCCGGAGGAGCTCGTCGCCATGACGGCGTTCGCGAGCAAGGTGCGCGTCGACGACGCGGTCGTCGGCTACGTCGTCGATCTCGCGCGGCGCACCCGTGAAGACCGCGCCATCGAGCTCGGCGCCTCGCCCCGCGCGTCGATCGCGATGATGAAGGCGGCGCAGGTCGTCGCCGCGAGCGAGGGCCGCGACTTCGTCACGCCGGACGACGTGAAGCCCGTCGCGAAGCCCGTCCTCCGGCACCGCGTGATGCTCCATCCCGACGCCGAGCTCCAGGGGATCAGCGCCGACGAGCGCATCGAGGACATCCTGCGCTCCGCACCGGTTCCGCGAACGGCTCCCGCCGTCCAGCACGCCGCGCCCGCCGGCACGGCCTGAACGCGAGGGTCGTCGCGTGGTCCCCACGAAACGTCTGGTGACCCTGGCGTTCGTCGCGGCCGCGGTGGCCGTCGTCGCCGGGTTCGTGCCAGGCGTCGACGCTGCATGGATCGGGCTCGATGCACTGCTTGCGGCGGCCTGCTCGGTCGACGCGCTATCAGGACGGAGAACAGGGAGGCGCATCGAGGCGGAACGGCGAGCCGCCGACATCTTCTCCATCGGGCGGCCGAACGCCGTGACGATCCTCCTCTCGAACCGGAGCGACCGAGCCGTCTCCGGCACGGTGATGGACGATCCGTTCGAGGACGCCGTCGTGACGGGATTGCCCGGCATCTTCGAGATCCCACCGCGCGGGACGGTGCAGCTCCGCTACGAGATCACGCCCACGCGGCGCGGAAAGCGAAAGCTCCAGGCGATCACGGTTCGCTACACGCTGCCGCTCGGTCTGCTCGCGCGACAGGAGCGCATCGAGCTCCCGGAAGACGTCGACGTCTACCCCGATGTGCACGCCGCCCGCGCGCTCGAGATGTTGCGACGCCAAGGGCGCGAGGACGCGCGCCTCGGCTCGCTCCGCGTTCGCGGCGGAGACACCGAGTTCGAGCGCCTGCGGCCATACCAGCGAGGCGACGAGGTGAAGCACGTCGACTGGCGCGCCTCCGCGCGTCGCGACGACCTCGTCGTGCGGCAGTACCAGGCGGAGTCGAACCAGAACGTCGTGTTCGCGCTCGACCTCGGTCGCGGGATGCGAGGTGCGGCCTCGGGAGGGCCGAGCGGCGGCCTCACCAGCGTGGATCATGCCCTCGCGGCGGCGCTCCTGACGGCCGACGTCGCGCTCCGCGGAGGCGACCGAGCCGGCTTGCTCACGTTCGACGACCGACCGCGCAGCTTCCTCCGGCCGACGGGCGGCCGTTCGGCCGGTCGCAAGCTCACGCGCGCGGTCTATGCGCTCGATGCGGGCTTCGCGGCAACCGACTACCGGGCCGCGATGGTCTTCCTCAAGACGCAGGTGAAGGCGCGTTCGCTGTTCGTGCTGTTCACGAACCTCCTCGACCCGCGCGGCGCGCAGGATCTCGCGGCGGCCGTGCGGAGCCTCATGCCGCGCCACCTCCCTCTCTGCGTGCTGATGCGCGACGTCGAGGTCGAGGAGCTCGCGATGGCCAAGCCTCGCGACGAAGCGGACGTGCTCGTGCGCGCCGCCGCCGCGGAATCGATCGCCTGGCGCGATGCCATCGTGCGAAGCCTCCGGAATGCCGGCGCGCTCGTGCTCGACGCGCGCCCCGAGGAGGTCACGCCGCTGCTGGTGAAGCGCTACCTCGAGGTGAAGGCGCGCCGTTTGCTCTGACGTTGCCCGAATGCCGACGAGGGGGAAGAACGAGGAATCGAGCCCCCGCCACGACGCCCTCATCGGGCTTCGCGGACGAGAGGCCTCGCTTCACTCCGCCGACTCCGCGACGGGCAGCTCGTGCGCGGCTCCGTCGCCTTCCTCCTCGTCGTCTTCTTCGCTCGGCTCCTTCCAGCCCCGGAGGAGCGTCGCCATCAGGCCTGGAAGGACGAGCAGCGTCAGCGCCGTGCTGAAGAAGATGCCGACGATGACGACGGTCGCCAGGGGTCGCTGCACCTCGGAGCCGGCGCTCGTCGCGACCGCCATCGGCAGGAAGCCGAGCCCCGCGACGGCCGCCGTGGTGAGCACGGCTCGGATCGACGACGCAGAGCCTCTCGTGATGGCCACCTCGAGCGGTGCGCCTTCGAGCATCGCGCGGCGCGTCGCGGTCGCGATGACGACGCCGTTCAGCACGGAGACGCCTCCGAGCGCGATGAAGCCGACGGCGGCCGGAAGGCTGAACGGCATCCCGCGCGCGAGCAGCCCGAGCATGCCGCCGGTCGTCGCGAACGGCACGAGCAAGAAGACCGCGAACGCGGGCCGCAAGCTCCGGAACATCATGAAGAGCATGCCGAGGATGACCGCGACGACGGCGGGCACGACGAGAGCGAGTCGCGCAGAGGCACGCTCGAAGTTCTCGAACTGCCCGCCCCACTCGATACGGTAGCCGCTCGGCAGGTTCGCCGCCCGGGCGACCTTCGCGCGGGCCTCGTCGACCCACGAGACGAGGTCGCGACCGCGCAGGTTCACGTCGACGCGGATGAGTCGCTCGCGATTGAGACGCTTCACCACGGACGGACCGTCACCCTCGTCGAGGCTGACGACCTCGCGCATCGGCACGCCGTCTCCGTGCTCCGTCTCGACGAACAGATCCGACAACGCCTCGGCATTCGGGCTCGTCGGCGGCACGAACACGCGGAGATCGAAGCGTCGCTCGTCTTCGTAGACCTCACCGACGCGCACCCCTTCGCGCGAGGCGGCGAGGACGTCGAACGCGTGCTGGACCTTCACGCCGTAACGCGCCATCCGTGCACGATCGGCGGTCGCCGTGATCGTGGGCTGACCGAGAATGCGTTCGATCTTGAGGTCGCCCGTACCGGGGATGTCGCGAACGAGATCTCCGACGAGGTTCGAGTACTCCACGAGGCGATCGAGATCGGGGCCGATGATCTTGATCGACACGTCTGCGCGCGAGCCGGCGATGAGCTGGTTCGTCAGGTCTTCGATCGGCTGCGAGACCGAGACGAACGTCGAGGGGACCTCCGTCTCGATCTTGTCCTTGAGCAGCGTGCTCAGCTCCTCGAAGCTCGACGCGTTCTTCCATTCCTTCCGGGGCGCCAGCGGGACCAGGATGTCCGTGTTGTTGTTGCCGACGGCGTCGAGCGCCATCTCCGCGCGGCCGCTCTGCCCGAGCGCCTTCTTCGCCTCGGGCATATCCATCACGATCTTCTCGGCGAGCAAGTCGAGCCGCCGCGCCTCCTCGAGGGAGATGCTCGGCGCGCGCATCAGGGCGAGCACGCAGTCTCCTTCGAAGATGCGCGGGATGAACTCGGCGCCCGACTTCGCGAACGAAACGCCGACCACGACGAGCGCCGCGACGCTGGCGCCGAGGAGCGGCCAGCGCAACCTGAGCACCGCGGGCAAGAGCCGCTCGTAGCCCTCCGCGATGTGCTCGAGCCAGGCGGGGCCGTGATTCTTCGCGGGCGGCACGGCGAGGACGAGCAGCGGAGGGAAGAAGACGACCGAATAGACGAGCGCACCGAAGAGCGCACACGCCATGGTGATCGCCATCGGTCGGAACATCTTCCCCTCGACGCCCTCGAGCGTGAGCAGCGGGATGTACACCAGCATGATGATGGCGACGGCGAACGCGACCGGCTTCACGACCAGCTTGGCGACGTCTCCATAGACGCGCGCACGAGCCTTTCCGACGAGCTGTCGGCCAGCGGTCGCCGCGATCAAGCCTTCCAGGACGACGATCGGACCATCGACGAGGAACCCGAAGTCGATCGCACCGAGACTCATCAGGTCTCCGGTCACACCGAACAGGTGCATGCCGAAGAGCGCGATGGCCATGGACGCGGGGATGCCGAGCGCCGTCACGAGGGCGCCGCGGATCGTCCCGAGCATGATCGCGAGGACGACGGTGACGATGAACAAGCCCTCGGCAAGGTTCGTCGCCACGGTGGTGAGCGTCCGCTCGACGAAGTCCGCGCGGTCGTAGATGACGTCGATCGTGACGCCGGGCGGGAGGTCTTTCTTGATCTCCTCCATCCGCGCTTTGACCGCGTAGATGACGTCGCGGCTGTTCGCGTGCGCGAGCATCATCACGAGACCGGAGACCGCCTCGCGTTCGCCGTTCAACGTCACCACGCCGTACCGCAGCGCAGAGCCAACTTGCACGTCGGCGACGTGCTTCACGAGGACCGACGGCCCGTTCTTCGAGCTCCGGATGACGACGTTGCCGATCTCGGATTCGTTCTGGACGAGGCCGCTGCCGCGAATGGTGAACGACTCGCCGCCGCGCTCCACGTAGCCGCCCCCGACGTTCATGTTCGCCGACGAGAGCGCCGCGAGCACCTCGTTGAGGGTCAGCCCGTGCGAACGAAGCTTCGGCGGGTCGACGAGCACCTGGTACTGCTTCAGCTCTCCGCCGAAGGGATTCACCTCCACGACGCCGGGGACGCTTCGCAGCCGCGGTCCGATCTCCCAGTCGAGGAGCGTGCGGAGCTGCATCGGGGAGTGGTGCTCCGAACGAACGACGAACTTGTAGATCGTGCCGAGGCCGGTCGACGGCGGTGCGAGCTCGGGGAGCGAGGCCGACGGTGGCAGATCGCCCTGGACTTGCCGGATGCGCTCGAGGACGAGCTGGCGCGCCCACCAGATGTCCGTGCCCTCCTCGAAGACCACGGTGACGGACGAGAGGCCGAAGCGCGACACGCTGCGTAGTTGCGCGCTGTGCGGGAGCCCGTTGAGCGCCTTTTCGATGGGGACCGTGACGGCGCGCTCGACCTCGACGGGCGAGAGGCCGCCGCACTTCGTCAGGATGTCGACCTGGATGCTGGAGACGTCCGGCAGCGCGTCGATGGGCAAGCGGCGAACGGCGACGACGCCGAGGGCGAGGACGACGACGAGAAGACCTGCGACGAGCTTCCGGCTGCGAATCGCGATGGCGACGATCTGCTCGAGCATGGCTACCGGAACAGCTCGCTCTTCAGGGCGAACACACCGCTCGTCGCAACGCGCTGCGAGGCCTCGACTCCCTCGAGGATTTCGTGACGCGTGCCATCGGAAGCCCCGAGACGCACCGGCACCGCGCGGACGCGCGTGTCCGACTCGGCCACGAACACCGTCGCCTTTCCGTCGACGTAGACGACGGCAGCATGCGGCAAGAGCAGCGCGTCGCGCGGCGCCGTCCCGCTCGTGATCACCGCCTCGACGGACTGGCCGGGGCGCAGGTGCACCTTCGGGAAGTCGACGGCGACACGAACGGCGGTGCTCCTCGATACCGGATCGATCACCTCTCCGACGTGAGCGACCGTGCCGGGCAGCTTCGTCTTCGGATCGGCGAGCGGCCTGACCTCGACGTCGTCGCCGACGTGGACCGCTTCGAGATCGCGCTCGAAGATCGACAGCTCGATCCAGAGATGCGAGAGGTCGGCGATCTTGTAGGCGATACCGCTTCCGTCGACGGACTGACCCGGTGCGACGTGGCGCTCGACGACGTGCCCCGCGATCGGCGTTCGAAGGACATGAACGCCGAAGCCGGCACCTCCACCGTAGGCCCGGACGCGCTGCTGCGCGGCCTGGAGCGAGGCGCGTTGCGTCGCGAGCTCTGCCTGGGCTACCTCGGACTCACGCGCCGTCGAGAGGCCCTTGTCGGAGAGCTCCTTCTCGCGCCGGGCGTGGACCTCTGCAGCTTGCAGGGTGGCCTCCGCTTGCGAGATGCCCGCCTGGGCTTCGCCGAGCTCGGCGCTCTCGACCTCACCAAGCGCCTCGCCTGCCGTGACCTTGTCGCCTTCGAACTTGAACGTCCGCCGCACCGTCCCGCGCAGCCGTGTGCCGACCGCTGCGATGTAGCTCGGATTGAACGCGACCGTTCCGACGACGCGGACGGCCGGCCTGAACGGCGCGTGCTCGACCTCTGCGAAGGTGATGCCTGCCCGGTCGCGGAAGGCTGGCGAGAACACGATCGTGTTGCCTTCCATCCGCGGAACGTCGCGCACGGCCGCCGCCGCCACGGTCTCGTGTTTCGCGCGCGATTGCACGTAGAGCGCGAGGGCTCCCGCAGATGCCGCGATGACGACGAGAAGCACCAGCCGCCACGAGAACGGGCGACGTCGCTGGGGCGGCGGGCTCTCGAGACGCACGGACGCCGGCGGCGAGCTGTGGGTCCGAGGTGATGGAGACAGGGCCACGGCCGGCGAGCCTAGTCGACGCGGCCTTTTCGAACCTTACACGGGAGTAAGGTTACGTCGTCTCGGGCGGTCGGCGCCTACAATGCGGGCGCGATGCGCGTGTTGGTCATCGAGGACGATCCAAAGCTCGGGCCGCTGCTCGTGCGTGTCCTCGAATCGAACGGCTACGCGGCGGTCCTGGGGCAGAACGTGGCTGAAGCACGAGCATTCCGTCCGGAGGAGATTGACCTCGCCGTCGTGGACTGGATGCTGCCCGACGGCGACGGTCTCGAGGTCTGCCAGGAGCTCCGCCGCGTCGACTTCCAGGGCCCGATCCTCATGCTCACGGCCCGCGGCGAGACACGCGACCGCGTGCATGCGCTCGACCTCGGGGTCGACGACTACCTCACGAAGCCGTTCGCGATGGACGAGCTCCTCGCCCGCTTGCGCGCGCTCATGCGTCGCGGACCGCGCCTGATGACGGTCGACGTCGGCGACCTTCATCTCGACGTCGGGCGACGTTATGCCTTCATCGGCGGGAAGCTCCTCGAGCTCCGAGCCCGAGAGTTCGATCTCCTCGCGTACCTCGCCCGTCAGGGAGGTCGCGCCGCGACGAAGGCCGAGCTCGTCGAGAACGTGTGGGACGCGGACGAGATCGTCCCGAACGTCGTCGAGGTCCACGTGAGTCGCCTCCGCGACAAGCTCGGCGAGCACGCGTGGATGGTGGAGACCCTGAGGGGCATCGGATACCGCATCCGGACGGAGCGCAACGAATGACTTTCCGTGTTCGAACGGCCCTCGTGGTCCTGGCGATGACCGCGATCACGATGGGCGGGGCGTTTGCCGGCGTCTGGCACTACTTCATCTCGTCGCAGCAGCGGCAGCTCGACGATGCCTTGCTCGAGGTCGCGCGCCGCGAAGCTGCCGAAGCAGCCGCCGGTCAGGTGGAGTTCACCGATGCGCCCGGGCCGCGAGCAAACGCCGTCGGTCCGCTGCCCAAGTTCGGCGTCCTCTACGGAATCAACGGGTATCCGATCTCGCAGACGGACAACTTCGAGACGGTCCCGCCGATGCCGAGGCTCGCGACGTTCGATCGAGCTTTCGATTTCGACCACGACGGGATCGCCATGCGCGGGGTCGTCGTCGGCGTCGGCAACACAGGCCGCCGCGTGCTCCTCGCCTCACCGCGCGAGGACTTCGAAGAAGACACCCGCATCCTGACGCGCGCGATGGCGTTCGCGTTCGGCGTTGGCTGCGTGTGGGCGGCGCTCATCGCTTTCGGCGTTGCCACCCGACTGACGCGCGAGCACGGCGTCGTCGGTGAGGTCGCACGGAGAGTCGCGAGCGGAGACACGAGCGCACGCGTCTCGTTCCGCACTTCGGACACGGACCTGCGTCAGCTCGCGGACGATCTGAACGCGATGATCGAGCGATTGGTCGGGCTGCTCGCGGTGCAGGAGCGATTCATCGCGCACGCCGCCCACGAGCTCAGGACTCCGCTGACCTCGCTCCGGATCGAGCTCGAGCACGCCATTCGGTCCGGTCGCGACCGAAACGACTACGACGCCGCCCTCAAGGGCGCGCTCGAGTCGACTCGGCGTCTCTCCGATCTGGCCGAAGATCTACTGGAGCTCGCGCGCGCGAAGCAGGCGCCGAGCGGCGGCTCCACCCCGATCGAAGATGCGCTCGCCGACGCCATTGCCGACGTCGCGCCCGCAGGTCGGCAGCGAGATGTCTTCATCGTCGCCGAGCCGATCTCCGCACGCGTCCGCGGCGATCGGCGAGGTCTCGCGCGCCTCTTCAGGAACGTCATCGAGAACGCCGTTCGCTTCTCGCCCCGTGGCAGCAAGGTCTGGGTCGACAGCCGCGTCGACGACGGCGCGGCCGTGCTCACGATCAGCGACGCCGGACCAGGCGTCGCTGCGGCGGACGCCGCGCGCATCTTCGAGCCGTTCGCGCGGGCTTCGAACGGCGATGGCCGCGATCGCCATGGCGCGGGGCTCGGCCTGTCGATCGCCCGTGGGCTCGCGCATTCGTTCGGGGGAGAGGTCGTCGCCGAAGCGCGCGCCGGAGGACGGTTCACCGTCCGCGTGCCGCTGTGGACCGATGGCCAGGCTTGTTCGTCGTCTTCGCTGGAGCAGCCGGCAGCGTTCGAGCGAGAGGACGAAGACGAAGACGGAACATCCTGGCCGCCGTACCGTCAGGCGCGCGGATGAGATATGCCTCGTCCAGCGTAGATCCTGACTTCGCCCGCGCATGTCGGTCATCACCGAGCTCCTGATCATCGTCGCGCTGGTGCTCGCGAACGGCGTCTTCGCCGGCGCGGAGATCGCGACCCTGTCCGTCCGGAAGACTCGCCTCCGGGAGCTCGCAGATCAGGGAAGCCGCGCCGCGAGCGCCGCCCTCCGCTTGCGCAAACATCCCGAGGGCTTCCTCGCGACGGTCCAGATCGGCATCACCGTGGTCGGCGCGACGGCCGCGGCTTTCGGCGGCGCGACGGTGGCCGGGAAGCTCGCGGTCGCGCTCAGGCAAGTCGGGGCCGGGAGGTACGCGGAGGACCTCGCGCTCGCCGCCGTCGTCGGCATCATCTCCTATCTGTCCGTCGTGCTCGGCGAGCTCGTGCCGAAGTCGCTCGCGCTCCGGACGTCGGAGCGGTACGCGCTCCTGATCGCGCGCCCGCTGCTCGGTCTGTCCTGGCTGATGCGCCCGCTCGTCTGGTTCTTGACCGCCAGCTCGAACACGGTGCTCCGACTCTTCCGAGACGAGACCACCTTCACGGAAGCCCGGTTGTCGAAAGAGGAGCTGCAGCAGCTCGTCGACGAAGCGGCCACCGCGGGCGCGCTCGACGCGCGCGCCGGCGAGATCGCTTATCGGGCGCTGGACTTCGGCGAGATCCGAGTCGTCGCGCTGATGGTGCCTCGCCCCGAGATGGTCATGCTGAGCCGACACGCCACGCGCGACGAGCTCCGACAGCTGCTTCTGACCCGCGGCCACTCCCGCCTGCCCGTCTACGGAGACGTACAGGAAGACATCATCGGCTACGTGACCGCGCGCGACCTGCTCGGTCTGGTCCTGGGGAACGACAATCGAGGCGTCGTCGACGTCCTCCGTCCGGGCCTCTTCGTCCCGGAGTCCCGTCTCGCCGCCGACGTCGTCAAGGACATGCAGCGCATGCGCGATCAGCTCGCGCTCGTGGTCGACGAGCAAGGGTCGGTGACGGGCCTCGTGACGATGGAGGACCTGCTCGAAGAGCTCGTGGGTGAAATCGTCTCGGAGCACGAGACGCCGATCGAGCGAGTCCGACGCGAGCCGGACGGCAACCTCGTCGTGCGAGGAAGAGTGCCGGTCCACGAGCTCAATCGTGAGCTCGGTCTCGATCTTCCGGAGAGCCCGGGGTGGACGACCGTCGGAGGTCTTGCGATGTCTCTCGCCGGCGCGATCCCCCGAGCGGGGACGTCGCTGAAGGCTGGCCCAGGGCTGACGATCGAGGTCATCGAGGCCACGGAGCGGAAGGTGCAGCTCGTTCGGATCCATCTCTCGAGGCCAGCTTCCGAGCGAGATGAGCGAGATGAGCCAGACGAGGCCAATGAGCCGGATGACGGCGAGATGTCCTGAGAAGTGATGCATCGCTCGTGATAGGAATGGGGGCATGAGGCGTGCCCTTCGCGTCGCCCTGATCGGGGCGGCGGCACTCACGAGCGTCGGTGTGACGACGCCGCGCGACGCGTTTGCCCAGCAGACGTGCAAGACCCCGAAGACGACCTGCAGCGGACACTCCGGGTATTACGCCCCCTCGGACGACATCGACCGGCTCACGGCCGTTGCAGATCCGATCCTCCGCGACGTGAGGACGTGCCTCGACGGCGTCGGCGCAAAACACGTCGCCTCCGCGCTCGTGATTCGCTGGGACTCGGAGGGCAAGCCGGTCGACGTGAGGATCGACGTACCCGGGTACGAGGGCCTGCCCTGCGTCCAGAAGGCCCACGCGAAGCTCTCGACGCTGCAGAACCCGCGCGAGACCGCCATTCGATGTGAATTCGGTTGTCCTCAGCCGCCCGCGCCGAAGCCGACGCCCGCGCCGGTCGTCGTGACACCTCCTGCGCCGACGACACAGCAGCCGGCGCCCGTCGCAACCGCGCCTGCCCCTGCTCCGGCTCCGAGGGTCGAAGCGCCGCAATACGAGAAGGTCTGGTACGGCTACCAGACTCTGATCGCCGACGGGCTCTCGTTCGGAACGCTCGTCGGCGGGATCGGCGCGCGTTCGGGTGCCGTCACGACGGGCGGATATCTCGGCTTCCTCTTCGTGACGCCCATCATCCACATGGTGCACGGCAACGTGGGCCCAGGCTTCGGGAGCATCGGCATCCGCTTCCTCCTCCCGCTCATGAGCCTCGGTGTCGGCGCGATCGCCGGTCTGATCATCGGCGGAACGAGCGGCGATGGTGACTTCGCCAGGTTCGCGAACGGCGCGAACGGCATCGTCAACGGCGCAGTCATTGGCGGCCTCATCGGCGTCGCCGGCTGCGTCGCCATCGATGCGGCCGGCTTTGCTTACAAGAAGGAACGCGTCGACGACCGCTCGATCACGCGCGGGCCGCGCCGACCGCAGCCGTGGTTCACGCTCGCCCCGTCCCTCGACGTCCAGAAGGACCGGGCCGCGTTCGGCGTCGCCGGCGTGTTCTGACGCGCTGACCCCAGGCGGCCGCGACCTCTCGCCTCCGAGATCGCCATCTGCTCGGCTACGCGTAGGTGCTCGCCTATGATCCGAGCGCGCCCAGATGGATCGCCCGAGCCCGAGCACGCACAAAGGAAAGCCTCGCGCGCGGGTGTCTCGCTGGAGACGCCCCTGGATCCGATCTCTCGTCTTCGGAAGCGCGGTGGTCGTCCTCACCGTCCACGCCGCGGCATGCGCGATTGCGCTCGTCTACCTTCCCCGCGGGTTCGCGCCGAGCGATCTCCACGCCTGGACCGACACGTGGCTCCCGCTGGCAGCAGGTCTCGTCGTCGTCGCTGCGCTCGTCCGCTTCGTCTTCTTTCGGTCCTCGGGTCTGTTCGTCTCGCTCGTCTCGGCGGCGCTCGCGGGCGGCTGGATCGGGGCGGTCGTCACCGGCAACCTCCTCTTCCCGATATCGGTCGGCGTGGAGCGTTCGGTCGGCCCCGCGGCGATCGCGATCGCCCTTGCGACCGTGGCCTGGGCGACGAAGCTCCGAACGTGGCCGAGTATCGCGGCCGGCGCGGTCGGCGTCGTGCTCGGCGCCGTCGAGGTCTACGGGCAGAAGGCGCCGCCGCCGTCGACGCGCCCCGCTGGTGGCGTTCTCGCCGATGTACGCGGCGAGCCGACGAAGGACGACGCGGCCAGCGGTCAGGTCTCCTTCCCTTGCGGAAAGGAGCACGTCCGCGTTCGCCCGCTGCTGACGTTCGAGAGCCGCTCGCCGGACGCGACCTGGACCGTGCTCGCACCACCGGACGCGTTCGGCCCGCGGCGCAAGTTCGAGGCCTTCGCGAAAGAGAAGAACGGGTTTCGTGCAAGATACACGGATGACGGAGTGAGCTCGCTCGTCGCGACGAAAGACGCGAAGGGCCTCGACATCGAAGCGGTCTCGAAGCTCGACGCGGTCGTCTATTCGCATCTCAATGCCTTCACGCTGATCCACGTCCCATTCGAGACGACGGTCTCGTTCAGCCCGACGGGTCAGGAGCGCTTCCCCGTCGAGCCGTCGGACTACCCGTCGGGCCGCCCGATGCAGCTCGCATATCTGGGCGCCGACATTGCGTTCCACGTCGTCCGCGCGAGCGACGCCGAGAAAGGTCCGTACACCGAGCTCGCCAAGGGCCATCTCGGTCGTGACGAGCCGCTCGCGATCGAGATCCGTCACAAGGACGGCAGCCCCGGAACGTGCAAGCTCACGTTCAAGGACTGGGCGGCGCAGGTCAGCACCGAGCCGTCCCCTTCGGCCGGCTGGGGTGTGCCGCAGAACTCGATCCAGCTCATCTCGCGCGGGAACGAAGCGCTGATCGTGCTGACGCTCGCCGAGACGGGCCCCGGCCGCGGCTGGCACTCCGTCGGCCACGCCGAAGGCACCTACAGGAACCGGATCCGCGTCGACACCATGATGACCAAGTGACCGAGCCCGCCGCCAAGCGGACGCGGCGAAGAGCGAGCTCGAGGTGGTGGAGCTCGAGCACGAGTGTCTCGGGCGTCGCGCGTCGGGCCGGTGAACGCCGCGGCTCGCGTGGGCAAGCTCGAAGTGGTGAGCTCGAGCACGAGAGTTCGGGCGTCGCGCGTCGGGCCGGTGAACGCCGCGGCTCGCGTGGGCAAGCTCGCTCGCTCGATGGACGATGCCAACATACGGCTTCACCCCCGGATCGCGTGAAGCGCTTTTACCGACACTATCCCCCTCGAAACACTTGTGGCAGCGATCGCTCCCTGGTCGCGCGATCCGAACGCTGCTACCGATGAAAGCTCTCGGCTGACCGAGCGGTGGGCGCGGGAGATTGGAGATCGGAGACGTGTCGATGTCGGTTCGCTATCGCGGCGTTCGCGAGATGGCCTTGGTGATCGCGACGGGGGCCTTCGTCTTCTCGTGCACCAGCGAACGTCCAGCGCCGTCGGACGACGCGCTCTCGACGAGCACGCAGCAGAGCGCGCTGCTCGTGGCGCCCGGGTGGTCCGCGAACGCCTCGATGGGCCGAGCCCGCGCCCAGCACGCTGCGATGCTTCTTCCGACCGGCAAGCTCCTCGTCGTGGGCGGCGTCAACCGCTTGGGGTTCGTCAGCACGGCCGAGCTCTACGATCCGGACACCAACACATGGGCGGACGCGGGCTCCCCCGGCATCACGGCCAACGTGATGCTCGGCGTCGTGCTGCCGAGCGGAAACGTGCTCTTCCTCGGTGACGGCTCGACCGCGGGAGTCGTCTACGACCCGGTCGCTCGGACGTGGACGTCGACGGGCACGATGGCGGCCACGCGCTCGCTTCCGACGATGACCGTCTTGAACAGCGGCAAGGTGCTCGTGGTCGGCGGGTCGAACCTCGCGACCGCCGAGCTCTACGATCCCGTCACGAACACCTTTGCGCCGACAGGCTCGCTCTCCGCCATTCGACGAGCCTTCACCGCCACGCTGCTTCCCGATGGCCGGGTCCTCGCGGCGAGCGGCTTCAACAACACGGACGGAGAGGCCCCGAGCGCGGAGCTCTACAACCCTGCCACCGGGACGTGGAGCCAGGCCGCCCCGCCGCTCGTCCCTCGGCACTACGCGACGGGCACGCTCTTGCCGGACGGCCGCGTCCTCCTCGCGGGGGGATTCACGGGCAACGGCGTGACCTCGTTCAGCGAGCTCTACGATCCGGGGGCCAACACGTGGACCGCAACCGGAAGCCTCACGCATCCGCGCAACGGCCACTCCGCGGCCCTCCTCCCGAACGGGAAGGTGCTCGTGATGGGCGGCAGCGACGGCGCACGGAACGCGCAGCCGGTGACCGAGACCTACGATCCGGCAACCGGCACCTGGACGACTGCTGGCTCGCTGGCAACCGCGCGCGAGAACGGAACGGCGACGCTGCTGCCGACCGGCAAGGTCTTTTTCGCCGGCGGATACTCGTCGAACCCGAACCTCACCTTCTACGCGGACACTGAGCTCTACGATCCTGGCGTGAACCGCTGGTCTCCGGCCAGCACGTCCACGGGCCGCCTGGATGCAGCGGGCGTCCTCTTGCCGTCGGGACGCGTCCTCGTGGCGGGCGGCCGGAACAGCGGCGGCAGCTCGCTCGCGACGGCGCAGCTCTATGAGCGTGCCGCGAACACGTGGTCGCCCGCGGCGAGCCTCGCGACGCCACGCGACCGGGCCACCGCGACGCTGCTCCCGAACGGGCGAGCGCTCGTGGTTGGCGGACTCAACGGGACGGCGGTGCTCGCCACGAGCGAAACGTACGATCCGGTCGCGAACGCCTGGAGCAGCGCCGCTCCGTTGACCGGAGCAAGACACTCGCACACGACGACGCTCCTCGACGACGGCAAGGTCCTCGCCGTCGGCGGTCAGAACGGCAGCAGCGTCCTCGCCACGGCAGAGCGATATGACC
The DNA here is from genome assembly GCA_023423895.1 of Pseudomonadota bacterium. GTDB lineage: Bacteria > Myxococcota_A > Polyangia > Polyangiales > Polyangiaceae > Labilithrix. The sequence goes on from JAFAER010000240.1 coordinate 37,582, forward strand.
GCATCGCCAACACCTGGACGGGAGCAGGTTCGATCGCCGTGGCCCGCGCAGGCCATGCGGCCGTGCGGCTCGCGAACGGAAAGGTCTTCGTCGCGGGTGGACGGAACGGCGCCGGCGCAGCGCTCGGCTCGTCCGAGCTCTACGACCCCGTCGCGAACGCGTGGTCGGCGGCAGCTTCTCTCGCTCAGGCCCGTGATGGGCTCACGCTCACGCTGTTGCCTTCGGGCAGGGTCCTCGCCGCAGGCGGCGTCATGGGCGCGGCCGTCCTCGCGAGCAGCGAGATCTACGATCCGACGACGAACACATGGGCCGCCGGGCCCACGCTCGCGCAGGCGCGCTACCGGCACACGGCGACGCTGATGCCTTCGGGAAAGGTGCTGTTCGCGGCGGGCACGCGAGCAGGAGGAGCGCTCGCCGACGTCGCCGAGACCTTCGATCCGACGAACCGCGACCTCACACGCGTCCAGGCGCCGGCCCTGCGCGGTACGGCGGTTGCCGCGGCGCTGCCGTCCGGTGAGGTGCTCGTCACCGGCGGGACGAGTGCCACGACTGCAGAGCTCTACGAGGACACCGGAGCCCACCCCGCGTGGCGTCCCACGGTCACGGGACCGGACCTGGTCGTGCGCGGCTGCCCGGCCGTCCTCGAAGGAACGCTCTTTCGTGGGATCTCCGGCGCGAACGCGAGCTCGTACCTCGACTCGTCGACCAACTTCCCGTTCGTGCGCATGCGTGCGGCCGAAGGTGGACAGCTCTGGACGCTTCCGGCCAGCGCGACGTCCGCGACACGCGCGACCGTGACCGTCCCGGCGGACATGCCGCCGGGGAGCTACGCGCTCTCGGTCTTCGCCAACGCGATCTCCGGAGGTCGCATGGTGACCGTCGCGCCCAACTCCGCGCCGACGGCCGAAGCGGACGAGGTGACGACCAAGAACGACACCGCGGTCGCGATAACGGTGACGGCGAGCGATCCCGACGGCGGACAGACGCTGACGTTCACCGTCGTGACGCCGCCCGAGCACGGGACGCTGAGCGGCTCGCTTCCTTCCGTCACGTACACTCCAGACCCCGGGTACGTCGGTCCCGACAGCTTCACCTATCGCGCGCGAGACTGCGGGCTGGAGAGCAACGAGGCGACGGTGAGCATCACCGTCTTCGACCAGCCGCCCGCGATCACCTGCCCAGCGAACGTGGTCGTGGAAGCCACGAGCCCGAACGGCGCTACGGCGACCTGGCTACCGGCGACGGCATCGGACACGATCTCGACGCCCGAGATCACTTACTCGCACGCCTCGGGCAGCACCTTCCCGCTCGGCCGGACGACCGTGACCGCGAAGGCCACGGACGATGCCGGGAACGAGGCCACGTGCACGTTCGTCGTGACCGTCGAAGACAAGACGGCTCCTTCCGTGACGTGCCCCGCGGACATCACCGTGACTGCGTCGAGCGCCGAAGGCGCCGCGGTCACGTTCGATCGACCGACCGGAACCGACACCGCCTCCGTGGTCACCGTCTCGGTATCGCCGCCCTCCGGGAACGTATTCCCGGTCGGCGTCTCCCCCGTCACGGTCACGGCGACCGACAGCTCCGGCAACGCGACGCGGTGCACGTTCCAGGTGGCGGTGGAGCCGCCTGCTGACGCGGGCGAAGAAGGTTGCGGCTGCCGTGAGGCCCCACGCCGAGGCTCGTCGTACTCGTTGTCGTCGCTCGCGCTCGTCGCCGGTCTGACGGCGTGGATCGCGCGACGGCGGCGTCGTGTCTCGGTCCCTCCCATGGCTCGAGATCTTTGAGCGTCCGAGCGAGCTCGAGCATCGCTCGCGGCTCCGTCCCTGCGACGGAACAATCCGTTGCCGGATCGCCCTCTAGCGGTATGCGCTCGCAAGCGGCAAAGTGCAGGCCATGAACCTCACGGTCATCATCGCGAGCACGCGCCCTGGGCGCATCGGCGGCCCCATCGGAACGTGGATCGCGGAGCGCGCAAAGGCTCACGGCGCGTTCGATGAGGTCGTCGTCGCGGACCTGAAGGAGATCGGCCTTCCGCTGCTCGACGAGCCGAAACACCCGCGGCTCCGCGAATACGTGCACGATCATACGAAGCGCTGGAGCGCTCTCGTCGACGCCGCCGACGCGTTCGCGCTCGTCACGCCGGAGTACAACCACGCGGTCGCGCCGGCGCTCGTCAACGCGCTCGACTTCCTCTTCCAAGAGTGGGCGCACAAGCCCGCGGCGTTCGTCAGCTACGGCGGCGTGTCGGGCGGCCTCCGTGCCGTCCAGATGACCAAGCCGATGCTCATGGCGCTGAAGATGATGCCGATGGTCGAGTCGGTCGTGATCCCGTTCGCGGGCGCGATGGTGAAGGACGGCGTCTTCACGCCGAACGACACGGTCGACAAGAGCGTCGCCCCGATGCTCGACGAGCTCCGGCGCTGGGCCGGCGCGCTCGCGACGCTGCGCTGAGCCTCGCCGACGAAGTAGCCTTCTCGCCCGGGCTTGCCGGGCGTCTCCGTCATGGCGCAGAATCATCGATGGCGCGAATCGCCAGACCGGCGTTCGACTCGCGGCACACCGACCCGGCATCGATGATTCCCCTCGGCTCCCCTCGCTCGCCTGCTCGATGGCGAAGGTTCGCGCGGGCGTGAGGTGGTGGCGCGGCTCGCTCGTTCGAGCCTCGGCGGTGGCCTTTGCGAGGATTGCGGCCGTCGCGCTCGCCGCCGCGACACCGGCGCGAGCGCAAACGCTCCCGCTCAGAACGGAGGCGATTCGCCTTCGTTACGACGTCGAACCGGCGTTCGCGAAACAATGTCCTGGGCAGCTCCGGTTCGTCGAGCTCCTCCGGACAGAAGATCCGCAGCTCACGCTGGCTCCCGAGGGTGCCACCGCGCGAACGTTCGACGTGCGGATCCGCCGGAGGAGAGAAGGCGGATTCTCGGGCGAAGTGGTCGTGACCGGAATCGACGGCTCGTCGAACACGCGAGACGTCACGGCCAACGATTGCGCGGCTCTGGCCCGTGCGCTCGCTGTCGTGGCGGCGATCGCGAGCGACGTGGTTCGCGCGTCGGAAGCCGTACGCAAGCTCGATCCCGCGGAGTCCGCGCCCGAGAAGCCCGAGGTCCCTGCTCAGCCCCTGACCGAACCTGCACCTTCGCCCACGGCTCCGCGCTCGAAGCATCACTCGACGAGTCCCGGCGGCGTCGATCACGGATCGAAGCCCGCCCCGGACCGAGCCCAGCCGGAGTCTCCGCCGTGGCGCGTCGGCGTCGGCGTCGGCTCGGAGCTCGTTCTGGGGTCTCTCCCGCAAACGGTCGTGGGCTACCGCGGCTACGTCGACGCGCAGCGTGGGGTCGAGGCGCTCACGTTCGGCGGGCGACTCTCTGTCGCGTTCGCCAGCACGCGGCTGCCAGGCACCACGCGGGTCGACGTGCACGTGCAGACGTGGACGGCCCGGCTCGAGGGATGTGCAAACCACCGGTTGCGACTCGCTCTCTCGCTCCAGGGGTGCGCCGGCGTGACGAGCGGACTGTACGACTCCTTCGACACCGCCGTCGCGCATAGTCAAAAGCTCTACCCTTGGCTCGCCTTTGGCGCCGGCGGCCGTCTGCGATGGCACGTCGGCTACGGCGTCATGGCAGAGCTCTTCGGCCACGCGAGCTACGCGGCAACGGTCTACGACGCCGTCGCCGTGGACGACTCGGGCGCATTTTCCCGGGTTTCCCGCGTCGTCGGCGAGTTTGGTCTCGGCCTGGGATATTCGTTCGGAGGAAAGTGATCGTTTCGGAGCGACGCGACACTTTACGAGCGTGGCCTCGCTCGCAACCCCTTCCACGATGCCGAAGCTCGCGCTTTCGTCGGTAGAGCGGGCGCGCCTCAAGAGCGCGGTCGTCGCGCACTACGACTTCGTTTGGCGCGGCCTTCGGCATCTCGGCGTACGGGCCGAGGACAGCGACGACATCGCCCAGGAGGTCTTCGAGATTCTTGCGCCGAAAATCGGCAGCCTCGGGCCCGGCGCCGAGAAAGCGTACCTCTTCCAGATCGTCAGCCGCGTCGCGGCGAACTATCGCCGGCGACGCGCACGGCGCTCCAACGTCACCGGCGACGGTGACGTCACGGTCGTTCCGGATCCGAAACCGACGCCCGACTCGCTCGCCGAATTGAACGAGCGACGACGCCTGCTCGAACGCCTCGTGGCCGACCTTCCCGAAGATCTGAGCACCGTCTTCGTCCTCTGCGAGCTCGAACGCATGACGCTTCGAGAAGTCTCCGAGATGCTCGAAATCCCGCTGGGCACCGCCACGTCGCGCCTCCGGCGTGCACGCGCTCAGCTCTCCGAAGCGCTCTCGCGATCCTGGAGCAAGGAATCATGAGTGACGGCAATCCCGACCTCGACGATCTCATCCGTTCGATCGACGTGGGCCGGTCGCCCCGTCGGTGGAACGCGCAGCGCGCCATCTTTCGTCGCCTCGGTCTCGGCGGCGGCGCGGCGCTGCTCGTCGAACGTATCGCCCACGCCTTCTCGTCCGCCGATCTCCCGAAGTGGGCTCTCGGCGGAGCGGGCGTCACACTCGTCGCGGGCAGCGCGTTCGTCGCGACGCAGCTCTCGCCCGCTGCACCGGAACGCATCGAGTCTGCGTCCGAGCTGGTCGCTGGTGAGTCGCTCGAACCGTCGCTTTCGCCCGCTCCGAGCGCTCCGGCCCAGCCCATCGCACCGACCATCTCCGTCGACGCCCTGCCCTCGGCCCCTCCTCCGACGTCAAAGTCGTTGCACCCGACTCACTCGGCATCAGCTGCGTTCGCCGTCACCGGAGACGGTCTGTCGAGAGAGACCGCGAGCATCTCGAATATTCGTTCGAAGATCACCGCTCGCCGATATGCCAATGCGCTCGATGCCATTCGCGCTCATCGAGCGACGTTCCCTCGCGGAGTCCTCACACAGGAAGCCGCGGTCCTCGAGATCCAAGCGCTCGAAGGCCTGGGCGACGACGCCAGAACATGCTCCGCGGGCAAAGCGTTCCTCGACGCGAACCCGACTTCGGCGCATCGCGCGCGCGTGCTCGGCATGCTGCGCGCGTGCAACCAGTAACCCGATTCGAGCAGCAACGATATGAATCGAACGATTCGAAGCTCACGCCTTGCGGCCGTCGTCGTCGGCGCAATGGCCACCTCTGCCCTCTACGTGAGCGCGTGCGGGTCGGACCGCACGCTCTTCATCGAGGATCGGGCCATCCTGGACACGGACGCGGCGCCTCCCACCCCTGAGTGCGCACGTCGGTGCTCGCTCGACGGAAGGTCCGTCATCCAGACGTGCACCGGCGAGGTCCTCGAAACGTGCGCCGACGATCGCGCATGTGGCGCTGGCGTCTGCCAGGAACCGTGCGCCGCCGCCGCCGCCGACAAGAGCTCGAACGGGTGCGACTTCTATCTTCAACCGCCCGCACCAGCACCGTCGAAGACCGTCGGCTCGGCCACGTCGCGAGCCTGTTACGCGGCGTACGTCGTCAACCGCTCGACGCTACCCGTGGAGATGACGCTCGAGCTCGACGGCCGGACGCTCGATCTGTCCAAGGCCGTGTACCGAGCTAGCCCGGGCGCCCCTTCCGAGATCGAACCGCATTCAGGACCTGTTCCTCCCGGCGAAAGCGTCATCGTGTACATTTCGGACCTCCCGCCCGATAGCCCGCGAGGGGACGCCAACCCTCAGTGCCCCGACGGCGTCGTTCCGGCGACCTTCGAGAGCACGTTGCCCCAGGGCACGGGTCGTGGCCGCTCCTTCCACCTCACGACGACGGCGCCCGTCGCGCTCTCGGCGATCTACCCAGCGGCAGGCGGAGGCTCGGCAACGACGACGGCCACCCTCCTTTTGCCCGTTCCGATGTGGGGCAAGGAGAACATCGTCGTCAACGCCTGGTCCAAGATCACCAATGCCTTCTATTTCAGTGGCAAGGGACCGGCCGCGCAAATCGTCGCCTCGGAAGCCGACACCGACGTGACCATTCATCCCTCACGGGCCATCGAGGACGGCGCCGGCCTGCGCGGTGCGCCGGCGGGCATCCCCGTGACGTATCGACTCGCGAAGGGCGAGGTCCTGCAGCTCAACCAGGCCGACGAACTCACCGGCAGCTTCGTCGAGTCGACCAAGCCCGTCGCCGTCTTCGGCGGGCACGAATGCATGTTCATCCCGTCCGACGTCGCCGCTTGCGACTATGCACAGCAGCAACTGGCGCCTCCCGCGCAATGGGGCTCCGAATACGCAGCGATTGGTCACCGCCCGCGCGAGGAAAACGAATTCGAGACCACGTTCTACCGCATCGTGGCTGCTCGTGACGGAACACGTCTCGACTACGATCCGCCGACCCCGCCGAGCGGCGCGCCGCTGACGTTGGCGGCGGGAGAGCTCGCCACCTTTTCGACCGGAGTCGGCGAGCCGTTCGTCGTCCGCACGCAGGACGCCGATCATCCCATTTACGTCGCGACCTACATGACTGGCTGCGCCACGACGCAGAACAACCTCGGCGACGCCGAGTTCGTCAATGTCGTCCCGGCACAGCAATATCAAAACAGCTACAGCTTCTATGCGGACCCCACCTACAAAGAAACATCAATCACGCTCGTTCGCAGGAAGACGGGCGGCGAATTTCGAGACGTGTGGCTCGAGTGCGCAGGCGTCCTCGATGGGTGGCAGCCGATAGGAATCCGCGGCGAGTACGAATGGCGACGCGTCGCCCTTTCACGGAACCGAGGGCCGGGCGATGCGTTCGACGGAGGGACCTGCACCACGGGACTCCAGCGTCTGCGCAGCGACGGTGAATTCACCGCAACGCTCTGGGGAATGGACGCTGCAAATAGCTATGCCTACCCCGGCGGAACTGCGGGACGAACGCTCTCGACTCTCTCGTTCGCTCCCGTCCGCTGATCCGGAGCAAACCTTCCAATGCGCCGCAAGTCCCAGCCTTCGGATATCCATGACGTCTCGAAGCCCCACGATCGCTACACGAGGCCATCGAAATGAAAACGCGCTTCGTCGGTCACACATCGAGCGTTGCCCTGCTGTTTGTGTCGATCGCGTGTTCCCGCACCAGGATCGAATTCGTACCGGCAAAGGACCTCGCCGCGGAGCCGACCGGCTCGTTCGTCAGCAACGACGCGGGCAGCTCGACGGAAGCGGGCGTCGACCTCATCACCTACTGCCCGTCTTCTACCTGCACCAATCACACCACGACGTGTCCGACCTCACGCTTCGCCTGCGACGTCGATCTCATGTCCGACGACGACAACTGTGGAGCGTGCGGATTCCGGTGTCCGGGCACGACCGCGATTGGAATCTTTCAATGCGCAGCAGGAAAGTGCGTCATGACCTGCGGCGAAGACCAGGCCAATTGCAACGGAATCCTCGAAGACGGTTGTGAGAGCAGGCTCGACACGAACGACAACTGCGGCGCATGCGGAAACATCTGTCCCGACCCCGCCAAGCCGTGCGTCTACGGGAAGTGCGGCTGCCCTGGCTCGCAGACGTGGTGCAACGGCGCTTGCAGGGACATGACGACCGACGACCGCAACTGCGGAACGTGCGGCAACACCTGCGATCCCGCAGGCGACGGGAGTCCGACGCAAGCGAACACGTACTTCGGTTGCTATGCGAGTGAGTGCAACCAATTGAAGTGCATCACGGGGTTCTCCGATTGCGACGGCAACGCGGAGACCGGCTGCGAAACAGCGCTGACGACGGAATCGAATTGTGGAGGCTGCGGTGTCGCGTGCGCGCCGGGCGAGTTCTGCGGCGAAGGCGACGACGGTTCCATCCAGTGTCTCTGCAAGGGCAACAAGACGCGATGTGGCAACACGTGCAAGGACCTGGCGACGGACGCCCGCAATTGTGGAGCGTGTGGAGTTGGGTGCAGCAGCCTGACCAATGTCGGCAACCCGCACGGTCTCGGATACTGCGCGTACGGCAGTTGCGCCTTCGGATGCACGCTCGGCTGGGATGATTGCAACGGCGACTTGAATGACGGGTGCGAGACTCACGTTCGCTCCGATCCGAGCAACTGCGGAGGTTGCGGCATCCGCTGCGATATCGAAGCAGGGCAGGCATGCATCGGAGGCCGATGCGCCGTCGAGCCGTGCGAGACCCAGGTGGTGACGCAATGAACCGTCGTGGATGGACGCTCTTCGCCCTTCTCGGAGTCGTGGGCGTCTGCGAGGCGTGCGCCGATACAGCCGTCTCCAGCCCGGAAGACGAGCCGCCGACGCTGGTACCGGAGGTGGATGCTGGCTCACTGGACGCCATCGCGGCCGACGCGGAGCCTCCGGTCGAGGCATGCAGGCCGGATGCCCTGTGCGCGAATCCGCTTCTCGATCCCGCGAGCTCTACGAGCGCACTCGATCTGCGAACGCGAGTCAACGTCATCCGGGGTCGATCCGCGACGGACGTGTGGCTGGTCGGCGCAGTCGGCGCTCTCGCGCACTTCGATGGGACATCGTGGACCCCATCGGATGTTGGAAGTCGTGCGTCGCTATCGGCCCTCTGGCTCCACGACACCGCAGAGATCGCCCTCGTCGACCTCACGACGATGCTGGTGCGCGGCAGCGAAGTTGACCAGGACACACCGTCCTCCGATGGCTGGGGGCGCGCGCAGAACGTCGTCGTCCCGAGCGGGCTCGCGGCCTCGAGCAGGCGTGTAACCTCCGCGTGGACGGCCCCCGGCGCCGAATGGGCGTGGGGAACGACCCTCGAAGGGGTGATCGACAGCCAACAGAACGGTCTCTGGCGCGCCCGCGTCGTGTCGGCGACGGGCGCGATCGAGCTCGACGCCGCTCTCCCGCCTGGCGCGTGCGCGACGCTCGGGTGCCGGCAGATGACGAGCGTTCATGGCTCGTCATCTGCCGATCTGTGGGCGGTCGGAGCTCGTGGCGCCATCTTCCACATCACGGACGCGCAAGGCCCGAGCCCCGTGCTCACCCCGTTCGACAGCCAGACGTGGGTGCAGCTCAACGGTGTGTGGGCCGCCAGCGCTTCCGAGGCGTTCGCGGTCGGTGGAATGGGCACGATCCGTCGTTACACCGACGGGACGAAGAGCTGGGAGGCCATGCCCGACGTCCCCGCGAACGAGACGCTTCGCGCGGTGTGGGGCACCTCGCGCTCCGACGTGTGGGTCGTCGGCGACGGTGCATGTGTACTTCACTACGACGGGCAGAGCTGGTCTCGCGTCGACGTCGTTGGGCTCGGCGATCGCCGGCCGGATCTCTACGCCGTGTGGACGCCGGCGCCGGGGCATGTCTGGGTCGGCGGCGAAGGCGTCCTTCTTTCTCTCGGAGGTAAGCCGTGAGCGCTCTGCCCTTCAAGATGACCTCGTTCGCCATGGCTTTCGCGCTCCTTGCGGCCTGTGCGACGGCTGGGGAGGAGACCACGACGTCGGAGGCTCCCACGCCTGGCCCGGAGGACGCCGGTGGATTCCCCGACGTCGATGGCGGAGTGATTCCTTCCGATGCCGGAGAAGACGTGAGCTCCGGCCCTTTGTGCAGTCCCGATGGCTGGTGTCCGACGACGATGCCGGGCGTGGGCACGATGTGGGACGTCTGGCCGTTCGAAAATCGAGCCTTCGCGCTCCTCTCGGGATCGGCGTTCGGAGTCAAGGCCGCGGAGTGGACATCCGATCGAGGCTGGCAACTGATCTCCAAGGGAATTCAGTTCCCGAGCTGGAATGTTCCGCGGACGATCTGGGCGCCGAACGAAGACGAGGTTTGGTTCAGTGTCGATGATCTGAGCAGCCTCTCTGGAGACAGCGACGGCGTCATTCTCGTCCATGGACGGCGCGCGGTTCCTCCCGAGACGCAGTGGACCTGGGTGACGAGCAGGATCCAATGCGAGCGTGCGCTCGGAGGGACGACGTCCGCCGTATGGGGAACGAGCCGCGAGAACGTCTACGTCCTCGCATGCGAGAAGATCCACCGGCTCGACAGCTCGGCGCAGGAGCTCGCCTGGACCGAAGAATATGCCGTGAACACCGGCGACGGAGGTGCAGACGTCGACGCATATCCGATAGCGCTGAACGCGATCGGCGGCACCGGTCCCGACGACATCTGGTTCGCGGGATCTCGCAGTGGCGGACAGTGCCTCGTCCTCATTCATAAGACGAATGCCGGATACGAGAAGGTCGTCGACGGTGTTCCAGCCGGAGCTTCCTGCGCCGCGATCGCCGACCAGCCCGGTCTGCCTGTCGTGAACGGGTCGTTCCAGTATGGGCTCTTGGCTCCGGCGAAGAATACGGTCGTCGGCGGAACGGGGAGCAGCTCGCCGAGCGCCGGATCGCGGCTCGTCAAGGCCACCATCACCAACGGCCGCGCGGAGGTGAGCACGTCGAACCCAACGAGCTCGTCCTTCTTGCTCAGCTCGCCGTGGGGCACGTCGGAGGATGAGCTCTTCTTCCTCGCGGAGGTCGGTTCGAGCGTCAGCACCGTCATGCGTGGCTCGTCGGTCTGGGGGAGCAATCCGCAGTACGGATACTCGGCGCTGGCGATCAACGGCGTTCCGAACGCCAATCGCCTCTACACGCTTCGTGGCACCTCAAACCAAAACATCTGGGCAGTCGGGACCGGCCATGCGTACCACAAGACGACTCCGTGAGTTTGACTACACGCGTTCTTTCGTGTTCGCGTCGCTCGCCCTTTCGGGACTCGTCATCGTGAACTGCTCGGGAGGTTCGGAGGACAATCCCTCGCCTCCCGCGGCAGACGCATCGACCCCAGATGCGAGCGAGAACTCGCCGCAGACGCAGCCAGCCGATGCCGGCTCAGGCCCGTCACGCGACGCGTCTCAGCGAGACCTGTTTGCGTCCGATGCGGGGCCGGCCCCGGTGACGTGCACCGAGTCGCCGTGTGCGATCGCCCTGGTCACGACAGTCACCCGTCAAGGAGGGGGACCTGCAGGCTTCTGCGTGCTCCTCGACGACGGTACGGTCGCCTGCTGGGGTCAGAACCGCGACGGGCAACTCGGGCGCGGTCCGGGGAACACGGTGAATAGCGCCGTTGCCCAGCGAGTCGTCGGGCTGACGAAGATCCGGCACCTCGATCATACCTGTGCGATCGACGACGACGGCGCGACATGGTGCTGGGGAGCCGGCCCATTCCTCCGCTCGGCGAACGCGGCTTTCACGACCGAGCGCTCCCCCGTGAAGCTCGACATCCCGCCGGCGACGGCCATGTCCTTCTTCATCTTCGGGAACCCTGCCGTCGCCGTCGGCTGCGCGCTCGTCGACACCGGCGTGCTCTGCTGGGGAGCAAACGGCTTCGGACAGGTCCGTGTTCCCGTCCCGGGAGAGAGCGCGACCGCACCGACCCCGGCGACCCTCGTTGCCACGCCTGACGGAGCGCCGTTCAAGGGCATCTCGGTGGGGTACGCATCCTTCGCACTCCGTTCCGACGGGACTCTGTTGAGCTGGGGGAGGACGCCACCGCTTGGTCGCATGTCCTCTTTGTTTCCCGATCCGTATCCGAAACCGATCCCGCTCACCGGCGAGGCCGGCGTCTCCTACCTCGATGTGGCCAACGACAACGCGTGTGCCGTCGTCCAAGGCAACGTGTACTGCTGGGGCGCCGTGTTCAAGGATCGAACCGTGACGGATCTCAGTCGGGCGCTTCCTGCGCTCATCGAAACTCCGGAACCCGCCGTCAGCGTCGCGACCACGTCGTCGTACGGTAACGCGAACTATCCCGAGCGCGGCTGCGTTTGCGGCGTCTCGGGCAGCGTTTACTGCTGGGGCAACAACGCGAGCGGTCAGGTCGGCGACGGAACGTACGAATACGCGCACAAGCCGGCGAAGGTCATGAACCTCCCGGCCCCCGCCTCCGTGGTGCGAACGATGCCGGGAGCGACCTGCGCCCTCCTCACGACGGGCAAGGTCTACTGCTGGGGCGAGAACTCGACAGGAGAGCTCGGCAACGGCTTCATCGGCGATCCGAGCAACGTGCCGATCGAGGTCGCGTTGCCCGCCAATTGAACGCGTTCTCACCACGTCACTCGCGCTAGGGCTCCAGTCCGGCCCTCGAGCGCCTGAGGCCGCTTGTCGGTCCATCGGGCCGGGCCGTGGAGCTCCGCGCCTCGTGCCTCGCGCCTCGCGCCGACCATCCGAGAGATGGAACAGGAAGAGCGGAAGGGCGGAAGGTTCGCGAGCTGCGCGAGCGCGGTCGAACACCGAGGATCCCCCAAGAATCCTTCCGATCTTCCGCCCTTCCTGTGAAACTTCTCGTCAAGCGCCGAAGAAGGCAGGACGCCAGGAGCACGAGGCGACCAGCACAAAATCGAAAGCGCCCGCTGCCTTCGTGAATGAAGGCAAGGCGGGCGCGTTCGGATACGTGACGACTACTTGTTCGGCGTGATGTTCCGCTTGGCGAGGAGATCGGCGAACGTGCCGAACTTCGCCTCGCGCTTCACCTGCGCGCGGTACTGCTGGTACGCGTTGCGCTCGTTCTCTTCGTTGAGCGCCTTGATCGAGAGCTTCAGCTCGCCGCGACGAGGATCGTGCTCGACGATCTTCGCTTCGAGCTGCTTCCCGACCGGGAACAGCTTCCGCAGCTCGGTTCCGCGCGGGGTTCCCGTCGCGGCCGCGCTGATGAAGCCGCGGGCGTTGCGGCCCGTCGCGCCGAGGACGCGGACGACGATGCCGCCCGACTCCGGGTTCACGACGACGACCTTGACGATCTTGTGGATCTGGATGCGCTGCGGCTCCTCGTTCGCCGCTTCACCGGTGGGCGCCGGGTGCAGGGCGATGCGGTGCTGCCGCGGGTCGACGCTCGCGACGACGACGTCGATCTCGTCGCCGACCTTCACCACCTCTTCCGGGTGCTCGATGCGCTTCACCGAGAGATCGGCGGTGTGGATCAGGCCGTCGATGCCCGACTCGAGCTCGATGAACGCGCCGAACGGCTGCAGGCGGGCGACCTTGCCCTTGTGCTTCGTTCCCTGCGCGTACTTCTGCGCGACCTGCATCCAGGGGTCTTCGATGGCCGCCTTGCGCGAGAGCCAGAGCTTCCCGCGCTCGTCGAGGCGAAGGATCTTCACCTTCACGGTCTCGCCGACCTTGAAGACGTCCTTCGGCTGATCGGCGCGGTTGTGGCTCATCTCGCTGAGCGGGACGAGGCCTTCGACACCGCCGACGTCGACGAAGGCTCCGAACGGGACGACCGTGCGGACGACGCCGTCGACGACCGAGCCCATCTGGATGTTCTTCAGCGCCTCGTCGCGCTTCTCCTTCGCCTCGGTCTCGAGCATCGCGCGGCGCGAGAGGACGACGTCGCGCCCGCGCTTGGCGTACTGGGTGACCGCGAACGGGAGACGCTTGCCGACGAGATGCGAGAGATCGGCGCCCGGTCGGAGCTCGACGTGCGAGGCCGGCGCGAACGCGCGGAGGCCGTCGACGTCGACCTCGACACCGCCCTTGATGGTGCCGGTGACGAGACCGAAGATCAGCGCGCCCGAGCGGGACGCCTCGGCAACGACGGGCTTCGCCTTCTGCACCCTCTTCGGATGGTGCGTGAGGACGACGAGACCGCCGCGGCCACCGTCATTGTGGACGAGGCCGACGAACGATGCGCCGGGCTCGAGGATGACGCGCGGGAGCTGCGGGCTCTTCTCCTCCGGAGCGCCCTCGGTGGCCGCGCCTTCGGTGGCCGCGCCTTCGGTGGCCGCGCCTTCGGTGGCCGCGCCTTCGGTGGTTGCACCGTCGGTGGGAGCGCCTTCCGTGGGAGCGCCGTCGGCACCAGGCGCCGCTTCGGCGGCGGGAGCAGCTTCGACGGCGACCGGCTCGGCAGCAGGGGTCGCCTGCTCCGCGCTCGGCTCGACAGCCGCGCCTTCGGACTCGGTCGGCTCGGCCTGCGCCGCGTCGCCCGTCGTCCCGTTGGTCTCACCCGCGGCGGCAGCAACGTCGACCGAGGAGTCGGCGGCGCCGCTCGCGCGTGCAGCGGCGAGCTCGTCGGCCTCCTTCTTGTCGGCCTTCGTGTACTCCTCGACGTCGTCCTCGGTGATGAGGAGCTCGCGAAGATCGAAAATCGCCTTCGCCTTGCCGGAGAGGTCGACGAACAGCGCGTCTTCGGTGAACTCGATCACCTTTCCGAAGACGACGTCACCGACGTTGAACGCCGGGCGCTCGCGCTCGACACGCTCGCGCTTGGGCTTCGGCGGGCGCTGCTGCTGCGGACGAGCTTCTCCGCCTTCAGTCGCCGCGGCGCCTTCTTCGCCTGCGGGCGCGCCTTCGGCGGACGCCTGCCCTTCGGCCTGCGCGCCGGGCTTCTTCTTGCGCCGGCGGCGACGACGCTTCTTCGGTGCGCCTTCGGTGGTGGTTCCGGGCGCGGCGCCCGCGTCGGCGTTTTCGCCATCGCCGCCGTCGCCTTCGTCTCCGCCGTCGTCATCTCCCGAGGCTTCGGCAGCATCGGCAGCGGGAGAAGCCGCATCGACGGGGGCGTCGGCGCGATCCTCCTTGGCGGGTTCGGGAGCGTTGGCGGGCGAAGCCTCGACCGGCTGCGCAGCATCGGTCGATGCCTGCGGCGACGGAGCGTCGGCGCCGGGAGGAGTGTTCGGGTTGGTGGTCTGGGGGTCGGTCATGGCGAAAACGCGGGCAAATGCCCTGCTGAAGCGGGGCGCACCTTAGCGCACGGGCCGGGAGGCGCGCCAGACCCGTCTTTCACGGGGTCCGTCGTGGTGGATGGTGATGGTGCGGGGATGGTGCGGTGAGCGCGGAGACGAGAGCCTGTCGAGGGTGATGAGAATGACGAGTGAATCGAGCGGATGGAACCGGAACGGTCCAGACTGCCCTCGAAGGGACGTAGAACCTAACGACTTGCTTGTGCCGCGCCAACCTGCGCAGCAGCGATCGACGTCGACGGCGCCACGGCTGCGGTAGCGCTCACCACCGAGTGCGGTCCGCGGGCGCGGAGGTGAGCCGGCCGGGTCCCGGCGGGCGCGATGGCGTCGAAAGCGAGGCCGTGAGCCGCAAGGCGATTCTGGTAGTAGAAAAGGAGCCGCGTGTCTCGGAGAACGAGCTCGGCACCGCGCGGGGCGAGCACTTCGTTCGTGTGGTAGCCGGCAAAAGCGCGCAGAGCGTCGTCGACGATGGCGTCCCCGCGCTTGCCCTTGAGGCCGGGCGCCACGGCGATCTCTCCGCGCTCTTCGAGGACGGTCAGGCGCTCGACGAGCACGTCGACGTCCTCGGCGAGCTCGGCACGCGGGACCGTGACGTCGTCGCGATGCCGCAGGACCGTGAAGAGGTCCGCCTTCCCGACCGCCCGCCGGAGGCGCTCGAACGCGCAGGCCGCGACGGCGTGCGTCGCCATCACCACCGTGTCGCGCTTGAACGCCTCGACGATGCGCTCGCCGAGCTCGCGGGTGTATTCCGCGTCGCGCGCGGGGTCGAGCGTGGGCTTGCCGTTCCTACCGATGACGTAGCTCTCGGCGTCGACCGGCCGACCGTGCGAGTCGTGGCTCACCCCCTCGTCGTCGACGTGATTGCCGAAACAATCGAGCGGTTGCGAGAAGCGAATCACGCAAGCACCGTCGAGCCCGAGGAGCTTGTTCGAGAACGCCGCCACGCGGCCGATGCGCGTCGACTCGTCGTCCTCGATGATGTAGCGGGCTTTTCCTTCTTCCTGGAGGAAGTCGTCGATCAGCGTCTCCGCCTCCAGCGTGAGCAGATAGTTGATCGTCGCCGGGACGAAGAAGACCGGCTGCTTTCGGCCACGGGCCGTCGTCCGGACGAACGCTTCGATCCCCGTGCCCGCAAGCCCGAGCTTGAGCCTCCGCTCGACGCCTCCCGAACGCGACCGCGTCCCTCCGGGGAAGAAGAGCGAGTGGTAGCCGCGCTCGATCAGCACGGACGAGTACGTCTTCAGGACGTCCTTGTAGAGCGAGTGCCGCAGGCGGCGGTCGACGCGATACGCGCCGAGGTTGTGCATGAAGTAGCTCAGCACCGGATTGGTGAAGAGGTTCTTGCCCGCTCCGTAGACGGCCGGCGGCAGCCCCGCGCGCTCGATGGCAAAGCCGAACACGACGGAGTCGAGGTTCGACAGATGCGTCGGCACGAAGACGACCGTGCCGATCTCGGTCAGCCGTCGGATGTGCTCGCGCGGGCCCTGCACCAGGATGCGGCCGTCGAGCGCGGTGAGGTCGAACGAGCCCGGCAGATTCCGCAACGTCGCCCGCGGCGACAGCAGCGCTCCGAGCAGCGGGGCCGTGACGCGCGACGCGAACTTGTAGACGCGCCGGTCGAAGTTCCCCGCGACGTCCCACGCGTAGTGCTCCGCGTAGTGCTTGAGCCGATCGCGCAGCTCGCCGTCCGTCATCCGCCCGAGCTGCGCGGCAAGAGACCGCCACTCCGCGAGCTCCGGATGACCCGAGCTCTGCAGCCGCTTCGTCTCGAGGTACGCCGCCTCGTTCAGGGCGAGCAGCGGATCTTTGGTGTGGGACGTCACGCGATGGACGACCTCTTCCACGATCGAAGAACGAGCCGCGTTGAAACCGAAGATCGGTGCACTCACGAGCTCCATGGAACCCCCCTCCACGCCTCGCGTAAAGCCGCGAAGCGCTCGGCTCCGCCGATCCGCACCCGGACCAGCGGCACCGCCTTCCCCGGATCGCCCGAGCGAGGATGCCGGGGCTGCCGGCGTCGTCACCGAGGCGCGTCGGCGTCGCGGCGCTTTTCGAGAGCTTCGACCACTTCGGTAACGACCATCGTCACGAGACGCGCGTAGAGGTCTTCTCCCTCTTCGCGCGTCGCCTCCGACGGGGCGCCGGTGTACGCGCGCTCCATCCCGATCTCGCGGAACGTGCTCTTGCCCGCCTTGATGGCCTCGCTCAAGCTGAGCGCGACGTTGGGCAGCGCGCCGGCCGAATCGCGCACGGCCCTGCCGGCCGCCAGCACGAGCGACGTCTCGTAACGTCCCGCGTGGCAGTCGCCGCGCTTGAACTCGTCGGACAGGGTCCGCCCCCATCGCCGGGTGAGCGGGCAGGCGACCGATCCTGCGCCCGGAGGAAGCCCGGCAACGGCGGCGCGAACCGCAGCGTCGTGCGCCGGCTCGAGGTGGTTGTTGATGAAGCAGACGTGCGCGAACCCCGTCGCGAGCAGACGCTCGGCGATGGCGCGCAGCCAGGACGTCAGGAGATCCGGCGGGACGCCGATCGCCCCGGCGAACCCTTGCGCGTATTCGGTGACTCCGTAGGGCACGCTCGGCGCCACGACGGCCTGGATGCCGCGCTGCTCGAGCGCGCCGACGGCGCGAACGGCGCACGTCTCGCTGATCGTCGTGTCCGTGTGGAGCGGCAGGTGCGGGCCGTGCGGCTCGACGCTCCCGACCGGCACGAGCGCGACCGCGGGCGAGCTCCCGAGGACCTCGGTGAGCTCCTCGAACGTGAGATCGGCCAGATGGTGGGGGAGCCGCGACGTCATCACGCCTTCCCGCCGGCGCTGCGAGCGCGGAGCGCCTTCTTGTCGACCTTCCCGCGGTCGTTCTTCGGCAGGTCGTCGACGAACTCCACGACGCGCGGATACTTGTACTTCGCAAGGTTCGTCCGTACGTGCTCCTGGAGCTCCGTCGCGAGCGCCGGGCTGGCCGCATGGCCCGCGCGCGCGACGATGAAGGCCTTCGTCTTCACGAGCCCGTCTTCTTCGATCCCGATGACGGCCGCGGCCGCGACCGCGGGGTGCTCGAGGAGACACTCTTCCACCTCGAGCGGCGCAACCCACTGCCCGCCCACCTTGAGCAGGTCGTCGGCGCGCCCGGCGAAGTAGAGGTAGCCCTCCTCGTCGACGCGGAACAGGTCGCCGGTCCGGCACCAGTGGCCGTGGAACGTGCGCCAGCTCTTGTCGCGGTCGAGCCAGTAGCCCTGGCTGACGCTGTCGCCCTTCACCCAGAGCACGCCGATCTCGCCGGGCGCACACGGCGTCGCACCGGCGCCCTCGGCCTCCTCTGGAAGCACGCGGAGCTCGTAGCCCTCGACCACCTTGCCGAGCGATCCGGGCTTGATGTCACCGGGCCGATTCGACGCGTAGATGTGGAACATCTCCGCCGACCCGATGCCGTCGTAGACGTCGCTGTGGAAGCGATCGAGCCAACGGCGAAGGAGCGGCTCGGGCAAGGCCTCACCCGCAGACAGCGAGAAGCGGATGCTCGAGAAGTCGAGACCGGGCTTGCCCGCGTTCTTCAGCTCGTCGTCGTGCTCGAGCAGCTTGCCGAGCATCGTCGGGACGTTCGTCACGATCGTCGGGCGGTACATCGCGATCGCGTTCGCGAGGCTCTCGGGCGTGGGTCGCTCGCTGAAGAGGCCGGCGGTCGCTCCGACGGCGAACGGGAACATGAGGTTCGTGCCGGTCGCATAACCGAAGAAGAGGCGCGGCACGCTGATCGTCACGTCGTCGCGCCGATAGCCGACGGTCTTCTTCGCGTAGACCTCGGTGTTGAACGCGAAGTCGCGCTGCGTGTGCACGTTGGCCTTCGGCTCACCGGTCGATCCGCTCGTGAAGAGCCAGATCGCGGGCTCGTCGCGATGCATCTTCACCGGGTCCATCGGACGGCTCGCGTCGAGCGCAGGCGCGAGCTCCTTCACCTTGCCCGAAAAGGTCGTCGTCGTGAGGCGCGCCTCGGGATCGCTCCCGGTGGCGGCGTCCGGCACGACGAACATGGCCTGCACCTCGCTCCCCTCCGCCTCGACGATCGGCCGAAGGAGCTCGGCGACCTGCGGCACGGTCACGATGGCCGTCGCGCGCGTGTAGCCGACGAGGTACTCGAACGTCTCCGGCGGAGCGAGCGGATTGCCCATCGCGACCACGGCGCCTCGTGCGAGCGTCGCGAAGAACGTCCACGCGAAGGGCGGCACGTCGGGGAGGATGATGAGCACGCGTTCGCCGCGGCGGACACCTGCCTCCGCGAGCAGACCTGTCATCCGCCGCGTCTTGTCGGCGACGGCCTCGTACGTCCAGCTCCGATCGCCGAACCGTATCGCCGTCTTCTTTCCGAGCCCCTCGGCGAGGCGGTCGAAGAGGAAATAGCGGGCCAGGCTGAGGTCGTCGGGGAACGCGATCACGGGGTACCGGCTTACCCCCGAGCCGGGCCGCGACACAAGCGATACGGCGCGGTCGCCTCCGCTGTTCGTCCCGCTTCCTCCTCCGCTCTTTGCCCCCGCTCTTTGCCCCGCTCTTCCCCGCCGCCTCTTCGCCCCGCACGGATCAGTCGAAGATGCAGCGCGCGCCGATGGCGTAGTAGCCGTTGACCTCACCCTGGGCGTTGTTCGTGGGCCACGTGCTCGGGCTGCCTTTCAGCTCGTGCTTCTCCCACGACATCGTCCAGCTGAAGCGCCGCTGCGCGTCATTCGCCCAGACCAGCAGGTTCCCGACCGCGTCTTGCACGCCGATCTTGTTCGCGCCGAGCGGCCTTCGCCCGGGTGGCGCGACGTAGAACGAGCGGTCGAGCGGCCCGCCGCTATCCATCCGCATGTTCGCCGGGGGGTTCGGCGTCGCGTAGCTGTACATGTGGACCACGCGGTCGTCCTGCTTCGACGAGCTGTAGGGCGTGCTGTTCTGGAACTGCCACGGCCAGTCGTCGTCACCGTCGTTCGACGCAATCGCCATGTTCTCGGCGTTCGACGTCAGCCGACCGCCGTCGAAGACGCAGAGCGCCTGCGCGAGATGCCAGGGCACGCAGTTGAGCGCCTTCTCGTCGAGCACGTCCTTCGAGAAGTCACTCGTGTCTCCGCTGATCTGCTGCCAGTACGTCCGGGCGCCCTGTCCTTGCTGCGTGATGTTGCATCCGCGCTTCAACGCCGGTCCGAGCATGAAGAGCGCGTCGTCCATCGACGCCGGGAGGTTGTCCGTCCAGCTGTCGTCCCAGCCTTCCGGGCTCGTCTGCGCCCACTGCTGGAGGTTGCCGTCGAAACGTTCGACGAACGTGCGCATCCGACCGGCCGTCACGAGGTACTTGCCGATGCGCTTGCCGGAGCTGTGCGTCACCGTCGCGCAGCAACTCTCGTGCTTCGCCGAGGTCTCGCCGGTCTCGCCAGCGCCGCAGGTGTCGCCACCGAAGTGGCCCGTGCAGCTCCTGAACTCGACACACTCCTTCGCATACGAGCACCCGCCGCTCGCGCAATCGCCATCGGTCGAGCACGCCTTGTTCGTGCCGCACTTCGGTGCCTTCGTGCCGCCGCAGTCGACGTCCGTCTCGTCGCCGTTCTTGATCCCGTCGTCCGGAGCGGGTGCCTTGCACCTGCCGCCAACACACGAGCCGCTCGCGCAGTCGCTGCCCGTCGTGCAGGACTTGCCGTCCGCACATCCCGGTGCCGACGCGCCTCCGCAGTCGACGTCCGTCTCGTCGCCGTTCTTGATCCCGTCCGTCGGATTGCCGCCCGCGACCACCGGGGTGCACTTGCCCTCCTTGCAGGTGAGCGACTTGCACTCCGATCCGTCGGTGCACTGCGCGCCCTGCTCCTTGCCATCGGGGTTGGGCGCGTCCGCGGTGTCGACTCCCGAACACGCGGGGCTGCCGACGAGCACCGTGCTCACGACCAACACAGCGCCGAGCATGACGCGCGAATGGCGCAAGCCGCGGATGGTGACGTGGTTCATGCCGATCCTCTCCGGGTGCCCCCGTGCAGGAAGCGCACCGTCCCACGCATCGGACATCGGGCCGCCCGTCCCGTCGAATGCTCCGCAGAAATCGTGCTCGCAGTACGGAGGCCGCAGCGGACCGAGGCTCGAGACGGTGGATCGAGCCATCCCCGGACGAACGAACAGCGGTTCGTTCGAGCTGAAATGATCGCGTGATACCGCACGGATCCGTGCGGTGCCCCACCCTCGCAGCGCGGGCCGTTCCCCTCTGCTCGTGGATGCTCCCTGGTCGAGGCTCGTCGCCAGCCGAGCCATGACCTCTCGCACCTCGGCCTCACGGAAGCCGAGCGTCCGAAGCCCGCGTGCGGCGGTCTCGAACGACGGTGCCTGCGGAAGCGCGACGGACTTCCGTTGTCGCAAGTCGATCCTCTTCTCGATGTACGTCCGGCCGAACACATGCTCGGCATGAACGCCGTTGTGCACCCGACATCGAAGGCGGAGATTGGCCGCCTCATCGCTGCCTCCGAGCGCCTTCGCGTCGATGTGATCGAGCTCGAGGAATCCGCGCGCCGGGCATCGATTGCCCTCGGCGTCGAGGTAGGTGCACTGCCCGGCGTCCCGCGCCCAGACCTCGCGCTGCACGGCCCTCGCGACGTGTTCGCGCCGTGCCGGCTTTGGGGCGTGCTCTGCCGCGCGGCTCGTCCCGACATCGGCATCGGCACCGCAATACGGCGCTGCACCTCGCTCTCGCTCATCCCGAGCTTCCGCACCAGAAGTCCCATGTGGACGTGCACGCCTGCTCCGCGTAGAGCCGCCGCGCGTCCACCTCCGCGAGGTACGCCAGCAACCCGACCAACCAGACGTTCCCTCGGCCGACATGCTCACGGAGACGAGCAAGCAGCTCGTCGTTCGATAGATCTCCCAGCTTGGTCCATGCTGCCCTCCCCAGCTTGGTCATGCGCTCTCATACCATGCAGATTTGGGCCTTACGGGAAGGTCCCTCCAGCGCACCAACGCCATCGCGATCACCTCGCGAGGTCCATTCGCCGAGGTCGCGCGTCCGTGCGTGTTTGCGTGGCCGCTCGCGCCCATCCCGACACGACCCGCGCGAACGACGCGCCGTTCACCCCAATGCTCGTCAATCAGATTCGAACAGGGAGACAGAGAGACAGGGAGCTCAGAGGGCCTTGTCCCTCTCCCATCTTGGTACCTCGTCGGCCCTCAGGAATTGCTTCGCAATTCCTTCGGAAATTTGAGTCTCGCTGGCCACCTGCCGAGGTCGATCCACACGGTGCTCACCTCCTTCCGACCTGCAGGACGCGAGACTGCTGGAGTTAGAGCCGCTCTTCGCTCTTCGCTAGCCGCGGCATTTCTCTGCGATAGCGTCATCGCATAACGGGACGAGCGACTGGCGCAGCGATGGACTCGAGAGCTCAAATCTCTCTCGAGCTGCCATCGATGTGCCGGTCGCTCGTCGCAGTCGAAATCCGGGCAGCGCGAAGCCGGGGCGCCGTGGTCCACGGTCGGCATTGGTGGAAGGCACGGCAAGTGCTGCTGCGGTTCGATACGAGGAGCATCCCCGCGCCCTCTCCTGACCGTGCTGTGCCCCGTGCCTGCGCGGCGTCGGGCTCGCGCACAAGCCGGCTGGCTCCGGCCGGCATCTCGACCAACGTCGTCGGCCGTCGGACTCGGTCCTCACCATCTACTTCGCTTCTGCTCGCCGCCGACGTCATACCCCCGACTCTGGCTTTCGCGAGATCGCACAAACGCGGACGCCCCGAAGCCAGATGGCAAGTGGACGACCGCGTTCATCCGAAGATGTTATCGGCGGGACGTACATCGAGAAGCGGATCGACTTGCGACAACGAAAGTACGGCGCGTCGGCGCAGGCCCCCTCGTTCGAAACCGCCGCGCGCGGACTTCGGACGCTCGACTTCCGAGAGCGAAGTGCCGAGGTCATCGCGGCTGGCGATGAGCCTCGCCCAGGAAGCTCCGCCGAGACGGTCATCAGGACGCGCGATGGCTCTCGTCCCCGAGTCAGAGCTCGAAGCGAACGCGCACCGTGATCGGGTCACCCTCGAAAGGCTGCGCGGCGTTCGCGAATCGGCGTGCGACGCAGGCCCCGACCGGACTGCTCGCGTAGGGCTCCGAGAGCGCAACGCGCACGCGGCCGTCGCCCGTGAACGTCACCTCCGCGATGCCGGGGCCTTCGGGACCGCCGGGCCGCCGGCAGATGGGGACCGTGTCCATCTGCATCGCGAGCGCCTTCTTCAGTTCGACGGTCTCTTCGCCCGTCGCGCCCGCCGAGCTCGGCGCGTTGGAGCTCGGCGGAGCGGGCGCGGGCTTCGGCGTCGCGCGAGACGTCCGCGGCGCTTCGGCCTCGGGCTCGAAGTCGCGCTCCCGCTCCTCACGCGCGAGTCGATGGTCTTCCGAGCGTTCCGCCTCGGGCTCGGCCTCGGTCATGGGCAGCGCAGGAACGTCGACGGCGACCTCCTGGACGATGCCGTGAGCCCGCGCCGACGTCGCGGCCCTTCGCGACTCGAACATGGCCGCGGCCTTCCTGGTGACGAGCGCGGGAGCGCAGGTGAACGCTGCGAGCAGCATGACACCGAAGAAGCCGGTGGCGGCTTGTCGCGCGCGCATCACTTCCCTCCCTTCGCGTTCGTGCGTGCCCCGGCCTTGGTCGCAGGCTTCGTCTTCTTCGAAGCCGGAGCGGGACGCGACTCGTCGTAGTCCGCAATGGGCGAAGGCTCGATGAGATCGCCGCCGGCGACGCGCCAGCTCCCGTGCTCGAACTTCCAGATCAGATCCATGTCGCTGCCGTCCTTCGTGTTGACGGCGAGCCGCACCGACTTGCCGTCCGCGATCCACGACACGTCGCCGAACGAGACCTCCGCGTCCTCGGACTCCGAGATGACGTGACGATTGGTGACGACGAACGCCGCGGTCCCTTCGGCGCTCGTGTGGACCATGGAAAAGCCGCTGCCGAAGCCGCCGCCGGCGTGCGCCCGAAGGAAGTCGGCGTAGTCGGGATCGTCGCTGCGGGCGGCGACCTCCTCGAAGGCCGCCTTCAGACGCGCTGGCGGGCTCACGCGCACGATGGCCGTCGTCTTGCGAAGGTCCGTCTTGCCGGCCGTCCACTCTCCTGCGTCCGGGTGGGCGGCCTTCGGACCGGCGAGGCTGGCGCAACCGGTGAGCGCCAAGAGAGCGAGGACGGAACCAGCAGACGCGAATCGACGCAGCGAGATCATCTTCGGGAGAGCTCCGGGGCCCCATCAGCGGGCCGCTCTCCTGTCGGCCCTTCGCGGCCCGGGTTGCGCGCGCCGTCGTCGATTGCTCGACTCGCGAGCGATCTCGACGACTTGGAGCGTCGGTGCTCAGTGCATCCGGACGTCGATCGCGTCGGTCATCGGGCCGCGGTTGCCCGCGAGATCGTATGGCCGGACGGCGTAGCGGTATTCGCCTCCCGCAACGACGCGGGTGTCTTCGTAGCGCGTCGAGAGCGCGCGGACGCTCGCGTGGTGGACGAGCGCTCCGCCGGTGCCGGCGCGCTCGCCGCGGAAGACCTGGTAGCCGTAGACGGCCTCGTTGTCCTTCGCCGCCTGCCAGCGGAGCAGGACCTTGCCGTCCTTGCATTCTGCACGCAGCTCGGCACCGGCAGCCGGCCATACCGGCGCCTCCGTGTCGTCGCTCTCGGGCGCCTGACCGAGCTTCTTCGGCCAGAGCGTGCAGTCGACGCGGCGGAAGCTCTCGTCTAGCGCCTTGCAAACGTTGCCGTAGAGGCAGCGGACCACCTTGTCCTCGCGGCCGGCCTGCCACTTCTTCGGCAGATCCGGATCGGCAAGAAGCGCGCGCGCCATCCCGACGAGATCGCCCTGCTCGCGCTCGATGACCTTCTCGGCGAGAGCGAGCGACCCGATCTTACCGACGGCGACGACGGGTGTGTCGAGGTCGGCCGTGCGGAGCGCCGCGCGCACGGCCTCCGGGATGTAGAGGTTTGCGCCGTCGGGATACGCGCTGCCCGGCATGCACCGATCGCCGGAGTAGCCGGTGTACGGGTAGAGCGGCTCGCCATCGATGACGCGTGCGTCCTCGAACTTCCCGCCGGCGGAGAGCGAGATGTAGTCGACGCCTGCGCGCGCGAGCTCGATCGCGATCGGACCGGCATCGAGCACCGTGTAGCCGTTCCGGATGCACTCCTCTCCGAGGAACCGGACGCCGACGGGGAAGTCGTCACCAACGCGCTCGCGCACGTGGCGGACGACGCGAAGCGGAAGACGGAGTCGGTTCGCGAGCGTCCCGCCGTACGCGTCCTTGCGCGGGTTCAGCCGCGAGAGGAACGACGAGAGCGTGTACGCGTGCGCCATGTGGAGCTCGACGCCGTCGAAGCCGCACTCGCGCGCGCGCACGGCAGCTGCGCCGTACGCCTCGACGATCGCGTCGATCTCCTGGAGCGAGAGCATGTCGACGGTCTGGCGCCAGCCGGAGCGCGAGATCTTGAGGAAGTGGATGATCTGGGGGACGACCTTGCTCGGGCCGGCGTCGTGGACCCGCGCGGAGAGATCGGCCAGCCCCGGCTTGAAGTCATCCGACGAGATGCGGAGGAGCGGCCCGCTCTTCGCGCCGTGCACCGCCATCGCCTCGACGACGATGAGCCCGACGCCGCCCTTCGCGAAGCGCACGTAACGCGCGCGGATGTCGTCGTTGACGAGCCCATCTTCGCCCGACAGCCGCGTCACCATCGCCGGGAGCACGATGCGGTTCGGAAGCACGACGTTACGGAGCGGGAGGGGTTCGAAGAGGACGCTCATGACGCGGAAGGCGGCAGACGTTAGCACGCGGAGCCGCCTGGGGCAGACGCGCGGGACGGCCGAGCTCGCTCGCGCGTCATGAGCATCGCGCACTCGGACGGAACGGTTTTCGCACCTCCGATCGCGTCGTGGGATGGCTTCGCTGGCTCGCTGCCGTGGCTCTTCTGGTCGCGGCGCTCGCGCCTCGCTCGGCGCGCTCGGATGAGCATGCGTCGCCGGAGGTGTGGGTGCTCTCCGCGCGCGGCGCCGTCGATCCCGTGATGGCGCGCTACATCGAGCGCGAGATCGGACGCGCGGAGGCGGACGATGCGAAGGCCGTCGTCGTCGAGCTCGACACGCCGGGAGGGCTCGACGCGTCGATGCGTGAGATCGTCCAGACGCTCCTCGACGCCGAGGTGCCGGTCGCGGTTCATGTCGCGCCCGCAGGAGCACGCGCGGCGTCGGCGGGGATGTTCGTCACGCTCGCGGCCAGCGTCGCCGCGATGGCGCCCGGCACGGCGATCGGCGCAGCGCATCCGGTGATGGCGGTCGGCGGACGCGACGTCGATCCCACGATCGAGGCAAAGGCGGTCAACGACGCCGCCGCGCTCGCGCGGGCGATCGCCACGCTCCGGCATCGGAACACCGACTGGCCCGAGCGTGCGGTGCGGGAGAGCGTGTCGCTCACGAGCGACGAAGCGCTTCGGGCAGGCGTGATCGACCTCGTGGCGGTCGACCTCGGCGATCTGCTCCGGCAGCTCGACGGTCGCACGGTGGCGACCGCCTCCGGCGACCGGACCATGCACACGGCCGGGACCGTCGCGGTCGAGCGTCCGATGCCCGTCAACGAGAGGCTCGTCCAGATCGTCAGCGATCCGAACGTGGCCTATCTGCTGTTCCTGGTGGGGCTCCTCGGTATCGCCGCGGAGCTCTATCACCCGGGGACGTTCATCCCCGGCACCATCGGCGCGATCGCCCTCGTCCTCGCGCTCGTCGCCTTCGGGAATCTGCCGATCAGCTGGGCCGGCGTCGTGCTCATCCTCCTCGCGATCGGCCTCTTCGTCGGCGAGCTCCAGACCGGCACCGGTGCGCTCGCGGTGGTCGCGCTCGTCGCGCTCGTGGTCGGCTCGCTCCTCATCTACAGCCCGCCGGAGGGAGCGAGCCCGGGACCGGCCGTCCGGGTGAGCCTCGGCATCGTCGTGCTCATGTCCGCCGTCGTGGCGGGCTTCTTCCTCTTCGTCGTCCGCGCGACCTTGCGCACGCGACGCCTCGCGGTCCAGACGGGGATCCCGGTGCTCGTCGGCCGTACCGGCGTCGCCACCTCGGAGCTCACACCCGCAGGGCCGGCAGGCACGGTGCGCGTCGACGGCGAGGTGTGGAGCGCGGAGCCGGAGGGAGAGGTCATCCACGCCGGCGAGGACGTCACGGTCCTCGGCGCCTCCGGTGTCACGTTGCGGGTCGCGCGATCGCAATCGCACGGACAACGACAACCACAAGGACAAGTGCCAGCATGGAACCGTTCATCACCAACGCCGTCGTGACCGGGCTCCTCGTCCTGGTCGCTCTCACGCTGATCGTGAAGGCGGTCCGCATCGTCCCGGAGTACCAGCGGCTCGTCGTTTTCCGTCTCGGTCGCGCGCTCGGCGCAAAGGGCCCCGGGCTCGTGCTGCTCATCCCGTTCGTCGATCGAGGAGTGGTGGTCGATCTCCGCGAACGCTTCTTCGACGTGCCGCCGCAGACGACGATCACCGCAGACAACGCGCACCTCTCCATCGACTTCCTCGTCTATTCGAAGATCGTCGATGCCCTCGCGAGCGTGATCAACGTCGAGCACTACGAGGGAGCGTCGCGCGGCATCGCGATCACCACGCTGCGCGCCGTGGTCGGCAGCATGCTCCTCGACGAGGTGCTCGCCAAACGGGAGGCGATCAACGATCGGCTGCGAGGCAAGCTCGACGAGGTGACGAACCGCTGGGGCATCAAGGTGACCGCGGTCGAGATCCGAGAGATCTCGCCGCCTCGCGACATCCTCGAGGCGATGACGCGCCAGATGTCGGCCGAGCGCTCGCGTCGCGCCATGGTCACCGAGGCCGACGGACGTCGCGAGGCGACGATCCGTATCGCCGAGGGACAGAAACAAGCGGCCATCCTCGAGGCCGAAGGCGCCCGGCAGGCCGCCATCCTGCGCGCGCAGGGCTTCGCCTCCGCGCTCGACGCGATCTTCGCCGTCGCGCGTACGCTCGACGACAAGACGATGAGCCTTCAGTATCTCGACATGTTGAAATCGCTGGGCGCAAACCCCGCGACGAAGCTCGTCGTCCCGCTCGAGCTCGCCGGCCTGGTCCGTCCGTTCGTCGAGCACATCGCGGGCGCGAGCGAGAGCACGGCCGCGGAGCCCGCGGTCCCGAGCCGTCACTGAGCGACGCTCAGCGCGGCTTCGCCGTGAGCGCGCCCCCGATGATGAGCTTCTGGATCTCCGTCGTGCCCTCGTAGATGCGGAGCGGACGGATCTCGCGGTAGAGGCGGTCGAGGACGTTCCCTTCGGTGACGCCGAGCCCACCGAACAGCTGGACGCCGCGGTCGATGATGCGCTGCGCGGCTTCGGTGGCGAACATCTTCGCCATCGCGACCGAGACGCCGTCGCTGCGCGCGCCGTCGCTGCGCGGCTGATCCTTCTCCCACGCGGCCCGGCACACGAGGAGGCGCGCTGCGTCGAGCTCCGTCGCCATCTCCGCGATCGCGGCCTGCGTGAGCTGGAATTCGGAGAGCGCCTTTCCGAACTGCTGGCGCTCCGTCACGCGTGCGATCGACTCGTCGATCGCGCGACGCGCCATCCCGACCGCGGCGGCGCCGACCGAGGTGCGGAACACATCGAGCGTCCCGAGCGCGAGGCGCAGCCCCATGCCCACCTGGCCGAGGAGCGCGGACGCCGGAACGCGACAGCCGCGCATCGTGAGGCGACCGAGCGGGTGATCGACGCTCATCGGAATGCGCTCCGTGACGAGGCCCTTCGAGCCCGCCGCGCTCGACTCGACCAGGAAGGCGCTGATGCCCTTCTTGCCGGCCGAGGGGTCTGCATTCGCGAAGACGACGTAGTGCTTCGCGATGCCGACGTTCGAGATGAAGACCTTGTCGCCGTCGAGGACCCATTCCTCGCCCTCGCGCCGGGCGGTCGTCCGCATCGACGCGACGTCGCTGCCCGCCTCCGGCTCCGTCAGCGCAAAGGCGCAGACGCGCTCGCCACTCATCGCCTCCGCGAGGACGGCGGCGCGCTTGTCGGCCTCGCCGGCGAGCAGGATCGGATGTGAGCCGAGGCCCTGGACCGCGAAGATCGAGTCGGCGAGCGGCGACGAATAAGCGAGCGCCTCGCGGACGACGCAGAGCGCGCGGACGTCGACGGCACGCCCGTCGGCTGCCCAGGCGCCTCCGCCCTGCGTCGCAGGGACGAGGAGCTTCAAGTGCCCGAGCTCACCGAGCCGCGGGATGACGCGCGCGGGATCGTGCAGCGCCGCGTCGCCGTCGTCGATCGCGTCGCACCGCTGGCCGAGCTCGCGATGCGGCTCGTCGAAGAACATCGGCAGCGCCGACCACGACGGCTTGATCTTGCGCGGCGCTCCCGAGACGACCGATCCCGACATGTTCACTTCCTCCCGGCGTCCTTCGACCCGCGACCACCATCGAAGGGGCCGCTCGCGCCCTCGAACACGATCGGGCGCTTGGCGACCCAGGCGTCGTACGACGCGCGGAAGTCGGGGTGCTGCATGCAGATCGCCTGCACCTGCGCCTCCGCCTCGATCGCCTGATCGAGCGTCATGCCGTGCTCGCTCTCGAGCATCTGCTTCGTCATCGAGTGCGCGAACGCGGGGCCCGACGCGAGGCGCTCCGCGAGGGCGCGCGCGGTCGCGACGCACTCCTCCGGCGCGACGACCTTGCCGAACAGACCGATGCGGTGAGCTTCCTCCGCGCCGATGATGTCGCCGAGGAACAGGAGCTCCGTCGCACGGCCGAGGCCGACGACGCGCGGGAGCAGGTACGTCGCTCCCATGTCCGCGCCGCAGAGGCCGACCTTCGGGAAGATGAAGCCAATTTTTGCCGACGAGCTCGCGATGCGGAAGTCGCACGCGAGCGCGATGACGGCGCCCGCGCCGACGGCGGTCCCGTTCACGGCAGCGATCACGGGCCGGCGAAGCGCGCGGATGTTCCGGATGAGCGCGCCGGTCACGCGCGTGAAGGCGACGAGGCCCTTCATGTCCCGCGAGAAGAGCTCGCCGATGATGCTCTCGACGTCGCCGCCCGAGCAGAACGCCCGGCCTTCGCCGGTGATCACGACGGAGCGGACGGCGTCTTCGTGATCGAGCGCGGCGAACGTGTCGCGGAGCTCCTCGTAGACCTCGAACGTCAGCGAGTTGAGGCGATCGGGCCGGCTCAGCGTGATCGTGGCGACCCCGCTCGTCGAGAGCTCGTACTTGAAGGTCTTCGGCTGGATGGTCATCGTTTCCTCGTGCTCGTTCTCGTGATGCGCGCGGGAGGCGTCACCGCTCGTTCGGTAGCAGATGCTCTCGCAGGCCGCCGAGCAGTCGTCGGAGATCGCGCCGATCTTGCGCCGGCAGCCCGCCGATGAGCTCGTGGACGTGCCGGGCATGCAGCGGCAAGAGCTCACGGATGAGCGCGCGTCCTTCGTCCGTGAGCCACACGCGCGCGACGCGGCGGTCACTCGGCTCGGGGCGACGCTCGACGAGGCCGTCACGCTCGGCGCGGTCGACGAGACCAGTCACGTTCCCGGCCGTGACCAGCAGCGCACGGCTGAGCCCGGCGAGCGTCTGCCCGTCGTCGCGCTCGAGGCTCGCGAGCAGGTCGAAGCGCGCGAGCGTCATCTTGTCTTCGAGCTCACGCCGGAGCTCGGTCAGCATCAACGCATGACAACGCAGAAGGCGGAACCAGATGCTGACCGACTCGTCGACCGTGAGATCCGGTCGACGCACGGCGCGGCGTCCGCTCCGGCCGCCGTTCTTGCGCGCAGACGTGGCGGCGGCCGGCACGGCGGCGATCAGGCGGGAAGCATCGCGACGCCCTCGATCTCGACGCAAGCGCCGGGCTCGAGGAGGCCTGCCACCTTCACGAGGCTCATCGCGGGGTAATACTTGCCGAGGCGCGCGCGCCAGCCTTCGCCGATAGCGGGGGTCGCGGCGCGATACGCCTCGAGGTCGGTCACGAACGCCACGAGCTTCACGAGATGCTCCGTCGCGCCGCCCGCTTCGCGGACGACCGCGATGACGTTGTCGAGTGCCTGGAGGAACTGCGTCGCGAAGTCCGGGCTGACGATGCGGGCGTCCTTGTCCCACGCGATCTGGCCCGCGATGTAGAGCGTACGACCCTGCGCGACGACGCCGTTCGAATAGCCGCGCGGCTTCGGGAAGTGCGGCGGCGTGATGACTTGGTATGCCATGGAGGACTCCTCGTGCCGCTCGCAAGAGCGCGCGGAAGGCTTAGGCTCGATTCCTTGAGATGTAAAGCATCGCCGGCTCCCCACCTCACCTGCGCGCGGCCCGCGTCAATCGATCCCGCACCGCCCACCATGACGCGTCGTCCGTGGGGACCTCCTCGATCACGAGGAGATCGACGCGTGCGGCATCCACCGTGTGAAGCGCGGCGAAGAGCGCCTGCGCGTAGGCCTCCGGCGCGGCGGGCAGCACGAGCAGCGGCGAGCACCCCGCTGCCGCGGAGCGCCCCTCTTCGGTGTGCACGATCGCGCCGATCCGCGCTCGGTCGAGGCCGGCTCCCGCAATCGCCGCGGCCACGCCCTCGCCCTTCTCGGCGAGGAGCACCTTGGTCCGCGGAGCGTAGTGCTTCGCGGCCATGCCCGGTGCGGCGCGTGCGGCATCGCCCTCGATCGTCGCGGTCTCGTGGACGACGCGCGGATCGATGGCGCGCAGGCGCTCGAGCGACACCGCTCCAGGGCGGAGCACACGCGGCGGATCGCCCAGCGCGAGGACGGTCGACTCGATCCCGAACGCACATGGCCCGCCGTCGAGCACGAGATCGACGCGATCGCCGAGCGATCGAACGACGTGTTCGGCCGTCGTCGGCGACACGTGTTTGTGCGCGTTCGCGCTCGGCGCGGCGAGCGGCTCGCCGACGGCACGGATGAGCGCGAGCGCGACCTCGTGTTTCGGGGCGCGAATGCCGACCGTGGCAAGCCCCCCGCTGACCTCGAGCGGCACCCGCGACGCGCGCGGCACGACGAGCGTGAGCGGCCCCGGCCAGAGCTCGTTCACGAGACGCGACGCGGTCGCGCTCCACGACGACGAGAGCGTCCGCGCCATCGGCTCGCCGTCGACGTGGAGGATCACCGGATGGCCCGCGGGCCTCTCCTTCGCGGCGAAGATCTTGGCGACCTCGTCCACGTGGAGCCCACGCGCTCCGAGGCCGTAGACGGTCTCGGTCGGAAACGCGACGAGGCCGCCACGAGCGAGCACGGCCGCGGCCTCGGCGATGACGCTGGGCTCCGGGATTCTGGGATCGACGGCAAGGACGCGCGGCACGGCCGGACCATAGCGCGTCTGCCGCGGGACGAGGCAGGTCGCGCAGAGCCGCGCCGAGAGGATGCCCCATGCGCACGCTCCCGGGTTAGCCTGGGCGCGTGAACGAGTCGCCCGCGCTCCGTCCTTCGTCTTGCCGTGATCGTGTCGTGCTGCTCCTCGTCAGCCTGGGCACGGCAGTCGCGGCCGTCGCGTGTGGCGGCGGCGGCTCCGCGAAGAACCCCGCGAACCGCGCTGCGGCGACCGACGCCGGAGCGGAAGCCGGCTCCGGTCCGAGCTGGGCGACGTCCCCGCCTCCGAGCGGACTCCCGCCGATGGCATCGATGCCGCCGCCCGGCGTCGCCGGTTCGAAGAAGGCGAAGCGAAAGCCGGACGGCGCGCTGGCCTCCTGCAGCGGCGCCGCGAAGGCGCAGGCCAAAGATCCGGCCGACCTCGTGAAGCGGCTCGGTGAGAGCTGCGCGGCCGCGTCGAAGATGAAGCCCGTCTCGGCGATGCTGCGCGGGCAGCAGTCCGATCGCGATCCGCACCAGGAGAACAAGTTCCGCGCGGAGGCGAACCACTGCTACCTCGTCTACGTCGCGGGCGACGAGTCGGTGAAAGACGTCGTCGTCGTGCTCCGCGACTCCGCCGGCGACATCGTCGCGGAGGCGCCCGGCCCCGCCGCGCCCGAAGACGGCGCGGTCTGCTTCACCGCCGCCGACGAGGTCTCGCTCCTCGTCGGCATCGGCAGCGGCAAGGGCGCGTGGGCCGCGCAGGTGTGGGGGGACTGAATCAGTTCACGGGCGTCCCGACGGCGTTGAGCGTGCGGAGCGCGCCGCCGCCCGGAAAGCCGTAGCTCGCGTACGGCGCGGTTCCCCAGACGGTGACGCCGACGGGACCGGCGCTCTCGACGACGTGACGCCCCGTCCCGCACGTGCCGCTTCCGACCGTCTGAGGCTTGCTCTCCTTCGTGAGCCACACGCGCGTGTATTCGTACTCACCGGATTCGCCGAGCGGCGTCCAGTCCTCCAGCACGCCGGCGCACTCGAGCGTGACGGGAGCAAACTCCTTGCCACTCTCACGCGCTCTCACGATGACGAGCTGCGAGTTCGCATGCGTCGTGTCGACGAGGAAGACGTATCTGCCGAGGTACTGCTCGCTCGGCAGGACGGGAACAAACTCGGGATCGCCCTGGAACCCCTGGGCCTGAGCGAACTCTTCACCCGTCATGTACGAGAAGACCGCTA
The DNA here is from genome assembly GCA_023423895.1 of Pseudomonadota bacterium. Classification (GTDB taxonomy): domain Bacteria; phylum Myxococcota_A; class Polyangia; order Polyangiales; family Polyangiaceae; genus Labilithrix. The sequence continues at coordinate 70,707 of JAFAER010000240.1, forward strand.
CGGGGTGATCCCTGTCCTGGCTCTTCACCACGAAGGGCGCCTGCGCCGAGAACATCACGGACTGCCCCGCCGCGAGCGAGACCGGTGCTTCCTTCGGTGTGAATGGCTCGTAGGTGAGGACCGTCCCGTCGACCGCCGCAGTGATCCTGAAGAGGTAGTCTTCCGGCGCCTCCTTCGCGCGACGCGAGCGATGGGGGACGACGGCATACTCCCGTCCCCATGCATGCACCGGGAACAGCGCCGTCTGCGTCGGATCACCACAACACGTCATGCCCGTCGGAATCGCCATCGCTTGATGGCCCACGTAGACGCCGATCGGCTTGGTCGAGCCGATGCGCGATCCGGTCAGGTCCTGCTCCTGGAAGAACTGGAGCTGCTCTCCGCGCTTCAAGCGGTACGTCTTCGCATTCCCCTTCTCGGCGCTCTCGACGTCCACTCCCGGCAGGACGTGAACGCTGCCGATGAGCGTGACCTCCGTGTCATCCTCGGCCGCGACGATCTGGGTCGTCGGGTAGAGATTCTCCGTCTGGTAGTACCGCATCTCCCACGGGCTCGTGACGACGTAGTCCGTCTTCCACGAAGCTACAGGCAAGAGCATCGTCGATGACGTCCCCTGGCCTGCGGCGCCCGCGAACGGGTAGACGCTGTAGGCGCTCACCGGGGCGGTCGTCTTGATCCGGAAGGTCGAGCCGCGCCGTGTCCCCGTCTGTGCGGTTATCTGCTTCAGCGCCGGCGTGACGCCGCCAGGGCACGCGACGGCCAAGAACCCGGACGCCTGCTCGCTGAGGAAGAGGACCGCCACCTGTCCGGGCAGGAGCTCTCCGGTGAACGGCTCGTAGGTGGTGGTGGTGCCCTCCGTGCGCATGATCCTGATCGACGAGCTCACGTCGAGCGGCTTGCCGTCGTACTCGGCTTCGATCCGCGCGGGGATGTCCCACGCGTTCGCGAGCACGGCGGCGAAACACGAGCCGACCGTGAGCCACTCGGGGGCCGGCTGCAGCGGTACGAACTCGCAACCCATCGTGGAGCTCATGCCGACGGCACATGCCGGAACACATTTTCCGTCGGAGCAGCCCTGATCGGCCGGACACTCGGAGATCACCTTCGTCTCGTCGCAGCCGTCCACGACCGTGCGCAGATCGCGAGCGCAGCGGAGCGTTCCCTCGCAGCTCGTCGGCGGAGGCGCCTCGACATCGGCGCCCGCATCGTCGCCGAACAACGGCTTCTCTTCGAAACCGTCGCGATCGTCACCGCACGCGAAGATGGCACCGAGGACGGCAAAGGCACACGCGATTCGTCTCATCGGATCAGCTCCGCTTCGGGATGTTGTGCAGGGTCGACGGTGCCGCGACCGAGCTCTCCGCGCTGGTTCGCTCCCCAGCACTTGACCGTCCCGTCGACGAGCGAGACGCAGGTCGACGCGGCGGTCAGCGCAAAAGACACGACGCGATTGCCGGCGACGTGGGTCATGTCGAGCGGTTCCTCGGCGATGTCGATCACGTCGGGCGCATACCCGAGCGCGCCGGACGTGTTGCGGCCCCATCGGAAGAGCGTGCCGCTCGAGAGGAGGATCCCTCCCTGCTCGACGTAGTTGCCCCACTTGAAGTCGACGAAGGCCGCTCCGGCCGTGATGGTCAGGTCGACCATCGTGGCTCCGTTCAAGACGTAGAGCGCTCGGGCATCCGGCAGCCATCGGGACAAGATCCCGCTCTTGTCGAGATAGCCGAACGCACCGACCCGGATCACGTCGCGTACCACCTGCGGGTCGGTGGAGATCGGCTGGGCCACGGACGACTCGCCCGCGGGGAAGTGGCCGAGGGACGCAAGGACTCCACCGTCCTGCAAGGCGACGATCGTGTCCTGGCCCAGGTCCGTGTCGTCCGCCGGCGCCGTGCCGATGGCGAGCTCGCGGATCGGCGCCGTGAAGCCCGTCATGACCTGGGGCGGGAACGTGTCTCCGTCGCCCGGAGCTGCCGCCGAGCCGATCAGCGTGCTCCGCGCGCCCCAGCACCAGAGCGCGCCGTCGCCGGACGCGATCGCACAGCCGGTCCTCGCACCGAGCGCGACGGCCGCGGCAGGCGGAAGCCCCTCCACGCGCGTCGCGACGGGGATGCGCGCCTGATCGGAAGGACGACCGAGCTGACCGAGCTCGTTCCGGCCCCAGCAGTACACCGCGCCTTCGCCGGTGAGCGCGCACGTCCCGAGGTTCCGTCCGACGCTGATCTGCTTCACGCCGGTGAGGCCGACGACCGGGGCAGGCGTCGCGCCCTCGAGGACCGAGACGACACGACCTCGACCGAGCGCGCCATCGGCCTCGGGCGCGCCGCCGTCTGCGGGCACCTCCGCGCGAGTGCGCGAATCGCGCCCCCAGCAGCGCACGGTGCCGTCGTTCAGGAGGCCGCAGACGTGCTCGCCGCCGTTTCCGCTGACGGCGACGTAACAAGGATCCTGCGCGCACTCGACCGCGAGACGCGACGCCGGCTCGACGTCGGGGCGCGCGACATCCGGTGCGCCAGCGTCCGTCTCGGGTTCGGGAGGAGGCGAGCTCGCCGCTTCGACACCGCCGTCGATCGCCGGAGGCGCGCCATCCGACGACGACGAGCAAGCAACCGGAACCGCGAAGACGAGGATCGATGCGAAGGGCGTCAGGCGCGCGATGCTCATTGGTTTCCTCCTCGGGAGGCCGCCTGGGCCGTCGCCGCGCTGCGCCTGGCGGCGATCGCTCCTTGCGGAAGCCCCTCTCGCGTCACGGCGGCACCGACGAGCCACACGTCGTCCGTTCCTCCCGCCCATATCCCGCTCAGCGCGTTGATCACCGGTCGATCGCCGATGGACGTCCGCGCGGGCGCGAGCTTCGTCCCATCCCAGCGGCAGAGCAGCGCGCCGGACGAGAACCAGCCAACTGTCGCGCTCACTGCCCGGCCCAGGCGGCTGCCGCAGCTCACGCCGTTCGTCGGGTGCGTGTAGAGATGCGCTCCGAGCTGTCCGCCGGACGCGACCGTGACGAGCTGCGTCTTCTGGATGGGCGTACCGGTCGGATCTTCCTCGGCGGTGTCGAACCAGAGCTGCCTCGTCGTCCCCGGCGGCGTTCCACGAAGCGACGAGACCTCCTGGGCCGAATCGATCGTGCTGATCGACCAGCTCGCCCCGTCGTAGTGAGCGATCGCGCCCTGACCTTCCGAACCACACGGGCTCGACGGGCACACCTTTCCGGCGACGAACACGTCGTCGGAACCAAAGCCCCAGACTCCGCGCCAGGCATATCCCTGTTCGTCGTCGGGGCCGAGGTTCGGGCGGAGGTCCTCGATGACGGCGCCCGCTGCGTCCTCGCGAACGCGAAGCACGGAGTCCACGGTCGCGATCCACAGCTCCGTGCCGTCGCCCGTTCCCCAGACCGCGCGGATCGCGGTGACAGGCTCTTGTGTCGGGAGCTCGCGGAACGACGGCGCGCCGCCCGCACGGGCCGCGTAGTGCAAGAAGAAGTAGTGGTTGTCGCTGTCCGTCGCGACGGCCCAGACGTCGTCCTTCTTCCCTGCCCAGACGTCGCCGAAGGTGATGCTCGACGGCGTGGCGCCGTCGTACTCGTACACCTGCTCGATCGAGGTCCCGTTCCATCGCAGGACGGCGCCGCTCTGCTGTGGCAACATCCAGGCCTCATCGGCGCTCGACGCGGAGACCGCGATCAGCGGCCTGTTGCTCGGGACGGGGACGTAACAGAAGCCGTCGTCGCTGCACCCGTTCGGCGCCGCGGGGGTCGCGTCCTTCTCGGAGGCGTCGCCGCCCGCATCGAGCGAGCGGCTCGGATCGTCCACGGGCGGAGGTTTCGCCTCGACCTTCTCGTCGCCCGTGGCGCACGCCACGGAAGCGCCGAGCGCGACGACGTACGAAAGGACGACGCCCGCGGTCATACGTGCTCGGCTCACGGCGCATCTCCTTGGAAGTGAAGCATGACTCCGTTGCCTCCGATCCAGACGTCCTTCGGCGAGCTTCCCCACACGGAGAAGAGCCTCGGCTTCACGTTCACCGCGTCGAGCGGAGTCGCGACCTTGCTCCACACCTTGCCGTCGAAGTGGAGGACCGAGGCGTCATCGCCGACGGCCCACACGTCGTTAGCCCCGAATCCGTAGACGCCGCGCAGGTCGGCCGTCACCGGGCTCGACACGGTTTCGAACGCGCGCGACGACAGCTTCTCCTGCGTCATCCGGCGAAGCACGCCGCCCTCGCCGACGACCCAGACGACCTGTTCGTTGCCCCACACGCCGTAGAGGTTCCGCGACGTGCGGCTGTCGTACTCCTCGAGCTCCCACGATGCGTCGCCCGGCTCGCCGGCGTCGGGAGCCGCACGACGGATGCGGAAGACGCGCGCGCCAGGACGGTCGTCGGATCCCACACTCGTGCCCCAGGCCTCGTCGGCGCGGGTCCTCGCGAGCGACCAGAGGCCGTCCACGCCCTCCGCGTCGAACATCGGTGTGGGCACCTCCGCCGGGTCGGCGAGGCCTTCGTCCGCCCACCCGCTGCACGTGACGAGGGCCGGGTAGCTCGCCCAGAAGTCGTTCGAGACCTGGCGTGCGAGAAGGACCGTCCCGTCCATGCCGGCGATCGCGCTGACGCTCGTGCCATCGATGAAGAGCGCCGAGGTCCAAGCGGTGCCGCTCGGCCCGTTCCACCCCGTCGAGTGGTAGACGATGGGGCCGGCCGCCAGCCACACGTCGTTAGGTCCACCGAGCCACACGGAACGGATGGTGAACGGCGTCACCTCGTCCGGCATCGGCGCCGCTTTCTCCCAGGCCTTGCCGTCGTAATGGACGACGGTCCGGTTCGTACCGACCGCCCACACGTCGTTCGAGCTCGATCCTCGGATCGCGGTGACGTTGATCTGGGTGTCGACAGGAACGTCGGCGACGCACAGACCGGACGGGCTGCAGGTCCCCGCATCCACCCGGTCCGGCGGTCGTTGCCCGGCGTCCACGTCCTGAGCGTCGGAGGCGTCGAGCGGCTCCGACGAACCGGCCTCGGGAACGACCTGCGAGTCTTCGTTCGGCGGCGCTGCGTCGTCGGTCGTCGCGCATGCCGCGGCGGCGACCACGGCCGGAAGAACGAGCAGCACGCCGGCTCCGAGCTCTCGCTTTCTCATTGGACCACCCCGCAGTCCTTCATGAGGCACTTGCCCTCGACACAAGCCTGCCCCTCGACGCCGTCGCAGCGAACACCACAGGCGCCGCAGTTGAGCGGGTCGTCGAGCAGCGGTGTCTCACACCCGTTGTCGATGTTGCCGTCGCAGTCCGCGTAGTTGGGGCTGCACGCGTACCCGCAGACGCCCTGGTCACACGTCGGCCGGCCATGCGCCGGGTCGAACATGAGCGAGACGTTGCCGGTGACCGAGCTCCAGTCACCGGGGCACTTGAGCCCGCACGCGCCGCAGTTGTTCGGGTCCGAGTTGATCTGCGAGAAGCAGACCGAGCCGCACGCGCACATGCACCGGCCGATGAAGCAGTCCTCGCCGGGCGCGCACTCGAGCCCGCACCCGCCGCAGTTCTTGGGGTCGAAGAGCGTGCTCGTCTCGCAGCCGTCACTGTTCGGGTCCAGCTTTCCGTTGACGAGGATGACGTCGCCGTTGCAGTCCGCCTGACCGGGGACGCACGCCGTCTGATTGCAAACGCCCGCGCGGCACGTCCGCATCAGGTTCGACTCGGGCGGCAGCTCCGGTTCATTGGAGGGAGGACAGACGTGCCCGCACGCGCCGCAGTTGTCCTCCTCGCGATTCAGGTCGTGGCAGGCCTTGTCCGGGCAGTACGTCCCGCCACCGGGACAGCCACACGCTCCCTCGCTACAGAGGTCGTCGCAGACATTGCCGCATGCGCCGCAGTTGTTGATGTCGCTCGCGCCGGGGCCGGCGATCTGGACCTCGCAGCCGTCGTCCGCGATGCCATTGCAGTCTGCATGCGACGGCGCGCAGATGAGCGCGCAGGCGCCGGCCGTGCACCGCATCGCTCCGTTGAAGCGGTCGAGGAACGCCTTGTCGTGCGGGCACCGGACGCCGCAGGCCCCGCAGTTGTCGTCATCGGACGACAGATCGACGCTGCACGGGAACGGCTCGTTCGGGCACGTCGTGCGCCCCTCGGGGCACTCGTTCGAGGGACACATCCCGACGAACGCGCCTGCCTCGCTCGACGTGGACACGCCACCGTCCGGCGAGACGAACGAGCCCGTGCCCGCGTCCGAGTCGCTTCCGATGTAGATCTCGGATGCGCATCCCGCAGGGAGGATCGCGAGCAGGCCGATGAGAGCGGCGCCCGGAACGATGACCCCTCTCACGGCGCCTCCGTACCGACGAGCGCGGTGACGCGGCTCGCATGAGCGGACGCGGGATACCGCGCCTGGAACGCCTTTGCCCTCGCGCGCGCCTCGTCACGCGCGCCGAGTCGGACCAAGGCGTCGATCGCGATGACGTCGCGTTCCTGGACGAGGACGCCTTGCGGATACCGCGTCGCGTGCTCCTCGGTCATCCGCAGCGCACGCGCCGGGTCTTCCGCGAGCGCAGCGCGCGTCCGTCGGAGGAAGCTCGCCTCCGACTCCTCCGTCGGCGCAGGCCGCCCCTCCGCGGACTTCGGCTCGGAGCCCGACCAGGGCGCCGGGCGGCGCGCCGACGTGATCGCAGTCGACGGCGGAGCTGCCGGCGCGGGCCGAGCCGGCACGCCTTCGGGGACCTCCGGGAGGTCTGCGACCGACACGCTCGCCGGCGCCACGACCGACGTGGGAGGCGTGAACGTCGCCGGCGCCGACGGCAACTCGCGCGCGGCACCTTCCGGCGAGCTGGATCGCGAGGACGACGCCTCGGAGTAGACGAGCGCCAGCGCGCCCACGCCGACGACGACGACGAGCAGCGGCTTCAAGAGCCTCGACGAGCGCCGGTATGCCCCGCTCGGAGGCGGCGGCGGCACCGGAGCCGGTCCCATCCACTCCTGCAGTCGAGACTCGACGCGTCCGAGGTCCGCGCGCGTCGGCGCGTTGCGCGCGTCGGCGAGCAGCTCGTCGAGCAAGCGCTCGTTGTCGTCGTGGGACGCGCTCATGGCTTCTTCTCCGAGAGCTTCGATTTCGAGAGCATGACGAGCATCTGCTTTCTCGCGGCAGCGAGTCGTGAGTAGGCGGTCTTCAGCGGGCACTGGAGGACGAGCGCCACCTCCGTCATCGGGAGGTTCTCGATCTCGTGGAGGACGAGCACCGACCGTTTGTCCTCGTCGAGCCGCTGGATCATCGCGGTGAGCTGTTCCCTGGCGTCGGAGCGCTCGAGCTCGGTCGCCGCTGCGGGCTCGATGGCGTCGTCCGGAGCCTCCGGGACGAGCACCTCGCGCCGATGAGACGCCCGACGGCGGTAGTCCGACGCCACCCGGAGACAGACCCCGTAGATCCACGGCCGGATCGGACCGCGATCGTCGAGCTCGGCGAGCTTCCGGAAGACGACGAGAAAGACCTCCTGACTCACGTCGTCGAGATCTCGCTCGGCCACCGCCTGGTACTTCAGGGTGCGCCAGACGAAGGCGGCATACCGTTCGAACAACTCTCGGGGAGACATGGTCGCGGTCGTCGCCTCTCGAGAGAGGTCGAGGCCCCCCGCTACCGACTCCGTGAGCGATGTCACCCCTTCTACTGGGGGCCTCCTCGAGGAGTTCTCAGAAAATCGTCGAACGCGATGCCGAATGAGAGGAACGGACTGAAATATGCCGTCCGGAGCGCCTCTCGGCGAGCTCCGCCAGGCTCGGTGAACGCAACCTCGAGCGCACGGGGCGTCGCGGCGATGCCGAAGGAGGCGAAGAGATGCGCGCGCTCGCCGATCATCTGGCGCACGTACGCTCGAGCTATCGCCCCGACCGTCGTCGAGACGCCGGAGCGCGCGTCGCCGAAGCCGGCCCCCCATCCGACGTGGATCGTGGCTTCGGGGCCGAGGCAGGCGAACACCGAAAGGCTCTTCGCGCTCAACGGTGGGACGCAGAGCGTCGCCTCGAGCTGCGTGCTCGAGAGCCACGCCCGCCGCGACTCGAGGACCTCGTGCGAACGCACCGTGGAGACGACGCCGCCGAGCACGGGGATGAAGCCGGTCGGCTCGAACAGCACGGAGACGTGCCCCCCCAGCGAGGGTGTCGCCGGCGTCGCGACGATCGCGGCCGCCGGCCCGATGCCGATGCCCACGCGGTCGGGCGCGCGCGTGCGAAGTGGCGGCGGCGACACGGGAGCCGAAGGCACGGGCGGCGCCGCGTGGGATTCGGGTGGCGGGGGCGGCAGTGACTCTCCGGGCGTGCGCGGAATGTCCGCCATGATCGACAGGGCAAGCGTGAACGCCTCCGTGGCCTGCTCGCAACGCTCCGCAGCGATCACGATCTCGCGCTGTCCCAGAGGCGCTCCCGAGGCCGCGAAGAGCCGCATGGAGGCCTTGTATCCGGGCGGATCGGCCGTTCGCTCGATCGACACGACGAGCCGCCGATCCGTGCTCGAGGTTGCGAACACCGGTCGCGACAGGAGCCGCTCGACCTCCGTGGCCGCCTCCTCGGGCGAGAGGCAGCTCTCGGCGCCCGGGCCGCGCGACCACTCGAGCAGGACGCGCGCTTCGTCGGGGGTGGTCTCGGCTCGCGCCGGCAGCGACCAGAGCGCGGTCAGCGCGAGAGCCAGGGCTCCGCGGGATCGGGCGCTCATCGCGATCGCCCAACCTAGCAAGAGCGGCGCGCCGGAGATAGCGTGAGTGCGGCCGTCGCGTCGCGCCGCGTCGCGTCGCGCGCTCCTGCGTGCATCGCATGGGAAGTCTCGTCGTGAGCTGCGCGAGGTGCGCGCCGTCCGCGGTAGGACACGACTCGACGTCACTCGTGCCGGAGCGCGATGATCGGATCGAGCGTCGCCGCGCGCCGGGCCGGAAAGAAGCCGAACGCGATGCCGGTCATCGCGCTCGTCACGACCGCGACGGTGAGCGCCACCGGGTCGAGCTTCATCGGCCAGCCGAGCGTCTCGCCGAGGAAGCGGATGATGCCGAGGCCGGCGGCAGCACCGGCAAGGCCACCGATGAGGGCGAGGACGACCGCCTCGACGAGGAACTGCGTCATGATGTCTCCGGCGCGGGCCCCGATCGCCATCCGGATCCCGATCTCGCGCGTCCGCTCGGTCACGCTCACCAACATGATGTTCATCACGCCGATGCCACCGACGACGAGGCTCACGCCTGCGATCATGACGAGCAGGACGGTGAGCAGCGAGTAGATCGCCGTCTGCATCTCCTGGAACTCCTGTTGGGTGCGGATCCAGAAGTCCGGCTCGCGCCCTTCCTCGATGTGATGACGCTGGCGCAGGATCGAGTCGATCTGTGCGACGGCTCGCTGCGTCGTCTCGGCGCTCGTGGCCGACACGAGCAGCACGCCGGCGAAGCCCGGAGCCGTCCGCATCACCCGGCCCCGCATCGAGCCGATGGGCATCAGGACCATGTTGTCCTGATCGCCGCCGAACGGCGCCTCCCCCTTCGACTCGAGGACACCGATGACGCGGAACGAGTGGCGCCCGATCCGCACGTAGCCTCCGACGGGGTCCTCCTGATCGAAGAGCCTCGACGCCACGGTCGTGCCGAGGATGCAGACCTTGGCCTTCGTCGCCTCGTCGTGCTCGTCCCACTCCGCACCGCGAGCCACGCGCCAGCTACGCACCGGGAAGAACGACCGCGTCGAGCCGATGACCTGTGCAGACCAATTCTTGTCGCCGGCCACCACCTGCGCGCGCGAGCGCAGCGCCGGCGCGACCGCGTTGACGCTCACGGCCTCGCGGACGATCGCCCGTCCGTCGTCCTCGGTGAGGCGCGCTCCGGCCCCGAGCGCCCCCTTCGCCCCCGAAGCTGCCGCGCTCTGCGGAGCGACGAGGATGACGTTCGAGCCCATGTTCTGGATCTGCGACGAGACCTGATCGCGCGCGCCGGCGCCCAGCGCGGTCACCGTCACCACGGCAGCCACGCCGATGAGGATGCCGAGGATCGTGAGCGAGGCTCGGAGCGTGCTCCGCACGATGGAGAGGATCGCGAGCCGGACGCCGGTGTAGAGCGCGTCGAGCATCACTCCGTCCTCAGTGCTTCGATCGGGTCGAGCGAAGCCGCACGGCGAGCCGGCAAGAACCCGAAGACCACTCCGATGAAGCCGCTCGTCGCCGCCGCGATCGCGATCGATCCGGCCGTCGGGGCGGCGTTCCACCCGAGCGCCCTTCCGAGCGCGATCGTCGCCGCCGATCCGACGACGATGCCGAGGATTCCGCCGGCGAGCGAGAGCACGATGGCTTCGAGCAGGAACTGGACGAGGATGTCGCGTTCGCGCGCGCCGATGGACAGGCGGATGCCGATCTCGCGCGTGCGCTCGGCGACGCTCACGAGCATGATGTTCATCACGCCGATGCCACCGACGACGAGGCTCACGGCTGCCACCGAGAGGAGGAGCGCCGACAGCACGTCGGTGATCGCACGCTGCGCCTCGCGGAACTCCGACTGGGTCGTGACGCTGAAGTCGTTCTCGCGGTCGTTCGGGATGCGATGCCGCTGTCGAAGGATGCTCGTGATCTGCACCTGCGCGCGAGACGTGGTCTCCTCCGCGGTCGCGCTCGCCATCAGCATGTCGACGCGGCCCGGGGACGTCCGCATGACGCGACCACGAAAGCTGCCGACCGGCATCAGGATGCGGTCGTCCTGATCCTCGCCGAACGGCGAGTTTCCTTTCGGTTCGAGCGTCCCGATGATGCGGAACGGATGGCTCCCGATGCGGATCGTGCGCCCGACGGGATCGAGGTCGCCGAACAGCTTCTCGGCAACGGTCTGACCGATGACGCAGACCTTCGTCTTCACGGTCTCGTCGCTCTCGGTCCAGAGCTCGCCCTTGCCGATCTTGAAGCGACGAATCGGGAAATACGAAGTCGTCGTGCCGACCAGCAACGTCGAGACGTTGCGCTCCGCGTAGACCACCTGGCCCATCGTCGACAGCCACGGCGCGACATGCGTCACGCTCACAGCCTCACGCGCGATCGCCCTGCCGTCGGCTTCCGTGAGGCGCCCCGTCGTCTTCGCGCGCACCCCCGACTGCTGCACGTTCTCCGGGTTGATGTAGAGCGCGTTCGACGCGAAGCTGTCGATCTGGTCGCCGACACTGGCGGATGCTCCACCCGCGAGCGCCGTCACCATCACCACGGCGGTGACGCCGATGAGGATGCCGAGCACGGTCAGCCCCGCACGCAGCTTGTTGCGCGCGATCGCCGAGAGCGCGAGCCGGATGGCGCCGAGGACGAGCGTCATGCGTGCTTTCGCTTCGGGGCGGGCGGCGCCACGATCGGCGCGAGAAGCGACAGGACGAGGTAACGAGCGAGCGCGACACACGCGATGCCCAGCACCGCCACCGCGAGCGCGAGACCAAGCCGCGTCCCGGAGAGGCCTTCGAGCCGGTCGAGTAGCGGCTTGCTCCACGGAAGCCATCCGGCCGCCGTCAGCGGAGCGATGACGAGCGCGACGCCGAGCGTGTAGCCGAGCGACACGCGGACGCGCTGGTCGTTCGTCAGCGGCCGACCCAGATGTTTGCGTGCGTACAGGACCGCGAACACGGCTTCGAGGACGAACCCGAAAGCGAGCGGGATCGCGACCGAGCCGATGTCGAGGATCGTCCGGCAGTAGAGGGCGCCCAGCAGGATCCCGACGAGCCCGCCCAACGCCATCATCGCGTAGAGGGCCCGAGGCACCGGCCCGCCGAGACGGCGACGCTCGGCCACGAGCGGATCGTCGGAGGTCTCGTCGTCGCGGGAGAGGCTCGGCTCCGGCGGCGGGAGCTTCTCGAGCTCCGCGGCGGCGTCGACCGGCTGCTCACGGACGTCGCTGACGATGCGACCATCGCGGAACGTGACGACGCGCGACGCGCAGGCCGCGATGTCGTGCTCGTGCGTGACGAGCACGATCGTGATCCCGCGATCGCGATTGAGCCTCTGCAAGAGCGCGAGGACCTCGAGGCTCGTTCGCGTATCGAGGTTTCCGGTCGGCTCGTCCGCGAGCAGCATCGGCGGCCCGGTGACGAGCGCCCGCGCGATCGCGACACGCTGCTGCTGCCCGCCCGAGAGCTGATTGGGTGTATGATGCACACGCTCGGCGAGCCCCACCGCTGCGAGCGCCTCGAGCGCTTGCTTGCGCCGCTGGCGCACCGACACACCGCGATAGACCAGCGGCAGCTCGACGTTCTCGAGCGCCGTCGTGCGCGGCAGCAAGTTGAATCCCTGGAAGATGAACCCGATGAGCCGGTTCCGCAGGACCGCCCGGGCGTCGCTCGACCGCGCGCCGATGTCGAAGCCTGCGAGCTCGTACGCGCCGCGCGTCGGCCGGTCGAGGCAGCCGAGGATGTTCATCAGCGTGCTCTTGCCCGACCCGCTGGTCCCGACGATCGCGACGAACTCGCCCTGCGCGATGTCCAGATCGATCTCGCGAAGCGCGCGCACGAGGCCAGCGCCGGACTCGTAGTCCTTGGAGAGGGATCGGCAGGAGATGAGGGGTTTAGGCTCCAGGCTCCAGGCTCCAGGCTTCAGGAAGAGAGCGTTCGGCTCAGGCTTCAGGCTTCAGGTTTCAGGTTTCAGGGAGGAAGAGACTAGCGCTCTCGAGAGCTGAGGTTCGCGATGAGCGACTGCAGCGCGCGGAGCAGATCCGTGTAGCGCTCCTCGAGCGACTGGGCCGTCGCGACGGACATGAGCTGCAGTCGGGATGAAAGTGAGATCAGGTATCGGGCCTCGGTTGCCGACCCCAGAGAAATATCGAGAAACTTCAGATAATCCCGACCTGTGCGGCGGGCAGCCCCTTCGACGATGTTCGTCGGAACGGAGACGGCTGCACGTCGGATCTGACTCTGCAACGCGAACCGCTCCTCGGCCGGGAACTCTGTGGTTGCGCGATACACGTCAACAGCGAGCTCGTCAGCCATACCGAACACCTTGAGCTTCTCGTGATTCCGACTCATGCCCCTGAGTTCGGCCGCATCCCTGTCGAGTTTCCGAATTTCTCACGAGCACGTGAGACGCCCGAGGTCGGGCTCCCTGGAGCCTGGAGCCTGGAGCCTGGAGCCTAAAAAACCTTCCCCTTCTTCTTCTTCTCCGGGTCATCCACCTCGTCCGTCACGAGCTTCACTCCCTCGGCCAGCCCGCCGGTCACCTCGGTGTTGATCCCGTCGGTCACGCCGATGTCGACCACGCGCGTCTCCGTCTTCTCGTCTCCCGGCTTGTCGTTCACGAGGACGAAGACGCGACCCTTGCCCTTCGGAAGCGGGGGCTCGGGCGGCTGGGGAATCGGCTTGCCGTTCGGCCCCATCGGCGGCGTCGGCTTGTAGCGGAGCGCCGCGTTGGGAACCCGGAGCGTCCCCCTCGCCTCCTTCGTCTTGATCGTGACCGTCGCGGTCATGCCGGGACGCAGCTTCTCCTCTGCGTTCTCGACCTCGACGACCGCTGAGTACGTGACGACGCCCTGGACGTTGTTCGGGCTGTAGCGCACCTGCTGGACGGTGCCCCTGAACGACTCGCCCGGGAACGCATCGACGACCGCCTCGGCCTCCATGCCTTCCTTCAGCTTGCCGACGTCGGCCTCGTCGACGTCCGCCATGACGCGCATCTTCCGGAGGTCCTGCGCGATGACGAAGAGCACCGGCGTCTGGAAGCTCGCTACGACGGTCGATCCGGGATCGATGCTGCGCGAGACGACGACGCCGTCGACGGGCGAGTAGATCTTCGTCCAGCCGACGTTGGTCTGCGACTGCTGGAGCTGCGCCTGGATGGCGCCGACCTGCGCCTCGGCGGCCGCCGCCTGCGCCTTCGTCACCTCGTACTGCCCCTGCGCCGTGTCGAGCTCGCCCTTGCTCGCGAGCCCTTGCTGGAAGAGACGCTGCGTGCGCTCGAAGGCGACCTTCGCAGCGGCGTGGTTTGCCTTCGCGCTCTCGACCTGGGCCTTCTGCGCCAGGATCTGCGCCGAGACCTGGCTCACCTGCGCGCCGTACTGGATCGGATCGATCTCCGCGAGGACGTCGCCCTTCTTCACGAGCGAGTTGAAGTCGACGTGCACCTTCGCGATGCGGCCGTTGACCTGGGAGCCGACGTTCACCTGGAGGAGCGGCTGGACCGCGCCTGTCGCTTGCACCTTCTCGGAGACGTCGCCCGTCGAAGGCGACGCACTGACGTACTTCGCGGGCGGCAGCGGCCGGTTCTTCGCTCGATACGCGAGCCCGCCACCGACGAGGATCCCGACGACGCCGAGCGCCGCGACGCGACGCAGCCAGCGACGGCCTCCCTCTTCGGCGGCGAGGGCGCGTTGGACATCGTTCGTGATCGCGGCGCGTTCGGTCATGGGCTGTGGCGGAGGGGACACCAGGGGTGCTCCTCCCGGGGGTGAACCAGTCGGATCGGTGAGGTCGCCACGCGCCATAAGCTCGCGCGGACCATAGATATTCCCCACCGGCTGTCCAGCTCTTCCATGTCGGGGCTCCGCCCCGAACCCCGCGCCCGCGCCGCGGCGGTTGCAAGCAACCACCGCGCACCCGCTTCGCGGGCGCGGGCTCCCCCATGTCGGGGCTCCCCGGCCCGCGCCGCGGCGGTTGGGGTTGCGTGACGGGCCCCCGCCAGGACGTGGGGAATTGTACGGCGACGGCGCGCGGGAACGGGGTTGGCAACTCGACCCAAGGAAACCCATCGTCCTTTTGTCAGATGACCCGTGGACACGGTATCGTCGCTTGCCGCTCTTGCTCTGGGCGGCGCCGCTTCGGCGGACGAGGAGACAGGCTCCTTTCTCGGCCTCCTCTCTCTCGCCCCACCGAGCGGCGATGGTGGCTCCCGCAGTGAACCGAGTCGCCACGAGGCTCCGCCCGCCCCGGTATCGCACACGCGAGCGGTGACCGGATCGCCGCCACCAAAGCGCTCGCGCTCGTCGACGATGAAACCAACGGACCGCGACCTCCTCGATCGCGCCAAAAATGATGGCGATGCGGAGGCGTTCGGCCTGCTCGTCCGCAGGCATCAGCAACGGATCCATCGGCTCGCCATCCACATGCTGCGCGACCGGGCCGAAGCCGAGGACGTCGCGCAGGAGACGTTCATCCGGGCCTACCAGGCGCTCGCGCGCTTCGACGGCCGAAGCGAGCCGTACACGTGGTTCTACCGGATCACGATCAACCTCTCGCTCAACCGGATCCGCTCGCGGAAGACCGCACGCACGACGCACGACACCGACGATCCGCGGCTCGATGGCGTGCTCGTCGACCGACGACCGGAGTCGAGCGATCCAGCAGGATCGGCCCAGCGGCGGCAGATCTACGACGCGCTGACGAAAGGCATCGATCAACTGAGTGACACGCTTCGGACGACGCTCATCCTCGTGTGCATCGACGGTCGATCGCACGAGGACGTCGCCCAGATCCTCGGGGCTCCCGAAGGCACGATCGCGTGGCGCATCCACGAGGCGCGGCGCAAGCTCAAGGAGTTCATGCAGGCGCGGGGCTTCGAGCCCGACGGAGATGGGACGTGAGTGAGACGCGAGGCAACAAGAAGGGGTC
>JAFAER010000054.1 GCA_023423895.1 Pseudomonadota bacterium
GCCTCCGTCGGCGAGAGGTTCTCGATGTAGCGCACGCCCTCTTCGAGGCTCTTCTGCACCTCTTCGTGGTTCAGGCGGTACGCCGGCGACTCGAGGACCGAGCGGCGGTAGACGAGCGAGACGCCGCCCCACTTGTCGAGCAGCGGCTGGATGCGCGGATCGCGCCCTTCCCTCGCTGCGCGCTCGCGCTCTTCCTCGAGCTCCTTCGCGTGCTGGAGCTGCACCTGGAGCTCGCCCCACTCCTCCTCGTCGAACATCGCCCGGACGGCGTCGACGCCCTTGTCGGCGACGAGATCGTGGACGCGCTTGGCGACCTTCTCGATCTGCACCGGGTAATACGCGAGGAGCTCGGTCGCGGTGTCGATCGCGGTGAGGCCGCCGCCGATGACGATCGCCGGGAGCTGGATCTGGAGGTTCGCGAGCGTCGACTTCTTGTACGCGCCCGTGAGCTGCAGGCCCATGAGGAAGTCGGAGGCCTTGCGGATGCCCTTCGATAGGTTGTTCTTGATGTCGATGATCGTCGGCCGGCCCGCGCCCGCCGCGAGCGCGACGTGGTCGAAGCCGAGGGCCCACGCGTCTTCGAGCGTGACCGTGCCGCCGAAGCGAATGCCGCCGTAGATCTTGAGCAGGCGCTTCCGCGCGAGCGTGATGTAGAGGAGCGTGAGGAAGTTCTTGTCCCAGCGGACAGTGATGCCGTACTCGCTGACGCCGCCGAAGCCGAGCAGCGTGCGCTCGTCGAGCTCCTCGTAGAGCGAGCCGAAGTCCTTCACCGGGAGCGGCGGGGTCGTCGCGTCACCCGTGAGCTCCACGGGGAGCGGCTCGATCTTCAGGCCGTCGACCGCCGCCACGCCGAAGCCCTCGCGCGTCAGGTGGTGGACGAGCGTGTAGCCCGCCGGCCCGAGCCCGACGACGAGGACGTTCTTGCCGTTGTACGGCGCCGAATACGGACGCCGGGCGTCGAGCGGGTTCCAGCGCGTGAGCAGGCCGTAGATCTCGAGCCCCCACGGCAGCGAGAGCACCTCCGTGAGGACGCGCGTCTCGATCTGCGGGATGTTCACCGGCTCCTGCTTCTGGAAGACGCAGGCCTTCATGCAGTCGTTGCAGATGCGGTGGCCGGTGCCGGGGCACATCGGGTTGTCGACGCAGACGATCGCGAGCGCCCCGAGCGCATCGCCGTCGCGACGCACCACGTGCATCTCGCTGATCTTCTCGTCGAGCGGGCAGCCGTCGAGGAGGACCCCGAGCGGGTTCTTCTTCACCTCGTTGGTCTTGTTGTCCCGCAGGCCCTTCGAGCACGAGTCCTTGTCGCGCTCGTGGCAGTAGAGGCAGTAGTCGATTTCCTGCTCCGCCTGACGCGGATCGGCACGGCGGTCCGTCAGCGGAAAGCCGTCTCGCTCGCGGCGCTCGTGATCGGGGCCGACGAACACCTCGGGCATCTTCGGCTCGGGGCGGCGCAGCTCGACCAGGTTCTGGTGATCGACGCTCTTCGGGACGCGGAGCGACGGCCAGTGGTACGCCGGATCGTGGTGGTCCTTGCGGCGATGCGCGAGCCACGCCTCGATCGCGTCGAGGGCGAACGCGACGACCTTCTGGTTCTCGGCGTCCGTCGGCGCGCTCGCATCCGCGACCGCGCAGGCCTCCTCGCTCACCTTCGACGCGTTCCAGCTCGAAGTAAGCACCTTCCGGACGACATCGGCCCGCGCGCGCAGCTCCTCGGTCCACTGCGCGCCGCCGGCCTTCGCCGCCTTGCGCGCGGTGTCGTCGACCTCGACGAGGAGCAGCACCGCCTTGGCGACGGCGAGCTCCTCGTCCGGGTAGCTCTGCGTGCCCTTGAGCACCGCGTCGGGTCGCTGCGGGAACATGGCCGTGATCGCGGCGGTCGCGACCGCACCGGCCTCCGCGA
The DNA here is from genome assembly GCA_023423895.1 of Pseudomonadota bacterium. Classification (GTDB taxonomy): domain Bacteria; phylum Myxococcota_A; class Polyangia; order Polyangiales; family Polyangiaceae; genus Labilithrix. Next base: position 1,904 of record JAFAER010000054.1, read on the forward strand.
ACGTGCCCTTCCAGTTCTTGCCGGCGCTGTCCTTGAGGACACGCTTCTTCGCGAACTCGCCCTTGAACTTCCAGAGCGGCGAGCGGTCTTTCACCTCGCTCGCGAGCTCCTTCATCTCCTTCTCGACGCCGAAGAGGCGCCCGACGAAGGCGCTCACGAACGGCGCGGTGGCGAGGATCGCGTTCGACACCTCCTCCGGCTTCATCCCGGTGCCCTTCGACGCGCGGTATGCGTCGTAGACGCGCCACGTGTCGGGCGACTTCTGCGCGAGGTCGGTGCAGAAGGCGTCGTACAGGTCCTTCAGCCGCTCCGGCACGAACAGGTCCGAGAAGCGAAAGCCCGGGATGCCGAGCGGCATCTCGGAGCTGGGAAGCTGCTCGTCGCCGGAGCGAGACTGGAACGACTTGCGCGTTACGCGGAAGGCGGGAGAGGCAATGGTGGCGGCGGTCACGGCGGTCCTTCGTTCTCTTTCTGATCTCGACTCGGTCTCGTCGACTCGAGCTCGACTCAATCGGGGGCGAGACTCACCTCGCGGAAAGGACGACGGCGTGAAGGCTCACTCGTCGTCTTCGGATCCCTCGGCAGAGCCCGCCCCCACCGCCGCCCCCGCATCGGGCACGAACGCCGTGTCGGCCAGCTTGCCTTCCTTGAAGCCGAAGTACACCTCGGCCTGGTCGAACATGAACTTCTGGCCCTCGGCCGAGGTCAGGTCGACGCGGTAGGTGTTGATGTACTTGACCGAGTCCCGGATCCACATGTCCCAGGCCTCTTTCGAGACCTCGTCGTAGATCCGCTGACCGAGCTCGTTCCTGTACGGAGGCTTCGAGAGACCAGGCAGCTCCTTGCCGAGCTTCCTGCACTTGACGAGACGGGTTTCGCTCATGACGACCGGCCTTTTACTCGTGCGAACGGCTGGGCGCCAGCCCATGCGTCAGGCAGGGTAAGCCGTCACATCGGACGGGCAAACGCGTTCAGAACCTGAGACCGAGCTGGTGTGGCTTGGTCGTCCGGACGTCGAGGGCGACCGGTGAGCTCGATGGGAGCACATCGACGTCGATGCGTCGCGCGCGTGTGGCCACGACCTCGAGAGCTCGGGCCGGCGTGTTGTTCGACCGCGACAGATGCCCGAGCCACAGACGTGCGATGCGCGAGCCGACCAGCCGCGCGGCGAGCTCCGCGGTCTGGGTGTTGGACAGGTGGCCCCATCCTCCGCCGACGCGCCGCTTCACGACGTCCGGATACTCGCTGAAGGCGAGCATCTCCGCGCAGTGGTTGGCCTCGACGAGCGCCGCGTCGCAGTCCGCGAGCAACGCGACGAGGTTGCTCGTGACACGTCCGACGTCGGTGGCGACGCCGAGCGCCCTCGTCCCGTCGTCGACGCGAACCGCAACCTGCGCCGCGTCGTGCGGGACGTGCACGGTCGCGATCGTGACCTCTCCGATGCGGAAGTCCCGTCCGATCTCGTAGCGACGAACCTCGATGGGCGGGGCCTCTTCCTCGATCGGCGCGCTCCGTCGCCGGCGCGGACGGCTCGACGGGGCGCCTCCGTCGCTGGGTGCCCCTGCGTCGCTGGCCGGTCTCGTCGGTCTCTTCGATGAATCGTTGCTCGCGGGATCGCTGCTCGGAGCCCCCGTGTCTTCGACTTCGGCGTCGAGGCGGCGCGGGCGGTGGCGCCCCGACGGCGCTGCAATGCCGGGGTGGAGGTACAGGGGCGCGCCGAAGGCGCTCGCGAGCTTGTCCGCATGCCCGAAGTGATCGCCATGGTGGTGCGTGGCGACGATCCCGTGGAGCTCTCCCGGCCGGAGGTCGATGCCGAGCTCTGCGAGGCGGCTCGCGGCGACCTTCGGACCGATCCCCGCGTCGATCATGATGCGCGTCCCAGACGACTCGACGAGCAGCGCGTTCCCACTCGATCCGCTTCCGAGAACGACGACGCGCATGTCCTGGCTCAGCTCTCGCTGCTTGCTGCTCACTCCTCGCTCTCGCGAGTCGCGCTCAGGGTCATCCTTGTCTCAAGGCGGCCGAGCGAAGGCAAGCGTTGCGGCATGAGCCCGGTGGCTTTCGATCGCGGTCGTCGCTGCGAAGCCTTGGAGCGTCACCCGCCTTGTGCTTTCCTCCCGGCGTCGTGGCCATCGCCCAGGCTGTGCTCGCTGACTGCCGATCCGACTCGGGGCTCCGAGGAACGAGGACTGAGGACCAAGGACTCGAATGACGAAGCCGTGTCCTCAGTGTGGTTCGGCCGTTCCCCTCCAGGCGCGCTTCTGCGGTCAATGCGGGAGCACGTTCGCCGAGGCGGGGGGACGCTCGATCCCGACCACCGTCGACGAAGCGACCGCCGATCCGCCGCCGGTGCAGCCCGCGCCACCCGCAGCGCCACCCGCCGCGCCGCCGCGTCCCCGTCCGGGCATGGCCACGGTCATCGGTCATTCAGCCGCCTCGCCCGTCGCAGCGCCGCCGCACGCGGGACCGGCGCCCGCGCCCGCGCGCGTCCCGGTGCCGACGGCGCTCGGCCCCGCGGTGATGCCGCCGCCTGCCGCTCCCGCTTCGCCGGCGCAATTCGGCCGGACCATGTTCGACCCTGCGCCGTACGGCGCGACGGAGAGCCCGGCGCACTCGCAGCGGCCGACGCCGCTCGTGCCGGCACCGCACGAGCCCGATCTCGAGCCCGACCGGCGGAAGTCAGGGCTCGCGCAGACGGTCTCCGATCCCGACATCGCGGAACGCGCGCGTCAGGTGCGCGAGATGGCGCTCGCCGATTCCCGCGCGAAGCAAAACCCCGAAACGCCGGGACCGGTGGCCGCCGATCGAGACGCTCCGCCGCATCGGGTGCCCGCGTTCGGCAAGACGATGATGCTCGGCGGCACCGAGCCGACGGCCCCGTCCTCCTCCTCTCCGTTCTCGGCCGTCACCGCGGAGAGCCCTGCCCACGCGCCGATCCCTTCCGCGGCGGTGCCCTCTACCGATGCTCCGGCTGCGCGCGCCGCCGGCGCGGATGCCAGCCCCCTTTCGAGGAGCGTCGTCGCGCCGACGGGCATGTCTTCGCTCACGTCGGCCAACTCGGTGCAGACTGCACCTCACACCGCCTCGACCGGACCCGGGCCGAGCGCCGGCGCAGCTGGGCCGACGGCGAACGACGTCGGCAGCGACAAGCGAACCATGTTCGGCATGCCGGCGACCGGCCTGCCGGCTCCGGCTCCGGCTCCGCCGCAGCCGCAGCCGCAGGCTCTGCCACCCACGTTCAAGACGATGCTCGGCGTCGCGCTCCCGGGGATTGCGCCCACGAACGACAAGCCCGCGTCGCCGGTCGGACCGGCGCCCGTCCAGCGGGCGGGCACGCTGCTCGGTGTCGCGGCGCCCGGCATCGCCCCGATGCAGCCCGGTCCGCCGCATCGTGCACCGACGAGCCAGGCTGCCCATCACGGCGCCGATCCGCGCCAGCCTGGCCTCGCACCGGCTCCGGCTGGCCTCGCACCGGCTCCGGCTAACCTCGCACCGGCTCCGGCGATCGTGCCCGCGCCCGCACCGCTCGTCGTCGAGCCGCTGCCGGAGGCGCCGCAGGTCCCCAGGAAGAAGGGCGTCCCGGCGATCGCGGTCGTGGGGATCATCTTCGTCCTCGTCGCGCTCATCGGAACCGGGGCCGCGCTCGTCATCATGCGTTCCGGAGCGCCGCTCGCGGCGCAGCCGCAGCTCGACGAGACCGGAAAGGAGTCGCTCAAGATCCGCTGCGAGTCGTGCCCGGACGGCACGACGATCTCGCTCGGCGCGTCCTCCTCCAAGGTCGAAGGCGGAGCGACGTTGCTCCCGCTGCCCGCGCCGCTCTCGATCGGCGACAACGATCTCGAGATGAAGATCGACCGTCCGGCCTCCGGACGCGACGAGACCGTCAAGGTGCACGTCCCCGTCGCCTACCGCGTGAAGGCGGACCTCGCGACGCTCACGACCGCTCCTGCAGCCATCACCGTACGCATCGAGGCGCTCCCCGGCACCGAGGTCACCGTCGACGGCAAGCCGGTCGCGCTCGACGACTCCGGGAAGGGCGCGCAGACGATCGACGTCACGAGTGAGGTCGAAGGACCGAGCGACGAGCAGAAGGCCATCGACAAGAAGATCCCCTTCACCATCCAGGCAAAGGGCGCCGCTGCGCCCGAGAGCGGTCAGCTCGTCGTGCGTGCGGGCGTGGCACCGCTGCACCTCGACGCGCCGGGGCTCGAGCTCTACACCGATCGGGCGACCGGAAACGTCTCGGGTCAGGTGAAGCCCGGCGCCACGCTCACGATCGACGGCCAGAACGTCGCGGTCGACGCGGACGGCCGGTTCGGGGTGCGTGTCGAGCTGCCGGCCAACGGCGAGAAGACGATCTCGATCGTCACGAGCGCTCCGCCGCTCGCGCCGCGCACGGTGCGGTCGAAGCTCACGCGCGTTGCGTCGCTCGAGGCAGCTGCGAAGGAGCTCGAAGCGAAGTCGCCGCTTCGCTTCGATGCCTACGGCGCCGATCCGAAGTCGAAGATCGGGCAACTCGCGCTCGTCGAGGGCGAGATCCAGGAAGTCCGTGTCTCGCAGGGCCACACCGTCATGGCCGTCGAAGAGAAGAAGGCGTGCTCGGCGGGCCCCGCCGCGTGCCTCGTGCGTGTGGTCCACGGCGAGGAAGTGAAAGCGGCGCGCGGCGATACGATCCGCGCTTTCGGACGCGTCGAGGGCATGGCCACGTTCAACGGGCAGTCGATCCCCGATGTCGAAGGCGCGCTCGTCCTGACGAAGCCTGCGGGGAAGAAGTGACCCGACGCCGCGCGGCGATCGGGGCGATCGTCGCGGCGGCCGCCGCTGTCGCTGCCATGGCGACGCTGCACGACGCCGAAGCGCAGCGGATCGATCCTCGCCGACCGACGGTGCTCGTCGTCGGCACGCCGCCCGGCGCCTCACCGATGCAGCGGGTCGACGCACGGCGCACCGGCGTTGCGAAGGCGCCGCTCCCGTCAGGCCCGCTCCGGATCGCATGGCGGAAGACGACTGGCCTCACGCTCGACCAACCAGCGCTCAGCGGCGCGGATGGCACCCTCGCAGTCGTGTCCGTGCGCGGCGACGTCTCCTTCCTCGACACCGACGGTGACGAGCGCGCAACCGTGAAGGTCGGTGCCGCCCAGGTAGGGCCCGCCGCGATGACCTCGGACGGCACGGTCGTCTACATGACGAGCGCCGGCGACGTCGTCGGCGTTCGCCGGCCGAGCCCGCAGCCGCGCTTCTCGACGCGCATCGGCGGCGAGCGCAACGTGCGCGCGGCCCCGCTGTCGCTCGACGATGGTGGCGTCGTCATCGCGACGATGACGGATCTCGTCGTGCTCGACAGCGAAGGCAACGTGCGCTCGCGCGTCGGCCTCCCCGAGACGCCTGCGGCGCCGCTCGTTGCCGCAGGCGACAAGGTCCTCGCGATCACGTCGAGCGGCACGGTGTACGGGTGGGCCCCGGGCCGCGAGCCCGTCCGGCTCGGTTCCTTCGGTGCGCCGATCGACGGCGGCGCGGTCCTCACCGAAGGCGGAGCGCTCGTTGCGGTGATCGAGGGCAATCACCTCGCCGAGGTCGACATCGTCCGCGGTGGTCGCTCGACGCGATCGATCTCCAGCCAGGGCCTCTATCTCGGTCCCCCGAGCGTCCGCAGCGGCTCGAGCGGGACCTCGACGGCGACGTTGCTGGCGCTGACGCAAAGCCACGGGTTCGTCCTCACGCTGGATCCGAGCGGCCAGGAGCTGCTCCGTGCGCCGATCGCCTCGTTCACGCCGACCGTGCTCCCGGACGGTGGAGCGCCGCCACTCGTCGCGCCGCCGCACGTCGGGCCGCTCGTCGACACCCGCGGTGCGGTCGCGTTCGCCGCGACGGACGGGCACATCGGCGTCGTGGGGCCCGAGGGTGCCGTCGACACGATCGGCGAGCTCTTGTGCACGAAGGGCGTCCGCTCCGGAGTCGTCGGGCTGACTCCGTTCGGCGCAGGTTCGTTCGCCGTCACATGCGACGGGGGCATCGTCGCGCGCATCACCGGCAGGAGCCCGGATGCGCTTCGCCCCCGTCCGCCGGGCCCCTCTGGCTCTGGCGACCCCAGCAAGCTGCGCCCCGATCCGCGCGATTCCAGCGAGAACTGAGCCTCGACGCAGGCCGGGCGGCAGGCCCGGCACCGTCGCCGCGCACGATGCTGCTCGTCGGTCCAGTCGTGCCCTGGCGGACGGACCGCACTTTGCCTATAGTCCAGGCCATGATCAGCATCACGGACCGGGCCGCAGCGAAGGTCAAAGAGATCGCCGACGCCGAGGATCTGGCAAGCCAGGGACTTCGTCTCCGCGTCGTCGGCGGAGGTTGCGCCGGGTTCACCTACGACCTCTACTTCGAGGATCAGGTAACCGACATGGACGAGCAGTTCGAGTCGAAGGGCGTGAAGCTCTACGTCGACCCGCTCAGCTTCCAGTACCTCGAGAACACCGAGATCGACTACGTCGAGGGCGTTCACGGCTCCGGCTTCAAGTTCAACAATCCGAACACGACCGGGAGCTGTGGCTGCGGCTCGTCGGTGAAGTTCTGATGCAAGGCGGGGGATGGGGGCCGCCGCAAGGCGGTCCTCCCGGCGGCTACGGACAGCCGCCTCAGCCGGGTTTTGGCCAGCAGCAGGCTTACCCGCAGCAGCCGCAGCAGGCCTACCCGCAGCAGCCGCAGCAGGCCTACCCGCAGCAGGCCTATCCGCAGCAGCCGCAGGGCTTCGGTCCGCCCGCAGGCGGCTATGGGCATGTTCCAGGCGGCGCTCCGGCCTTCGGTCCACAATACGGCGCGCCGATGGCGGCGCCGGGCGTGTACGGGTTCACGACGTGCCCGAAGTGCAACAGCCCGCATCTGTCTCGCCCGACGTTCACGTGGTGGGGGGGCCTGATTGGCCCGAAGCTCCTGAACCACACGGTCTGCAGCAGCTGCAGCTTTGGCTTCAACAGCAAGACCGGCAAGAGCAACTCGACGGCGATCGGCATCTATCTCGGCGTCGGAGTCGGCATCGCGTTCCTCCTCGTGATCCTTCGCGTCGCCCTCGGTTGATCGGAGTCATGCGGCCGCGTACGTCTCGCCGTTCCCTCATTTCCCTCTCTCTCCCCGTGTCCTTCGCGAGTGTCGTTGCTGCAGCGGCGCTCGCCGTCGGCTGCGACAAGTCGAGGCCGCCGGAGCCGACACCAGCGAGCACGCCCGCGAGCGCAACACCCGCTGCCGCGGCGTCCACCAACGCCGGCTCGCTTGCGGTCTCCAAGCCCGCGCCCGAGCGCATCGTGGCCATCGGCGATCTCCACGGTGATCTCGACGCCACGCGCCGCGCGTTCCGGCTCGCCGGCGCGATCGATGACAAGGACGCGTGGGTCGGAGGAAAGCTCGTCGTCGTGCAGACGGGCGACGTGGTCGATCGCGGCGATGACGACCGCAAGATCCTCGACCTCATCGAGCGCCTCAAGGGCGAAGCTGCAAAAGCTGGCGGCGAGTTCGTCGCGCTCGTCGGGAACCACGAGATCATGAACGCGGAGCTCGACTTCCGCTACGTGACGCGCGGAGCGTTCTCGTCCTTCACGGACGTCTCGCCGAAAGACGAGCGCATGGCCGAGACCGCGCAGAAGGTCGACTCGAGCCAGCGTGGCCGCGCCGCCGCGTTCCTTCCGAGCGGCCCCTACGCAAAGATGCTCGCGCAGCGCCCGGTCGTGGCCCGCGTCGGGGACACCATCTTCGTTCACGGCGGCGTCCTTCCGAAACACGTGAAGAGCGGCCTCGACGCCATCAACGACGGGACCCGCAAGTGGCTCCTCGGCGAGACCCGCGCGCTGCCGAAGGAGATCACCTCCGAGGACGGGCTCCTCTGGACGCGCATGTACTCGGCGTCTCCCGGCCCGAGCGAGTGCAAGACGCTCGACGAGACCCTGAAGGCTCTGAGCGCGAAGCGGATGGTGATGGGGCACACCCCCCAGAAGCCGGACATCAGCGCGGCGTGCGACGAGAAGGCCTGGCGCATCGACACGGGCATGTCGAAGCACTACGGCGGCCCGGTCGAGGTGCTCGAAATCCGGGGCGACGCGGTCAAGGTCCTCAAGGAAGAGCCGGTGCGCTGAGCGCGCGCGGGCATCAACGCTCGAAGCAGTAGAAGCTCATCGGCGCACTGCAGCGCTCGGCTCCGCGTTCCGCCTCCGTTGCGCCGCCCGTCCAGAAGTCCGTCGTGCCATCGACGACCCCATACATTCCCCAGGCGTTGACGCTGCTCGAGCTCCAGTTGTCGCAGTTGACCGTCGTCGCGGGTGCGCCGCCGAGCAGCGTGCCGGTCCACACGAACGTCCGGTCAGAGACCTTGGCGCCGAACTCGTTGATCTCGATCGGAACGTGCGGAGTCGCGGCGAGGTCCTTCTTCGATTCGAACGCGACGCGACCGTCGAGCAGGACGTAACGAGCGTCGGCGATGCGGTCCGGCGCGCGGACCACCTTGCCCTCGACCCGCGCCGAGAGCCAGGCGATGAAGTCACCGTCCAGACCTCCGTCCGCAGCAGCTGCGGCGCACGCGTCGTCGGCGACGTCGATCGCCGAGCGCGTCTCGCCGAAGTCGCCGCTCCTGCCCTTCGACGTGACGAAGACCTTCTTGGTGACGCGCACGGGAGCGGCTGCCCGCTGCTCGAGACAGAGCAAGCGATAGCTGCCCGAGCACGCCATGTCGTACTCGCTGTCGCCGAACCGGCTGCCGATCGAGCCGTCGTCGAACAGGTCCGCGCTCGTCCATCCTCTGCAGTCGTTGCCGCTGGCTTTGCCGCCCGCGGAGCTACCGGTCCAGAAGTCATCGAGACCGACGCTCCCGCCCCTCTCGTTCGTCGGCTCGGCCTTCGCGCCACCTCCGATGGCCGCCGCGGTCGGATAGACGACCGTCTGCCCGTCGAGCAGGTGGAACGGCCCGTCCTCGGACGCAAAGCGGCTCACCGCGTCGTCCGTATTCGACGAGAGATACGCGATGAACCGTCCGCCGAGGCCAGCGCCGTCGGCCGCCGTCTGGCAGAGCGCATCCGCCGCGTCGAGTCCACTCGCCGCCCGCGCTTCCGTCCTGAGATCCCCGCTGAAGCTCGCCGACGTGATGAACACGCGGAGGCCGGCCTGGCCGGTGGCCTCCGGCGTACCACCGTCGGGTCCCGGAGCCGGCGGGTCACCCGTCCCACCGACGACGCGGGTGCAACCGGCAGTGAAGAGCGCAAACAGGACCGCGGAGCGAAGCAGGTGATGAGCCGTCATGGTTCGGTGCGCGCTGCCGAGCAACAAGCGTTCCGAGCGCGTTTTCCCAGTGTGGGCGCGTTCGTCGTCGGAAGACGGGCCGACGGCTCGTAGCATCGTGGCGCGACTTGCGCCACCGTCGCACCGCCCGCGCGCTCGGTCAGTCCGAGAGCTTGATCCACGAGGTCTCGTACGCGCCCGGCAGGACGAGTCCGGTCATCTTCGTCCCGTCGACCCAGATGCATCCGTAAGAGGAGGCGCAGAGCATCCATTCCTCGACCTCGAGGCGGAGATGCGAGGGGCACGCGCCGGTGAGGTTCGCCGACTTGCTCTCCAGCACCGTGATGGTGCCTGCGTTCACGCGGATCTTCGCCGTCACGTGCGCGATGCGACCGTCGGTGGTGCACCTGCGCGCGAGCGTGAAGCTGCTCTGCGTGATCTGTAGCCGGTCCTCCGTGCTGAATCCCGTGGATACCGAGGCCCAGACGCCGAAGATCGAGTCCGCGGTGACCGTGTCGTCTTCCGGGGGCGCGAAGAGCGCCTCGATGTCGGCCGGCACGCCGCTCCCGTTCGACGTACCGGTCGCGTCGGCGCTGCCCGTGCGGCCGCCCGCGCTCCCGTCGCCCCCGGTGCCGTTCGTGGGCGACGGGTCGAGTCGTCGCGCGTCGCCGGTCCCCACGACGTCGGCGGTGCATCCTGGTAGGAGCCTCAGGCAAGCGAAGGTGAGGGCGAGAGCTGCGAGGTTCGAGCGAAGTTTCGAGCGAAGTTTCGAGATGGGTGTCGCGTTGGCGTTCACGGCGGGCCATCAAGCAACCGTGATGCCGTACGGCTGTGCTCCCGAAGGCGCCGGTTTTCCGCCGTTCACGACGCTAGCGCCACGTTGGCGCAATCGCATCTCGCAACGTTCGTCGCGTGTTGCGCCACGTCCTCTGGTCACAGACAGCCTCCTGATTCGATCCTCGGAGGACGTTCTTTCTCCCAGCGCGTCGAGGCCGCGCCCCCACCGCAGATCCCGAGTCGCTCATCTCCGGTCACGCTCGGAGTAGGATGCGGGCATGTCGAGGCTCTCTGCGGTGCTGGGCTCCGCCGTGTTCGTCGTCGCGTGCGCGGCACCACCGCCACCCGCTCCCGTCTCCGCGCCGGTCGTCGAAGCAAGCCCGCGCGAGGCTGCAGCGCCCGCCGATGCAGGACCGCCCGTCGAATCGGTGCCCGCCGTGGAGGCCACGCCCGCCGACGCAGGACCGCCCGTCGATCCATGCCGTGGCTCGGCGTTCGACCTCGACGCACTGCCGGATGCCTGCCGCGTCTCGGACCGCGCGAAGCCCGCCTCCGGCATGGTCGCGACGCTGACGCTCGACCGCGAGTCCGTGCGAGCGGGCGAGGAGGTCCAGGCCAAGCTGACGTTCACGAACGAGACCGCAGACGACAAGGAGCTCGTCATCAAGCCGGGGTGCGCAGACGTCGAGCTCCAGGCCTTCAAGGCGAACAAGCGCGCCGACTGGATCAACCCGAGCTGCGGCTTCGGCACCGGATGTGGAGGGCCGGTCTACCGGCTCGTGCTCGTCTCCGGCGGCACGCTGACGAAGCGCGCGCGTTATGCGGCGCGTCTGGTTCGTTACGACCGCTCCTGCCATCGCGTCGAGGCTCCCCTCCCCGCGGGTCGATACGAGCTCCGAGCCGAGGCGTCGCCGTTCTTCGGACTGCAAGACGCGGTCACGAAGGTGCGCGCACCACTCGTGGTCGAACGCTCCGGAGGAGGAGCCGGAAAGTAGCGCGCGCGCCCGGACGATCGCCAGGCGCGCGCCCGGATTCACGCGGCGTCGACGGCTCGCGCGCTCGGCTCGTAGGCCAGGTTCGGGCCGAGCCAGCGCTCGACCTCCTCCACGCTCATGCCCTTGCGGGCGTGGTAGTCCGCAACCTGATCGCGTTCGATCTTCCCGAGGCTGAAGTACCGCGACTCGGGATGGGCGAAATACAGTCCGCTGACGCTCGCGCCCGGCCACATCGCGTACGACTCGGTGAGCTTCATCCCCGTGTTCTTCTCGACATCGAGCACGCTCCAGATCGTGCCCTTCTCCGTGTGATCCGGGCACGCCGGGTACCCGGGCGCAGGGCGGATGCCGCGGTACTTCTCTTCGATGAGGTCCTGATTGGAGAGGCCCTCCGACTTCCCGAAGCCCCATTCCGCGCGCACACGTTTGTGGAGGCATTCGGCGAACGCCTCCGCGAGCCGGTCGGCCAGCGCTTCGGCCATGATGGCGTTGTAGTCGTCGTGTTGCCGGCGGAAGCCGCTCTTGAGCTCGTCGAGCCCGATGCCGGCGGTCACCGCAAACGCGCCGACGTGATCGGCAAGCGCGGTCTCCTTCGGAGCGATGAAGTCGGCGAGCGACTGGTTCGGCGCGCCCTTGTCCTTCTCCGTCTGCTGACGGAGGAAGTGCAGGCGCGTCAGGACCGCCGAGCGCGACGCGTCCGTGTAGAGCTCCACGTCGTCGCCGATCGCGTTCGCCGGGAACAGCCCGTAGACCGCGCGCGCGCGGAGTAGCTTCTTCGCGATGATCGTGTCGAGCAGCGCGTTCGCCTCGGCGAAGACCTTCTTCGCCTGCTCGCCGTACTTCTCGTGCTCGAGGATACGCGGGTAGACGCCGCGCAGCTCCCACGTGTGGAAGAACGGCGTCCAGTCGATGAACTCGCGGAGCGTGGCGAGCGAGAAGTCCTCGAGCACGCGGACGCCCGTGAGCTCGGGCTGCGCGATGTCCTCCGGCCGCCAGGTTATCGGCGTGCGGTTCGCACGCGCGGCCTCGAGCGGGATCGTCTTGTGCTTCGGCTGCGAGTGGATCCGCCGGATCTTCTCGTACTCCGCACGGTGGTCGGCGATGAACGTCGCGCGGCTCTCGTCGCTGAGCAGGCTCGTCGTCACCGGCACGGCGCGGCTCGCGTCGAGCACGTGGACGACCGGCTCGCTGTAGCACGGCGCGATCTTCACGGCGGTGTGCGCGCGTGACGTCGTCGCGCCGCCGATGAGCAGCGGCAGCTTGAAGCCGAGCCGCTCCATCTCGCGCGCCACGTGGGTCATCTCGTCGAGCGAAGGCGTGATGAGACCGGAGAGGCCGATGATGTCCGCCTTCTCCTCCTTCGCCTTCTCGAGGATCTTCTCGCACGGGACCATGACGCCCATGTCGATGACCTCGTAGTTGTTGCAGGCGAGGACGACGCCGACGATGTTCTTGCCGATGTCGTGGACGTCGCCCTTCACCGTGGCGAGGACGATCTTGCCCTGCGTTTTCGTGACGTGGCCGGCGGCGGCGAGCTCGGCCTTCTCCGCTTCCATGAACGGCGTGAGGTAGGCGACCGCCTTCTTCATCACGCGGGCGGACTTCACGACCTGGGGGAGGAACATCTTCCCTGCCCCGAAGAGATCGCCGACGACGCCCATGCCGTCCATCAGCGGCCCCTCGATGACGGCGAGCGGGCGCCCCAGCTTCGCGCGCGCCTCCTCCGTGTCCGCGTCGATGTACGTGTCGATCCCCTTCACGAGGGCGTGCGAGAGGCGCTCCTCGACGGTGCCCTTCCGCCACTCCTCTTCCTTCTTCTCGCCCGCGCCCGCGCCGGCGCCCGCGGCCTTCAGCTTCTCGCCGAAGTCGACGAGCCGCTCGGTGGCGTCAGGGCGGCGGTTCAGGAGCACGTCCTCGACGAGCTCCCGCCGCTGCGGCTGGATCTCCTCGTACCTGT
>JAFAER010000197.1 GCA_023423895.1 Pseudomonadota bacterium
CAACGTCCTCGTCGGGGTGATCGCCCGCTCGCTCTCGCGGCGCGGTCTATCGAAGGAGGAGTCGGGCGACGAGTCGGGCCCTGCAGATGACGAGCCCGTGGCGAAGCCCACTGCCGTCGATGCGGCGTCGCCCGGAGCTGCGTGGTTTCCGCCCGCCGCCGCGTTCATCTCCGGCGCCGTGTTCATGTTGATGGAGCTCGTCTGGTACCGGATGCTCGCGCCGATCCTGGGCGGCTCGTCGTACACATTCGGGCTCATCTTGGCGGTCGCGCTCGCAGGAATCGGTCTGGGCGGCACGCTTTATTCGCGAACGCGCCGCGTTCCGACCGTGACGCTGTTCGCCGTCACCTGCGCCGTCGAGGCGCTCGTCATCGCGATCCCTTTCGCGCTCGGTGACCGCATCGCGGTGCTCGCGCTGTTGCTCCGACCACTCGCGACAGCCGGCTTCGGAGCCAGCGTCCTCGCGTGGGCAATCATCGCTGCCATCGTGGTGCTGCCCGGCGCCATCGTGTCCGGCGCGCAGTTCCCTCTCATCGTGGGCCTCTATGGCAAGGGCGCCAGCAACGTCGGCCGCGACGTCGGCGCAGCGTACGTTGCGAACACGCTCGGAGCGATCGTCGGCTCGATCGCCGGAGGGTTCGGCCTGATTCCCGCGCTCTCTGCACCAACGTGCTGGCGGCTCGTCGTCGCCACCTTGTGCGTCACCGCCGTCGTGGCGGTCGTCGTCGATCATGTACGGCTCGGCCGTCGTGATCTCCGACTCGGAATGCTGGCATGCGCCACTGCCCTCTTCGGATTCACGCTTCTCGGCACGCGTGGCCCGACCGCCGCATGGCGGCACTCGGGCATCGGCGCGGGACGCGCGGATCGACGAATCGCAGACAGCTCCCCCGCAAACCTCAGCATGTTCGTGCGGATCCACCGCGGGATGACCGCGTGGGAGGAGGACGGGCTCGAGAGCACCGTCGCGCTCGGCAGTGGCAGCGGGCACGCGTTCATCATCAACGGCAAGGCAGACGGACACTCGATCAACGACGCGCCGACGCAGGTCATGAGCGGACTACTCGGTGCGCTCCTCCATCCCGATCCGCACCAAGCGCTCGTCATCGGCCTCGGAACGGGTAGCACGGCTGGATGGCTGGGCGCGCTTCCGGAGATGGACCGCGTGGACGTCGTCGAGCTCGAGCCAGCGACCCTCCGAGTCGCACGGGACTGCTCGGATGTGAACCAGCGCGTTCTCGAGAATCCGAAGGTGAAGGTGCACCTCGGCGACGCACGTGAGACCCTCCTGACCACGTCAGAGACGTACGACGTCATCTTCTCCGAGCCCTCGAACCCCTATCGAGCCGGCATCTCGAGCCTCTACACGGAGGAGTTCTACACGGCGGCGTCACGACGGCTGCGCCCGAAAGGGATCTTCATCCAGTGGATCCAGGCATACGAAGTCGATCCCTGGGCTGTGGCGACGGCGGCAGTGACCCTCCACCGGGTATTCCCGGAGATCTCCGTTTGGCGGACGATGGCCGGCGACCTCCTCCTCGTTGCGCAGACGGAGCCGCTGCAGATCGACGTTGCGGCGCTGCACCAGCGCCTCCAGAGCCCGATCTTCGGCGCCGCCGCGAAGTCGATTTGGCAGACGGACAGCGTCGAGGGCGTGCTCACGCACTTCGTCGCGAATGCGAAGCTCGCGGAGATCATGGCCGCGAACGAGCTCGGCGCCGTCAACCACGACGACGCGAACGTCCTCGAGTTCGCCTTTGCGCGGAGTGTCGGTCATCACGTGGGCGTCGACAACGACATCATCGTGCTCGCGAATCGGCTCCAGGCGTCCGCTCCGCCGCTCCGCGGCACCATCTCGCCGCTCGGGGTCCTCGAAGAGCGCTGGCTCGACCAGGCCAAGAACAATCAACCTCTCGATCCGCCGCTTCAGGGCGTTCCGCCGCAGGCGCGGGGGCTCGGACGTGTCCTCCAGACGTTCAAGGAGAACCGGTTCGCGGAAAGCCTGAAGCAGTGGCGCGACCTCAAGCGTGAGCCGCGCTGGATCCTCGAGAAGAGCCTCGTTGCGGAGATGGCCGTGCGAAGCCAGGCGGAGGACGCCGACGACTTCATCGACCGCGTCGACAACGAGGCCGAGCGCGAGCTCTTTCGGGCTCTCCTCGCCTATCGGCGCGGCGAGGTGAAGCGAGCGTTCGAGTTCCTCGAGCACGGTCTCGAGCTTCACGCCAAAGATCCGTGGGTGCGATCGAAGGTCAGCGAGTCGGCGGTCAACGTGACCGTCCAAATCGCGACGCGAGACAACACACTCGCACGGCCCCTCTACGAGATCCTTTCGCACCCGCTCGCGGCCGAGGCTCAGCGCGATCTGCGCCTCTTCCAGCGCGCACGCATCGGCGCGCTGATCGACGCTCAGCACTGCGCCAAGGCTCTCCACGACATCGAGCCGGCGCCGCTCGTCGACTGGCTCACCGACCTGCGGGTCCAGTGCTACCGCGACACCGCTGATCCTCTCCTCGCGAGCGCCGAGGAAGATCTCCGGGACCTGGTTCGGTGGCAAGGGACCTTCGGAGGGTCGATCCCCACGCCGCCAGCTTCAGGTCCGCATCCCTTCCAGATCACGGCCAGCGGGCCGTCAAACGCAGGCGCCACGAGGCCGGGCGATGCCGGTGCGCCGTCGGGCGATGCCGGTCTTGCAGCGGACGCAGAGGCTGGGGACGCCGGTGCCGACCGATGAGCTCGACTGCGCGTCACACCTCGTCTGCGGGAGGCATGAGCTGCTATGGTTCGCTTCGTGTTCCGGTGCTCGCGCCAGCGTGGCTTCTCCGCCATCGAGCTCATGAACTTCTTTGCGCTCGCGGCCATCCTGTCGGCGATCGGGATGTACGCCCTCGCGCGGTACGTTCGGCACAACAAGACAGCGGAAGCACGGGAGTCCATCACACGCCTCGCCGTCAGCGCCGCTGACTTCTACAACCGTTCGGACGCTACGCAGCCATCGGGGGCCTCGCCGCAGGCGGTCCATGCGATGCGTCACTTTCCACCCAGCTCGCGCGTCCCCGTCCCGGAGGACGCTCTCAGCGTCCGCGGCAGGAAGTACCAGAGTAACCAGATGGACTGGGCTGCGAGCCCGTGGCGAGACCTGCAAGGGTTCTCGATCATCCAGCCGCAGTGCTACCAGTACTCGTTCGAGTCCTCGGGGTCCGGCGCTGCGGCGAAGGCGCAGGTCCTCGCCGAGGGCGATCTCGACGGCGATGGCACGCGGTCCAGGTACTCACTGACCGTCACGCCCGACGAGAGCCTGACCGCCCAGGTGTCCAAGGACATGGAGCGCATCGATCCGGAGGAGTGAGGAGTGCGCCGCTTCACCCCCATCGAGCTTGCGCTCGGCGTGTCACTTTTCGGATGCATCGCCGCGGTTGCAGTCCCGACCTTCTTCCGTGAAGTCCATGCTTCCCGGTTCGTCGAGCCGACCGACGGCCTGAGTCGGCTCGGGACGAACGCGCTCGCGCACGCGGCGGCGCACTCCGTGTTCCCGGAGTCGGCCCCGCTCACCCCCGCGGCAGTGCCGAGGGGGACGAAGGACGTCGATCCACCGGGAACCTGGGACCATCCGACCTGGGTTGCCCTCGAGTTTCGGGCGACCCCCGAATCGGTTCCCCATGCCTACGCCTTCTCGTTCGAGTCATCCGGCTCCGGCTTCGTCGGCCAAGCACACGGGGACCTCGATGGCGACGGCGTGCTCAGCACCTTCGAGGTGAAGGGCACGGCGATCGCGGGGCAGGAGCCGCGGCTCGAGCCGGGGATGTACATCGCTTCGGAGCTCGAATGACGACGTCCCCGCGCTCACGCATGGGTCTCGTCGAACTGATCATCCTCACCGTGGTGGCGATCGCCTGCGCGGCCGGAATCGGGCAACTGCAGCCGAGTCTCGAGAGCTCGCTCAGAGGCGTCAAAGAGCTCGACGACGTGAGCCGCATACCGCCCCCGAAGCAGCTCCGGGTGATGACGTTCGGGTATCACTCGGCAGCCGCGGACCTGCTCTGGGCATCGCTTCTCGTCGAGCACGGAATGCGGTTCTCCGAGAAGCGCCCGTTTCCGAGTGCAGTCCAATACCTCGACGGCATTCTCGCGCTCGAGCCGGACCATCAGCTCCTCTACCAGTTCGTCGACACGCTTCTCGTCTACAAACCCGGCACAGTCGGCACCGCGGAGGATGCTCGCCTCGCGCGGCAATACCTCGAACGCGGCACGCGAGAGCGTCCCTTCGACGACGACATCTGGCTTCGATACGGGCAGTTCATCGCCTTCCTCGGGCCGTCCTTTCTGACCGAGGAGAAGGAGATCGAAGCGTGGCGCAAAGACGGTGCGTTCGCGATCGCGCGCGCCGTCGAGCTCGGCGCCCATCCGGATCGCACACTCGCCGCAACGTCACTTCTCAGCAAGGCCGGCGAGAAACGCGCAGCCATCGCGCAACTTCAACGTCACTACGCCCTCACCGACGACCCGGATACCCGGCATCAGATCTACCTGAAGCTGCAGGCGCTCGAAGCGAGCGTCGCTGTCGAGTCCGCGGTCAGCGCGGTGGAGCACGACTGGCGCTCGAACGCGCCCTTCCTCTCACGTCACGCCGCGCTCCTCATCGGGCCGCATCGCAACCCGGCTCGGTGTGCCGGCCGTGAGTCGTACGAGGACTCGAAGTGCCCACCAGACTGGTCGGCCGTGACGGCAGTAGCCCACTAGGCCCTCGCCCTCGCCCGCGCGCTGACGCTCACTCGACGCGGATCGTGCGCAGGCTCACCATCGTCTGCTCTGGCGCGTCGCCGAGCTTCGCCCACACGCTGATCTCGTAGAGGCCCGGCTGGCGCTTGTCGTCGAGCGGCACGTCGATCTCGAGCTTCGGGCCCGTGATCTTCGCCACGATCGGCGTCACGAAGCCCGGGCCCCAGTACATCTGGTACGGCTTCGGCACCGGATAGCTGCGTCGCCGATTGAGCTCGCTCGGGGCTAGCGGCTTCGGCGTCGTGACGCGCGCCACGCCAACGCCTGTCGGCCGCGCGCCGTTCGTCAGCGTGGCCTCCACGTGGACGACCGCCCCGACCTTTGCCGTCTTCGGCAGCGGCGCATAGGTACCGTAGCCGTCGACGAACTCCTGCGTGAAGCACGGCACGGCGAGCTCCTTGGCGGTCTCGACCGACTGCGCGATGCCGATGCCGACACGCGTGTGCGCCGGCTTCAGGATGTTCCGCCGATGCCCGTCGTTGGGCGGCACCTCGTCGAAGAAGAGCGACTCGGCGCGCTCGATCTGCTTCGGGTCGATGAGCGGCTTCGCGTCGAGCGAGCGCTTCGCCTCGTCCGTGAAGCAGAGCGCGTTCTCGAGGACCATGTCCGCGCCGCCGACCTCGGTGTGCCGCTGCTCGGGAACGGAGCCGTCGCTGCCCCAGTGCCCGAGGAAGCCGAGTCGCGCCATGTCCTCCGCATGCCGCTGGCCTGCCTGCGTCGGCGCTCCCTCGTCGAGCTCGACGGGACCCAGGCCCTGGCTCTTCCGATCGCGATTGATCAGCGCGAGCATGTAGCGACGCGCTTCGGGCACCGTCAGGAGCTTCGTCGGGCGCTCGACGGCGCTCGTGGAGGCGGCTCCTTTGGCCGCGGGCGCCGGCGACGCCGATGCTGCAGGCTCTCCCGGCGCGCTCGCCGCCGTCGGTCCGCCGGTGCGTGCGTGCGCGTCCTGCGCGCCGGATCGCGATGTCGTCGCAGCCGTCGGCGGACCACACGCGGCGGCGGAGAGCACGACACCGATGAGCCAGAGCTTCGCGGAAGACCTCGATCGCACGTTCGTGGTAGACCATAGCCGATGCTCGGACAATTGGCCGCGCTCTGCGGCCAGCTTCTCGTGGTTGGGCTCGCCGGCGTCGAGCTCTCGAGCGGTGAGCGGAGAGCGCTCGAGAGCGGCGCACGGGGCGGTGTCGTGCTCTTCCGTCGGAACATCGTGCCCGGCGCGGAGGGATTGCCTCGCATCGCGGCGCTGGTCCGGAGCGTCCTCCAGGCGTCGCCTGCCGACTTGCCGCCGCTCGTGGCGATCGACCAGGAAGGCGGACGGGTCGTGCGGATCGGTCCCCCTGCCCTCGCCTTGCCCGCGATGCGGCGCATCGGGGACCTCGGCGACGTCGACTTCGCGTCGCGCCTCGCAGAAGCGCAGGCGAAGGAGCTTGCGGCGCTCGGGATCACGATGAGCTTCGCGCCCGTCGCGGACATCCATACGCGTCCGGAGAATCCAATCATCGGCGACCGCGCATTCGCGGAGACGCCGGAAGACGTGACGCGATTCGCGCGCGCCTGGGCGCAGGGGCTCGCGCGCGGCGGCGTGCTCTCGTGCATCAAGCACTTTCCCGGACACGGCGACACGACGGTCGACTCGCACCTCGCGCTGCCGCGGGTCGAGCGCTCGCGCGAGGAGCTCGACCGCATCGAGCTGGCTCCGTTCCGCGAGCTCGCGCGCGAGCCCGCGGTTGCGTCGATGATGACGGCCCACGTCGTGTATCCGGCGCTCGATCCTGGTCCGGCCACGCTGTCGCGTGCGGTCTGCACCGATCTGGTGCGCGGTGCGTTCGGGTTCGAGGGGACGCTCTTCTCGGACGATCTCGAGATGAAGGCGATTCAGCTCCCCGTGGGCGAAGCCGCCGTCCTCGCCGTCGCTGCGGGTTGCGATGCGCTTCTCGTCTGCTCGCGCGAGGACCTCGCGGCCGAGGCCCACGAGGCGCTCGTCCGCGAAGCGGAGCGGTCGGCTGCGTTCCGATTGCGCTGCGAGGAGGCCAGCGTACGATTCCTCGCGATGCGCCGTCGCGTTCCGCCGAAGCCCGCCGAAACCGATGCGATGTTGTCTCGCGTGCTCGATGGGTCCGAGCCCATCGCGAAGGAGCTCGCAAGCCGTCTCGAGCAGGGAGGAAGAGCGTGAGCCTCGTCGGGATCGCGGCCAAGCGGATCGTCACCTGCGACCTGTCGCGTGCGACGCCGGACAATCCTCTCGCCGTGGTGGAGGACGCCGCCGTTCTCTACGACGAGCATTCGATCAGCTGGATCGGCCCGCGCGCTGCGGCAAAGGACAAGGCGCCGATCGTCGACTACGGCGACCGCGTCGTCACGCCGGGCCTCATCGACGCGCATACGCACTCGGCGTGGGTCGGCTCGCGCCACGAGGAGTACGTGCTCCGGATGGCCGGCGCGGACTACCGTGCGATTGCGGCGGCCGGCGGCGGGATCTTGTCCACGTACCGCGCGGTCGCGCAGGCAAGCGAGGATGTGCTCGCGCGGGAGCTCGCGGCGCGCCTCCGCCACATGGCCGAGCTCGGCGTGACGACCGTCGAGGTGAAGAGCGGCTACGGCCTCGATCCGGACGGCGAGCGCAAGCAGCTCCGCGCCATCGCGCGGGCACGCACTGACGCGTCGCTGCCGAGCGTCGTCCCGACGTACCTCGCGCTCCACGCCTTGCCCGAAAGCGCGAAGAGCAGCCGCGACCACTACGTGCTTCGTGCAGGCACCTCGATGGTGCAGGAGGTCGCGCAGCAGAAGCTCGCGCAGTTCGTCGATGCCTACGTCGATCAGAACGCGTTCACGATCGACGAAGCGCGGCTCGTCTGCGACGCGGCCAAGCGCGCAGGGCTCGGCGTGCGACTGCACGTCGGTCAGTTCGCCGACATCGGCGGCGCGCAGCTCTGTGCCGAGGTCGGCGCGCGCTCGGCCGATCATCTGGAGAACGTCGACGCCGACGGCATCGCGGCGCTCGCCAAGGCCGGGGTGGTTGCGACGCTGCTGCCGGTCGCGAGCTTCTCGCTCGGACAAGCACCGCCGCCCGTCCACGAGCTCCGTGAAGCGGGCGTTCCGTTCGTCGTCGCGAGCGACGCGAACCCGGGGACGGCGCCGACGGAGAGCTTGCCTCTCGCGATGTCGCTCGCCGTCCGGATGTACGGTCTCACTCCGGCGGAGGCGATCCTCGGCGCAACGCGGAACGCCGCCGTCTCGCTGGGGCTCGCGGGACATGGCGTGTCGAGGCCGCGCGGCTCGCTCGTCGCAGGCGCTCGGGCCGATCTCGTCGTCTGGGATCTGCCTCACGAGTTCGCGATCCTCCAGCCTTGGGGCGCGCCGAAGACGCACGCCGTCTTGCGCAAGGGCCTCCAGATCGCCGGCGCACGCCCGAACGCTTGACCCGCGACCACGGTCGGCGGCCTCGTCTCACACCGGGTCCTTGCCGATGCCCGCGGGCGCGCGCGCGTTGCCGCTCGTGCGCCGGCTGACGACCGCGAGCGCGAGGAGCGTCGCGACGAACGGCAGGACCGCGAAGATCTGCGACGGGGCGCGCGTCTGGTTCTGGAGGACGATCTGCAGGGCATCGAGCGCCGCGAACGCGAGGCACGCCAGCACGGCAGGCCACGGTCGCCAGCCCGAGACGATGACCGCTGCGAGCGCGATGAAGCCGCGGCCGCCGGTCATTCCGGCCTGGAACTGATGCAGCTCGAACGCGAGCGCCGTCCCGCCGAGCCCGCAGACGGCCCCGCCGATCGTCACCGCGAGGATGCGCGTGAGCGCCACGTCGACACCGACCGCCTGAGCAGCCGACGGGTCCTCCCCGCAGGCGCGGAGACGCAATCCGAATCGCGTGCGCGCGAGGCCCCAGGAGAACGCCGCGGCCGCGGCCAGCGTCAGGAGCAAAAACGGGTCGAGGAGCGTCCGCCCGAGGAGGCCCCAGCTCTCGGCGATGCCGACACCGCGCACCGACGGTGAGTTCGAGCTCGAGCCATAGAGCGCCCGCAAGACGACGCGTGTTCCGCCTGCAGCGACGAGATTGATCGCCAGACCGCTCACGATGGCATCGACACGGCCCCGCACGACCAAGAGCGCATGACCGAGCCCGACGAGCGCTCCGCACGCGACGCCTGCGCACAGCCCCGACGCCGCGCTGCCCGTGGCGGCCTGAACGGCCACCGCGGCAAGCGCAGACGACAGCAAGATGCCCTCGAGGGCGATGTTGACCACGCCGCTCCGCTCGCTCAGGACGCCGCCGAGGCTCGCGCACGCATACGGCACCGTCATCCTCACGGTCTGCGCGAGCATCGTGCCCGAGACGATGACGTCGAATGCGCTCACGAGAGCCCCGCGCTTCCTCGCGCTGATGGCTTGGCGACCGGACGTACGACGACGTTCGCGATCGCCCCGCGAAGGCGCGCATCGGCCAGCGCGACCGCACAGATGACGACGCCCTGGAGGACGTCCATCAGCTCCTTCGGCACATGCGCGTTCAACGCGAGGCCGCCTTGCTGGAGCGTGCCGAAGAGGAGCGCCGCCAGCACGAGTCCTTCGAAGCGACCGCGCCCGAGGAGCGCCACCGCGACGCCACCGAAGCCCGCACCGGCGCCGAGCCCTTCCTCGAAGTAGCCTTTGTAGCCGAGGACGGTGCCGAGGCTCGCCGCGCCCGCAAGCGCACCGGAGGCGACGAGAGCCTGCTCGAGGCGGCGCTTCACCGGCACCTTCTCCGCTTGCATCGCGCGCGGGTTGAGACCGATGAGGCCGATCTCACGGCCCAGCCGCGTGCGGCGGTGCGCGATCATCACGAGCGCAGTCGCGAGCACCGCGAGCACGACGGCGAAGCTCGCGGCGCTTCCGCGGAAGGCCGGAAAAAGCGCATCGAGACGCGGCATCCGCGCGCCGGGTACGACATCGGGAGTCCGCACCGTTCCCGTGAGCGCGAGCCCGCTCGCCACGAGGAGACCGACGAAGCCGTCGGCGATGCGGTTCATCATGATCGTCGAGATGACCTCGTGCGCGCCGAGGCGGCCTTTTAGCAGGGCCGGAACGAGAGCCCACACGGCGCCCGCCGCCATCGCCGCCGCGAGCGTCACCGGAAGCGCGATCACGAACGGCGTAGAGG